>JACPOA010000062.1 GCA_016185205.1 Hyphomicrobiales bacterium | reverse complement strand
GAAGTCGACCGGCTGGTTCTGGCCGTCGTAGCGATAGACGCCCGAATCGTGGATGACGCCTTCGATGACCTCGCCCGACAGCAGCATCTTCTCCATCTGGCCGGTGAAATCGACCAGCTTGATGGGCTTCAGCTGCTCCAGTGCCTTGTAGGCCGCATCGAGGTCCTGCAGGCCCTTGCCGTAGATCTTGCCCAGCATCATGAGATGGCACTGGCCGAGGCTGTTCACCGGAATGATGTAGCCGCCGCGCACGCCGGCGAGCTTGGGATCGGCCAGATCCTTCCACGACGTGGGCTTGGTGAGCCCCTTGTCGGTGCGATAGCCGAGCCCGATCGCACTGGTGAAGATCGACACGCCGACGATCTTGTCGCTCACCGCATAGGGATAGACGTCGGCGACGTTGGGCGCTTCCTTGGGCGTGATCTTGGCCATCACCAGGCCTTCGGTGAACGAGTTCCACTGCTCGTTGGAGTTCGTGTGCAGGACGTCATAGATCGGATCGTTCTTGGGGCTGGCCTGCAGCTTCGGCACGAACGGGAAGGCCTGGTCGGCCTGCACCGTGCACTTGAACTCCTTCTCGAAGGCCGGCAGGACCGTGGCCTTCATGATCTCGCCCCACTTGCCGCCCCAGGTCGTGATCTTGAGCGTCTTGGTCTGGGCATGAAGGATCGACGGCGTGGCAAGCGTTGCCGCAGCGAGCGCGCCGGTACCGAGCACTGTACGACGTGAAATCATGATGACCCCCTCTGTTCCCATCTAAAGCTTAACGTAAGCCTTGAGCCCGATCAGCCTTTCCAGCACCAGCACGACCGACAAGGCCAGCAAAATCGAGACCATCGAGGCCGCCGCGATGGCGCCGTCGAGGTCGAACTTCATGTAGTTGAACAGCACCACCGGCAGCGTTTCGCCCTTGGGAACCACCAGGAACAGCGACACCGGGAACTGGTCGAACGACACGATGAAGGCGAAGACGCCGCCGGCGAACACGCCGGGCCGGATCAGCGGCAGGGTGACCTCGAAGAAGACGCGGGTCGGACTGGCGCCCAAAACGGCCGCCGCCTCCTCGATGCGGCGGTCGAAATTGTGAAGGACCGCCAAGGTCGTGCGGATGACGTAGGGCACCGCGACCAGCGTATGGGCCAGGATCAGGCCCCACACCGGCCGGCCGATCCCGACCAGCAGGTAGGACTGGAACAGCGCCAGTCCGGTCAGGATGGCGGGCAGCATCAGCGGCGACATGAAGAACGCCGTCAGGAACGACCGGCCCGGCAGATTGCCGCGCGCCAGCGCCAAGGCACAGGCGCCGCCGATCACGATCGACAGGACCAGCACGCAGCCAGCAATCCACAGCGATAGCAGCAGGGCATTCGTGAACTCAGGCGTGCGGAAGAACTTCTCGAACCAGCGCAGGCT
>JACPOA010000066.1 GCA_016185205.1 Hyphomicrobiales bacterium | reverse complement strand
GTCTCACCGCGTCCTCCGACTCAACAGCGTGTCGCGCGACAATACACCTACATCTTGTAGGTAGTCCACTCAATAAGGGCCAAATCTATGTTGGAAGGGCCGTCACCCGATGGGCGAACATCTGCAAAGACTCAACATTCCACCTGCCGCCAGACTCATCAATCAGGGCCAACGACAAGCAGCCCGGGACGGGAGCAGCTCGTGTGGGCGCTTGGCGACAGGCGGGCCGCATGAGCGATCTCACCCACGTCGAGCTCTTGTGGCTCGAGAAGCACGTCGAGCACTGGATTCGCTTCGGCCGGCCAGCAGCAGAACAGATTCTCGATCGCCGCCGGCGTGTCCTCTCCTTTATGCCCGGCAGCATCTTTGCCTTCGTCCGTTGGGCGGCCAACGACTTCGGCACCATCGTGTCCCGCATCGACATCCTGCGCGCGGTTCCGGCCAGTGCACCGTGCGCGACCGTGCCCTACGTGCGTCCCGGAGGCGACATCCTCCTGCGGATCGCCGGCTGGGCAAAGGTTCAACAGGTGCTGCAAATGATCGACACGGTCGAAGGCGTAGGTGTCGATCCCGCCGATGCAGCGCCAGACTATTGGCGTCACGTCCATAACCGCCTGTCGGCCGGCGAGACGCCAAGATGGTACACGCGCTCGCGCCATCAGGCCTGGCTCCGACGTCAACGGATTGAGCCGTGACCGCGTGCAACTCGATGCTCGTCATCATGCTTGCTAGTGTTGGCGTGCTTGCCCTCGCCTCCGGCGCTGGCCGGACTCCGCTCTACGTGTGGAATGCCTCGGCAAGCGTTCCGGTTGGCCTCTACGGCCTGCACCCATCCAACGCACGGTATGTCGGCGAACTTGTCGCCGTGGTGCCACCTGAGCCGCTCGAGACGTTCCTCGCCGACGGTAGCTATCTGCCGCGCGGCGTTCCCATGCTGAAACATGTTCTGGCGCTGCCTGGGCAAACCGTTTGCAGAAATGGGCCGACGATCTTAGTCGACGACATTGAGATGGGGCGGGCGCGCGCGCGTGACAGCCGAGGTCGACCACTTCCCGTCTGGAAGGGTTGTCGCGTCATTGGCGCAGGCGAACTCTTTCTCATGAACCGGCAATCGGCCGATTCCTTGGACGGTCGGTATTTCGGACCAATCCCGTCGTCTGCCGTCATCGCTCGCGCACGTCCCATTTGGATTGAAATGGAGTGATCATGTGCTGCTCCCGTCTTCAGACTGCTGAGTCCTTGCTCGACGAGCATCGCAACTTCTCCCTCTTTCCGGCCCAGATCCGGCAATGCATCGCTCGGCCAGTCGTGGTGTTGGCTGTGGGCCTACTGCTCTCGTTGACCAACGCAGGCGTTTGCTCCGCCCAAAGTGAACCGTCGGTCGCCGAACAGGTGAAGCGCGAGCCGGCTGTAGGTCTCTTTGCAGATTTTGTCGCTGAGGCTGCGCAGCGCTTCGGTGTACCCGCGCTTTGGATCAATGCCGTCATGATGCAGGAAAGCGGCGGCGATGTGCGCGCCGTCTCATCTCAAGGTGCGATGGGGCTGATGCAGATCATGCCTGATACCTGGGCCGAGCTGCGTTCCCGCCATGGTTTGGGCCCTGATCCCTTCGACCCGCGCGACAACATACTTGCTGGCGCGGCGTACTTGCGGGAGATGCGCGATCGCTACGGATCGCCCGGGTTTCTCGCCGCCTACAATGCAGGCCCAAAGCGCTACGAAGAATACCTGACGACGGCGCGAGAGCTGCCAGTGGAGACGCAGGTCTACGTGGCCAGCCTTGCGCCAATGATCGGGGCCCCGCAGGTTGGTGGCACGGTATCCATCGCCCGGCGTGAGATTTCTTGGCAGGAGTCGGCGCTATTCGCTGCGCGTACTCCGCACGTCGTGTTGGCCGGGTTGTCGCCACTTGCGACATCGGATCGCGCTTCAGCTGGTCTGTCCGTTAGGGGCCAGTTTGCCTTGCAGCCTCGGCCTGACGGACTGTTCGTCAGCCGAGCAAGTGCAAGGCTATCGCAATGATTCGGCGTGTCGACAGCAGCATGCGCCCAACCAGGTTTGCCCCCATGCCAGCGCGGTGGGGACGTCGGAAGCCTCCAATCGTATGCGTCCGGTTCTTGCACGTCGCTTAGGTCTTGACGTGATTCACGGCCTTCCAAGCCCACGGCAGCAACTCATCGATCCGGTTGATCGGATGCCCATTGACCATCCGCGTCAGAACATCGAGCAGATAGGCGTAGGGTTCGACGCCATTCAACTTGCAGGTCTCGATGAGGGTGCACACCGTCGCCCACCGGGCTCCGCCGCCATCGCTGCCGGCGAAGAGATGATTCTTGCGCCCAAGCGCCACCGGTCGGATGGCTCGCTCGACCGGGTTCGTGTCGAGCTCGATGCGGCCGTCGTACAGGAATCGGGTCAACCCATTCCAGCGCGCGAGTGCG
>JACPOA010000096.1 GCA_016185205.1 Hyphomicrobiales bacterium | reverse complement strand
GCGAAGGCCCCTGCCGGCCGCCGGTCGAGCAGCGAGTACTGGACCTGCGCCGAGGCCACGTCGTAGCCCGCGTCGATGAAGCGATCCATCGCCGGCGTGTCCCAGTTGGTGACGCCGAGAGTGGCGATCTTGCCCTTGCGCTGGCAGTCCCTGAGCACGGCGAGCGCGCCGACCGGATCGCCGCGGGTCATGTCCCACCAGAAGAACTGGACCAACGGCAGGCGCTCGACCTTCAGCCGCTGCAGCGAGCGGTCGACGATCGCCTCGATCTCGTCCGGCCGGATGTCGTCGAGCCGGCCAAGATCCGGCACCAGCTTGGTGTGGACGACGACGCGGCCGGCTGCCTCCACCCCACGGCGACGGCGGACGTCGGCGATGAAGGCGCCGATCATGTCCTCGACGCCCTTGTAGATGTCGGCGCAGTCGAATGTGGTGATGCCGGCGTCGAGAAACGCCTCCATGTCGGCGATCGCCTGCGCAGGCCGAACCTCACCGTGATCGCCCGCCAGCTGCCAACCGCCCTTGATGACGCGGGAGATGCGATGACCCGGCCGCAGGTCGGCGGATTCGACGGTCATTTCGTCTTCTCGCGCCAATAGGGCGTGCCGCGTGATGTCGGCAGGCCGGTCGTCGCGGCATGGGAGAACCAGCGCCGCCCCTCGCGCACGATTCGAAAGCGCCCGCCGCAATGCGGATCGGCACAGGCGACTTCGGCATCGGTGGACATCCAGTCGTCGGGATCGCTTTCCCGCTGGCGGGCCGGCAGGAGCGGCAGGACCGCGGCGAGCGCGTACATGGAAACCATCTGCGCGCTCTCGAACACCAGGCTCTCGCCGATCACCCGGAAATATTCGCCCTCGACATGCCGGCAGACCGGCGTGCGCCCGTCGAGCACCGTCTCCACCCGCAGGTCGTAGAGCCAAAACCCCCGTTCGCCGTCGCGTTCCATGCCCCCAACCTTCTGGTCTTGACCTCGCTCCGGCCCCAGTATGGCGCATATCTGAAACCGATCATCAACCGACCGATGTCCGAACGCTTACGCCTGACCGAGAACCTGGAGATTTCGCGGATCCTGACCGGCTTGTGGCAGGTGGCGGACATCGAGAAGGACGGAACGAAGATCGATCCCGAAACCGGCGCAGACTGGCTCGCGGCCTATGTGGCGGAGGGCCTCGACACTTTCGACATGGCCGATCACTACGGCAGCGCCGAGATCATCGCCGGCCGGCTGCTGTCGCGTGGCGGTGCGCGGCGCCCACACGTTCTGACCAAGTGGTGCCCGCCGCCGGGGCCGATGACCGCCGGGATCGTGCGCGCGGGTGTTCAGGAGCGTCTCGACCGGCTGGGCGCGGAGCGCATCGACCTGCTGCAGTTCCATTGGTGGACCTTCGAGCATCCGGCCTGGCTGGATGCCTTGCACGAACTGGCGCGCCTGCGCGAGGAGGGCCTGATCGGCGAACTCGGCGTCACCAATTTCGACGCCGCGCACTTCAACCTGGCGCTGTCGGACGGCGTGCCACTGCGCACCAACCAGGTGAGCTTCTCTCTGACGGACCGGCGGGCTGCCGGCGAACTCGCCGATGTCTGCGAGCGCCACGGCGCCTGGCTGCTCGCCTACGGCACGCTCAACGGCGGATTCCTGTCGGAGCGCTGGCTCGATCGAAAAGAGCCCGACAGCGTGGCCGACTGGTCCAAGATGAAATATGGCCGCTTCATCGCAGCCGCCGGCGGCTGGCTGGCGTTCCAGACCGTGCTGCGGGCGGCTGCGAAGGTCGCGCGCAAGTATGGCGTTTCGCTCGCCAATGTCGCGACGCGCTGGGTGCTCGAGCAGCGCCGCGTCGCCGGAGTCATCATCGGCGCGCGACTCGGCGAGGCGATGCATGCGACTGACAACCGGCGGCTGTTCTCCTTCGCCCTGGACGCCGACGACCGCGCGCTCCTCGAAGAAGCCTTCGCCGCGACCCGGCCCATTCGCGGCGATTGCGGCGACGAGTACCGCCGGCCGCCGTTCCTGACCGCTTCCGGCGATCTTTCCCACCACCTCTCCGAAGTTCCCAGACCATTCCAGCGGCTGCCAGCCGGGCCCGGCGCCGAGCGAGTGCTGACCGGATCGTCCTGGGAAGACATCGCCGGCTACTGCCGGGCGCAGCGGATCGGCGACCGGATTCTGGTTTCGGGCACCACGGCGATCGCGGGCCTGTCGCGGGCGGTGGCACCAGCGGACGCCGGGGCGCAGACCACCTACATTCTCGACCGCATCGTTGCTTCCGTCATGTCGCTGGGCGGACGAGCCGAGGACATTGCGCGCACGCGCATCTACATCACCGACGAGGCAGACGTGTTGGCGATCTCGCGCGCGCACGGGCGCGTCTTTGGCGACATCAAGCCGGCCAACACGCTGGTGCGCGTCGCCGGCCTCATAGGCGACCACCGCGTTGAGGTCGAGGCTGAGGCGATCGTTCGGGCGGCCACGAGCCGCCGATGATCATTGATGGCAAATGGTGCCCAGGGGCGGGATCGAACCACCGACACTGCGATTTTCAGTAGGAGAGCGGTCGCATTAAATCAACGACTTAGCCTTGGCCGATCTGGAAAAACGGGCAGGATTTGCCCTATGGATGGCAAGAGCGAGGATAGTACCGGGAGGAAGCCTTGGCGGCGCTCAAGGTGGCCGCCGACTAAATCAACAGGATCGACCCAAGGCGGACATGGCGGCCCCGCTTGGTTGATAATCTCGTCGGACCGGGGCGGGAGGCCGAGCGTCTTTGTGGCAGGTGGGGCGAGAGCGGCGTAAAGAATAGCTGGTAAGCGATCCTAGTCCTTGATGCAGATCAAGGAGGTTCGGCCTTCAACTGCTAACCTTAAAAAGTGATATCGTGCCTGAGGATGGGAGGAGGTTCACATGAACGCGTCAGCCATCATCCCGAACGAAAATGGCGTGAGCGTCTCCCGTGCACGCTCCAATCTCACCATTCGCGCAAAGCACATAATGACCACCAGCGTCACCATTGTGGAACCAGACACGACTGTTCATGCAATCGCGCAGTTACTCAGCGATAGGCATATCAGCGCGGTATTGGTTATTGATCACGGCGCAGTCGTGGGCATCGTAAGCGAAGGCGATCTGCTTCATCGGGTGGAGTTGGGTACTGACCCCGAAAGTGTGTTGTCGCTCAGGCCCAATGAACTGGAGAGTGAGAGCGCCAACAGGAAGAAGTTTGAGGGCATACATGCCCGCGATGTGATGACGCAAAATGTCGTCACTCTGACAGAGGACGCTTCGTTGGCGGATGTGGTCAGAACTCTTCAGACCAATCACATAAGGAGGGTGGCCATTGTGCAAGGGGCAAAGCTTGTTGGAGTGGTAAGCAGAGCCGACATCATGCGTGCTCTGGCGGGAAGGCCAGAGGGCTCTCATGGGCCTACGAGCAAAGACGATGACATGATTCGATACCAAATAATAGAAACGCTCTTGAGCATACCGGGGACGAGTCCTTGGGCGACAACGGTCACCGTGTCGAAGGGCATTGTTGAGCTTGACGGCAGCGTCGAAGTAGAAGCTGTTCGCGATCCTTCCCGCATCGCGGTCGAGTGCATTCCCGACGTTCTCGAGGTCAGAGACCATCGAGCCGTCATGCAGCCTTACTGATGGCTCCGCCGAGCAGATCATGTACCAACGTCGGCTCCTGGCCCCTTCTACGACATGGCAAGAGACTCGAAGGAAGGCCGCGCTAAGGACACTTCGAACAACAACAGAATCGTAGTGCCGCGATTGTGCGTCGGATTGACTCGGGGGTTGGGGGTTCCGGTTTTTGGCGAAGCGGAGTAACTCGATGGCATGATCGACGAGGCCGGCATTCGGTTACGATGGGCTGCGGTTGGCTCGGGGCTCGACGAGCGGGGGCGGCGCTTG
>JACPOA010000061.1 GCA_016185205.1 Hyphomicrobiales bacterium | reverse complement strand
GACGCAGCAACCTTACGCCATGTGGGTTTGTGGACAACGCAAAACGCGTTGCCCACAAGCCCCACAAGGCCAAAAACAGCACAAACAGAAGCGGACAAATGATGTGCTACCAAAACCGGACAACTTGATTAGCTACCGACATCAAGCCAGAGCCCGTAGAATGGCTTGAGCACACCGAGCGCCATTATCTCGCCGCCTTCGCGGGAACGACAAAAAGAATCACTCGCACTTCCTTAGCACCGGCGTCTTGCTGCCGCGCGCCAGCGCGATGCCGCCCTTCACGCGCACCGGCCCGCCGTCGGACTGGTTGAACATGGTGCGCCGTGTGCCCTCATGCACCAGGAACTCCAGCTTCTGGCGCTCCTCGCCGGGGGAACCGGGCTGGAAGATCACATCCACCGCCAGCCGTTCCGCCGCGATGCGCTGCGCCGCCAGCACGCTGTAGCGGTTGCGCGCGTAATCGGCACCGAGATCGTGGTCCTCAATCACCACGCCCGCGGTCGGCATGCTGATGGTGACACGCGGGTTGGCGGGCGTCGCCTCGCCCTTGCAGTTGGTCGCCCAGGTTCCGAACAGTCCGAACTCGCGGAACAGCTGCTCGACCAAAGGGCCGGTGTCGGCGGCGGCGGGCAGACTGGTGACAAACGCAAGGACAAGAACCAACGCAAACCGCATGACGCCGCTATTCCAAAGTTGGAAAATCCCGCCTCCCACAATAGCAGCGTAGCGCGTCGCGGCAATCGACGCGAACGCCGAATGCCGCACGTGACAATAATCAAGCGACGCTGATTATTTGAACGTCAGCTTCGCCGCCGCCACCACGTCGGTGAAAGTCTTGATGTCGGCGTCGATCAGCTTCTTGAACGCATCGCCGGTCGGCCCGCCCGGCTTGACCGCCATTTTCTTCAGGCCCTGCTGCACGCCCGGATCGGCCAGCGCGCGGCCGAGTTCCTTGGTCAGCTTGTCCACCACCGGGGCTGGCGTGCCGGTCGGCACGAAGAAGCCGCTCCACAGATGGGTATTGACCTCCGGATAGCCGACTTCGGCCATGCTCGGCACCTCGGGAAGCTCGGGCGAGCGTTCGGAACCGGTCACCGCCAGCGCGCGGGTCTTGCCGCCCTGCACCAGCGGCATCGCCGGCGGCCCGTCGGAAATGGTGAACAGGACTTGTCCGGCAACCACGCTCAAATTCGACTCGTTGCTGCTCTTGTACGGGATCGCCACCGCCGGCATGCCGGTCTTGAGCTTGAGCAGTTCGCTGGCAATGGTGAAGGCCGGCGAGGACGTGCCGTAATTCGACTTGTCGGGATTGGCCTTCGCCCAGGCCACCAGATCCTTCACCGACTTGACCTCGTGGTTGGCCGGCACCACCAGCACCAGCGGGAACGAGGCGATCATGTTGAGCGGAATGAAGCTCTTGGTCGCGTGGTAGCCGAGATTGGGAAACACCGCGGTGGCGATCGACATTTGCCCGGTGGCGCCGACCAGCACCGTGTAGCCGTCGGCCGGTTGGTGCGCGGCGAAGTCGGCGGCGATGCGGCCGCCGGCACCGACTTTGTTCTCGATCACGGCGGTGGCGCCGGTGTTCTCCTGGAATTTCTGCACCACCAGGCGGGCGAACAGGTCATTGCCGCCGCCGGCGGCAAAGCCGACGATGAAATGGATGGGTTTGTTGGGATAGTCGGCCTGCGCAGACGCGCGATCGGCCGCGAACGGCACGAGCAATGTCGCCAGTGCGCAGGCTAAGATGCTTTGAATCCTCGTCATGATGTTTCCCCCCCCGCTTAAGCGGTGTGCCGATTTCGTTTGTTCTTGCTAAAATTGTACACCGCCTGCCGACTTTGGGAAATGGCAATGTGAAGGCCAGGATGAGCACTCCTTCCGTGACAATCGCCGACAACCGGCCCGCCAGCCGCGAGCTGTTCGGCCACCCGCGCGCGCTCACTTTTCTGTTCGCAACCGAGATGTGGGAGCGCTTCTCCTATTACGGCATGCGCGCTTTGCTCGTGCTCTATATGGTCAAATACCTGCTCGAGCCGCAACGCGCCGGTCAGGTGTTGGGCCTTGGCCCTTTCCGCGGCGCGCTGGAATTCGTGTTCGGGCCGCTGGCGCCGCAGCCGCTCGCCTCGCAGATCTACGGCTTCTACACCGGGCTGGTCTATCTGACGCCGATCATCGGCGGTTTATTGGCTGACCGCGTGCTCGGCCAGCGCCGCACCGTCGTTCTCGGCGCCGCGCTGATGGCTGTCGGCCATTTCATGATGGCGTTCGAGCATCTATTCCTGCTGGCGCTGATCGTGCTCATCCTCGGCAACGGCGCCTTCAAGCCGAATATCTCGACCCAGGTAGGGCGGCTCTACGCGCAAGGCGACCGGCGACGCGACCGCGCGTTCTCGATCTTCTATGTCGGCATCAATCTCGGCGCATTCCTGGCGCCACTGGTCTGCGGCACGCTCGGCGAGGAACTCGGCTGGCATTATGGTTTTGCCGCCGCCGGCGTCGGCATGACCACGGGTCTCGTCATCTATCTGTTCGCCGCGCCAAGCTTGCCGCCGGACGTGCTCGGCAAAGCCGAGCCGAGCGAGCGCCCGCTCGGCCGCGAGCAATGGCTTTCAATCGGCGCGATCCTGGCGCTGATGCTGCCGGTGAGTCTGTTCTGGGGCACCTACGAGCAACAGGGCAACACCATCGCGCTGTGGGCCGACCAGCATACCGACCGCCATTTATTCGGCATGGAAATTCCGGTCACCTGGTTCCAGGCGTTCAACCCGTTCATGATCTTCGCCTTCACGCCGTTCATCGTCGCACTGTGGCGCTGGCAGGGCTCGCGCGAACCATCGACCGTCGCCAAGATGGCGATCGGCTGCTTGCTCAATGCCGCGGCCTATCTGGTCATGGTCGCGGCCGCCTGGACCGCCGGCGGTGCACCGGCGAACTGGCTGTGGCTGTTCTTCTATTTCGTTGTCATCACCGTCAGTGAATTGTATCTGTCGCCGGTCGGGCTTTCGCTGGTGACCAAGGTCGCGCCAGTGCGGCTGTTGTCGATGCTGATGGGCGTGTGGCTGTCGACCAGCTTCATCGGCGGGTTTCTTGCGGGCTACCTAGGCACCTTCTGGTCGAGCATGGCCAAGACCGATTTCTTCCTGATGCTGGCGATTATTTCCGCCGTGGCCGGTGTCGCGACTGCGCTGCTGATCCGGCCGCTGCGCGCGGTGTTGAAAGACTAAATCACCGGCAACCCGACATATTGCTCAGCCAGCATCGTGGACGCGGCCGGCGAGCTAGTGATGTAGCCAAGATCGGAGAGCTGTCGGCGGCGATCGAACGCCGTCTCGTGCGGGAAACGGTGCAAGATCTGCGTCATCCACCAGGAGAAACGCTGCGCGTACCACACCCGTCGCAAGCAGCTCGCCGAATAATTCTCAAGGCCGTCGTTGCGCTTGCTTTTGTAGAACGCATCGAGCGCGCGAGAGAGCACCAGCACATCGGCGAAGGCGAGGTTCATGCCCTTGGCGCCGGTCGGCGGCACGATATGCGCGCTGTCGCCGGCGAGGTACAGGCGGCCGTGCTGCATCGGCTCGACCACGAAGCTGCGCATCGGGGTGATGCCCTTCTGCAGCATCTTGCCTTCCTGCAATTTGCGCGCGCCGCCCAGCCGCTTGTGCAGCTCGTCCCAGATGCGCGCATCCGACCAGTTCTCGATGTCCTCGTCGTGGTCGCATTGCAGATAAAGCCGCGAGATCGAGGGCGAGCGCATGGTGTAGAGCGCGAAGCCACGGTCGGTGTAGGAGTAGATCAGTTCGTGGTCGGGCGGCGGGCTTTCCGTCAGGATGCCGAGCCAGCCGAACGGATAGTCGCGCTCGAACACATTGAGCACGCCGTCGGGAAAACTCGGCCGGCAGATACCGTGGAAGCCGTCGCAGCCGGCGATGAAGTCGCAGTCGATCTCCTGCGCGCGGCCCTCATGCGTGAAACGAATCTTCGGGCGCTGCGATGTCATGTCATGCACGCTGACGCCGTCGACCTCGAACAGTAGCGGCCCGCCGTCGGCGAGCCGGCGCGCCACCAAATCCTTCACCACCTCCTGCTGACCGAAGATGGTGACGCGCTTGTCGACCAGCTTCTTGAAATCGATGCGATGCAGCTCGCCGTTGATGCCGATATTGATGCCCCAATGCAGCATGCCCTCGGCCTTCATGCGCTCACCGACGCCGACGTCGATCAGCAGATCGGCGGCCCAATCCTCGATCAGGCCGGCGCGGATGCGGTTCTCGATGTAATCGCGGCTGCGATTTTCGACGATGATCGAAGAGATGCCCTGCAGATGCAGCAGCCGCGCCAGCATCAGGCCCGCCGGCCCCGCCCCGATGATTCCGACCTGCGTGCGCATGCATTGGCTCCCGGCGGATGATTGAACGTCCTATAAAAGCAACGCTCGCGCCGCGCAAATGGACGATTGCCGGAAAGACTTGGATATTTCGCTTAACTCAGGTCGGAATGCCGTAACGCGGCACGCGTGCTTTGTATTGCCGGTACGGCTCGCCGAATTTCGCTTCGAGGTAGCTTTCCTCGCGCTTGACCACGCCGAAATGGATCACCGGCACGAAAACAATCGTCATCACCAGCATCCAGTCCGACGCGAGCAGGATGGAAAGCCCGGCCAGGATCGAGATGCTGCCGACATACATCGGATTGCGCAGCCACTTGAATATGCCTTCGGTGACCAGCGCCGTGGACGGCTTCCAAGGTTCCGCATGCGTCCTGGCTGACCTGAACGTACCAAGGGCGGACACAGCGAGCCCGAGGCCCGCAGCGATAAGCAGCGCACCGATGACGATGCGATCTTCCAAGGAGAGCAGTAGCGTCAGCAGATAGGCCGGCAGCAGCCAATCGAGCGCTAAGCCCAGCACGACCACCGCCAGCGCCAGGAGCGGTGGCGGAGCGATCACGCCTGCATTGTCGCGAACTTCGGTCATGGACATGGCTCCGTTACAACGCGCGAATGACGCGCCGGTTCAGCTTTTGAATGTGAGCCAATCGGCGAGCGCCGCATTCACCGCCTCCGGCTTCTCGAGCGTGGACAAATGCCCGCACTCCGGCACGACCACCAGCTTCGCGCCCGAAATGCCGCCGGCGATTTCCTTGTTGAGCTCCGGCGGCGTCGCTTCGTCGCCGTCGCCGACCAGCACCAGCGTCGGGCAGGCAATGCTGGCCAAGAGCGGCCGCGAATCCGGCCGCGTCATGATCGCGTCTTGCTGGCGCACAAAAGCGTCAGTCCCAGTCTCTTCGGCCATTTGGTGCACAATCGATGTCAGTCGTTCGTCGTGCTGGCGATTGCGATGCAGGAAGCGCGGTATCGACAGCGCGGGAATCTCACCGAACCGGCCGGCTTGCGCCATGGCGATTTGCATTTTGCGCGCCGCCGTCTGTTCGGGCGTGTCCGGCCGCGCCGAAGTATCGAGCAGCGCCAGCCGCGCGATGCGCTCGGGTGCCAGCCTTAACATCGCGAAAGCGATGTAGCCGCCCATCGACAGGCCGGCGAGTGCGAAACGCGGCGGTGCATCCTTGAGAATGCGCGCGGCGATTGCAGTCATGTCAGCGTCGTGCCGGTGATCGGCCACGGCAACCGGGCCAAACGGCCACAGGGCGGCAATCTGCGGCCCATAGAGGCGCGCACTGCACAGCAGCCCGGGAACCAGCAAAATCGGCACAGAAGACGCCATCATTCGCTCCAAAATGCTGAAAACATTAAGAATATGCGACTTATAGCACCCTCATAGCATTGACTTTGGCCCTTTCGGGCCTATGTTCCACGATAACCGGTGCGAACATAGATTCGACCGTCTCCCGCGCATTGCAACTGGTTTTAAAGTCCGGCGCGGACTCGGGACGGTCTTTACTTGAGGTTATATGTCCTTTTCTCATCTCGGTTTATCCGACAAGGTTATTGCCGCCGTCGACTCGGCTGGCTACAAGACACCCACTCCCGTCCAAGACCAAGCCATTCCGCACGTGCTCGCCCGCCGCGACGTGCTCGGCATTGCGCAGACCGGCACCGGCAAGACCGCCGCCTTCGTGCTGCCCATGCTCACCATGTTGGAAAAGGGCCGCGCGCGCGCGCGCATGCCGCGCACGCTCATTCTGGAGCCGACGCGCGAACTGGCGGCCCAGGTGGTCGAGCAGTTCGAGAAATACGGCAAGAACCACAAGCTCTCGGTCGCGCTGATCATCGGCGGCGTATCGTTCGGCGATCAGGACGCCAAGCTGGTGCGCGGCGTCGACGTGCTGATCGCCACACCCGGCCGCCTGCTCGACCATTCCGAACGCGGACGCCTGCTGCTGTCCGGCGTCGAACTGCTGGTGATCGACGAAGCCGACCGCATGCTCGACATGGGCTTCATCCCCGACATCGAGCGCATCGGCAAGCTGGTGCCGTTCACGCGCCAGACGCTGTTCTTCACCGCCACCATGCCGCCGGAAATTCAGCGCATCGCCGATAATTTCCTGCACAATCCGGTGCGCGTGGAAGTCTCCAAGCCGGCCACCGCCGCCACCACCATCACCCAATTACAAGTAGCTACCGGCCGCGATCCGGCCGACAAGCGCGAGACACTGCGCAACCTGATCCGCTCGGCCGACGACTTCAAGAACGCCATCGTGTTCTGCAACCGCAAGCGCGAGGTGGCGCTGTTGCACCGCTCGCTGCAACGTCACAAATTCAACGCCGTCGCGCTGCACGGCGATCTCGATCAATCGGCGCGCACGGCGGCGCTCGATGCCTTCCGCACCGGCGAGGCCAAGCTGCTGATCGCCTCCGATGTCGCCGCCCGCGGTCTCGATATCCCGGCGGTCAGCCACATCTTCAATTTCGACGTACCGCACCACCCGGACGACTACATCCATCGCATCGGCCGTACCGGCCGCGCCGGCCTGACCGGCATCGCCATCACCATCGTCACGCCGGCCGACGGCAAGTCGGTGGCCGCGATCGAACGGCTGACCGGCCAGCCCATTCCCTGGATGGGCGAACCCGCAGCCAGCGAGCCGCGCGAAAGCCGACCGCCGCAAGGCGAGCGCAGCCACGGCGGACGCGGTCGTGGCGGACGCGGTCGTGGTGAACGAAGTCATGGCGAGCGTAACCATGGTGAGCGGCCTGCCCACGCCGAAGCCCAGCCGCACCGCCGCCAGCCGCAACCGCATCAGGACAAGGAGCCGGCTCGCGCCGCCAAGCCGCGTTCCGAGCAACCGCGCCTGCAGCAGCCGCGGCCGCGACGCGAGCACGCCGAGGAATCAGACGGCAGCCACCTGCCCGCATTCCTGCTGCGCCCGGTGACCTTAAAGGCCTGATCGGCTGCCGATCCGTCGTTCGGATTCAATTGTTTCAATTATTGTGTTCGAGCGCGGCCCGCTGTTGCACGCCGTGCTTCGCGCCGTATCCGGAGTCCGGTTTCGCTTAAGTTGCTAAGCTGGCAATCCCCGAGTTCAGCAAGCGCGCGCCGGCTCATGTCGCGACCTGGCCACCAGCGTCTGCTCTCGCGCAAGGCCTGGGTGCGCGTGACGCCGATATCGCGGAGCTGATGCGCATCAAGGTCGGCGAGTGCCTGCCGGGTCCGCCAGCGCTCCAACCCACGCCTGACCGCCGCATGCCCCGTTAGTACCACATCCATGACCAGCAGCAGGATGTGGTCCTTCCGCAACAGGCCGCAATCGGCCTTGCCGGGGGCGTTGGCGGGGGGTGGCCACTTGCTATTTTTCATCAACATTTCTATTGCTCCTATTCGACGCATCCATTCGGTGCCGTTCGAGGAGCCTGTCTATTGAGCGTTATTTCGCTTGTCGGCAAAGCATGCTTTCTCTCACGCGCCTTAGTTTTTCTCATGCATAGGGATGCGTCATGGCACGGCGCCTGCCTTCGCTCAACGCCCTGAAGGCTTTCGAGGCCGCGGCGCGGCACGAGAGCTTCACCCAGGCGGCACAAGAACTCTGCGTGACGCAGGGCGCCGTCAGCCACCAGGTCAAGGCACTCGAAGCCGAACTCGGATGTCGGCTGTTCAACCGCGCACACCGCCGTCTCGTCATCACGTCGGCCGGATTGGCGTATCTCGCGGTCGTGCGCGACGCCTTCGATCGCCTGGCGCTGGGAACCGAAAACCTGTTGCAGCAGCACAATGCGGGGACGCTGACGGTGAACACGTCACCCAACTTTGCGAGCAAGTGGCTGGTGCATCGGCTCGGGCGCTTCGCGGAACAGCATCCGACCATCGATCTGCGCATTTCCGCGTCGCCGCAACACATCGACTTTGCCCGCGAGGATATCGATTTGGCGATCCGTCACGGCGACGGAAACTGGCCCAGCCTGCACGTCACCCGGCTGTGCGCCGAGGAGCTATTTCCGGTGTGCAGCCCGACCTTCATGCGCGGGCGCCGCGCACTGCGCTCGCCGGCGGACGTCAGGCACCACTCGCTGCTGCACATCACCGAACGGCGCGACTGGGCCAAATGGCTGGAGGCGGCCGGCGTCACCGACGTCGACTACGCGCGCGGCCCTGTCTTCAGCCAGGCCAGCATGGCCATCGATGCCGCCATCGACGGCCAAGGCATCGCGCTCGCGCGCAGCGCGCTGGCGGCCTGGGACCTCGGCGCCGGACGCCTGGTGCGACCCTTCGCGCTGTCGCTGACGGTGCCCTACTCGTATTGGATTGTTTGCCCCAAGCCGACCGCGACGCTGCCGAAAATTTCGACGTTTCGGGCGTGGCTGCTGGCCGAGGCCGCCGAGGATTCCCGGCGCATGAGTCGAACATAAACACGGCTCCAGGCCGCAAGCCGGGGGCTTCGCCGCCGGCACCGATCTGCCCGCCTTGCCGCTGCGCCCGGTAAACACCTGAATCGACACGAAATTTTGCCAGGCGCAATCGTGGCTTGCGCCAAAATATTGCGCCGCGGCATTTCGCTAATTTACCGCTGATTCACCTCCCTGCCATACCGTCTCACATGGCGTGACACGCTCGGCCCGCCGGCCGCGCGCTTTTGGGGCATTTCAAGTCCAGCGCCGATGGGACGGGGTTTTGCCGATGACCGGGCATACCGATGAGCACGAACGCACGATGGCGTTCGCTGAAATCGCGCTCGGCCAGATCAAGGCGCTGCGCCAGGCCGCCACCCCGCGCAATTACGAGGTCTGGTACGCCTATGCCACCGGTTACCACCCCTCGCTCAACCAGAAGATCAACGAGACGCTGCAGCAGAGCGGCACGCTCACGGATGCCGATCTCGAGCAGATCTATGAAACCTATCTGTCGCCGACCCGGCTGACCGACCGCATCGACAAGGTCGGCCATCAGGTCATGGGCGAAATCGAGCAGGTGATGGCGATGATCGACGCCGCCGCCGGCTCCGCCAACAGCTACACCGAGAGCCTCGCCGACATGAGCGAGAAGCTCGGCAATTCGAAGGATCGCGAGGGCCTGCGCGCCATCGTCGAGGGCCTGGTGCAGACCGCCAAGGAGATGGAAGTCTCCAACCAGAAGTTGGAACAGCGGCTGCACGCCTCCAAGCAGGAAATCGACGAGCTGCAGGAAAACCTCGAAGCGGTGCGCACCGAGAGCCTGACCGATCCGCTGACCCAGCTCGCCAACCGCAAGTTCTTCGACATCACGCTCGAGGACGCCATCGCCGACGCGCGCGCCAAGAACGAGCCGCTGTCGCTGATGATGACCGACATCGATCATTTCAAGAATTTCAACGACAGTTTCGGCCATCTCACCGGCGACCAGGTGCTGCGCCTGGTGGCGATGTCGGTAAAGCAGAACGTCAAGGGCCAGGACACCGCGGCGCGCTACGGCGGCGAGGAATTCGCCATCGTGCTGCCCAATACCGTGCTGCGCTCGGCGATCACGGTCGCCGATCATATCCGCCGCGCGGTGATGACCAAGGAACTGATGAAGCGCTCGACCGGCGAACATCTCGGGCGGGTGACGATTTCGGTCGGCGTCGCCACCCTGCACAAGAACGACAACCCGCAGGCCCTGATCGAGCGCACCGACGCCTGTCTCTATGCCGCCAAGCGGCATGGCCGCAACCGCGTGATGTGCGAAACCGACCCGGAAGTCACCGCCACCGGCGCGTCGGTGCAGGTGGCGTAGGTTTCATTCCTCGCTCATTCCCGCGCACTCGCCGCCGCGAAGCCAAAGCGACTTCGCTTTGGCGAAGCAGGGAGCGGGAATCCAGCAATGCTTGGCTCTGGGTCCCCACTTTCGCGGGGACGAGCGGACGTGGTTAGGCGTCCTTGGCCGGCGAAAGCTGCACGGATTCGCCGCAGCCGCAAGCGCTGGTCTGGTTCGGATTCTTGAACACGAACTGGGCCGACAATTTTTCCGTTTTGTAGTCCATCTCGGTGCCGAGCAGGAACAAGACCGCCTTCGGATCGACCAGGATCTTGACGCCCTTGTCCTCCACCACCTCGTCGGTCGGATTGATCGCGGTGGCATATTCCATGGTGTATTCCATGCCGGCGCAGCCGCCGTTCTTGACGCCGACGCGCACGCCGGCGACCGGCCGTTCGGCGCGCGCCATCACGTCCTTGATGCGCACGGCGGCGGCATCGGTGAGCCGCATCACCTGGGGTCTGGGTCGCGCTGTCGCCATATCAGTCCTCATCAGTTTCTCGTTAACGTCGCATCCGACCAACGCAACTCACCACATATTTAAAACGAGTCGCGCCTCGTCCGACATTCGGCTCGGGTCCCAGGGCGGGTCCCAAACGATTTCCACCTTGGCCTCCTTCACGCCCGGCACGCTGGCGACGGCGTTCTCCGCCATGATCGGCAGTTCCTGCGCCGACGGGCAGTTGGGCGAAGTGAGCGACATGTCGATCTTCACCGCCCGATCCTCGCCGATGTCGATCTTGTAGATCAGCCCGAGCTCGTAGATATCGGCGGGAATTTCCGGATCGTAGACGGTCTTGATCGCGGCGATGATCCCGTCGCTGAGCCGGTCGATTTCCTCCTGCGTCAGCGTGGAGGAGCCGGTGACGGTGGCGTTCTCCGGCGGCTTCTCGGCCACGGCGGCGTTTTCGGTCGCTTGGGTGTTTTCAGTCATGCGAAAAATTCCTGCGCCTTGATCAGGGAAGCAGCGAGCACATCCACCTCGTCCTTGGTGTTGTACATGGCAAACGACGCGCGGCAGGTGGCGGTGAGGCCGTAGCGGGCGAGCAACGGCATCACGCAGTGGGTGCCGGCGCGCACGGCGACACCCGAACGGTCGACGATGGTGGCGACATCGTGCGGATGCGCGCCCTTGATCTCGAACGAGACGATCGGCCCTTTGTTCGGCGCGTTGCCGATGATGCGCAGCGAATTGATCGCACCCAGCCGTTCATGCGCGTATTTGACCAGCGCGCCCTCATGCGCGCGGATGCGCGCCTTGCCGATGGAATTGACGTAATCGATGGCCGCGCCCAGCCCGATCGCCTGCACGATCGCCGGCGTGCCGGCCTCAAAGCGGTGCGGCGGCTCGCCATAGGTGATGCGATCCTCGAACACGTCGCGGATCATCTCGCCGCCGCCGTTGAATGGCGGCATGGCGGCGAGCAGATCGTATTTGCCGTACAGGACGCCGATGCCGGTCGGGCCGTACAGCTTGTGGCCGGTAAAGGCGTAGAAATCGCAGTCGATATCGCGCACGTCGACATCAAGGTGCACGGCGCCTTGCGCGCCATCGACCAGCACCGGAATGCCGCGGGCATGCGCCAGTTTCACCACGTCCTTCATCGGCACTTGAGTTCCCAGCGCATTCGACATCTGGGTGATCGCCACCATCTTGGTGCGCGGCCCGAGCAGCTTCTCGAACTCGTCGATGAGGAAGTTGCCGTCCTCGTCGATCGGCGCCCATTTGATCACCGCGCCGTGGCGCTCGCGCAGGAAATGCCAGGGCACGATGTTGGAATGATGCTCCATGATCGAGAGTACGATCTCGTCGCCCGGCTGGATGCGCTCGCGGCCGAAAGTGGCGGCGACCAGGTTGATCGCCTCGGTGGCGTTGCGCGTGAAGATGATCTCTTCCTTGCGGGAGGCATTGAGGAAGCCGCGCACGCTCTCGCGCGCACCCTCGTAGGCTTCGGTGGCTTCGTTCGCCAGATAATGCAGGCCGCGATGCACGTTGGCGTATTGCTCGGTATAGGCCTTGGTGAGCCGGTCGAGCACCTGCTTCGGCTTCTGCGCCGAGGCCGCGTTGTCGAGATAGACCAGCGGCTTGCCATAGACCTGCATCGCCAGCGCGGGAAAATCCGCGCGCACCTTGGCGACGTCATAGGAGCCGTTGCTGACTGCCGGATGCATGCTCACCCCCGCGACCCCAGCCACTTGAGCGCGGCAAACTTCAGCGCGTCGCGAATGCCCTCATGCGCGATCTCCTCGATGGTCTCGTCGATGAAAGCCTCGATCAGCAGCGCTTCGGACTCCTTCTCGGAAATGCCGCGCGACATCAGATAGAACTTCAAGCCGGGATCGAGCGCGCCGGCGGTGGCGCCGTGGCCGCAGACCACGTCGTCGGCGAAGATTTCCAGCTCCGGCTTGTTGTCGGCCTCGGCGTTGTCCGAGAGCAGCAGCGCGCGCGTCAGCATCTTGGCATCGGTCTTCTGCGCGTGCGGTTGCACCACGATCTTGCCCTGGAATACGGCGTGACTTTCGCCGTCGAGCACCGAGCGGAACTGCTCGCGGCTTTCGCAATGGGGAGCGGCATGCTCGATCAGCAGCGTATTGTCGACATGATCGCGGCCGCGCAGCAGGCTGACGCCGCGAATCGCGGCCTTGGTGTTCTCGCCGGCAAAGCGAATGAAATTCTGGTTGCGCACCAGCGCCGCGTCGCCGGTGAAGGCGAAGCTGTTGAATTTGGCGCGCGCGCCGACCGTGGCCAGCAGGCTTGCGATATGCAAAGCGCGGCCTTGCGTGATCTTGACGTAATCGACCTGCGTGTCGTCACCCACCACCAGTTCGAGCGCGCTGTTGACTTGGCTGTCGCCGCCGTCGTGGCTCTCGATAATGGCGGCCTTGGCGCCTTTCTCGATCACGATCAATGAGCGGACAAAGGCCGAGCTCGGCGTCTCGCTGCCTGCGGCAAAGATCAGATGGATCGGCCGCTGCGGCGTCACGCCGGCGGCAATCCGGATCACGGCGCCGTCGCCCATCAGCGCGGTATTGAGCGCGACGCCGACGTCCTCGGTCGCGAAGACCTTGCCGACATGCGCCATGACCAGCGGGTCGGCCTTGGCCAACGCGTCGGCCAACGAGCCGATGGTGAGCCCTTCCTCCTCCGTCAGATCCGACAGTTCCGGCGCGAAGGCGCCGTCGACGAACACCAGCCGGCGGCGATCGACGCCCGTCAGCACCTGGCCGGCGTTCTTGGCATGCGCCCTAGCCGCCGCATCGGGCAGCGCGGCGAGCGGATAGGAATCGCGCAGCAAGGCGCGCAGGTCGGTGTATTTCCACTGCTCGACGCGGCGATGCGGCAGTCCGCGCGTTTCGAACCGGCGGAACGCATCCTCGCGCAGCTCGGCGACCGCGCCCTTGCCCGGCAGCCGCGCGCGCGCGTCAGCATAGCTGGCGCTCAGCGCCAACTCGGCCGGGGTCTTCACCGGGCGCAATTCAACGTTCATCACGCCGCCTCGTCGACATATTGCGCATAGCCCTTGGCTTCTAGCTCGAGCGCGAGCTCCTTGCCGCCGGTCTTCACCACCCGGCCCTTGGCCAGCACGTGCACCACGTCGGGCACGATGAAGTTGAGCAGCCGCTGATAGTGGGTGATCACGATCATCGAACGCTCGGGCGAGCGCAGGCGGTTGACGCCCTCGGCCACGATCTGCAGCGCGTCGATGTCGAGGCCGGAATCGGTCTCGTCGAGCACCGCCAGCCGTGGCCGCAGGATCGCCATTTGCAGGATCTCGTTGCGCTTCTTCTCGCCGCCGGAAAAGCCGACATTGACCGGCCGCCGCAGCATTTCCTGGTTGACGCCGAGATGCGCCGAGGTGTCGCGCACCAGCTTCATGAATTCCGGTGTCGACAATTCGCCCTCGCCGCGGGTCTTGCGCTGCGCGTTGAGCGCGGTGCGCAGGAAGGTCATGGTGGCGACGCCCGGCACTTCCACCGGATACTGGAAGGCAAGGAACACGCCCTTGGCGGCGCGCTCGTCGGGCTTCATCTCCAGGATGCTGGCGCCGTCGAGCAGCACGTCGCCCTCGGTGACGTGGTAGTTGGCCTTGCCGGCCAGCACGTAGGCGAGCGTCGACTTGCCGGAGCCGTTCGGGCCCATGATGGCCGCGACCTGCCCCTTCTTGATGGTGAGCGTCAGGCCGTTGAGGATTTTCTTGCCCTCGACCTCGACATGCAGATTTTTGATTTCAAGCAACGGCATTTTGTTAACCCACACTTCCTTCCAAACTGATCGAAATCAGCTTCTGCGCCTCGACCGCGAATTCCATCGGCAGCTGCTGCAACACGTCCTTGACGAAGCCGTTGACCACCAGCGCGGTCGCCTCTTCCGCCGACATGCCGCGCTGCTGGCAATAGAACAGCATGTCCTCGGAGATTTTCGAGGTGGAGGCTTCGTGCTCGAACACCGCCGAGGAATTCTTCGCCTCGATATAGGGTACGGTGTGCGCGCCGCACTGGTTGCCGATCAGCAGCGAGTCGCAATTGGTGAAGTTGCGCGCGTTCGTGGCCTTGCGGTGCGCGGTGACCAGTCCGCGATAGGTGTTATTGGACTTGCCGGCCGAGATGCCCTTCGAGATGATGCGGCTGGTGGTGTTCTTGCCGAGATGGATCATCTTGGTGCCGCTGTCGACCTGCTGGCGGCCGTTCGAGATCGCGATCGAGTAGAACTCGCCGCGTGAATTGTCGCCGCGCAGAATGCAGCTCGGATATTTCCAGGTGATGGCCGAGCCGGTCTCGACCTGCGTCCAGGAGATCTTCGAGCGCGCGCCGCGGCAGTCGCCACGCTTGGTGACGAAGTTGAAAATGCCGCCCTTGCCGTCGGCGTCGCCCGGATACCAGTTCTGCACGGTCGAATATTTGATCTCGGCGTCATCATGCGCGACCAGCTCGACCACGGCGGCGTGCAGCTGGTTCTCGTCGCGCATCGGCGCGGTGCAGCCTTCGAGATAACTGACATAGGCGCCCTTGTCGGCGATGATCAGCGTGCGCTCGAACTGGCCGGTGTTCTTCTCGTTGATACGGAAGTAAGTCGACAGCTCCATCGGGCAGCGCACGCCGGCCGGCACGTAGACGAACGAGCCGTCGGAGAATACCGCCGAGTTCAGCGTGGCGAAGAAGTTGTCGGTGATCGGCACCACGGAGCCGAGATATTTCTTCACCAACTCGGGATGCTCGCGCAGCGCCTCCGAGATCGGCATGAAGATCACGCCGGCCTTCTTCAGTTCGGCCTTGAAGGTGGTGGCGACCGAAACCGAATCAAACACCGCGTCGACCGCGACACGCCGTTCGCCCTCAGGCCGTACGACGCCGGCAAGAATTTCCTGCTCGCGCAGCGGAATGCCGAGCTTCTCGTAGGTGCGCAGGATTTCCGG
Organism: Hyphomicrobiales bacterium; assembly: GCA_016185205.1. Lineage (GTDB taxonomy): Bacteria > Pseudomonadota > Alphaproteobacteria > Rhizobiales > Xanthobacteraceae > Pseudolabrys. The sequence goes on along the minus strand of JACPOA010000061.1, from coordinate 73,621 downwards.
GTCGACCTCGTCGAGCGAAGCGAGCGCGTTCTTCTTCGGCGCCGAAAAGTAGTAGGCGTTCTGGTAATCGATCTTGGGATAATCGACACGCGCCCAGGTCGGCTCGCGCATGGTCAGCCAGCGGCGGAAGGCTTCCAGCCGCCAGGCCAGCATCCATTCCGGCTCGTTCTTCTTGGCCGAGATGTAGCGAACGGTGTCTTCCGAAAGCCCGATCGGGGCCTTCTCGGATTCGATATCGGTGACGAACCCATATTTGTATTGATCAACGTCGATACGGCGGACCTGTTCGACGGTCTCTTGTACGGCCGGCATTCTTCCCTCCGCTCACGGTTTCAAGGACCGCGGGTTGGATTTGTCGGTTATGGTCGGTTCGCTATCGCGTTGCGATCATCCCTTTACTGGCACTCAGGCGGCCAAGCCTGAGTTCAAGCGTGAATTCTCATGCCTCTTAAGTAATGACGAACTGACTTTAGTCAAAGCATTGAGCAGATTCTCCACGTCGGCGTCGCTTGTGCTCCAGCCCAGGCTGACGCGTAGCGCGCCGCGCGCAAGTTCGGATTCCACCCCCATCGCCGCCAGCACATGCGAAGCCTGCACCTTGCCGGACGAGCAGGCGGAACCGGACGATACCGCTATGCCATTGAGATCAAAGGCGATTATCGTCGTCTCCGCCTTGAAGCCGGGAACCGCGAACAGCGTCGTATTGGGCAGCCGCGGCGCGCCTGGCGCGAAAATCACCGCTTGCGGCAGTGCCGCCTTGATGCCGGCTTCCAGCCGGTCGCGCAGGACCGCCATGCGGATGGCGTCCGACCGCCATGTGGCCGCCGCAGCCGCGCAGGCCGCGCCGAATCCGGCGATGGCCGCAACATTCTCGGTTCCGGCGCGCAGGCCGCGCTCCTGGCCGCCGCCCCTGATCAGCGGTTCGCCGATGTGAATATCGCCGCGGCGGATGAGCGCGCCAACGCCTTGCGGCCCGCCCAGCTTGTGCGCGGAGATGCTGAGGAGGTCGGCGCCCAATGTCTTGATATCGCAATCGAGACGTCCGGGCCCCTGCACCGCGTCGACATGCAGCAGGCCGTTGGCGGCGTGCACGATGTTCGCGATCTTGGCAATCGATTGGATCACGCCGGTCTCGTTATTGGCGAGCATCACCGAGGTCAGCGGACGCTCGGCCCGAGCAATGGCACTTCTCAGAGCATGAAGATCGACCACGCCATCGCCATCGACCGGCAGTTCTTCGACGAGTTCGGCCGGAAAACGCCCGCCACTGCGCACCGACGGATGCTCGACGGCCGAGACGAACAACCTGTCGCCAAGGGACGTGTGTAGCGCCAGCATGTTGGCTTCGGTGGCACCGCTAGTGAAGGTGACATCCTTGGCATCGGCGCCGACCAGGCTAGCGACCTGCGCGCGCGCGTCCTCGATCAGCCGGCGGGCGGCGCGGCCTTCGCCATGCACCGAGGAGGCATTGCCGGTCAGACCGAGCGCAGCCACCATGGCGGCACGCGCCGGCTCCCGCAGCGGGGCGGCGGCATTCCAGTCGAAATAGGCCCGTTCGGCCATCGCTTGCGCCTGTATCTTGTTACCGTTTTAGCTCTAGTCCCCGCAAAAAGCTTGCTTTTTGCCCTGGGGATCGTGTTAGAAGCCCGTGTTCACGACGCAACTTATAGCCGTTGTTGCAGCCGTGACCAGCGGAATTCATATAATTAGAACAGTTCTAATCTAGCGCCCAGACCGTCAGTTCAGGCCAGGCGCAGAGCAAAATCCGAGGCCGCAGCCATCGCGCGGGCCAAGCGCGGATATCGAGGTCGACAGCAATGCCTGAGGTCATTTTCACCGGTCCGGCCGGACGGATCGAAGGCCGCTATCATCCGGCCCGCCAGAAGAACGCACCGATCGCCATCGTCCTGCACCCGCACCCGCAATTCGGCGGGACGATGAACCACCAGATCATCTACCAGCTCTACTACGCCTTCGTGCACCGCGGCTTCTCGGCGCTGCGCTTCAATTTCCGCGGCGTCGGCCGCAGCCAGGGCTCGTTCGACCACGGCACCGGCGAATTGTCCGATGCCGCCGCCGCCCTCGACTGGGCGCAGACCATCAATCCGGAGGCCAAGAGCTGCTGGATCGCCGGCTTTTCGTTCGGCGCCTGGATCGGCATGCAATTGCTGATGCGCCGGCCGGAAATCGAGGGCTTCATCTCGATCTGCCCGCCCGCCAATCTCTACGACTTCTCGTTCCTGGCGCCCTGCCCGTCATCCGGGCTGATCATCCATGGCGACAAGGACGCGGTGGTGCCGGCCAAGGACGTCACCACGCTGGTCGACAAGCTCAAGACCCAGAAGGGCATCGTGATCGAGCAGAAGGTCGTGCAGGGCGCCAACCATTTCTTCGATGGCAAGGTCGAGACCCTGCTCACCTCGATCGCGGCCTATCTCGACAAGCGCCTCAAGACCGAACGCAAGCCGAGCGCGGCGTAAGGCCCGCGCGCGTTCCCGCGGGGAACCTAATTCAAAACCTGACCTGATGAGCACCTGCCCATAATCTTGTGCTATCCTATCTAGGGGGATAGGATTTGGCATGGAACCGATTCATCAAAGCCATACGGATATAATCAAGCGGTTGCGGCGCGCCGAAGGCCATCTTCGGAGTGTCATTGGCATGATCGAGGAAGGCCGGCCCTGCCTCGATTTGGCCCAGCAACTGCACGCTGTCGAGAAGGCAGTCGGCGAAGCCAAGAAGACGCTGATCCACGATCACGTCGACCACTGCCTCGATGACGCAGCCAACGGACAAGGCAAGGTGAGCCGATCGGTCATCAATGAATTCAAAGCCATCTCGAAATACCTCTAGTCGCCCGCCAACGGGCAGGCCGGGCATAAGAGCACACCTCATGGATGGCCGGTTCACATTCCCGATTATCGCGCTCGTGACCGGCGTTGCGGTCGCAAGCCTTGTCCCCGGCCTTTCGCAATCGGTGCGCAGGGCGGTCGGACTGGGGCCGAACGCTGTGCAATTACCGGCAAACGCCGCGAGCAATCGGGACTCGCGAAAGCCTGAGGCGGACCGAGCTGACGAGAAGCCTGCTATCGTCCGGTTGACCCCGGATCAGATCACGGGTGCCCGCGTCGAATTGGCGGCCGTGGAAGGCGGAACACTCACGCGCCGCATCACAGTCCCAGGCACGATCGTTCCCAATGCGGACCGGATAGCGCGCGTCGCAGTGAAGCTTTCAGGGACCGTCGCGGAGCTACGCAAAAGACTCGGCGATCCAGTGGCTAAAGACGAGATTGTGGCTATCCTTGAAAGCCGAGAGGTCGCGGACGCCAAGAGTGAATATCTGGCGGCGCGTCTCACGAGCGAATTGCAGCAAGACCTGTTCGAACGCGACAAAACTCTGTGGGACAAGGGTATCTCCAACGAGCAGCAATTCCTGCGGTCTCGCAATTTGGCCGCGCAGACACGCATGCGGCTCGACATCGCGCGCCAGAAGTTGTTTGCCCTGGGACTCGACCAAAAAGAGATCGCCGCTCTGCCTAACGAGCCGGAAGCGTCGCTGCGTCGCCAGGAGGTTCGCTCGCCGATAGCGGGCCGCATCGCCGAGCGGAAAGTCGACCTCGGGACGGCGGTTGGCCGAGACAATCTTGAAACAGAACTGTTCGTGGTCATGGAGCTCGACCGCGTCTGGGTCGAACTGACCGTCAATCCGGTCGACCTCATCGCGATCAAGGAAGGTCAGGGCGTGTCAATCACAACGCGTGGGACCACGGCAAAAGCCGACGGCAAGGTCGTATTCATCAGCCCCCTCCTCGACAAGGACACGCGATCGGCACGCGTCGTGGCCGAGATCGCCAATAGCGATGGCGTTTGGCGGCCGGGGTCTTTTGTCACAGCCGCGATTGCGGTCGAGGAGCAATCGGTGCAGCTCGCCATACCAATAAGTGCGATTCAGACCATCGGCGGCGAACAGGTCGTGTTCGTACGGACATCAGAAGGCTTTGAAAAACGTCCCGTTGTCCTGGCACGCGGCGACGGGCGTTATGCGGAGGTCGTGTCCGGCCTGCGAGCCGGCGAGACCGTGGCGGTGGTCAATTCGTTTGCGCTCAAGGCCGAGTTCCTCAAGACCGAAGCCGAGGATTGAGCGTGATCGAGCGTCTGCTCACCTTCTCGGTTCGCCGCCGCTGGGTGGTTATGCTCCTGACCCTCGCCGCGGCGCTTTCGGGCGCCTGGTCGCTGACCAAGCTGCCGATCGACGCCGTGCCGGACGTGACCAACGTTCAGGTTCAGGTCAACGCCGTCGCACCGGCGCTCTCGCCGATGGAGATCGAGAAGCAGGTCACTTTTCCGATCGAGACAGTATTGGCCGGCACGCCCGGTCTCGAAGCGACCCGTTCATTCTCACGCAACGGCTTTGCGCAAGTCACGGCGGTCTTCGCTGATAAGACCGACATCTATTTTGCGCGTCAGCAGGTGGCCGAGCGGTTGAGCGAAGCCAAGACGACGTTGCCACCTGGCGTCGACGTGAAGATGGGACCGATTTCGACCGGACTTGGCGAAATCTATTGGTGGTCCGTCGAATACGCCGCGCCGAGCGAAGTTCCGGTCCGCGACGGCAAGCCGGGCTGGCAGAGCGACGGCTCCTACCTGACGCCCGAGGGCGAGCGCCTCAGCGACGATTTCCAACGCACGGTGTATTTGCGTACGGTCCAGGATTGGATCATCCGGCCGCAGATGAAGAACGTGCCGGGCGTCGCTGGCGCTGACGCCATTGGCGGCTATGTCAAGCAGGTTCACGTACAGCCCGATCCGGCACGGCTGATCGCCTACGGCCTTTCCTCCAGCCAAATTGTGCAGGCGCTCGAAGCTAACAATGTCAGCCGCGGCGCGAAATACATCGAGCGCAACGGCGAAAGCTACGTCGTGCGCCTTGGCGGGCGTGTCGAGAGCTTGGCCGAGATCGAACAAATCGCTGTCGCGACCCATGGCGCAGTGCCGGTGCGCATCAAGGACGTCGCCCAGGTGGCGCTCGGGCGCGAACTCCGGACCGGCAGCGCGAGCTTGAACGGGCGCGAAGCGGTGCTCGGCACGGCTCTCATGCTGATCGGCGGCAACAGCCGGACCGTCGCGGCGGCAGCCGACGCCAAGATCAGGGAGATCAACCGCACGCTGCCGCCGAGCATCCGGGCAAGGGCCGTCCTCAATCGCACCGAATTGGTCGATGCCACGATCCGCACCGTTGCAACGAATCTCGCCGAAGGCGCGCTGCTGGTCGTTCTTGTGCTCTTCCTCTTGCTTGGCAATTTCCGCGCAGCCCTCGTCACGGCAATGGTCATTCCGATCACGATGCTGGTCACGGCGACAGGGATGCTGCAAGGCAAAATCAGCGCAAACCTGATGAGCCTGGGCGCACTCGACTTCGGTCTCATCGTCGACGGCGCCGTCATCATCGCGGAGAACAGCCTGCGGCACCTGGCGGAGCGCCAACGTGAGCTGGGTCGCAATCTTTCACTTGGCGAGCGGCTGGACATGATCACCCTCTCCGCGAAGGAGATGATCCAGCCGACGGTCTACGGCCAGGCCATCATTACACTCGTCTATGTGCCTCTTCTGACTTTCACCGGGGTCGAAGGAAAGACCTTCGAACCGATGGCGATGACCGTCATCATCGCGTTGGTGACAGCCTTTGTGCTGTCGCTGACCTTCGTGCCGGCGATGGTGGCAATCGTTGTCACCGGCCGCGTACAGGAAGGGGAGAGCGTTTTCCTTCGCGGCTTGAAAGCTGCCTACCGTCCCGCACTAGCCCGCGCTTTGCAGACGCCTATGACCGTCATCGTCGCCGCCGCCGTTTTGTTCACCGGCGCCGCATTGCTGTTCGCGCGGCTTGGTCAGGAGTTCACGCCGACGCTCGACGAAAAGAACATTGTGATGGAGGTAAAGCGCATCCCCAGCACGTCGCTCTCACAATCGCAAACGATGCAGCTCGCCAATGAAGACATGGTCAGTCGCTTTCCACAGGTTGCCTTGGTATTTTCGCGCACGGGAACGCCGGATTTGGCGGCTGATCCCATGCCGCCGAGCGCATCCGACACCTACATCATCTTGAAGCCGCGCGAAGAATGGCCTGACCCAGATTTGTCCAAGGAGGACTTGATCCGCCAGATCGAGGCGGAGGCGGCAAAGCTTGTCGGCAACAATTTCGGGTTCTCCCAGCCAATCCAGATGCGTTTCAACGAGCTGATCGCCGGCGTCCGGCAGGATTTGGCGATCAAGATATTCGGCGATGAGTTCGAGCCAATGCTGCGGGCGGCGAACCAGATTGCCGCTGTCCTTCGAGGAATTGAGGGTGCCGCGACCGTAAAGGTCGAGCAGGTTACCGGACTGCCATCCTTCGAAATCAGGATCGACCAGGGTGAAATCGCACGCCGTGGCTTGAGTCTCGCGGACGTGCAGAACGAGATCGGGATCGCGATCGGTGGTCGCGCAGCCGGTCTTATCTTCGAAGGCGATCGCCGCTTCCAGATCGTCGTGCAACTGCCGGATGCCCTGCGTGATGATACAGAGGCGCTGCAGAATCTACCTATTTCGCTGCCGCAATCGGTCCCTGGCGCAGGCGCGGTCACGATTCCGTTGCGGCAACTCGCAACTTTCCATTTTGCGGAAGGGCCGTATCAGATCAGCCGGGAGAACGGCAAACGGCGCGTCGTCGTGACCGCCGATGTGCGCGGGCGTGACATTGGGTCTTTGGTCGCCGAGGCGCAGATCAAGATTGCAGAACGCGTAACGCTGCCACCGGGCTATTGGCTCGGCTGGGGCGGACAATTCGAGAATTTCCAAGTGGCTCGGCAGCGGCTTATGATCTTGGTGCCGCTATGCTTCGCGCTGATCTTCATGCTCCTGCTGGGTGCTTTGGGCACGGCGCGCGATGCGCTTCTTGTCTTTAGTGCGATCCCGCTCGCGCTTACGGGTGGCGTTGCCGCGTTGTGGCTACGCGACATGCCGTTCTCGATCTCGGCCGCGGTGGGATTCATCGCGCTGTCCGGTGTCGCTGTCCTCAATGGCCTCGTGATGCTGAGCTTTATCAAGCAACTGATCCGGGAAGGTATGCCGAAACAAGAAGCGATCCGTCACGGCGCTCTGACGCGGCTGCGTCCGGTGGTGATGACGGCGCTCGTCGCCTCGCTTGGGTTCGTGCCCATGGCGCTTGCGACCGGCACCGGGGCCGAAGTGCAGAAGCCGCTCGCAACCGTGGTTATCGGCGGCTTGATCACCGCAACGTTGCTAACGCTCGTGGTGCTGCCCGCCCTCTACGCGCGGTTTTCAGAGGAACGGAGCGATTTTGATGCCGAATTTCAAACGCCAGCGTCGCCCCGGTGAAGATAACCTCTGGCATGAGGTGGTAACTTTGCCCCCGGGCAAAATCGGTGGTACAGCCCACGCCCTGTCACGAGGTGAATGGCATTGCAGATCACATTTACGCCACACCGTGCCAGGATGCCGGCCTTTATCATACGGCACGCGGATTCCTCCAATAAAGTAGTCGCCAACCTATTTTCAACCAAAAGTAGCGCGTCTGCAAGGTGAATAGTTTTCGACGCAAGCCATATTGACCATCGATCGCTGTTCGGGCTCTGCGGGCAACTCAACAACGGATCACGGCCTCGCCACCACGCCCCCGCGCATCGGCTGCTTCACGCCGGTGGTTTGCGGAAACGTAATCGGCAGGTCGTTCATCGTGCGCACCGCCAAATAAGCAAAGGCCTGCGCCTCGATCGCTTGCGACGACCAGCCGACCGCGTCGGCGGTCTCAACCGTGGCCGGCTTGAGCCGCTCGCCCAGCATCCGCATCAAAGTCGGATTGCGCGCGCCGCCGCCTGCCACGATCCAGGCCCGCGGCAGTTCCGGCAGATGCCGCACGATGCGCGCCACTGCGGCAGCGGTCAGCGCCGACAGCGTCGCCGCGCCATCCGCCACGGAAAAATCCGGCAGCCCGATATTGGCGAAGGCAAAGGCGTTGCGATCGAGCGATTTCGGACACGGCAGATCGAAGAAGCCGTCGGCCAGCACGCGCGCAACGAACGCCTCATCGGCGCGGCCCTTGGCGGCCTGGTCGCCGTCGCGGTCGAGCGGCGCGCCGGTGCGCGCGCGCATGAAGTCGTCGATCAGCGCATTGCCCGGCCCGGTGTCGCAGGCGATCGGATCGCCGCCGTCGACAAAGGTGACGTTGGCGACGCCGCCGACATTGAGCACGGCGATCGGATGCGGGCGTTTCAAGTCGCGCGCCAGCGCCTGGTGGAACACCGGCACCAGCGGCGCGCCCTGCCCGCCGGCGGCCACGTCGGCGGCGCGGAAATCATACGCAACAGGGATGCCGAGGCGGCGGGCCAGCACCGCGCCGTCGCCGATCTGCACCGTCAGCTTTTGCCCCGGCCGGTGCAATACGGTCTGGCCGTGAAAGCCGACAATGGCGACGCCCGCTCTGTCGATGCGCTCGGCCTCAAGAAAGGCCTCCACCGTCTCGGCATGCACGCGGGTGACGAAGGCCTCGGCCTCGGCCAGCACGCCGGGGCGCGCGGACCGGTCGTGCAAGCCGGTGCCCTGTTCCAGCGCCTGGCGCAGCAAGGCCCGCTCGTCGTCCGCATAGGGCCGGTAGCCGCTCGGCCCGAATTGGGCGATGTGCTCGCCATCGGTCTCGATCAGCGCCACATCGACCCCGTCGAGCGAGGTCCCGCTCATCAGCCCAATCGCCCGCACTACCGACAACGTCCGCCCCTTTTCCTTTACGCCGAACCTGTTACACCACCGGCCACCCAGAAGCGACAAGGCCGCGGCCCAAACCTGCGGTCCAAGAGATCCAGCAATGAGCGCCTATAAATCCGACTTTCTTAACATTCTTGCCGAGCGCGGCTTCATCCACCAGGTGTCGGAGCCCGACGTGCTCGATGCGAGCGCCAAGGCCGGCCCCATCACCGCCTATATCGGCTTCGATTGCACGGCGGCCTCCCTGCATGTCGGCTCGCTGCTGCCGATCATGATGCTCTATTGGCTGCAGCAGACCGGGCACAAGCCGATCGCGCTGATGGGCGGCGGCACCACACGGGTGGGCGATCCGTCCGGCAAGGACGAGAGCCGGCGCATCCTCACCGACGAGGCCATCGAGCAGAACCTCGTGGGCATCCGCGCGATCTTCGGGAAGTTCCTGAAATTCGAAGGCGCCGGCGGCAATGCCATCATGGCCAACAATGCCGACTGGCTGAACAAGCTCAACTACATCGATTTCCTGCGCGACGTCGGCAAGCATTTCTCGGTTAACCGCATGCTGTCCTTCGACTCGGTCAAGATGCGGCTCGACCGCCAGCAGGAACTCTCATTCCTCGAATTCAACTACATGGTGCTGCAAGCCTACGACTTCGTCGAGCTGCACAAGCGCAACGGCTGCGTCCTGCAGATGGGCGGCTCCGACCAGTGGGGCAATATCGTCAACGGCATCGATCTCGGCCGCCGCATGCTCAACGCGCAGCTGTTCGCGCTCACCTCGCCGCTGATCACCACCTCGTCCGGCGCCAAGATGGGCAAGACCGCCAGCGGCGCCATTTGGTTGGACGCTAATTTGCTGAGTCCCTACGACTACTGGCAGTACTGGCGCAACACCGAGGACGGCGACGTCGCTCGCTTCCTCAAGCTGTTCACGATCCTGCCGCTCGATGAGATCGCGCGGCTCACGGCGCTGCAAGGTGAGGCCCTCAACGAAGCCAAGAAGGTGCTCGCAACAGAGGCGACCGCGCTGGTGCACGGGCGCACTGCCGCCGATCAGGCGCAGGAGACCGCGCGCAAGACCTTTGAGGAAGGCTCGTTCGCAAGCGACCTTTATACAGTAAAAATTGCACGAGAGCTTTTGCAGGGCAATTCAGCACTCCCGTTTTACGCGGCGAACGCATTTGTCACCGCGGGGTTAATATCAACCACCAGCGAAGCAAGGCGGCGAATTAAGCTGGGAGGATTGAGGGTTAATGATCAAACTATCAGCGACGAGCGGCTAATACTGACAACTGAACATCTAACGCCCGAAGGCGTAATTAAGCTTTCTCTCGGTAAGAAGAAGCATGCATTGCTAAAGCCATCTTAAGTCGGGTTCGATCTCACCGCGTCGGCGGAATGAAATTGCGGTCGAAGCTGCCGGGCGAGGGAATGAACTTGCGCAGCAGGCCGGGCGCGATCGCGGTCACCGGATTGACCGAGATGCGCGGCGCGCTCGGCGGACCCACCGCCTCGTAGGTGATGCCGAGCAGGCCTTCATTGCTGCCGCCGCCGAGGAAAAAGCCAACGATCGGGATTTTTCCGAACATGTTGTTGAGGCCATAGAACGGCACGAAGGTGCCGCGCAGATGCACCTCGTCCTTAATGTAGTCGATCTGGCCCTCGATGGTGGCGCCCACCAGCGGGCCGCGCACGACACCGTCGCGCACCGCCATCTTGCCGGGAAAACGCGTGAAGTCGGAGTGCAGCTCGGAGAAATCCACCGCGCCCTTGGCGGTGCCGGGCGCTCCCGACACCACGCGGTCGAGTGCGGGCTCGCCGCGTATGACAAAATTTCCGATGTGGAGATAGCCGACTTGCGGGGCCTGCTCCTGCGTCGGCGGGTCCATCGCCACCCACATATGCCCGCCGAACATGCGCGGATACATGTCGGTGAAGCGGAACAGCGCGCCGGCGTCTTCGGTCTCGAAATAGATCACCTGGTGGTTGTCGCGCGCGCGCAACCGCAGGTCGCCGCTGAGCGCCGTATCGCGGCCGATCTTGGACGTCATCGCGAAGCTGCGGATACGGCCGCCGCGGCGCGCCAATCTGAGATCGAGGCCGCGCAACGTCTCGCCATTGTGGCCCGCCACCGTGCCGATCTTGATGTCGAGATCGATATCGCTCAGCTTCTGCTTGCTCGGATTCCGTCCGTCGCCCGCCAGCGATGCCTTGACGAAATTGCGGCCGTCATAGACGTCGCCGCGCATGGCCACGCGCAGCACGCCGTCATTGCCGCGATCGGCCTTGAGCGCGACCTTATCGCCGTCCGACAGGCTGAATACCGGAAAATTTGCCGACACGATCTCACCGCCATTGTCGATCTCGACCGAGCCGCGCACCGACGTACTGGCGCCGTCGATGCTCAAATTGTCGAAGCGCATCGATTTGTCGGATTTTTGCAGCGTATAGGTGGCGCGCGCCGCCTTGCCCGCGGGCTTCAGCCATCCCGGCAGCAGGTTATCGATCTTCACCGGCGTGAGATCGGCCTCCACGTTCATGCGGTCGTCGCGGGCATTGTTGCCGATACGGCCGTTGACCTTGACCGGGATTGCGCCGGTGACGCTGGTGCCGAAATCGATCGCGAGCCGGTGGCGCGCGGCCTCGTCGATGGTCGCCTGCAATTTCAATTCGGCGTCGGGGTCGCCCCTCTGCCGGCGCACCTCGATCGCCGCCGGCGTGCCGTTGATCTTGACGTCGCCCTTGATCTGATAGCCGTCGTTGGATGCGGTCACGCGCAGGCTCGAGGCCTCCACTTTCTGACCCAGCAGCAGCCTGTCAGAGGCGAAGTTGGTCAGGTCGGCTGTGATGGCATAGCTGGCGGCGTCTTCCGCCATGTGCTTTGCGATCGGCAGATTGACCATGACCTGGGCGGCGACGGTGCCGCGGCTGGTGGCCGGATCGAGCACGATACCGACGTTGTCGCGCAGCGCGTCGCCGGCGAGCAGCGCGGCGGCAGCCGGCAGCGCGCCGTCTATGCGGAACATGGCGCGCGCCGGCGCCGGCTTGAGATGGGTATCGAATATCTCGAATACGCCGCTGGCGATATTGAGCTTGCGCCCGGGCGTTACTTCCACGGTACCGCGCCCGACATTGATGGTCGCGGTGCGCCCGGTGACGCGGACGGTGAGATCGGCGTCACGGATCGCCGGCAACTTCATGATCGGCCGCATGGTGGTGCCGCTGGTCTCGATATCGACGGATAAGCCGTCGTCCGGCGTCGGCGGGCCATTGGCCTTGAACGCCAGCAGCGGCGCGTTGCCGGCGATCACCACGCGCTCGACCATGCCGCCCGACATGTGCTCCTCGACCCATGTCCGCACGTCGCTCGCGGTGAACACCGGCCACAGCCGCTTCATCACCGACAACGGCATGCGGGTGGCGGCGACGCCGAAGGCAAGATGCGGCTCGTTGCCGGAATAATCCAGGCTGCCGGTGACGGCGACGCCGATATTGTGCGACCGCCGCGTGTCGATGCGGCTGAAGTCGCCCTGATCGAGATCGATGCGCTTGCGCGCCAGATCGATGCGCGCGCGCACGATCGTCCGGTTGAGCGCGAAGCCTTCCTGGTCGGGCGATGTTCCGGCCGCCAGGATGACCGGATCAATCACCGCATCGCCACGCACCACCGTGAGCTGCCAGGCGGTGCTCTGGTCGGCGGGTGCTGCCAGCGTCGCCTGCATGGTGAACTGATTGCCGCCCGAGTGCACCTGGAACGGCACGATCAGGCTCCGCCGCCGCGCGTCCCAATTGAAGCGAAATTCGGCTCGGTCGATCGCCACGCTCGCATTCGGGGCATCGCGATCGACGATGGTTCCGGCTTCCGCGACCAGCTGACCCTGGATCATCTGCGGCGTGCCGTCGTCCAGGACGTCGGCGCGGATGCTGGCCGACAGCGGCAGATCGGCATCGAAGGCGCCTTCGTTGAGCCGCAGCGCCAGCAGAATGTCACGGATGGAAATCTTGCGCGCTTCGATGCCGACCGCCCGTACGCCGTCGCCGAGCGGGCGCATCGCAGCGCTCAATTGCCAGGGGCGCTCGGGATTGTCCGATTCGAGCCGGAAAATGATGCCGCCGAGCTGCGGCCGCATCAGGCTGGCATTGATCTTGTCGAAGGTCCAACGCTTGCCGTTACGGCGGTCGTCGACGATGAGATTGCCGTTCTTGAGACCGAGTTCGCGCAGATCGTGACCGTCGAGACCGCTCACGCCGACGCCGTCGAGCCAGGCCATGATACCGGCGACGTTCCCAAAATCCGTGCGCAGCGATTCTTGCGGCGCGACGGGTTCGGCCGGCTTGCCGGATGGCGGCGCAGGCACAGCCGGCGCGGCGGTAGCGATCGGCCGCTTGTCGGCGCCGGCGAACACGGTGACGCGGCCGTCGCTCTCGATGCGCACCGCCATTTCGGCGCCGACCAGATTGAGACTCTGCGCGCGCACGCGGCCCATCAGCAGGCTCATGCCGGACAGGCCGACTTCGGCTTTCGGCGCGCTTGCCACCACGGTGCCGTCGTTGTCGCGCACGACGATGTCACGCAGGCGCAAGGACGTGCGGCCCTTCTCGTCACGCTCGATCTGGGTTCCGCCCACAACGACCGAATGCGTGCCGCCGAAATTCTCCTCGATCGCCGCCTTCAGCCAGGGCGTCGCGATGTCGAGCTCGATCGGGCCGCTCGACAGCCGCCACCACAGGCCGAGCACCGCCACGGTCGCCAGGGCGACGGTGATAGCCGTGCCCCAGTACAGGCGGCGCATGAACGGACGGCGCAGGAACCTGACCACGCCACGGCGAAGGCTGCTCCAACGGCGGCGGCCGGAGCCATGCGCCACGCGATGCGGCGTGTGGCCCGCGCTCGGCGCATGGTGGGCTGGAACCTTGTGCTCGTGGTCTTTGCGCGTCATGCGGTTATATTTTGCCCGCCGAAACCCGGTGCCCATCCCCGATCGGGGTCGAGGACATGCTTTTCGGGATCATGCACATGGGCCGCCCCTCATCCGGCGCACCACGCGTGATTTGCAGCCGGCCCAGACTATCGTCCGGCGCGGCTCGTGGCACATATCTTTGGAGCCCGTTGCGCCCACCCGACGCAAATGGCATTGGCGACAATGACGTGTCGAAAACGACGAAAGGAAGGCAGCATATGGCGCGCGAACTCGTCGCCGGCGCGAAGGCGCCCGCATTCACCTTGGCCCGCGATGGCGGAACGAGCGTGTCGCTGAAGGATTTCAAGGGCCGCAATCTGGTCCTCTATTTCTACCCAAAGGCCGACACGCCCGGCTGTACCAAGGAGGCCATCGCATTCTCAAGGCACCGCGCCGCTTTTGCCAAGGCCGGCACCGAGATTCTCGGCGTCTCCGCCGATCCGGTCGCGCGCCAAGACAAATTCAAGGCCAAGCATAAACTTAAGATCGCGCTCGGCTCCGACGAGAGCAAAAAGATGCTGGAAGCCTACGGGGCCTGGGGTGAGAAATCGATGTATGGGCGCAAATTCATGGGCGTCATCCGCAAGACTTTTCTGATCGACGGTGATGGCCGCATTGTCCGGCTGTGGCCGAAAGTCAGCGTGGCCGGCCATGCCGAGGAGGTGCTGGAGGCCGCCCGCGCCCTCTAACACCTTGCTTGCGCGTGATCTTATCCGAAAACCAGTTCCCACTTTTCGGGATCACACGCTAATCCCCTGCATTTGCAGCGGAATCATACCGCCGGGCAACGCGGATTTCCGGTTTCTTAACCATATCCGATTGATATCGACGCGCTGGTCCAACGGCGCGCCCGCGGCCGTGCCGGCGTTGGAAGCGTTCATGTCGCATTCGTCCCAGCCTTATCATCCGAACGCCGGCCAGGCCGGCGGCTATGCGCAAGGGCGGCGGCAGTCGGCCGCCGCCGTGTCCCGACACCTGCACCGCGGTCATGAAGGCTACACGCTGGCGCATGGCGGCCGCCAGGTCCGCATCGGCCCGGTCGCCTTCTGGATCGTGGTCGGCTCCCTGGTGATCATGGGTGTCTGGTCGATCGCCACCGGGACCTATTTCGCCTTCAGCAACGACGTGCTCACCCGCCTGATCGGCCGCCAGGCCGAAATGCAATTCGCCTACGAGGACCGCATCGCGGAATTGCGCGCGCAGATCGACCGCATCACCAGCCGGCAACTGCTCGACCAGGAGCAGTTCGAGAAGAAGCTGTCCTCGCTGTTGCAGCGGCAGACCACGCTGGAGCAACGCAGCTCGGCGCTCGGCGGCGATGTTGCCACCACCGGCTCTATCAAACCGACGCGCATGGCGCCGCCCGTTCAGATTCCGGAAAACAAGCCGGTCAGGCCCTCCCCGATCAACGACACCGTGATTTTCGTCGCGCCGCCCGACCGCGAGGCGCGGCTGGAATCGCGTGAATTGCCGGCGGGCGCCACCCGCATCGCCGACCGCGCCAATGCCGGCGGGCTTGACGGCATGCTGGCGCGGATCTCGCTCTCGCTCGACAAGGTCGAGCACCGTCAGATCGCGGCGCTGACCAATCTGGAAGAGCAGGTCGACGTCAAGGCGCGCCGCATGCTGGGCGTGCTCACCGATCTCGGCGTCGATATCGGCAAGACACAGCCTAAGTCCGCGACCGGCGGCCCGTTCGTGCCGCTTAAAGCCCCGCAATCGGGCGCCAGCGCCTTCGAGCGCCAGCTCTACCGCATCAACCTCGCGCGCGCGCAGATCGACCGATACAGCCATACGCTGGTCGCGGTGCCGGTGCGCAAGCCGATCTTCGGCGAGGTCGATATGAGCTCGCCGTTCGGCATGCGTATGGACCCGTTCCTGAAAGGGCCGGCGGTCCACACCGGCATCGATCTGCGCGGCGACAAGGGCGATCCGGTGCGCGTCACCGCCAACGGCAAGGTGACCATCGCCAGCTCGCAAGGCGGCTACGGCAATATGGTCGAAGTCGACCATGGCAATGGCTTCGCCACGCGCTACGGACACCTGTCGGAGATCGACGTCAAAGTCGGACAGCTGGTGCGCATCGGGCAGACGCTCGGCAAGATCGGCTCGACCGGCCGCTCCACCGGGCCGCATCTGCACTATGAGACGCGCATCGACGGCGAGGCGGTCGATCCGCAGAAATTCCTGCGCGCCGGCCTGCGGCTGGGTGGCTCGATTTTGGGAAGCAATATTTAGGGCGCGGACTGAGTTGGCTGCGAGTTCATTGCTACGTTTGCGGCACCGCGCTTTTTTGGTCGCTAACGGCGAATAGCGGACAATGGCCGGGTTACAGTGCGAGTTAGTTCGGTCGCGAATGTGACCCAAAGCGGACATGGCAGAAGCAGAATTACTTTCCGTACTCCGCGTCAGATACCTTATGCATCCAATCGACGGTCTTTCCATTAAGCGCCTCCGCGATGGCGATATGAGTCAGACCAATGGTCGCGGTAGCCCCGTGCCAATGCTTTTCCCCCGCTGGAATCCAGACCACATCGCCGGGGCGAATCTCATCTCTTGCGCCGCCTTCGGTTTGCACCCAGCCACAGCCGGACGTGACAATCAGCGTCTGGCCCAGCGGGTGCGTGTGCCAAGCGGTCCGGGCGCCGGGCTCGAATGTCACGACCGCACCGCTGACGCGCGCATGATCGGTGCCCTGAAACGGCGAGTCGATACGTACGGAGCCGGTGAAATATTCCGCCGGGCCCTTCCGAGACGGTTGTGAGTTACTGCGTGTTATTTTCATCGCTTCCCTCTTTCTGGGTTCTACAGCGCCGTTATCGTCGCCGCTCAAAGCGCTGCGCCCTTCCTGTGCTGCAGCAGGTCTGGCGTGCGGTATCATCACGGCGAGGCTGGCGGTGGCGGCGAGGATGCGTCTGCGGGTGATCATGAAAGAACCCTGATGTGACCGTCAGTCGTCCAAGAGATCACTTCTTCGCAAAGACTTCCCTGGCGACTGACACCGCAGTGACCGCGCTAGGCCAGCCCGCATAGAATGCCAGATGGGTGATTGCCTCGACCAGCTCTTCTTCCGTTAGACCATTTTGACGAGCCAGAGCCAGGTGCGATCGAAGTTGGTCGGGACGGTTCATGGCGATCAGCGCGCTCACGGTGACGAGGCTGCGGTCGCGCTTCGAAAGACCAGGGCGCTCCCAGATATCGCCAAACAGGACATTGTCGGTGAGGTCCGCGAGCTTCGGCGCAATATCGCCCATTAACTGTTGCGCGCGCGACGGCTGCTGGGCGGGCTGCGCGGCGGGATTTGGGGATTGGGCTGTCGTTATGGTCATTCCTCCGCATAAAAGCAGGCTGGTTGCGACGCACAGTATTCGGGTGAGCTTCTTCACTGCCATCACTCCTCTGGAATTAGGGCCTGGCGTCCGGGACTGAACCCGGACGCCCTTATGCTGGATGCCGGCCCGAAAAAAGCGGCTGAGCGTTATGAACGGCTGGCCTCAAGTGTCCGGGCGAAGAATGGCGTCAGCTTGCCCATGGCGGCATTCACGTACTTCGGAACCCAATAGGTTTTGATATGGGTTGCGCCGTCGATCTTGAAGAGCTCCTTGTCCGCTGTGCCAGTGGCCTTCGCGAAGGCGTCTTCGCTCATGTAGAGGCTGTCGGCCTTGCTGCCGGCGATCATAAGCAGCGGCTTGTCGATCAGTTCGATCTGATCGGTGGCATCCCAGCGCATCAGGTCCATCAAACTGCTCA
Organism: Hyphomicrobiales bacterium; assembly: GCA_016185205.1. Taxonomy (GTDB): domain Bacteria; phylum Pseudomonadota; class Alphaproteobacteria; order Rhizobiales; family Xanthobacteraceae; genus Pseudolabrys. The sequence continues at coordinate 56,156 of JACPOA010000061.1, read as the reverse complement.
TGGTGTACTTGAAGGTCGAGCCGGGATGCGCGTGCGTCTTCCAGTAATACTCGTAGCCCTGCCGGTAGAGATCGAACGGCAGCGCGGCGATCTGCGCATCCGTCAGATTGGCATCGCCGGCATAGAGAATCTCGCCGCCAGCCACTTCCTGGGCGCGCGCGTCCGATGCTTGCTGCAGGCGCTTCTGGATCGTACCCAGCTGCGAATCTGCATAGCCGTTGCGACGAACCCGCCCGGAATTGAACATGCTCAGCGTCGCGACCGACTTGAACCGCTTGTCGGTTTTCGCCGCCGCCAACGAATAGCCCCCGCCGCCGCAAATTCCGAAAAGCCCAAGACGCGCGGTATCAACGCCGGGATAGCGGGTGATGAAGTCTGCCATGCTGTGGATGTCCTCGATGCGGAATGCGGGTTTGTCCACGCTGCGCGGCTCGCCACCGCTTCCACCCTGGTATGCTGCATCTGCGGTGATGGTGATGTAGCCTTGTTCCGCTAGGTGCTGCGCATACAAGCCCGCGACCTGTTCCTTCACCCCGCCATTCGGATGCGCAACGACGATCGCAGGATACTTCTCTTGCGGATTGTAGTTCGCCGGGGTGTAGACATTGGCCGCGATCTTCAGGCCGTTGAGCGTGTAGCTGACCGGCTGGATGTTGACCTTCCCCGGCTCATTCTTTGTGATCGCGCCGCCATAGACGAGCGTAAACGGATTTTTCTTGTAGTCGGCTGCGACCGCAGTGGCAGTGGTCATGGTTGAAACTCCTAATATTGCAGCTGAGAGAACAAGCGCGGAGGTCCCGAGAAACTCGCGCCTTTTTTTGTTGATGACTTCGTGATCCATTTTTCGATCTCCAGTTTCTGATCCGGGTCGGATCAATCCAGTTTCTGTGAGGCAAGGAATTTGGAGACCTGATCGGCGATCTGGACATTGTTCAGATCGGACATCAGGAAATGGGTATTGCCGCGTATCCCGATTTCCGGGAGATGCACCAGCCGGGCGTCTCCGCCCCGCTTGTTGATGGCATCAACCCAACGTTTCGCCATGGCAAGGCGGACACGCCAGTTGTCCTGGCCTCGCTCAGCGGTCGGCTCGGCCGGGAAGTTGTCGCCGTAGTAGATGACGATCGGAATGCGGGTCAGCTTCTGGAAATCCGATGCGGACACGGCCTCGGGCGACAGCGTCCCGGCGGCGCTCGGCATCGCAGGCGGAAGTTCGCCCTCCGGAAAGATAAAGCCGCTGCCTGGCTCGAAGGCGACGATCGCCTTGACGTTTGGATTCTTGATCGCCGTCAGCCAGCCCGGACCGCCGGCCTGCGAGTGGGTGAACAAGATGGCAGGACCGATCTTGTCGAACAGCGCGGCCATGGCGTCTGAGATCACACCGGCATCGTAAGGGCCGGTGTTGGGCGTGACCGAGCGGAAGAACTGGTTCAGCGTCTCTGGCTTACGGTCGAACTGGACGTTGTCGAAGTAATTCGGCCACTTGCCGATGCGGAACTGATCGAAAAACAGCTGATCGTTGGGAGCCGGCTCAATTGTCGCGGCGACGGTGCTATTGCCCGCGCGTCCCCGGCGCGGCTGATCGACCAGATAGACCGGAAAGCCACGGCGCAGGAAAATGGTTTGAAAGCCATCGCGTCCGTCCGAGGTCGTTTCCCAGCTGCGTGCCGACTGATACGCGCCGTGCAGCATCACGATGGGCAGCGCTCGCGCATTCTGCGGCACTTGGTAGAACGCGTAGAGATGATCGCCGTGCAGGGTTTGACCTGCCGCGGTCGGCGCGTTGTTGTTATAGGCGCCGGGTGTACTCACGACCGTGCCGCCGACGGCAAAGCTGCCCTGTGCTTCGATGACGAGAGGGCTGGGCTTTGTCGTTTCCTGGGCGCGAATACTTCCCGTGGCGGCAACGGCCACAAAAGCTGCCGCATTCAATAGGCTAGATATTAGCTTGGTCATTATGGCGCTCCAAACCGAGTTAGTGGGCCGCTCGCGTCGTCTCATACCGCCGTAGACGGCCGACCCATCTCGCCAAGCTGCGGTTCGCTGCCGCGGTCACCGCGGCGCCGAAGTAGAGCGAAACGAAGCCCAGTAAGACGCCGAGCCCCCAGGCACCATGGCCGGTCTTAGCGGCGCCCGCACTCGCGAGCGCGATCAGCGGGGCCACGAGTGGATGCTCCATGAAACGGGGGACACCGGCGAGCAGTTGCATGACACCCTCCTTGCGCCTGACAGCACATCGACAGGTGCTGATTTAACGCGTGCCCTTACCCCCGATTAGCTGGTAAAATCTGCATGAACTTATGAGTGAGGTTCATCAATGCCGCGGGCTAACGTCAACGATCTCCTCGCCTTCCTGGCAGTTGCCCGGGAACGAAGCTTCACCAAGGCCGCCGCGCAGCTCGGCGTGTCCCAGTCGGCACTCAGTCATACGATCCGCGGACTGGAAGAGCGTCTCGGCATTCGGCTGCTGACCCGAACCACGCGCAGCGTCTCGCCGACCGAGGCGGGCGAACGCCTGCTCCGCACCGTGGGTCCGCATTTTGACCAAATCAAAGCCGAGCTGGCCGCCTTAAGCGAACTGCGCGAGAAACCTGCTGGCACCATTCGCATCACGACGGGCGAGCACTCGGCTGAGACGATCCTTTGGCCCGCCCTTGCAAAGTTCCTGCCGGACTACCCCGACATTAGCGTGGAGGTCATCATCGACTATGGCCTGACTGACATCGTTGCAGAGCGTTATGACGCCGGTATCCGCCTCGGCGAACAGGTCGCAAAAGATATGATCGCGGTGCGTATCGGACCGAACATGCGCATGGCGGTTGTTGGCGCGCCGTCCTATTTCGCAACACGGCGGCGACCGAAAACGCCACAGGACCTTACGGCCCATGAATGCATCAATCTCCGTTTGCCTACATACGGCGGACTGTTCGCATGGGAATTTGAGAAAAACGGGCACGAGCTGAAAGTGCGAGTCGAAGGGCAGTTGGTGTTCAATAACATCGCCTTTAGAGTCAAAGCGGCAGTAGCCGGGTTCGGCTTGACTTATCTGCCGGAGGATATGGTGAAGACGCAGCTCGCCAAGCGACAACTCGTCCGAGTGCTCGCCGATTGGTGTCCAGCTTTTTCAGGCTACCACCTCTACTACCCAAGTCGCCGTCAACACACACCAGCGTTTAGCTTACTGGTCGATGCGCTGCGCTACCGGGGCTGAAGTGCAGGCGCCCGGAGCCTTTTGGGGGCCACATACATAGTGAAGGGAGCGGCGCCCGTTGGCCGAAGAGTACTATGGCACTTCGCGGGCATCAGGCTTGGCAGCCTTTAACGATCCGCCGCGCGGGAGGTTGCCATCCGGCCCGCCGTATAAGATGAATAGCCGGTAAGATTTCCTAGAGCGCGTCCCGATTCGATTGAATCGGAAACGCGCTCTAGATTCTTATTTGATCGCATTTTCTACGGCGAACCGGTTCCCACTTCGCCGGAAAATGCTCTGGGGGGCCGCTGCATGCGGATTGGACCAAGCCATCCCTGGCTCGGTGCGGCCGGGTTTCACCTCACGCTGCCGCTGCTCGAATTGTTTTATCGCAAGCTGGCAATCTACCGAGCGGAAAGCCGCTTTGCCCGCGACCGCGTGCGTGCGATCAAGGACAAGATCGAGCGCGGGCAGACCGTCTATCTTGCCGGTGTTTCGTCGGCCGGCATCCACAATTCCGGCGTCGCGCTGGTCGAAGTGACGCGCAGCGGCCCGCGCCTGCTGTTCAACAACGAGGAAGAGCGCTTTTCCGCTGTCAAACACACCAATCAATATCCACAAATGGCGATCGAGGCGCTGCGCGCCGCCATGGCGCGCATGGGCCTCGACATCACAAACATCGACGCCTGGTTCAGCTCCTGGGACTATGCCGCGCTGGCGGCGACGCTGATCCGCTCGCTGCTGGAGGAACTGCCGGCCAATATCGGCATGATGAAGGGCGACCCGACCGGGCTGTTCAATCTGCGCGATTTCGACCGCGGCTCACGCGCCCCGCGCCATATCATGCGCCAATTGGGATTGAGCGAATGGGTGCCGCTGATCGGCACCCCGCACCACGACAATCATGCCTGGTTCTCGTTCGCGACCTCGCCGTTCGCGCAGGAACCCGCGCCGGTGATGGTGGCGGTGCTCGACGGGCTCGGCGATATGGGCTCGATCACGCTTTATGTCTGCGAGGGCGGCCGCATGCGGCGGCTCTATAGCAATGACAGCGTGTTCGACTCGCTGGGAATTTTTTATTCGGTGATCTCATCGACCCAGGGCGGCTGGACCTGGCTGTCGTGCGAAGGCCGCTACATGGGCGCCACCGCCTATGGCAATGGCGACCGCAAGACCAACCCCTATTACGCCGCGCTGAAGCCGATCCTCAGTCTGCTGCCGGGTGGCCGCATCGCCATCAACCGCGACCTCGCCAATTGGCAGCGGGATATTCTGCGTAAGCCGTACACGCCCGAACTCATCCGCATTCTTGGGACACCGATCGCGCCGGAGGACATGTGGAACCCGGACGCAATGCTGCGCGTCGAAGACATCCAGCACAAGGAGAATACGCAGGAGCGGCTCGACAAGGCGGCGGCGACGCAGATGGTGTTCGAGGACGCGCTGATGCACGTCATCGATTATTTCATCCGCGCGACCGGCAGCGACCGGCTGGTGCTCACCGGCGGCATCGGGCTCAACGCGCTCGGCAATATGCGGCTGCTCGAGCATTTCGACCGGAGCTTCTTCCGGCGCGAGCTGGGGCGCGCGGGCCGGCTGCATCTATGGGTGCCGCCGACGCCGAACGATGCCGGCGTCACCATGGGCGCGGCCTATATGGGCGCCTATCTCGCCGGTTACGGCATGGGCGAGCCGATCGAGCACGCGTTCTATTGCGGCACGCCGCCGGCCGAAGGCGACATTCGCGCGGTACTCGAGGCCAGTGCCGATGTCGAATGGATTGAATTGGTTTCTGCAAAAAGCGCGCCTGTGCTCGCACAGTTCGCCGACTTCATGGCCTATATGACCTCGCAGGACGCCATCTTCGCGCTCTACCAGGGCGCCGCCGAGACCGGCCCGCGCGCGCTCGGTCATCGCTCGATCCTGGCCAACCCATGCAATCCGGACACGCGCGCCAACCTCAATGCGCGGGTGAAGTACCGCGAGGCGATCCGCCCACTGGCGCCGATGCTGACGCTGGAAGCCGCGCTTGAGTTTTTTGAGTTATCGGATGGCGCCAGCGACGCCGACTACAACGCCTACAACTACATGGTGCTGACCGCGCACGCCAAGCCGGAGGCGCGCACGCGCATTCCTTCCGTGGTGCACGCTGACGGCACCGGTCGCCTGCAGATCGTGCGCGAAAATACCGATCCGCTCACTTACGCCTATTTGAAAGCGCTCGGCCGCCGCATCGGCGTCGAGGTCGCGGTCAACACCTCGTTCAATGTCGCCGGCCCGATCGCGCAGACGCCGGCGCAGGCGCTCGACACGCTGCGCCGCTCCAAGGGCCTCGATGCCGTGCTGATGTTTTCCGACGAAGGGCCGGTGTTCGCCGCGCTGCATAGCGGCACCGGACAAAGCGGCGGCAACAAATTCCGCCAGTGGCTCAAGGCGTGGCAGGCGGAGACAAGCCATCGCCTCGAAGTCTAGATTCTACTCCACATCCTCAACGCTGTCCGGCCCGCCGCCGAACGCCTTCTGCGCCAGCGCCGCCTGCATGAACTCGTCGAGATCGCCGTCGAGCACGCCGGCCGTATTGGACGTCGACACCCCGGTGCGCAGGTCCTTCACCATCTGATAGGGCTGCAGCACGTAAGAGCGGATCTGGTGGCCCCAGCCGATATCGGTCTTGGCGGCCTGATCGGCGACCGCCTTGTCCTCGCGCTTTTTCATCTCGGCCTCGAACATCTTGGCGCGCAGCATGTCCCAGGCCATGGCGCGGTTGCGATGCTGCGAACGGTCCTGCTGGCACTTCACCACGATGTTGGTCGGGATATGGGTGAGGCGGACCGCCGACTCGGTCTTGTTGACGTGCTGGCCGCCGGCGCCGCTCGATCGCATGACGTCGGTGCGCACGTCATTCTCGTTGATGTCGATCTTGATGCGGTCGTCCACCACCGGAAACACCACGACGCTGGCAAACGAAGTGTGCCGCCGCGCATTGGCGTCGAACGGCGAGATGCGCACCAGCCGGTGCACGCCGTTCTCGCTCTTGAGCCAGCCATAGGCGTTGAGGCCCTTGATCGTCACGGTCGCCGATTTGATGCCGGCGCCCTCGCCCTCGGTCTCCTCGATCCACTCGACCTTGTAGCCGTGCTGCTCGGCCCAGCGCACATACATGCGCATCAGAATGCTGGCCCAGTCCTGGCTCTCGGTGCCGCCGGCGCCGGCATGCACTTCGAGATAGCAGTCGTTGGCGTCGGCTTCGCCCGACAGCAGCGCTTCGAGTTCGCGCCGCGCCACCTCCGCCTTCAGACGTTTGAGGGCGGCTTCCGCCTCGGCGACGGTTTGCTCGTCCTTTTCGCCCTCGCCCAGCTCGATCAGCATGAGCTGGTCGGCAAGTTCCTGCTCGATGCGGCCGATGGCGTTGAGCCGGTCCTCCAACGCGTCGCGTTCGCGCATCGTACGCTGAGCACGCGACTGGTCGCTCCAAAAACTGGGATCTTCGGCCGCTTTATTCAGTTCGGCGAGGCGGCGCGTCGCGGTATCGACGTCAAAGATGCCTCCTCAGCAGTCGCACCGACTGCTTGATCTCTTCGACGAGGTTCTGGGTTTCCGCGCGCATCGTTCAATTCCAAGGCCGCCTAACGGCGTATCGATTCTGTCGATGGGATGTAACGTCGCCGGCGCACCGGCGCAACTGGTACGGATTCAGGCGTTCAATACAGCCCGCCCGTCCCCGAGCGCACCGCGCGGTCGGCGTCGGGCGAGACGCCCTGGCCCCAGGCGCGACCGGCGTTCTCGCCGCTGCCCTCGCCGTTACCGTAGCCGACCACCGAATAGCTGTCGGGCGGCGCGGTGCCGGGCTTGAACGCCTCCAGAATCGCCCGCTCGGTACCGGGGCCGGCGCGCATGCCGCTCTTGGCATCGACGCGGATTAGCTTGATGCCGGCCGGCACGCGGAACGGCACGCCCGGTTTGTCGGCGAGCGCAGCTTTCAGGAAATCCTTCACGATCGGCGCCGCCAGGGCACCGCCGGTGGCACGGTTCGCCAAATGGCGCGGCTTGTCGTAGCCGATATAGACGCCGACCACGATGTCCGGCGTAAAGCCGATGAACCAGGCGTCCTTTTCTTCATTGGTGGTGCCGGTCTTGCCCGCCACCGGCTTGCCGACTTCCTTTTGGAAGCCCGCGCCGGCTGCCGTGCCACGTAAAACCACGCCTTCCATCATCGAGGTGATCTGATAGGCGGTCATCGGGTCGAGCACCTGCTGGCGCCGGTCGATCAGCGAGGGCTCCGGCTGGTTCGACCATTTCTGGCCGTCGCAGCCGATGCATTCGCGTTCGTCGTGGCGATAGACGGTGTGCCCGTAGCGGTCCTGGATGCGGTCGATCAGCGTCGGCTTCACGCGCCGGCCGCCATTGTCGAGCATGGCGTAGGCCGTGACCATGCGCAGCAGCGTGGTCTCGCCCGCTCCCAATGCAAACGACAGATAGGGCGGCAGATCGTCATAGATGCCGACCCGCTTGGCGTATTCGGCGATCAGCGGCATGCCGACATCCTGCGCCAACCGCACCGTCATCACGTTGCGCGAATGTTCGAGGCCGAAGCGCAGCGTCGAGGGGCCGTAGAACTTGCCTTCGTAGTTTTCCGGCTTCCACACGCCGAGGCCGGGGCCCTGATCGATCTCGAGCGGCGCGTCGAGCACGACGGTCGATGGCGTATAGCCGTTGTCGAGCGCGGCGGCGTAGACGATCGGCTTGAACGAGGAGCCGGGCTGGCGCAGCGCCTGGGTGGCGCGGTTGAACTGGCTCTGGTCGTAGGAGAAGCCGCCGACCATGGCGAGCACGCGCCCCGTCCAGGGGTCCTCGACCACCATCGCGCCGGACACTTCCGGCACCTGATGCAGGCGGAACTGGCCTTCGTTCTTGGCCGGCGCGACATAGACGACATCGCCGGGATTGATCACCTGGCCGACCTTGGTCACGGCCTTGCCGCCGCTCTTGGCCCAGCGCAGGCCCTCGAGCGGAAGGATGCCGATCGTGCGTTCCTTGCTGATATAGCCGCCCGGCTCGCGCCCCGGCTGCAAGCCGATGCGGGCCGACTGGTCGCTCGCCTCCAGCACCACCGCGAGCCGCCACGGCGAAATGTCGGACAACGCCTTGACCTCCGCCAGCTTGGTGCCCCAGTCGCCCGAGATGTCGATCTTGGACACCGGGCCGCGCCAGCCTTGGCCCTCGTCGAACTTCACCAAGCCGTCGGTCAAAGTCTGGCGCGCCAGCACCTGCAGCTTGGTATCGAGCGTGGTGCGGATCGACAGCCCGCCTTCATAGAGTTTCTTTTCACCGTAACGCTCGTAGAGTTCGCGCCGCACTTCCTCGGCGAAATATTCGGCGGCGAAGATGTGCACGCTGGTCGGCTTGGTCGTCATACCGAGCGCGGTGCGTTTGGCCTTGTCGGCGTCGGCGGCCTTGATGAAGCCGGCTTCCGCCATGCGATCGAGCACCCAATTGCGCCGCTCGATCGCGCGCTCGCGCTGGCGGAACGGATGATAGTTGTTCGGCGCCTTCGGCAGCGCGGCGAGATAGGCGATTTCCGGTGTCGTGAGTTCGTTGACGGATTTGTCGAAATAGACGAGCGAGGCGGCGGCGATGCCATAGGCGCCGAGACCGAGATAGATCTCGTTCAGGTACAGTTCGAGGATCTTCTCCTTGCTGTAAGTGCGCTCGATCTTGAGCGCCAGCAGCGCCTCCTTGACCTTGCGCGCGAGCGAAATCTCGTTGGTCAACAGGAAGTTCTTGGCGACTTGTTGCGTGATGGTCGAAGCACCCTGTGGCCTGCGGCCGGAGCCGTAGCTCTGGATATAGTTGACGCCGGCGCGCGCGATGCCGGTGAAATCCAGCCCGCCATGCTCGTAGAAGTTCTTATCCTCGGCGGCGAGGAAGCCGTTGATCACCTGTTTCGGCACCGCCTGGATCGGGATGTAGAGCCGGCGTTCGCGCGCATATTCGCCGACCAGGGAGCCGTTGGCGGCGTGCACGCGCGTCATCACCGGCGGCTCGTAGTCCTGCAGCTGGGAATAGTCCGGCAGGTCCTTGGAGAAATGCCAGAGCAGCCCGGCAGCCGCGGCCACGCCCACCACGAACAGGATGGTGCCGGCCGCGAACAGGAAGCCTAAGAACCGGAGAAAGAGCTTCATGCGCGAATGGTCCCGCCTCGATCCGGGTTGCTGACTCTATCCAAAACCGCGGCAAGTGTCTGTGGTCGCCCGGTTTTACGTCGAAACTGAGGCCGTTTTCTGCCGTCCGGGCGCATATCAGTTGCTCCGTCCGCCGGCCAGCCGCGGCGTAAGGAAGGTGTCGACCGCCTGCGCCACCGCCGTCGCGGTCTTGCCCTGCCAGGTCGCCGAGGTCAGCAGCTTGAGGTCGTCCTTGGTCGACATGTAGCCGAGCTCGACCAGCACCGAGGGCACGTCCGGGGCGGTGAGCACCTTGAAGCCGGCCGCCTTGAGCGGATGTTTATGCAGCCGCGCCTTACTCTTGAGCTCGCCTACCAGCGTGCGCGCGAATTGCACCGAATAGCTCTTGGTCTCGCGCTGCGCGAGATCGACCAGGATATTGGCGACATCGTCGGGCTCGGCGGTGAGATCGACGCCGGCGATGGCATCGGCCCGGTTCTCGGCTTCGGCCAGCCGCGCGGCTTCGGCATCGGAGGCGTGTTCCGATAGCGTATAGACGGTGGCGCCCTCCGCCTGCCCTTCGCTGCGCGGAATGGCGTCGGCATGGATCGAGACGAACAGCGCGGCGCCTTGCGCGCGGGCAAAGCGCACGCGCTCGGAGAGCGGAATGAAGGTGTCGTCGCTGCGCGTCATCGCCACCCGGTATTTGCCGGCGCGATCGAGCTTCTCTCGAAGAGTACGCGCGAATTGCAGCACCAGGTCCTTCTCCATTTCGCCGCTGGCGGCCTTGGTGCCGTTATCGATGCCGCCATGGCCGGGATCGAGCACGACCAGCGGGCGCGGATCGCTTGGTTTCGGTGCCGCTTCGCTTTGCTTTACGGGCGCGGCGCGCGGCGCGCGGTTCTCCTGCGCGATGCTGCGCAGGAAACTGGCGCGGTCGGTAGGCACCAGATCGAGCACCAGCCGCGCCGGCTGGCCGTCGGCAGCGGCGAGCGCGAAGGCCTTGTCGATGCGCACCGGGCCCTTGGTGTCGAGCACAATGCGCGAGCCGCCCTGCATGATGAGGCCGTAGCGAAACGCCTTCACCAGCCCGCGGCCCTGCTCGCCGGCCTTGGGCGACAGCTTGAAGGCGACCTGCGGCAGGTCGATCACCACGCGGTACGGGTCGGCGAGCGTGAAGGCGGCAAGATCGATCTTCTGTGACAGGTCGACCACGAAGCGGGTCTGCTTGTCGTCGCCGCCCAGCCGCACGTCGGTGGCGATGGGGAGCGAATCTGCTGCGCCGCCCGGCTTGGCCAACGCGCCAGTGCGCTCGGCGGCGATGGCGCTGCCAGCGAGTAAGGCGCTCAGGGCGCAAACCAGTGCGATCGTGCGGACAGCCACGAATCCAACCCTTTCGAGGGTGTTTTACCCCATTAGGGGGCCTTGAGGTTAAGGGAAGTTGAGCGGAATCGGGATTTCGGGGGCGGAGTGTGTCCAATCGACAAGGCTTCCCTTGCCATCAGGGGGTTAGAGCCGTATGTAGATGTTGCTGACGGTTATTAGTTCCGGTTGTGCCGCGTTCGGGCCTCCGGCCCGCCAGTCCAGGATCGCCCCCTCGAGGAAGCCGGGCGAACGGACGGCGAAACGAGCCGAAACCCTTGTGAAGGACACCCGGATCAGCGCACGGCCCCGGTTTGGCCGTTCGTAAGCTAACCGTGAGCGACGAGAAACCTCGGCGGCGCTTCGAAAAGCGCGGCCGCAGCGCTACGGGTCGCAAATTTCATGCTGCCAAGGTTGCAGCAAAGGCAGTTCGAGGTCCACCGCTCTCGCGAGGCAATCGCGCGAGCGCGTTTTGCTATGGGCCTTCGCCTCCCTTCGCGTGCAAACGCGCCCCTTTCCCTCCACATCCATCAGGCCGGCTCCTCTTTGCGTCGCCTTGCGCCGTCAACTTTGCGCGAGAACGCAGGCGAGCCCGCCTCAGTGAGAATACCCAATGGCCGACAAAATGCTCATCGACGCGACCCATCCGGAGGAGACCCGGGTGGTCGTGCTACGCGGCAACCGCGTCGAGGAATTCGACTTCGAGTCCGCTAACCGCAAGCAGCTGCGCGGTAACATCTATCTCGCCAAAGTCACCCGCGTTGAGCCGTCGTTGCAGGCGGCCTTCGTCGAATACGGCGGCAACCGCCACGGCTTCCTGGCGTTCTCGGAAATCCATCCCGACTACTACCAGATCCCGGTCGCCGACCGGCAGGCGCTGATCGCCGAGGAAGAACGCGCCCAGCGCGCCGCCGACGACGACGCCGACAGCCGCAGCCGCCGCGGCGGCCGCAATCGTCACCGCCGCTCCGATCGCCAGCGCGACGTGCGGCGCAGCGAGCCGATTGCCGGCGAAGCGCCCGCCAGCGACGCGCAGCCACGGCAAGAGGAACAAGGCTTTGCCAGCCATGAATTTGCCGGCGAAGCTGCCGAAATTCCGCCGGGTGAAGCAGCCTTAGGCGGACTGCCGCCGGAACAGACACCGGAACCCGCGATGCCGGTGTCCGAAACGCCCGCATCCGAGACGCCGCCCACTGAGCTCGCGGCGCAAGAAACGGCGCACGAGGCCACCGAAATTCCCGCCGGCGAAGCCGCCGCTGTCGAGCCGGCACCGACGCCGGAAGCCGGCGACGACCATGCCGAGACCGGCGACCATCTCGCCCCCGACGCCGCCCAGGCGGCGCCGTCCGACGAGCAAAGCAGCCAAGCCGAGCACAACGGCCAGGGCGACGGCAATGGCGACGACCACGCCGAGGACGAACAGGTGGAAAACGTCGGCGGCGCCGATGCGCTGGAGGAAGCGCAGGAGCGCACCCGTCGCGTGCGCCCGCGCCAGTACAAGATTCAAGAGGTGATCAAGCGCCGCCAGGTCATGCTGGTACAGGTGGTCAAGGAAGAGCGCGGCTCCAAGGGCGCCGCCCTCACCACCTATCTCTCGCTCGCCGGCCGCTATTCGGTGCTGATGCCCAACACCGCGCGCGGCGGCGGCATCAGCCGCAAGATCACCAGCGGCGAGGATCGCAGCCGTCTGAAGGAAATCGCCCAGGAGCTGGAAGTGCCGGAAGGCATGGGCGTGATCCTGCGCACCGCCGGCGCCAGCCGCACCAAACTCGAGGTCAAACGCGATTTCGAATATCTGCTCCGCCTGTGGGAGACGGTGCGCGACCTCACGCTCAAATCGATGGCCCCCAAGCTGGTCTACGAGGAAGGCTCGCTCACCAAGCGTTCGATCCGCGATCTCTACTCAAAGGATATCGACGAAATCATCGTCTCCGGCGACGAGGGCTACAAGGAAGCGCGCGAGTTCATGCGCATGCTGATGCCGAGCCACGCCAAGAACGTGAAGCTCTACAAGGACGGCACGCCGCTGTTCACGCGCTACGGCATCGAGAGCCAGCTCGACGCCATGTTCTCGCCGATCGTGCAATTGCGCTCGGGCGGCTACATCGTGATCAACCAGGCCGAAGCGCTGGTCGCCATCGACGTCAACTCCGGCCGCGCGACGCGCGAGCACCACATCGAGGACACCGCGCTCAAGACCAATTGCGAGGCGGCCGAGGAAGTCGCGCGCCAATTGCGCTTGCGCGATCTCGCCGGTCTGATCGTGATCGACTTCATCGACATGGACGAGGGCCGCAACAACCGCACCGTGGAGCGCCGGCTCAAGGACGCGCTCAAGCACGACCGCGCCCGCATCCAGGTCGGTCGTATCTCGCATTTCGGCCTGATGGAAATGTCGCGCCAGCGCATCCGCACCTCGGTGCTGGAGAGCTCGACCGAAAAATGCCCGGTCTGCGGCGGCAGCGGGCATGTGCGCTCGGTGTCGTCGGTGGCGCTGCAATTGCTGCGCGCGATCGAGGAGATGCTGAACAAGGGCGCCACGCACAATCTGATCGTGCGCACGCGCTCGGAGGTCGCGCTCTATGTGCTCAACCACAAGCGCGGCCATCTGCGCGGGCTGGAGGAACGCTTCCGCATCACCATCACCATCTCGGCCGACGCCACGGTGAACGCCCAGGTGTCCTACATCGTCGATCGCGGCGAGCAGGTGCATACGCCGGAAGCCGCCAGGGCGCTGGCCGCGTCGCAGCCGCAGATCACCTCGCCGCTCGAGGCGGATGAGGATATTCTCGACGCCGCGGCCGAAGACGAGGCCGAACACGATCCCGAACTTGCGGCCGCGGAAGCGGCTGAAGCCGACGAAGGCCCGATCCCGCAACATCAGGTCGTGGCGGTTGGCTCGGGTGACGAATTGCCGCGCGACACGAGCGAGCGCGCCGAAGGCGAACGCGAAGGCGGCCGCAGGCGGCGCCGGCGCGGTCGCGGCCGTGGCCGCGGCGGAGAGCCGCGCGAAGGCACGCCGTCGTTCACGTCCGAAACGGTGGCCGAACACGCCATCACGCATGAGGATCACGACGCCGGCTCGCCCGATGATGAAGGCGGTGAACAGCAGCCGCGTCTCGATGGCGCTGCGCCAGGCGGCGAAGGCGCCGACACGTCGGAAGGCCATCGCCGGCGCCGGCGCGGCCGCCGCGGCGGACGCCGCAATCGTCACCGCAACGGCGATGCGCCGTTGCCGGCCGGCGAAGGCCGCTCCGAACCGGACATGCAGAGCGCGGGCGCCGATCTCGATCAGCCGCCGCGTTACGACAGCCCGCCCGCCTATGCGCCGCCGGTCGAGGCGCGCTCGGCCTATGAGCAGCCCGCGCCGCCTCCGCCCGAGCCGCGTCCGGTTCCCGAAGCGCAGGCTCCCGCCGGCGAGCGGCAAGAACCGCCGCGCCGGCGCTCGACCATCCGCGAGCCCGCCCCGATCGCCGTCGAGGGCGCGCCCCCGCCGACGCCGACCATTCCACCACCGACGCCGGTGATCGTCACGACAGCGAGCGAGGACAGCGGCCAACCCAAACGCGGCTGGTGGGGCAAGCGTCTGCTGGGCGATAAGAGCTAAGGAAAGCGCATGATCCCGAAAAGTGGGTACCGGTTTCCCGCCTTCGCGAAGCCCGCTTCGGCGGGCGAAGCAAGGTCGGAAAAGATCATGCGCCCAGTAAAATGAAATCCGCCTGGGTCGAGCGCGACGCCAAGGCCGCGGTCGATCATTTTGACCGGGCCGGCATCGACGCCGCGCTGGCGCTGCGGATTTATTCCACGCGCCTGCTCGGGCGCGTGCCCAAGCTTGTGCTGCATGGCGGCGGCAATACCTCGCTGAAGACGACGGCGCACGATCTCTTGGGTGAAGAGGTCGCGGTGCTGTGCGTCAAGGGCTCCGGCTGGGACATGGCCACGATCGAGCCCGCCGGCATGCCGGCGGTACGGCTGGCGCCGGCGCGATCCCTGCGCGCGCGCGCTGCGCTTTCCGATGACGAGATGGTGCGCGTGCTGCGCGCACTGCTGATCGATCCGCAGGCGCCCTCGCCCTCGGTCGAAACGCTGCTGCATGCCTTCCTGCCGGCGAAAGTCGTCGACCACACCCACGCAACCGCGGTGCTCAGCCTGATCGACCAGCCGAACTCGGCCGAACTGTGCGCGGAAGTGTATGGCGGCCGGCTCGGCTTCGTACCCTACATCATGCCGGGCTTCGCGCTGGCGAAAAGCGCGACCGAGGTGTTCGACAAGAACCCGAAGGTCGAAGGCCTCATCCTCGACAAGCACGGCATCTTCACCTTCGGCGAGGACGCGCGCGAAGCCTACGAACGCATGATCGAGATGGTCACGCTCGCGGAAACGCGCTTGGCCAAAAACCACAAGACCATCGCGAGCGCCAAGCTGCCGCAACCGATCGCGCCCGTGCACGACGTGGCGCCGATCCTGCGCGGCGCCTGCACGCTTCACGATGCCTTCGGCGAAGGCGCGCATAAGCGTCTGATCCTCGACTTCCGCACCGGCGACGCCATCATGGCTTACGTCAACGGCCGGGAGCTTTCGCGCTATGCCGGCGCCGGCGTGATCACGCCCGATCACGCCATCCGCACCAAGAATTATCCGCTGATCGTGCCGCCGCCGCAGGCCGGCCAACTCGACGCCTTCAAGACCGCCGCGCGCAAGGCCGTGCAGAAATTCGCCGCCGACTACCAAAGCTATTTCGAGCGCAACAAGAAGCGCTCGCCTGCGGCCGCGATGCACGATCCGCTGCCGCGCGTCGCGCTGGTGCCGGGGCTCGGCCTGTTCGGCCTGGGCTCAAGCGCCAAGGACGCCCGCATCGCCGCCGATATCGCGGAAGCAGCCGTCGAAGGCATTGCCGGTGCCGAAGGGATCGGCCGCTTCACCTCGATTTCCGAAGCCGACATGTTCGACATCGAATATTGGCCGCTCGAGCTCGCCAAGCTGGGCGCGCGCAAGCGCTTACCGCTGGAAGACCAGGTCGCAGTCATCACTGGGGCCGGCGGCGCGATTGGCACGGCCACCGCGCAGGCTTTCGCAAATGCCGGCGCGGCCGTGGCGCTGCTCGATCTCGATGCTGCCGCCGTTACGGCAGTGGCCAAGGCGATCGGCGGTGCGTCCATGGCAATCCAATGCGACGTGACCGACACCGCTTCGGTGCGCGCGGCTTTCGAGCGCACGGTCGCCGCTTACGGCGGCGTCGATATCGCGGTCTCCAATGCCGGCGCCGCCTGGCAAGGAAAAATCGGCGAGGTCGACGAGGCTACCTTGCGTGCGAGCTTCGAGCTGAATTTCTTCGCGCACCAGAAAGTCGCGCAAGCGGCGGTCAAGATCATGCTGGCGCAAGGCAGCGGCGGCTGCCTGCTGTTCAACGTCTCCAAGCAGGCGGTGAACCCGGGCGCGAATTTCGGCCCCTACGGCCTGCCCAAGGCGGCGACGCTGTTCCTGGTGCGGCAATACGCGCTCGATTATGGCGCCGACGGCATCCGCGCCAATGCGGTGAACGCCGACCGTGTGCGCTCCGGCCTGCTCACGGACGATTTCGTCACGCAACGCGCGCAAGCGCGCGGCGTGAGCGAAAAGGATTACATGACCGGCAACCTGTTGCAGCGGGAGGTCACGGCGCAAGACGTTGCGCAGGCCTTCCTGGCGCAGGCGCTGGCGCTCAAAACCACCGCCGACGTCACCACCGTCGACGGCGGCAACATTGCCGCCGCATTGCGCTAGATCATACGAAGTGAAAGCATGTTATCCTGATTCCAATTCGAGACCCGGCAAAGGAGCAACGACCATGCTGCGATACGGTGCCCTATTGAGCCTGTGCCCTCTCCTGTTGCTGGCGAGCCCGGCCTCCGCGCTCACCAAAGAGCAGAAGTTCGAGACCTGCAAGTTCGGCGCCGACGACCAGAAGCTCGCGGGCGCCAAGCGCAAGGCGTTCCTGGCCAAGTGCATGTCGAACAAAGACGACAAGCGCGGGCCGGCGATGAAACCAAACAAAGAAATGGCGCCCGGTTCGGACTACAAGGGTTAATCGTCGAACGGCGCCGGCACGCTGTGGCAGCGACATATTTCGCGGCAAAAAAACGGGGCGGCTCGACCAGCCGCCCCGCGTTTCTCCACCAGGAAGAGCCGTTGTTACTTGGCGAACTTCAGGTGCAGCGCGCCCATATGATAGGCGTGACGGACCTGCGCATTGTCGAATGCCGCAAGACCGAAGTCGTAGGTCGCATCGAGCTTGTCGAACTGCACGTCGGTCTTGCCGCCGGTCACGAGTTTGCGTGACATGACGGCGGTCCACTTGCCGCTTTTCCACGCGATCGCCGTGGCGATGTCGCCGCGGTCGCCGATGAACGGCGCTACGATGATCGAGGCCACTTCGTCGCCGGCCTTGAACTTGCTGTCGTCGAAGGCGACCTTGTCGGCTTCCTTGATATAGTATAATCCGCCCTTCTTGTTCGACGGGATCGCGTTCTTGCTCATGAACTCGGGCTTGCCGTTGACCAGCTTGACGTCGGTGTAGCCGCCGCCGGTCTTCGCATCGCTCTTGCGTCCGGCTTCCGGCGCTTTGTCTTTGTCGAAGCGGGTATCGTCGACATATTGATCGTCGGTCTGGCCGATATAGCCGGTGCGGATCGACTTCATGTGCCAGATGTCGCCGAGTTCGCCCGCGCTCGCGGTGTACTTGTTGCCGTACGGCTTGCCCGGCTCGCCGGCGTGGCAGGTGGCCATGCAGCCCTGCTGACCGAACCCCTTGATCGAATTGTTGATGTTCCAGATTAGGGCATATTTGTCTTCATAGTAGACGTTGTCGTCGCCGCCCTTGTTGTTGGGGTCGATCAGTTTCTTCCAGCTACCGTCGGCCTGCTTTTGATACGGAAAGCGGCGGATCGACTCGGTCGGATCGTCGTATTGCAGCAACACGTACAGCATGTCGCCGGAATAAACCGCCTTGAGCGTTGCGTTGGTGGCGCCCTTGCCAGCCTTGAAGTTCACGCCACCCAGGAGCGGGACGCTCAGCGCCTTCGCCTTTGACCAAGCCGGATCGGCCGCGCCTGCCGCGAGCACCGGCGCCTTCGCGACATTGACCGCCGTAACGACGTCGGCGGCCGACGCCGGAATGATGAGTCCCGCAGCAAACAAGGCAGCTGCTGCTGCGGAAACCGCTATTTTGTGCATGGGAAATCCTCCGTGTGTGATGAAAGGCGCAAAAGGCCCCACGAAGTGCTTCTGCCACCTATTATTAGTTAGTCAGGATTCCCATATTGTGCATTGCGGTATATCAACAATACCCGCCTACCGCGCGCAAACGCGCGGACAAATTGCTCGTCATAATTGCGTTGTTCACGTTCGGCTTGATCGCACGCTCGGATCGACGGCTACCGCTTCAGCCAATTGCCGATCCGCTCCACTGCCTCATGCATCTCCGCTGCCGAGCCGGCGTAGCAGAAGCGCAAAAAATGCCGGCCGTCGATCGGATCGAAATCGATGCCGGGCGTCGCCGCCACGCCGGCCTCGTTCAACATGCGCTTGGCGAAATCCAGGCTGTCGTCGGAAAATCGCCTGATGTCGGCGTAGAGATAGAACGCGCCGTCGACCGGCAGGAACTTGTCGAGACCGGCCTTCGGCAGGCCGTCCGTGAGAATGCGCCGGTTCTCCTCGTAGCCGAGCTTGACCGCCTCCATCTCGGCGCGCCCGTCGAAAGCGGCCTCGCCCGCGATCTGCGACAGCGTCGGCACCGAAATCGCGAGATTGCCTTGCAGCCGGTCGACGGTGCGCGTGAGACTTTCGGGCACCACCATCCAGCCGATGCGCCAGCCGGTCATGCAGAAATATTTCGAGAACGAGTTGATCACCACGGCGCGCTCCGACAGCTTGGCCGCGGTCTCGGCCGCGAACGCATAATCGAGGCCATGATAGATCTCGTCGGAGATCACGCGGATGCCTTCGGCTTCCACCACCGCGATCAGGCGCGCCAGCGCGTCGGCATCCATCATGGTGCCGGTCGGATTGGCAGGACTTGCGATCACCACGCCCTTGAGCGGGCTCGCCCGGTGAGCGGCGATCAGCGCCTTGGCCGAGAGCGCCCAGCGCGTCTGTTCGGAAGTCTCGATCAGCACAGGCTCGCAGCCGAGCGCGGACAGGATGTGCCGGTAGGGCGGGTAGCCGGGATTGGCCAGCGCCACCCGGTCGCCGGCCTCGAACAGCGCCAGGAACGCCAGGATGAAGCCGCCCGAGGAGCCGGTGGTGACCACCACGCGGGCGGGGTCGAGCACCAGGTTGTATATGTCGCGGTAATGCCGCGCGATGCGGGTCCGCAGCGATGGGATACCCAAAGTCTCGGTATAGCCGATACGGCCGTGGGCGAGCGCCGCCTGCGCCGCCGCAAGCGCGGTCGCCGGGGCGGCTGCCGCCGGCTGGCCCACCTCCATGTGGACGACCCGGCGTCCGGACGCCTCGATCGCGGCCGCCGCCGCCATCACGTCCATGACGATAAACGGCGGCACATTGCTGCGTTTGGAGGGCATCAACAGGTGTTTTGCCGCCTCAAGCATCGTAAATGGCCGCTCCGGCCTTACCCCCTGCCCCGCTGTTGCCGCATTCGGCGGCTTCTTGGGCTTGCTTGGGCCATGCGCTTTTCATGACTCGGTCGTGATCGTAGCCTGCGTTGACCGCTATCCGGCGCGTCACTAGTTTCGCGCCTATCCGCTGATCCGTTCGCGAAAGTTGGCATGAGCGAAGACCGCACACCTATCAGGACGAAGGCTTGGGCGCCAGCAGGGCGGGCGCTGGCGCTGCTGACCGCCTTCGCGGTCGCGACCGCCGGCATCGCCCCCACGGTTAGCCCGGCGCATGCCCAGGACGCGGCGCTACGCGGAATGCCGGTAATCCGCGACACCGAGATCGAGCAGCTGTTGCGCGACTATGCGCAGCCGATTTTGCGCGCCGCCGGCCTCGCCAAGCAGAACGTCCGGGTGGTCGTGCTCGGCGAGCGCTCGTTCAACGCCTTCGTCATGGACGGCCGCCACATCTTCATCAATGCCGGCGCGCTGTTCGACGCCAAGACGCCGAACGAGATCATCGGCGTGTTCGCGCACGAAACCGGCCACCTTGCCGGCGGCCATCTGATGAAGCTGCGCGAGCAGCTCGCCACGGCGCAGACCGCCTCGATCATTGCCATGCTGGCCGGCGTCGGCGCCATGGTGGCGGGCGCGCGCGCCGGTGGCGGTGGTGGCGACGTCGGTATGGCGGCGATCATGGCGCCGCAGTCGGCGATCCAGCGCACATTGCTCGCTTATGTGCGCACGCAGGAAGACCAGGCCGATCATGCCGGCGTGAAATTCCTCAATGCCACCGGCCAGTCGCCCAAGGGCATGGTGGATTTGTTCACGCGCCTGACCAACGAAGCGCTGTTCAATTCGCGCTACATCGATCCCTATCTGCAAACCCATCCGATGCCGGCCGAACGCGTCGCCACGCTCGCCGCGCTCGCCAAGACGAGCCCCAATTGGGATCATAAGGATTCGCCCGAGCTGCAACTGCGTCATGACATGATGCGGGCGAAGCTGTCCGGCTTCATGGACAGGCCCGACACGGTCGCGCGCCGCTACACGCTCGGCGACCACAGCCTGCCGGCGCGCTACGCACGCGCCATCTCGGCCTACCGCCATTCCGATTTGAGGCGCGCGCTTGTGCTGATCGACGAGCTGATCCAGGCGCAGCCAAACAATCCATATTTCTACGAGCTCAAGGGCCAGGCACTGCTGGAAGGCGGGCATCCGGCCGAAGCTGTGGCGCCACTGCGCCGCGCGGCGCAGCTCTCGCAACGCGCTCCGCTGATCGAGATCATGCTGGCGCAGGCGCTGAACGCGACCAACAACAAGGCGGTCGCCGAGGAAGCGGCCGCACTGTTGCGCTCGGCCATCCTGCGCGAGCCCGACGCGCCGGAAGCCTATTCGCAGCTCGCCATGGCCTATGGCCGCAAGGGCGATCTCGCCAATGCCGACCTCGCCTCGGCGCAGGCCGCCTTCAGCCGCGGCGATATCGTCACCGCGCGTCAATTGGCGGCGCGCGCCAAGACACGGCTACCCGTAGGTTCGCCGGCCTGGGTGCGCGCCGACGACATCGTCAACGTCAAGCCGCCCAAGGCCCGCAACACCCCCAACTGATCACCCACAGGGACCAACCCGATGACATCGAGCCCGCGCCTAATCGCCGCCGCCTGTGCCGCGTTGCTGGCGCTCA
Organism: Hyphomicrobiales bacterium; assembly: GCA_016185205.1. GTDB lineage: Bacteria > Pseudomonadota > Alphaproteobacteria > Rhizobiales > Xanthobacteraceae > Pseudolabrys. The sequence goes on along the minus strand of JACPOA010000061.1, from coordinate 35,165 downwards.
GCCTTCCGCAAGCCTCGCGCGCCGACGAATTCTCCGCGCCGCAGAAGAGCGAGATCGAGCGCATCGTGCGCGGCTACCTGATCGCGCATCCGGAAGTGCTGCAGGAGGTGATGGCCGAGTTCGAGAAGCGCCAAACCGCCGCCGAAGCCGAGAAGCACAAGACCGCGGTCAAGGACAATGCGCAGAATCTGTTCAACTCGCCGCGCCAGGTCGTGCTCGGCAATCCGAAGGGCGACGTCACCTTCGTCGAGTTCTTCGATTACAACTGCGGCTACTGCAAGCGCGCCATGACCGACATGCTCACGCTGTTGAAGAACGATCCCAACCTCAAGGTCGTGCTCAAGGAATTCCCCGTGCTCGGACCGGGCTCGGTGGAAGCCGCCCAGGTCGCCACCGCCGTGCAAATGCAGGACAAGAGCGGCAAGAAATATCTCGACTTCCATCAGAAACTGCTCACCGGCCGCGGCCAGGCCGACAAGGCGCATGCGCTCGCCGCCGCCAAGGAAGCCGGCCTCAACATGGCGCAACTGGAAAAGGACTTGGCCAGCCCCGAGGTGAAGGCCTCGTTGCAGGAAGCCTTCAAGCTCGCCGAGGCGCTCGGCCTCAACGGTACGCCGAGCTACGTGATCGGCTCCGAGGTGGTGATCGGCGCGGTCGGGCTGCCCGCGCTGCAGGAAAAGATCAACACCGCGCGCTGCGGCAAGGCGACCTGCTGATCGCGGTTCGTGCCCCGGATGCGTTGCAGCACGAGCGCAAGCGAAGTGATGCTACGCTGATCCGGGGCCTTATCGAACTGCGCGCCTGTAGCGGTCCCGGTTCTGCAGCGCATCACCATAGCGCGTCGAAGACGCGCGTAAACGCGCTTATGGTGCTGCGCTGCGCCCGGGACAGGCACCTCTGACGGCCGCCGTGGCGATCTCGTCCGGCGGCCGTTTTGCGTTGCAAAAATGATATAAGGGAACCCCGCTAGCCCGAGGCCGTTATCGCGCGCATGTATACGATCGGCATCGAAGAGGAATACTTCGTGTTCGACGCGGGGACGCGTCGGGCCATGCACCGATTCGACAAGAGATTCCTCGTTCTCGCCCGCAAGGCCCTCGGCGACCGCGTGATGACCGAAATGCTGCAATCGCAGATCGAGGTAGCCACACCTCCTTGCGACAGCATGGCGGAAGCGCGCGAGCATCTTACGCATTACCGCAGCACGCTTAGCGACGCAGCGAACGAGCGCGGCCTCGGCCTTGCCGCCATCGGCACTTTCCCGCTGGCATTCTGGCCGGAGCAAACCGTCACGCCGAAGGTGCGCTACGACGCCATCATGGACGACCTGCAGATGATCGGCTACCGCAATATGCTGTGCGGCCTGCATGTACATGTGCGGGTGCCCGACCTCGACAGCCGCATCGATCTCATCATGCGGCTGACGCCCTATCTGCCGCTGCTGCTGGCGCTGTCGACCTCCTCGCCGTTCTGGCAGGGCCATCTCACCGGCCTGCGCGGCTACCGCATGGCGGCCTATGACGAGCTGCCGCGCACCGGCCTGCCCGAACTGTTCCGCACCACCGACGACTACAACGAATTCGTCGCCGCGCTGGTGTGGGCCAAGATCATTCCGGACGCCAGCTACATCTGGTGGGCGATGCGACCGTCGCTTTCAAACCCGACAGTCGAACTGCGCATCGCCGACAGCTGCACGCGGCTCGACGACGCGCTCGCCATCGCCGCACTGTTCCGCTGCCTGGTGCGCGCGCTCGACCGCGACCGTGCGCTCAATGCCGGCTTCGACCGCCTCGGCCGCGCCATCACGCAAGAAAACAAGTGGCACGCCCAGCGCCACGGGGTCGACGCCACGTTCGTCGATCCGTTCGCCCGCTCGCCGCTCAGCGCCAAGGCCTGGCTCGAGCAGGTCCTCGATTTTCTCGCCGAGGACATCGCGGCATTCGGCTGCCAGCCGGAAATCAGTCGGCTCACCGCGATCATACGCGAGGGCACCAGCGCCGACCGCCAGATCGACATCTTCAGCAAGGCCAAGGCGGCGGGGCGAAGAAGGTTAACGGCGCTCAAGGAGGTCGTCGATTGGGCGGCGGCCGAGACGCAAGGCCGCGGCGGGTGCCGGCCTTAAGACTGAACGCCGGCCGGGCTTCCCCTTGGCTGCCTCACCACCTATAAAGCGCCGACCACCTGCCACACATCAGCGGCCGCCCGAATGGCTCAAACGATCTACATCCTCAACGGCCCCAATATGAACATGCTCGGCACGCGCGAGCCGGACAAATATGGCCGCGCCACGCTCGCCGACGTGGAAAAACTGTGCCGCACCACCGCCGAGCGCTTCGGCTTCGCGTTGGTGTTCCGGCAGTCGAACATCGAGGGCGAGTTGGTGACCTGGATCCAGGAGGCGCACGCCAAGAAGGCGGCCGGTCTGGTGATCAATCCGGCCGGCTACACCACCACCTCGATCGCCATTCTCGACGCGCTCTTGGCGGTGCAGCTGCCGGTGATCGAAATCCACATCACCAATATCCACCAGCGCGAAAGCTTCCGGCAGAACTCCTACGTGTCGAAGGCGGCGAAGGCGGTGATCTGCGGCTTCGGCATCGACGGCTATGCACTGGCGATCAGCGGGCTCGCCGGCTTGCTTGGCATCAAAGAAAAACACTAACGGACAAGCGCGATGGCAAAATCGCCCAAATCGAAATCAACGCCGCTGGTCGATCACGCGTTGATCCACGAGCTGACCAAGCTCCTGGACGAGACCGGCCTGACCGAAATCGAGATCGAACAAAACGGCCAGCGCGTGCGGGTGGCGCGCGGCGCGGTGGCGGCGGCGCCCGCACCGGTTCGCGTGGTAAGCCAGCCTTCGCCGCATCCGATCACCGAATCGGTGGCGGCGCCGCTCGATCCGGCCAAGCATCCCGGCGTCGTGATCTCGCCCATGGTCGGCACCGCCTATATCTCGCCCGAGCCCGGCGCCAAGCCGTTCATCGAGGTCGGCAGCAAAGTGAAAGCCGGCGAGACCCTGCTCATCATCGAAGCGATGAAAACCATGAACCAGATTCCGGCGCCGCGCGGCGGCACCGTGATCCAGATTCTGTTCGAAGACGGCCAGCCGGTGGAGTTCGGCGAGCCGTTGGTGATCATTGAGTAAGCGAATGGCGAATAGCGAATTGCGAATAGTACGAAGAATGGCTTCCCCTATTCGCTATTCGCTACTCACTATTCGCCCTGTCGGTGGCCATGTTCGATAAAATCCTCATCGCCAATCGCGGCGAGATCGCATTGCGGGTGCTGCGCGCCTGCAAGGAACTTGGCATCCCGACCGTGGCGGTGCATTCCACCGCCGATGCCGACGCCATGCATGTGCGCTTCGCCGACGAGAGCGTGTGCATCGGCCCGCCGGCGGCGAAAGACAGCTATCTCAACATCCCGGCCATCCTGTCGGCCTGCGAGATCACCGGCGCCGACGCGGTGCATCCCGGCTACGGATTCCTGTCGGAGAATGCGCGTTTTGCCGAAATCCTTGCCGACCACGACGTACATTTCATCGGTCCGAAGGCCGAGCACATCCGCCTGATGGGCGACAAGATCGAGGCCAAGCGCACCGCCAAGCGCCTGGGCATTCCGGTGGTGCCGGGTTCGGACGGCGGCGTCACCGACGATGCCCAGGCGACCAGGGTCGCCAACGAGATCGGCTTTCCAGTGCTGATCAAGGCGGCGGCCGGCGGCGGCGGGCGCGGCATGAAGGTCGCGCGCGCGGCCGCGGAGCTGTCTACCGCCCTGTCGACCGCGCGCTCCGAGGCGAAAGCCGCCTTCGGCGACGATGCCGTGTATCTCGAAAAATACCTGGAGAAGCCGCGCCACATCGAAATCCAGGTGCTCGGCGACGGCAAAGGCAACGCCATTCACCTCGGCGAGCGCGACTGCTCGCTGCAGCGCCGCCACCAGAAGGTGATGGAGGAGAGCCCCTCGCCCGCACTCAACACCGAGGCTCGCAACACCATCGGCGAGACCGTGGCCAAGGCGATGCGCGAGATCGGCTATCTCGGCGTCGGCACCGTCGAATTCCTCTACGAGGACGGCAAGTTCTATTTCATCGAGATGAACACGCGCATCCAGGTCGAGCATCCGGTGACCGAAATGATCACCGACATCGATCTGATCTTCGAACAGATTCGCGTTGCGGCCGGTGCCAAGCTCGCGCTCAAGCAGAGCGACGTCGAATTCCGCGGCCATGCCATCGAGTGCCGCATCAATGCCGAGAACCCGGTGTCGTTCCGCCCCTCGCCCGGCAAGATCCTGCATTACCATCCGCCCGGCGGCCTCGGGGTGCGCATCGATAGCGCGGTGTACCAGGGCTACAGCATCCCGCCCTATTACGACTCGCTGGTCGGCAAGCTGATCGTGCACGGCAAGACCCGCACCGAATGCCTGATGCGGCTCAAGCGCGCGCTCGACGAGGTGGTGATTGACGGCATCGAGACCACGCTGCCCTTGTTCCGCGCGCTGGTGCGCGAGAAGGACATCATCGACGGCAACTATCACATCCACTGGCTGGAGCAGTTCCTCAGCCAGGGCGGGATGGAGAGCTAGGGCGGGTCCGGAGAGACACCCATGCACGACCTCGATGCGGCGGTCGCTTATTGGCTTCACTTTGTCGGCAACGTGATCGAGATTTTCGGGGTCCTGGTCATCGTGCTGGGGATCGGCTGGTCGACTTATCTCTATGTCGGCCAGCGGATGGCCGAGACGCACTACGGCACCTACAAAATCCGCATTGGCCGCTCCCTGCTGCTCGGCCTTGAGGTACTGGTCGCCGCCGACATTGTGAAGACCATCGCGCTCGAGCTCACCTTCACCAGCCTTGGCCTGCTGGCCGGCCTGGTGCTGATCCGAACCTTCCTGAGCTGGACACTGGTGCTGGAAATCGAAGGCCGCTGGCCCTGGCAGCGCGGCAAGCATCGCCCCTGAATGCGCCAGCGAACTTTGGTCGCGTGCCATCCGTGTATTGCGTGGCCATCTGATCGATCCTATCGTGGCGGGCAAATCGGGGCGCGCTGGCATGGCGATCATCCTGTTTTACGGCCTTGCCCTTTATGCCTTGTGCGGCATCGTCATTGGTATTGCGTTCGTGACGCTCGGCCTCGCGCAGGTGCTGCCGCATGCGAGCGTGACCGCGCCGGCGCGAATTCTTTGGCTGCCGGGCGCGGCGATCTTGTGGCCCTATGTGCTCATGCGCTGGCGCCAAGCGCGGGCCGCCGCAAAAACGCATCGTGCTCTATGAGACGTGCGCACCGTTCCACTCATCGCATGCTGTGGCCGGTCCTGGCGCTGGTCGTCGCCGTCGGTTTTGCGCTGGCGCTCATACTGCGGGCGCCACCGCCGGTCTGAAAGGAGACGTTGATGAGCGTCGGATTCCGGGCTGTGCAGTGGAACCGGGACAAGCTCGTCTATGACGGCATCCTGCTCGCCGCCGTCGCGCTGTTCATCGCCGGTTTTGCCGCGATCCATTGGCAGCTGCATCCGCCCACAAAATTGCCGGACGCGATCGATATCTGGATTCGCGCCACCGGAACCTGCGCCTTCCTGATGCTGACGGTGATCCTGTCGATCGGTCCGCTGGCGCGGCTCGATCGCCGCTTCCTGAAGCTCCTGTACAACCGGCGTCATTTCGGGGTGCTGACCTTCCTCGTCGCGCTGACGCATTTTGGCTTCCTGCTCTCGTGGTACCTGGTGCAACACAATCTGCCGAACCTCCTGACCGAACTGACCACTTGGAAGGATTACGCCAAGTTCATCGACTTCCCGTTCAAGGCGCTGGGTCTCGCCGCCTTGCTCGTGCTGTTCGTGATGGCGGCCACGAGCCATGATTTCTGGCTGCTGTTCCTCACCCCGCGCATCTGGAAGGCGCTGCACATGGCGCTCTACGTCGCCTATGGGCTGGTGATCATGCATGTCGCGCTCGGCATCATGCAGGGCGAATACACCGTGCTGATTCCGCTGATGCTGGCGGGCGGGCTTGGCAGCGTGGCCGTATTGCACCTCATCGCCGGCTGGCGCGAACGCCGACTCGACCGCGGCATCGCTGTAAGCGCCGAAGGCTGGATTGCCGTCGGCCCACCGCACGCTATTCCGGATAAGGGCGCACGCATCGTCGCAGCATCCGGGGCTGAGCGCATCGCCGTATTTCGCGACGGCGATGAGATCGGCGCGCTCACCAATCTATGCGCGCACCAGAACGGCCCGCTTGGCGAAGGCCGCATCATCGACGGCTGCGTCACATGCCCTTGGCATGGCTATCAGTATCGGCTGGCGGACGGCTGCGCGCCGCCGCCATTCACCGAGAAGCTCATCACATACCGGGTGCGGATCAATCGCGGGATCGTGGAAGTCGACCCGCAACCCTTGCGGCCGGGCACTCCGGCCGCGATCAAATGTCCATCGAACCTCCTGTGAGGAATTGTCATGGCTGGGGATGAAAACTGGGTCGACATCGGCAGCGCGGAGGAGTTTTCCCAAACGCCGATCAAGCGCGTCACGGCGATGAAGCGGGAGCTCGCAATATCGCTCAAGGATGGGAAATTCGGCGCGGTTTCGAATACCTGCAACCACGTCGGCGGACCGCTCGGCAACGGCCGGCTGGATGGCGATTACATCGTCTGCCCTTGGCACAATTGGAAATTCCACCGCTGCAGCGGACTGGGTGAGCCGGGTTTCGAGGAAGACCGCGTTCCCGCCTATCCGGTCAAGATCGAGAGCGGCCGCGTGTTGGTCAATCTCAATGCCGGCAGCAAGCGGCAAAAGGCGCCGCACGCACCGCATCCGCTATCGCGCAAGGTCGAGCGCGCGCCGGGGCCGTTGCGGCTTGCCGGCATTTCGACCTCGGCGATGGATGCCGCCAATCCGCGTTTCTCCGGCTCGGACCATCTGCTCGAGCATGCTTTGAAGGCCGCGAAAGGACTTGGCGCCGAGACGCGGATGATCAAGTTGAACGATCTCAACTTCCACGCCTGCGAGGGTTACTACTCAAAGGCCGCGCAGGCCTGCACCTGGCCGTGTTCGATCACCCAGATGGACGCCAAGGATCAGATGGACCAAGTCTATGAGGCTTTGGTGCATTGGGCCGACGCCATCATCATCTCATCGCCGATCCGATGGGGCGCCGCGTCGTCGCTGTATTTCAAGATGGCCGAACGGCTGAACTGCGTGCAGAACGCGGTGACGATCCGCAATCAGGTTCTCATCCGCAACAAGGTGGCAGGATTCATCATCGTCGGCGGGCAGGATAACATCCAGGCGGTGGCCGGGCAGATGCTGGGGTTCTTCGCCGAACTCGGTTTCATATTTCCGCAGTTTCCTTACATCGCCCATTCGCGCGGCTGGTCGCGCGAAGACATGGAACGCAATGTCGAGATCGTGCGCACGTCCACCGAACTAGCCGAGGGGGCATCGATGCTCGCCAAACGCTGCCTTGATCTGGCGGCGCATCTCATCTCGTGCGACGAAGCCCCGGCATCGATCGAACGCGGCGGCCGCAAGGCGCATGCGATTGCGCCATAGCGGCGCGCAAGGCGACGTTAAGCGCAACCGCGCGGCTAGATCGCGACCTTGGTGAGGAAACCTTCGACTTCGCTGCGCAGATTGGCGGCGGCTTTTTCGACCGATTCCGCTGCCGCCAGAACGGTCTGTGCCGACTGCTGGTTATCGATGGCCGCGCCGGCCACTTCGCTCAACACCGCGACGATCAGCTTGGCGCCGTCGGCGGCGCCGGCCACGTTTTGCGAAATCTCGCCGGTGGCGGCGCTCTGCAACTGCACCGACTCGGCGACGGCCGACGTGAAGCTGTCGATCTCGCCCATGCGGTTTGCGATGCGTCCGATCGCTTCGACGGCCTTGCCGGTCGATTTCTGCACTTCCTGTATCTGGCTGGCGATATCCTCGGTGGCCTTGGCGGTCTGCACCGCGAGCGATTTCACCTCGGAGGCGACCACCGCGAAGCCGCGGCCGGCTTCGCCGGCACGCGCCGCCTCGATGGTGGCATTGAGCGCCAACAGATTGGTGTTTTCGGCGATGTGGCGGATGAGCTTGCTGACGTCGCCGATCTTGCGAGCGCTCTGCGCCAGTGCGTCGATATCCTGTTTGGTGATATGCGCTTCACCGACCGCGACGCGCACCACTTCGGCGGTCTGGTTAAGTTGGCGTCCGATCTCGGCGATCGAGTTGGACAATTCGTCGGCAGCGATCGCCGCGGTCGCGACATTGGTGGAAGCTTCATTTGATGTCTCAACCGCGCTTTCGGCGCGTTGCGAGGTATGGCCGGACGCGTTGAACAGGTTGGCCGCCGTCGCGCGCATTTCGCCCGCGCTGTCCGCCACGGTTTTCAGCATATTTTCGGCGCACTTGCGGAATGCCGAGATCGCGTTCTCGATGACGGTGCGGCGCTCTTCCTGCTGCTGCATGGTCGCGCGCTGCTCATCGGCCTGCCGCCGCTCGGTGATATCCTCGTGCGTGCCGATCCAGCCGCCCCCCTTCATCGGATGATTGGTGACCAGCAAAAGACGTCCGCCTTTGGACTTGACCTCGTGCACGATGGTGCGCCCTTGCGCGACCGCGGCCATGAATTCTTTGCGGTATGCTTGAGGGTCGCGCGAGAACGTTCCTTTGGCGACCCGTTTCGTGAGCACCTCGGACAAAGTGGCGCCCGGTCTGACGTCGTCCGGGGTCAGCTCATACATGTTGTAATATTGCGAATTGCAGACGACCAGCCGCTCGGCGGCGTCGAACATGCAGAGGCCTTGCGCCATGCTGTCGATGGCGGTGCGGATCTGCTCGACCTCGCGGCCTTGGCGTCGGGTGAGCACGGCGCCGGTCAGGCTCATGGCAAACTGGGCAACGACCGCGGCGAGAATGGCGGCGAGCAGTGTTTCGGAAATGGTGGGAATGACGGTGGTGGCCCAGCCGGCGGCAAATACCGTCAGCGCGCCGAAACAGCCCGCAAAAGAGGCCAGCCCGACGAGCAGCACCAGCCACGAGGTGCGTTTGAGGGTGAGCGAGAACAACATCCGGAAAATAGTTCCATCCGTGCGTAGCGGCCGACACAGTTTTATGTCCCGGCTACTTTTTTTGCGGTTAATTTCCGGTAAGGAATTCGTTAACGAGACCGCGCCTGGTCGGATGGGTCGGAACGGTAGAAATGGGCCGGAAACGGACCACCATCTTGCTGGCAGATAAAAATAAGAAGTATCCCTCGGCGTGGGACTGGTATAGCATTACTATCAATGGCAAAAAGACCGATCGTTTTTTGAGTATTCGTACTCAAAAAACATACGGTCGATCCAGTCGCGCAGCTTTCGAAACGTCATTCTGCGCTGGGCCTCTCGAACAAACTCGAATGTTGAATTCGCGGCGTGGCGCCAGCGACGGAGGCTCGTTTTGTCCAAAATCATCGCGCGGCTATTGGCGCTATTCCTGCTTTGCCTGTTTCATCCCGACAGCGCCGGCGCGCAACAAGGCGGTCGGCCGCTCAATCTGAAACTAGGTGATGCGGTCGTCACCGGATTTTCCGGAACGCTGGTGCCTGACGCCAGCAAGCCGCGCCCGGCGAACAAGTCCGCAACCGATCTCACCTTCATCAATCCCGACGGCCCGTCGGTCCGTGTCATTGACGTGAGCCGGCCGGGATATGTCTGGGACGGCCGCCTGTTCGCAGCTCCCAAGACGTTCGATGTGTTCGCCAAGGACGTCGGTCAGGTGTTCGGCGTGGCGCTCGACGATTCCGCGCAGCCCAATATTTATGTCGCCGCCACCTCGGCGTTCGGCCTCAACATTGTCGTGCGCGGACGCGATGGCTTGCCGGAACGAAGGAAAAAGGGTGCCCCCGGCGCCGGCTGGATGAAGGGACAATTCGGTCTCGACCTGCAGGGCGGCCCCGGCAGCATCTACAAGATCGACGGACGCACCGGTGTGCCGATGCTGTTCGCCAATGTCACGCTCAACGGCGTGCCGAACCCGGGTCCCGGCCTCGGCAATCTCGCCTACGATGCCGCGCACAAGCAATTGTTCGTGTCGGATCTCCACACCGGCATGATCCATCGCTTCGCGCTCGATGGCAAAGAACTGAGCGCCTTCGATCACGGCGTCACCGGACTTGGCGCCGCCAAGCTTGCAGCCGTAGCATTCAATCCCGCCAATCGGCCCGACATCGCCAGCGACCGCTTCGACAGCGAGAAGCCGGATAGCTGGGGCTTCGCTCCGGTGGCGCGCCGGGTCTGGGGCCTCGCCGTGCACGAGGGCCGGCTTTATTATTCCGTCGTGTCGGGACCGCAGATCTGGTCGGTCGGCATTGAGCGCGACGGCAGCTTCGCCGCCGATCCGCGCTGGGAGCTTGACGTTCCGGCGCAAGCCGGTCCGCTGCCGATTTCCGATATCGCGTTCTCGCAGAAGGGCGCGATGATCCTGGCGCAGCGCGCGCTGATCGCCGGCGCTTACGACTATTCGGCGTTCACTCGGCCAGGCGAACCGCAGGTGTTCCGGGTCTGGCTGAAAGGTCCCAACGATCCGCCCTCGCCCGGCCGCTGGAAACTGGTGCCGGAAGAATACGCCGTCGGCTTCGCCGGCAATCATCGCAACACCAATGGCGGCGTCGCGCTCGGTTACGGCTACAACCGGGACGGAGCGCTCACTACCAACGGCTGCGAATTTTCGCTGTGGACCACGGCGCAAAACATCCGCAACGCGCCGGCGCTGAAAAGCCGGCTCGATCCGGGCGGCCCGCTGGTCGTGCACGGCCTTGCCGGCATGCCGGCGAGTCCGGTGCGCAATTTCAACGAACCGCCATGGGTCAGCTATGCGGTCGACTACGACGACAAGTTCGACGATCCGCGCGCGGCGGGTCACCTCGGCAGCGTTCGCATCTACACTCAGCCCTGCGCGGCGCCGACCGCCTATGGCGGCCCGGGCTATGCCGCCAACGCGCCTTTCGTCAGTGGCGGCGGTGGCGGTGGCGGCGGCGGCGGTGACGACCCCAAGGCCTGCTTTGCTACCGGCACATTCGAGTGCGTCGATGGCCGCTGGGTCTTCAAAGTGACAGTCACCGGTGCCAGCTGGGCCAATACCGTCACCGCCGTGTCCCTGACCCCGCCTATCACCGTTTCGGGCGGACCGTTTTCGCTGAGCCCGGCGACGATCCCCGTGAATGGACCGCCGGGATCGACCGGGACAATCGAAATCTGCGCCTTCAATGCGGCCGCTGCCGCGACCGGCAAGCCGTACGATTGCTGTCGCACCAAAGTGACGGTGACGATCCCACGTCGTGCCTGTGGGATCATCAAATGACGAACCACCTTCAGCCAAGAGCCTCTTTCATGGAGCACGCCATGCTGCGCAGGCTCACTGTCGCATCGGCATTGTTGATCGGATTGGCGCTCGGGTTCGTCGCTACTGCCGATTCCGCACAGGCGCAGTCGGGTCCGATCTGCAGCAAATTCGATTCCGGGCTGGACGGCTGGGGGCCATGCTCGTGGGCGCCCAACGTCACCACGACCACGTCCACGACCGGCGGCATCGGCAAGGACGACCCGTATTTGCAGATCACGGATCTGTCGGGCGCGTCGGCGGTCTGCTCGACCGACTCGAAATACCTGGGCAACTGGGTCGAGAAAATGGGCGGCTGCGGTCAGCTCTGTTTCGATTTTAAGGTTTTCAGTTCGGGATCCCCGCCGTCCGCAGTGACGCCGAGCTTCACGATATACAGCGGCTCTAGCAAAGCGACTTTTTACGCCAATTTCCAGGTCGCGATCGGCGATACCAGCTGGCATCAAAAAATCTGCGCACCGATCGCGCTCGGCGGTACTCCGCCGCCGAGTCCGAACGGCCATTGGGTGATCAGCGGCGGCACTTGGAACTCGATCATTACCAACGTCACCATGGTCTCGCTGCCGATTGACTTCTCGAGCTCGCCATCGGAAGTCGTCGGCTACGACAACATTTGCATGAGCCCCGGCGGTTGCGGCGAAACGCCGAAACCGGAAGTCACCGGCTGCCTGAAGGATTCCAAGGTCGAGGTTAAGTGCAATCCCGACGGCACCTATACGGTGACGTTGAGCGGCGTGACGTTCAGTGGCACCGACATCACGCTGACGTCGCTGACGCCGGGCGTGACGGTGACGCCACCGCAGCAGCCCTGGGCCGCAACCACGACCTGGACGATCAATGGCGCGACGCCCGGTCAACTCGTCACGCTCACCGCCAACGCCAGCAAGGTCGGCGGCGGCAGCGAGCCCGGCACCGATCAATGCTGCTCCGGCGAGATCAAGATCGTCATGCCGGAATGCCCGAAGCCGCCGATCGATCTGAAAGTCGACAAGGAGAACACCCCGTCCGGCGGACAGGGCAACGGATTCAACGTATGGGTCACCAATGTCGGCGCGCCGATCACGTTCGGGCCCGGCGAGCTGACCGTTAAGGACGTCGTCCCAGCCGGCTTGACCATCAACACCCAGTCTTCGCCCAACTGGACATGCCTCCCGCTCCCGGCGGTGGGGCTCGCCACCATTACCTGCACCTACAACCTTGCTGGCACGCTCGGCACCAACGGGCAACTGACCGACTCCATCGTCTTCAACGGCGTTCTCACCAATCACGAGCAGCCGCTGAAGAACTGCGCGATCGTATCCATCCCGGCAACGGTCGGCATCGACACCAATCCGTCCAACGACCAGTCCTGCGTGACGGTGACGACGACGAAGGTCGGCGAACTGATCTTCAAGAAGCAGGTCGTCTATGTGGGACCGATCCTGCTGCCCAGCCAAGTTTACCCGGTGACCGTCACGTGCGGCAGCAACACGACGACGTTGAATCTGCTCAACAACGTGCCGCAATCGATCGGTAATATTCCTTACGGCACCAGTTGCTCATACGTTGAGCCGACACCACCGGTGCCGCCGAATGTCTGCCCGCCCAACAAGACGGGCGCGTGGACAACGGTCTTTGCGCCGCCGTCTCCGGTGACGATCAATGCGCCGGTCACCAATGTCCTGGTGACCAACACGCTCACCTGCCAGTCGGCTGGAGAAATCGTCGATGTGGGCATCAACAAGACCGGCGGCACCAGCCCGCCGCCGAACGTTCCTTGGTATGGCTGGCATCTGACCGTCACCAATACCGGGGCCGCGATCGGCAGCAACGGCGTCATCACGGTGTCGGACCCCGTTCCGGCCGGGATGACATTCACCAGCGCCACCTCGACCCCGCCATCGAACTGGTCCTGCAACGCGCCGGTTTCTGCCGGGGGCACGCTGATCTGCACGTATATGGGCGGCCCGGTGACGGCGGGCCAGGTGCTCAGCACGATCGACATCGTTGCCCAGGCGATCGGCTCGGGACCATTCGCGCCGTTCACGAATTGCGCGAGCGTTGGGCTCACGCCGGCATCGGGACTGGCGGATACGAATGCGGCGAACAACAATTCCTGCGTCACGGTCGCAAAGCCAGGAACTTGCCCGCCACCAATGACCCAGGTGCAGGGAGGCCAATGCGCTTGTCCGGCCGGGACGGTGCAAAGCGGCGAGCAATGCGTGCCGGTATCGCCACCACCGCCGGTCTGTCAGCCACCGATGGTGCCGGGTCCGGTCGCCGGTCAATGCATCTGCGGGCCGGGCACTGTGCTGGTCGGCAAGGAATGCGTAAAGCGAACGGTTTGTGAGGCGCCAAAGGTGCCGGGGCCGGTCGCCGGTCAGTGCATCTGCGGGCCGGGCTACCTTCCGCGCGGCAAGGCATGCGTGAAGGAGACGGTTTGCGTTTCGCCGGCGAAATCCAACGGCCGTGGCGGTTGCGACTGCCCGGAGGGCATGACCAAGCAAGGCAGCAATAGATGCGTGAAGCGCGAGCGCAGTGAACCGCGCGTCACGCCCCGCGACGTCATCAACGGCATCGGCATCATCAGAGGCCTTGGCGGTGGCGGTGGCGGCGGCGGTGGCGGTGGCGGTGGCGGTGGCGGTAAGGGCGATTCGCCCCGCCGCTAGTGCGAACGCTCGGTGAGCCGGGTCAGCAGCATGCCGACATCGTCCGGGTCGTAGGGTTTCGACACAAACACCGAGCGCGGCACCAGCGCCCCGATGTCGGCGGGCTGGTAGCGGCCGGAGGCATAGACGATCGGCAGATCGGGCCGCAGCTCACGCGCCCGCAGCGCCAATTCCGCCCCATTCATGCCGCCGGGCAGATTGACGTCGGTGAACAGCACATCGACCTCGCCGCCGGCATGCATATAGCGCAAGGCTTCGTCGGCTGTGGCGGTCTCGTACACGATGAAACCGTGCTCGCTCAGCGCTGCGGCGACCAGACGGCTGATCAGCAGTTCGTCTTCCACCAGCAAAACGGTTGGGGCGGCTGCCTGCCGCATGACATGCTACTTTCGCAGGTTTGTCGACACTCGACTGAACTGCAACGCGCAGCACCGGCGTTATGTTCAATCTTTCGAAGATTTGCGCGCTTTATGGTAAGCAGATGCTTGAGAACGGCCGCGGCTGCCGGCGGCTGGGAACTTGTCAGCGCCATGGCCAATCGCGAAAACGCCTTCATCGAGATCACACCGGAGGTGCTGCTCAAGGCCTATGCCTGCGGCATTTTCCCGATGGCGGAAAGCGCCGACGATCCGGCGCTCTACTGGATCGAGCCGGAGATGCGCGGTATCATCCCGCTTGAGAGCTTTCATGTGCCGGCGCGGCTGGCGCGCACCGTGCGAACGACGCCGTTCACGGTCGTCGTCGATCGCGATTTCGACGCGGTGATCGATGGTTGCGCCGAGGCCAAGCCCGACCGCGCCCGCACCTGGATCAATACCCGCATCCGCAATATCTACCGCGGCCTGTTCGAGCACGGCCATTGCCACACCGTCGAGGTCTATGACGGCGAGCGGCTGGTCGGCGGCCTGTACGGCGTCGTACTCGGCCGCGCCTTCTTCGGCGAAAGCATGTTCCACCGCGCGCGCGACGCCTCCAAGATCGCACTGGTGCATCTGGTGGCGCGGCTGCGCGCAGGCCACTACCGACTGCTCGACACGCAATATGTCACCGAGCATCTGAAAATATTCGGCGCCGTCGACGTGCAGAAGCGGCGCTATCACCGGTTGCTGGAGGACGCGATCGCAGGCCAAGGTGATTTCACCGCGCTGCCGACCGAGCGCGCGGTCAGCGGTGAGGAAGCGCTCGCGATTATTCGAAATAACGTCCGAGCAAGACCACGTCATTCCGGAACGCGTGTATCCCGGAAAGTCAACAGCAGGCCCCAGTAATGGACACAGACGATCGGGAAACCGAATTCCGGGTGCGGTTTTGGCACCGGGTTCCGGTTAGGCTTGGCGCAGGCGTGGTGCTCATCGCCTCTGGCGCGCTCGCGATCGCGCTGTCGATCGTCAATACGCAGGTGGAGCGGCAATTTACCGAACGCCACGTCACCGAGGCGAGCAAGATCGCCGCGATCATTGCCGGCGATCTTGCCAAGCACATGCTCTCCGGCGGCGGCGCATCGGTCTGGTCGACGGTAAGTGCCGAGGCGGTCCAGTTCGTCGAAACCACCGGTACGTCTAGGATCCTGGTGCTCAATCGCGACGGTTTGGTCAAGGCCGCTTCGGAAAACGCCGCCCAGGGTACAAGAATAGAAACCGGCGGCAATCCCGGATGCCCCAAGTGCGACAGCACCAGGCCGGAGGATTTTCCAGCGGCCGGAATGTTTTCGACGCCCGAGGGTGTTCGGATACTACGCATCATCAACCGGATTCCATCTTCCCCGGCCTGCGGGAATTGTCACGAGGCAAGCGGAACCTGGCGCGGCCTCGTTTCCATCGACTTCGATCTCACGGCGCTGGAGCGCGGCGAGGCAGAGCAGCGCTGGAGCGTGCTCACGATCGGGTTGGCCGCAAGTATTGTCTTGACCGGACTGATCTGGCTGTTGTTCAGAAAACTGGTGATGCGCTCCATAGCGTCCATCACTCGCACGGCGCAGCGCCTCGCCGATGGAGACCTGACCGCGCGGACCGAGGTACATGGCAGAAACGAACTTTCGCTTCTTGCGCGGCATTTCAATCGCATGGCGAGCCGCATCGGCGACCAGGTTAATCGGATCAAGGCCGCGCAGATGGAATCTGCGCTGCTCTATACCCTGGTTGTCGAATCCGCGAAGAGCCTCGAAACAACTGATATGGCGGTGGGAGTTTTCCGGGTGATCCTTGAAAAATTGCGCCCCGAACACGTCGCGTTTTTCCTTGAGACGACCGACGGCCGGTGGATCTGTGCAACGGCCACAGAGCAACCGGAGAGCGCTTTGACCACAGGCGAAGGTGAACTGGAAGCCGCACTCACCTCACACGCAGCGCCGATCAGGAAATTGCTGGACGGCATTCCGCTGAAACTCGTCTCCGACGCCTGCCGGACCCGCACGCTCCAGTTTGTCCGAAATGGCCGCACGCTGAGCTTCGCGCTGCCCCTGGTTTCGGATGCGAAGCTGATCGGAATGCTGATCTGCATCGCGGATCCGTCCGAGATCCGTGTGCAGAGGGAACTGCTCATCCATCTGGGCGCAAACCTGGCGCTCGCCGCGGCAAACTCGCGCAACTACTCCGGGGCCATCACCGATTCGCTGACCCGCCTGCGAAACAAGGGTTACGGCTTGGTGCGCCTGGATGAGGCCGTATATACCGCAAAGCGGTACCGGACCGGCCTTGCGCTCGCCATGTGCGACATCGATTTTTTCAAGCGGGTCAACGACGTGCACGGGCATCAGACGGGAGACGCGGTCCTCAAGGAAGTCAGCCGGCGCATTGCCGCGAGCCTGCGCAGATCCGACATCGCGGTGCGCTACGGCGGCGAGGAGTTCATGGTGATCATCCCCCAGGCAACAGCAGAAGCGACGGCGGCAATCGGAGAGAAAATACGCCAGGCGATCGCGGCTGCACCGGTGGAAATGGGCGTTGAGCAAGATTCGATTGCGGTCACGCTAAGCGTGGGCGTCGCTGCGTTTCACGCGGAGACGGATACCGCAGAGTCGCTGATTGCGCGCGCTGACGCCGCGCTCTACAGCGCCAAACGGGGCGGGCGCAACCGGGTGGAAGTGGATGCATGATCGCGTTTAAGCCGGCGAAAGACAGCCCGCGCTAGAGCGGTAATACGATGCCAACGAAGCGGCCTGCAAAGGCGAAATGGCTTCAATCGAAGCGAACTCGCGCTACCGCAATGGCGGCAGGAAACCCGGCTGCGGCTGGCCGCGCGGTTGGCGCTGCGGAGCGTTGCGTGCCGGCTGTTTGGGCGGTGCCGGCTGCTCGCTCGGCGCTTCCGCCACGTTGGGATTTTTTCCGCCTTTACAGTCGGTCACCCACACGTCGTAGATCGGATGCTCGACCGCGTGCAGCCCCGGGCTCGCCGCGAACATCCAGCCGGTGAAGATGCGCTTGATTTCGCCTTGCAGCGTGACCTCGTCGACCTCGACGAAGCCGTCGGTGTTCGGCGTCTCGGTCGGCGGCCGCGAATAGCAGACGCGCGGCGTCACCTGCAGCGCGCCGAACTGCACGGTCTCGTTGATGGCGACGTCGAACGTGATGATGCGGCCGGTGATCTTGTCGAGCCCGGAGAACACCGCGGTCGGATTGGCGATGCGTTGCGGCGGCGGCTCCACCACCACCTCGTCGCCCGGCTGCGGCGCGACACTGCCCGGCGCCGGCGTGCCGCGCGGCTGCCGCACGCCCGGCGGCTGGCCGGGCAAAGTCTGCGCCGGCCCGGTGCGCGCGCCCTGCTGCGGTTGCTCTTGCGCCGGTGGCCGCGGCGCCACCGGAACACCGGGCAGCGGCGCCAGTGGCGCCTGCTCGATCGCGCCGGCGCCCGGGCGGCTGGCCGGCGGCAGGCTCATCGGCGCCGGCAGCGGCTGCGCCGGCGGCTGGTCGGAGCGGGTATCGGACGGCGGCCGCTGCGCGCCGCGACTGGGGAAATTATCCGCGGGCGGCTGTGGAAAATTGGCGGGCGGCCGGTTCGGAACATCGGCCGGCGGGCGCGGCGCATCGTCGCGGAAGATCCCGCCGAATTGCGCGAAGGCAGGCGCATACGCCAGCAGCGCCGCAACCGCAAGCATGCAGACTGATAGCCTGGGGCGCGCCATTAAATCCGGTCCAGTGTGACGCCCGGTTAACACGGCGAATGCGGCGGCGAAAGGGCGACAATTCGTCTACCCATGGCGTCTGCTGTCCGGCTTGCCGGTCGCCGCCGGAACGCGCATCTTTGCGGAGCAATACCCGCACATGCGATGCGGAACAAGGGGGCGACACCAATGAGGCTATCTCGACGTTGCGCGCAAATTTACGGACTTGGCGCGCTTGCACTGCTTTTGACCGGCGCGCCGGCGCAGGCTCAGGACTATCCGACCAAGCCGATCACCATTGTCGTGCCGCTGGCGGCCGGCTCCGGCATGGATTCACTGGTGCGGCTTTATGCCGACAAATTACAGCAGTTGCTCGGCAAGCCGGTGATCGTCGAGAACAAGCCGGGCGCCGCCTTGATGCTGGCCGCCGCCGCGGTCGCCACCGCGCCGGCCGACGGTTACACGCTGCTGGTGTCGACCAGTTCGGCGATGGCGATCAACCTCGTGCTTTACAAGAAGGTGAACTACGACGCGGTGAAGGATTTCGTGCCGGTGTCGTTCTACGTGAAGTCGCCCTTCATCCTGGTGGTGAACCCGGATCTGCCGGCCAAGACCGTGCCCGAGCTGATCAAGCTCGCCAAGGACAGTCCGACGCCGCTTAACTACAGCTCGCCCGGCGCCGGCGTCGCCCAGCATCTGTCGATGGAATACATGAAGCAGCGCTTCAACGTGAACATGGTGCACGTGCCCTATCGCAACACGCCGCAGTCGATCACCGACATCGTGGCCAACCATGTGCAGCTCGGCTTTGCCGAGGCCGGCGCCTCGCTGCCGCTGATCCGCGAAGGCAAGCTGCGCGCGTTGGCGGTATCGGCCTTGACCCGCATCCCGACGCTGCCCGACGTGCCGCCGTTCGCGGAAGCCGCCAACGCGCCCGACTTCGAAGCGGTGTCGTGGCACATGCTGTATGCGCCGCGGGCGACGCCGAAGCCGATCGTCGACAAGTTGCATGCCGAGATGAACAAGATCATGCGCGACCCGGAGATGAAGCAGAAGGCGTCAACCATCGGCCTGCTGCCGATCGACCCGCCCTCGATTGCCGAGACGGAAAAATATCTCGCCGCCGAGCGCGAGAAGTGGGGCTCGCTGGTGCGCAAGCTCGGGCTGGAGGGATCGCAGTAGCGCAGCACATTCCGCTCAATCCCGCGCAAGCGAGAATCCAGGGTCACGGTCGCAGAATCATTGAGTTTATGCACTGGGTCCCCGCTTGCTTGCGCGGGGGCGAACGGCGCGCGAGCGCTACCGCTCCGGCGTCCAGGCCTTGTAATCGCCGGTGGCCTTCGGGCGGCGGCCGGAGGCCAGTGTCGAGCCGGACGGCCGCACGGCTGCGGGTGTGCCGGTCGGGTTGGACCGGTGCGGCTTCTGCCAGGCGCGCGGCGTGTAGTTTTGCTGCGTCGGCGGCGTATCGACCGTGTGGTGCATCCAGCCGTGCCAGGACGGTGGAATGGTCGAGGCCTCGGCATAGCCGTTAAAGACCACCCAGCGCCGCTCGAAGCCGACCGAACGGTCGATCTTGCCGCCGCGCGTGCGGTAGTAGCGATTGCCGAATTCGTCTTCGCCGACCGGCTCGCCCCACAGCCAAGTCGTGACCCAGGTGCCGAAGGTCTGCCGGTTCCACCAGGTGAGCAGCAGCAACAGGAAACTTTTCATCGCCGTCACACATTGATTGCTGTGGAGACGCCGGCGTTCTGCCACCTCCCTGGCCTGCTGTCCAGCGAACCAGGCTGCGACATGCGCGTGACGCCGGTCGATGTCCTGCAAATGGAATAGCCGCAAGCATGCCGGCGGCATGCGTTGCACGTGAAACACCGCCGCCATTGCGTTTGCCTCGATCCACCGCCTAAGCTGCCCAGGATTTGATCAGCATCAAAATCCGAGTCGGCCGGTCCGGCTATTTTTGCTGCTGAACTTCCAGACGACAGTGCCGGTGCAAAAGGCGGGCCCCTCAAAGGTCCGCCTTTTTGTTGAGCCCGCCTGCCGCTGGCTTTAGCGGCACCATGGCACCGCTTTCGCGCGCGATCGCGAATTCACAGGCTTGGGTATCCTCGCCACGCTCCAGCGGGGTCGCCCGCCTAGCACCTAAGGCACTGACCTGATTTTGAGAATCAGCGATCATGAAACCGCGATCGGGGAGGTTTTCCCGGTCTTATCCCCGCCCGCGCCGAGCCGGCAATTGGGTTGTGAGCTGCCCGAAAACCCCATTTTCCGTCATTTCTCAGTTATCCGTGGTGGGATAAAAACCTACCCCGGGGGGCCAAGAAAAAGGCTTTGCGAGGCCCCCGGATCGCTCAATACTGCCCTCGTTCTCAGCCGCCGTTGTCCCCACAGTTCACCGTTCACCACAAGATTTAGTATTTGATTCAGATTTGATGTCTATCTGTTGTTGACGACGGCAGTGAGTCCACTTAGCTTGGTATCGTTCGGTGCGGTTGAGTTCAGGTTCCCTCCGGACCTTCATAACGACGCTTCAGTCGCCAAGACTCAGCCCACGCCAGAAATGGTGATTTGGGACAGGGACTTGCTGTGTACCGGGTCAAAACCCCGGGAGGTATCGGTGCCGGATCGAAGTACCGGACCTAAATTGAGAGTGGTCGAACAGCGTGACGAGCAGAACAGGCGGTCCAGGACAGAGCCGCCAGGGATATAATCGGGCGGATCGGAACCGCTTGGCCATTAAGGGGCTAGAGACACATGCGGATTGAACGGCGCTACACCAAGGATGCACAGTCGGCCTACGCAGGCCTGGAGTTCCGGCTCACCACCAGCGAGATCCGCAACCCGGATGGCTCGGTGGTGTTCAAGCTCGACAATGTCGAGGTGCCGGAATTCTGGTCGCAGGTCGCCTCCGACGTGCTGGCGCAGAAATATTTCCGCAAGGCCGGCGTGCCGGCCCGCCTGAAGAAGGTGGAAGAGAATTCGGTGCCCTCGTTCCTGTGGCGCTCGGTCGCCGACGAGGACGCGCTGGCCACGCTGCCCGAGAAGGAACGCCTGATCGGCGAGCACTCCTCCAAGCAGGTGTTCGATCGCCTGGCCGGCACCTGGACCTATTGGGGCTGGAAGGGTGGCTATTTCGACGACGAGAGCGACGCGCAGGCCTTCTTCGACGAGCTGCGCTTCATGCTGGCGACGCAGATGTGCGCGCCCAATTCGCCGCAATGGTTCAACACCGGCCTGCACTGGGCCTATGGCATCGACGGGCCGAGCCAGGGCCACTACTACGTCGATTTCCAGACCGGCAAGCTGACCAAATCGAAATCCTCCTACGAGCATCCGCAGCCGCACGCCTGCTTCATCCAGGGCATCCGGGACGATCTGGTCAACGAAGGCGGCATCATGGACCTGTGGGTGCGCGAGGCGCGCCTGTTCAAATACGGCTCCGGCACCGGCACCAACTTCTCCGCGCTGCGCGGCGAAGGCGAGCGGCTGTCGGGCGGTGGCAAGTCGTCCGGCCTGATGAGCTTCCTCAAGATCGGCGACCGCGCCGCCGGCGCGATCAAGTCGGGCGGCACCACGCGGCGCGCGGCCAAGATGGTGATCGTCGACGTCGACCATCCCGACATCGAGACCTATATCGACTGGAAGGTGAAGGAAGAGCAGAAGGTGGCGGCGCTCGTCACCGGCTCCAAGATCAACCAGAAGCACCTGAAGGCCGTGCTCAAGGCCTGCGTGAACTGCGAGGGCTCGGGCGACGACTGCTTCAGCCCCGAGAAAAATCCCGCGCTCAAGCGCGAGATCAAGCTCGCGCGCAAATCCTACGTGCCCGACAATTTCATCAAGCGCGTGATCCAGTTCGCCAAGCAGGGTTACAAGGACATCGAATTCCCGATCTACGACACCGATTGGGACTCGGAGGCCTATCTCACCGTCTCCGGGCAGAACTCGAACAATTCGGTGCGCGTCACCGACGGCTTCCTGAAAGCGGTCGAATCCGACGCCAAGTGGGACTTGACCTTCCGCAAGAACGGCAAGATCGCCAAAACGCTCGATGCCCGCATGCTGTGGGAGAAAATCGGCTACGCCGCCTGGGCCTCGGCCGATCCCGGCCTGCAATATCACACCACGGTGAACGACTGGCACACCTGCCCGGCCTCGGGCGAGATCCGCGCCAGCAATCCGTGCTCGGAATACATGTTCCTCGACGACACCGCCTGCAATCTGGCGTCGTTGAACCTGCTCACCTTTCGCGACCAGAAGACCGGCAAATTCCAGGTCGAGTCGTATGAGCACGCGGTGCGGCTGTGGACCGTGGTCTTGGAAATCTCGGTGCTGATGGCGCAGTTCCCGAGCAAGCAGATCGCGGAGCTGTCCTACGAATTCCGCACGCTCGGCCTCGGCTACGCCAATATCGGCGGCCTCTTGATGACCTCCGGCATTCCGTACGACTCCGATGCCGGCCGCGCCATCGGCGGCGCGCTCTCGGCCATCATGACCGGCATCAGCTACGCGACCTCCGCCGAGATGGCGGAAAAGCTCGGGCCCTTCCCCGGCTACAAGAAAAACCGCGAGCACATGCTGCGCGTGATCCGCAATCACCGCCGCGCCGCCTACAACGAGCGCACCGGCTACGAGAAGGTATCGCAGCCGCCGGTGCCGCTCGACCACGCCTCCTGCCAAGCCTTGGGGGAGAATGGCCAGAACCTGGTCGCACACGCCAAGGCGGCCTGGGACAAGGCGCTGGCGCTCGGCGAGAAGCACGGCTTCCGCAACGCGCAAGCCACCGTGATCGCGCCCACCGGCACCATCGGCCTGGTGATGGATTGCGACACCACCGGCATCGAGCCCGACTTCGCGCTGGTCAAGTTCAAGAAGCTGGCCGGCGGCGGCTACTGGAAGATCATCAACCGCGCCGTGCCGGAGGCGCTGCGTACGCTCGGCTATCGCGAGGCCGACATTGCCGAGATCGAGGCCTACGCGGTCGGCCACGGCACGCTGGCGCAGGCCCCCGCGATCAACCACACCACGCTGAAGGCCAAGGGCTTCACCGACGAGGCCATTGCCAAGATCGACAAGGCGCTGCCGACCGCCTTCGACATCAAGTTCGCCTTCAACAAATGGACGCTGGGCGAAGAGTTCTGCCGCGACAAACTCGGCATCAAGCCGGAGGACCTCGCCGCGCCGTCGTTCGACCTGCTGGCGACAATCGGCTTCTCCCGGCGCGAGATCGAGGCCGCCAACATCCACGCCTGCGGCGCCATGACGGTGGAAGGCGCGCCGCACTTGAAGCCCGAGCACTATCCGGTGTTTGACTGCGCCAATCCGTGCGGCCGCACCGGCAAGCGCTATCTGTCGGTGGAAAGCCACATCCGCATGATGGCGGCGGCGCAGCCGTTCATCTCCGGCGCCATCTCCAAGACCATCAACATGCCGAACGATGCCACGGTCGACGACTGCAAGGCGGCCTATCTGCTGTCGTGGAAACTCGCATTGAAAGCCAACGCGCTCTACCGCGACGGCAGCAAGCTCAGCCAGCCGCTCAACGCGCAACTGATCGCCGACGAGGACGACGAGGACGACACGGTCGAGGCGTTTATCGAGCGTCCCGCCGCCGCGCGCGCCGCGGGCCTGGCCGAGAAAGTCGTGGAGAAGATCGTCGAGCGCATCACCGTGCTGCGCGAGCGCGAACGGCTGCCCACAAGGCGCAAGGGCTACACCCAGAAGGCGGTGGTCGGCGGCCACAAAGTGTATCTGCGCACCGGCGAATATGACGACGGCCGGCTGGGCGAGATTTTCGTCGACATGCACAAGGAAGGCGCGGCGCTGCGTTCGCTCTTGAACAATTTCGCGATCGCGATCTCGCTCGGCCTGCAATACGGCGTGCCGCTGGAGGAATATGTCGACGCCTTCACCTTCACGCGCTTCGAGCCACAGGGCCCGGTGCAGGGCAACGACTCGATCAAATACGCCACCTCGATCCTCGACTACGTGTTCCGCGAGCTGGCCGTGAGCTATCTCGAGCGCTTCGACCTCGCCCATGTCGACCCGAGCGAAGCCGGCGGCTTCGACGCGCTCGGCAAGGGCATCGAGGAAGGCAAGCCGGCGGCGACGCCCAACTACGTCTCCAAGGGGCTGACGCGCTCGCGCACCGACCGGCTGCAAGTGGTCGGCGGCGCTTCACCCTCCCCTGCAGGGGGAGGGTCGGCCGGTGAAACCGGCCGGGGTGGGGTGTCCAACGTCACGGCGTTCTCCGGCGCCGCCACCGCGCTCAAGCCTGAGCCGGAGCTCAAGCTCTCGCCGGCGCAGCAGCTCGAGCAGATCAACACGGTGGACGCGCGCCTGCACGCCAAGGCATCGGCCTCCGAGAAGCGCGCCGAGGCGCGCGCCAAGGGCTACGAAGGCGAGGCCTGCGGCGAATGCGGCAATTTCACGCTGGTGCGCAACGGCACCTGCATGAAGTGCGATACCTGCGGGAGCACGACGGGGTGTTCGTGATGTTTTAGGCCCACCTTCGTTTTTCCGAAGGTGGGCCATCAAATGCCAGTCACTCGGGACAGAAGATGCCCGTCGTTTTTCGCGAGAGCGGCCTTCGCTATTTCTTCTACTCAAATGAAGGCTCTCCGCGTGAAGCGCCGCACGTTCATGTGAAGGGCGGCGGCCGGGATGCCAAGATTTGGATCGAGCCGGAGGTGTCCATCGCGGACAGCTATGGCTTCAATTCACAGGAGCTTTCGGCTATTCTGCGTATTGTCGCGGACAATCGCGACCGCATCTTAAGGGCATGGCATGAGCATTTCGGCGACAGCCGTCCGCTTTGACGAACACACGATGTGGGTCGATCTGACTGACGGCCGCACGGTGGGCGTGCCGATCGCGTGGTTTCCTCGCCTCCTGCGGGCGACGCCCGCACAGCGCCAACGCTTCGAACTGAGCCGCACCGGTCTGCATTGGGAAGAGATCGACGAGGATATTTCCATTGCCGGCCTTCTTGCGGGCCGGGGCGACGTGACGAAGCAGCCGGAACACGCGGTGTAGCAAAATGCAGCTAGGGGCGATCAATCGCAACACGCTCTATCTCATCGTCGGCGCGCTCGCCGTCGTGGTCGTGGTGCTCGCCTATCAGCTCTATCAGGACCGCAAGGAGCCGCAGGGCATGCAGATCAATGTCGGCCCGGGCGGGATAAGCATTGAGAAGAAGTAACTAGGTCGATGCGCGATATCGACGAGAGCTTAGCCAAGGGCGAGTACCGGCCGACGCCGGCCGAGCTCGCTGGCATCGATCGTGGCTTGCGTGACGCTGCCGAGGGCCGCTTCGCGACTGATGAACAGATCGACGCTGCTTTTGCCAAGCTTCGCGACGTGTAACACGTAGGGCTGATTAGCAAGCGTAGCCCGGATGGAGCGAAGCGGCATCCGGGATTCCTCCCGAAACCATCTTCTCCCCGGATAACGCTACCGCGTTATCCGGGCTACGGCGTTACGGCGCGTTCCTACGCAATACGCAGCCCCCTACGCGCTCAAGTGTTCCGGCACCGGCGACTTGTGATCGGCCGCGCTCGCGGCCATGGCTAAAATGCTGTCGAGCTCGATCAGCCCAACCGTCGCGTCATCGACGGTCACCAGCCCGGACAGGAACCCGAGGCCCCTGGTTCCGTCCACCTCGGGCACCGGTTTGATATTGGCCCGCTCGACGGAAACGATATCGGAGACGCGGTCGACGAGCAGCCCGATCTGTTGCCGGCCGATCTGGACGATGATGAAAACGTGCAGCGGCGTCGGTTCGGTCAGCCCCTGGCCGAAGCGGCAACGCAGGTCGACGATCGGGATGAACGCGCCGCGCAGGCCGCAGATGCCGCGCACGTAGTCCGGCTGATGCGGCAGATGCCTGATGGCTGTCCAATTTTTGATCTCGCGCACCGCCATGATGTCGATGCCATAGTGATCGTCGCCGATGGCGAATGTGATGAACTGAGCGACACCGGCGGCGGCCGCGCCGTCCGCCCGCGAAAACGGTTGCGTGGTCGGAGCGATGCTGGCGACCTGTGCCGCAGCCTGCCCGCTCATTCTCCACACTCCTTACTGCGAATTCCCGGATGGAGATGACGCCGCCCGCTCGCTGGCGTCATAGACTTTGACCTCGGCGCGCGAATCTTTGTGCTTGAGTTCCAGGCCGGCCTTCAAGGCCGCCGTGAAGCTGCCGTACACCGCATTGAACGTCCCGGCGATTTCGACGACATAGCCCTCGGCCGGCAGGCCAGCGCTCGGAACCGGATTTTGCATGGGACCCCTCGTGTATCGCCGCGCGACACGAGGGCCCTTATACCCGGCAGGCATTTCAGTCCGCTTAAACGACCGGGTTAATTCTTTATGAATGGGCGGGCGCCTCCCGCAAGCCGTCGCAAGGCCCCGGCGGCCGGCGCGGCCCGGTTGCGGGCGGCCGGAATAGCGCGCAAACGGGCGGCTCTTGCGCTATTTTACAGCCTCGGTGCCGGGTGATTCGTCTCAGACCCAAATAGGGGGACCCGTGTCATGGCGAAAAAGCGCAAGACGGCGGCCAAAAAACCGAGCAAGGCGGCGGCTAAAAGCGCGAACAAAAGCCGCCAGTTCAGTTCGGAAGATCAGGTGACCGCGCTGGTCATCGCGGTGGCGATCGTGATCGTGTTCGTCGCGCTTTACTTCTATCAGAACGCCAAACCGAAGGCCGCGCTGCTCGACTTCGGTCCGGCCATGACGACGATCGTGCCGGCCTAGGCGCGACGAAATAATTTCCCGGTACGTCAGCCCTGCTGCTTCATTGTCGCGGCCGGTGCGTTACTGTTTTTCCGCAAACAAAAACGGGGGCGGGGGCCAAGCGCGTCACGCAGGTGGCGCGATACACAAGCGCGATTCAGCGTCGCGCCAATGATAACGAGGAGGCCCCATGGAACTTCGTCCTCGCGCCACCGCGAAATTCGCGCGCAGCCGGCCGGTGATCGAATGCGCGCAATGCGGCGAGCGTCTGTTCGTGCCGGAATGGTCGGAATATGTCGACGAGCGCCGCGTCCGCCATCTCTGGGAATGCGAGGCCTGCGGCTACGCATTCGAGACCACCGTCCGCTACGCGGCGGCATAGCGCATTTTCCGGCGAAGTGGGAACCGGTTCGCCGTAGAAAATGCGATCAAATAGAGAGTCGCGCGCTCCCGGGAGCCACGGGCTTTCGGTCCCGCGCACGCAAGGAAGGAGCCGGTTCAGCGCACGCGCCCTCGCCCGATAACAACAACCGTGGCGCAGCTGCGTGAGCCGGCTCCTTTCGCTGCCGCCCTCCTTTCACGCGAATTTGCGCAGGCGCCGCGGCCGTGGTCCGCTATAATGCGGCCATGATCGACCGCCGACAGCTGCTGACGATAGGGGGAGCCGGCGCGCTGGCTGTATTTGGCCCGCGCCTAGCGCAGGCCACCGCCATGAACACCGGGATGAGCCGCGTCACTGCCTATGCCTTCAGCTTCAAGGGTCTGGACGGGGCCGAGATCCCGCTCTCGTCCTATGCCGGCCACCCGATTTTGGTGGTCAACACTGCCTCGCTCTGCGGCTACACCCCGCAATATACCGGGTTGCAGGCGCTGTGGACGCGCTACCGCGCGCAGGGCTTGCTGGTCCTGGGGGTGCCATCGAACGATTTCGGCAGCCAGGAGCCCGGCGGCGCTCGCGAGATCACCAAGACCGCGCACGAAGAATACCATGTCAGCTTCCCGCTCACCGAAAAGGCGGCGGTCAAGGGCACCAACGCCCACCCGTTCTACAAATGGGCGGCGGCCGAGCGCCCGTTCGAGGCGCCGCGCTGGAATTTCCACAAATATCTGATCGGCCGCGACGGCCACCTGAAGGCCGGCTTCACCTCGGCGGTCGAGCCGAGCGATCCGCGCCTGGTCGCCTCCATCGAGAAAGAGCTGGCGCGGGATTAGTGGCCGCCAAGACACGCGGCGCGCCCACTGTCACAAAATCGATAAATTGCCGGTTGACGAATCGGCGCGCGCATGACCGACTGTCAAGCGACATAGAGTCACGTGGGCCGGCGGCGTTGATAGGCCGACCCGAACCGAGGTTCCTCCCGCGTGGCGTTATAACTGGGCGGCCCACTCGGCCGCCCCTTTTCGTGGCTGGCGCGCAAGCCCCTCCTCAATAATCATCGCAATAACGGCGTGACGCGCGATGGTAGCTGCCGTCGCGATAGCGGACCCAGCAACGGCCGTCGTACCAGTAATAGCCGGCCCGCCGCGGCTCCATCTGCGCGCCCAGCGCTGCACCGGCGGCCGCGCCGATGATGCCGCCGGCAACCGCGCCGCCGGCCCTGCCGGTCGCCGCCCCGCCTATGATGGCGCCGGCGGTGCCGCCCAAGATGGCTCCGCCCAGGACATTGTCCTGCGCCGAGGCCTGTGGCGCCGGCATGGTCGCGACCAGTGCGAGCGCGGCCGTCGCCGTAACGATCCGAATGAACATGATGCTGTCCTCCAGTGACCTAGAAATTTTACGGGAAACCGCGCCGCAGATCAATTTGGCTTTGGCGGGCGGGAGCCCCAGCCATGCATCGGGAGAGGGTCAGGCGGCGCTGGAACGGCTGGCAACCGTCGCTGCGTTCGGCTCGGCGGGCGCGGCAATCGGATCGATCGCCTCGACCAGCTGCAGGAAGGCTGAGCCCGGCAGCGGCGGCGCGAATACGTAACCCTGCGCGGAGCGGATGCCGAGTTCGCGCAAATGCATCACCTGCTCGAAGGTCTCGACGCCCTCGGCCACCACGTCCATGCGCATGTTGTGGGCGAGATCGACCAGCGTCCCGACGATGGTGGTGGAGTTGCGGTCGGTGCCGATGGCATCGACGAACATCTTGTCGATCTTGATGATGTCGACGCCGAGCTTGAGCATGTAGGACAGCCCGCTGTGGCCGGTGCCGACGTCGTCGATGGCGATGCGCACGCCGAGCCCCTGCAGGGCGGCGATGACCTGCCGGGTCTCGGTGAAGTTCTCGATCGGATCGCGCTCGGTCAGTTCTAGCACGACCTGCGACAGCTTGATCGGCGAGCCGGAAAAAATCTTGCACACGTCCTTAACGATCGACTCATCGCTGAACAACTGCCCGGCGAAATTGAACGAGATCTTCAAGCCCGGCCGGCAGCCGATGGCGCTGCCCGCTTCGACGCAGACCCGGCGCATCAGATCGCGCGTCATTTCGCGGATCAGCCCGCTCGATTCCGCCAGCGGGATGAAGGCGCCGGGCAGCACCAGCGAGCCGTCCTCTTTGCGCCAGCGCACCAGCACCTCGGCGCCGCGCAACTGGCCGGAGCGGATGTCGACGATCGGCTGGTAATAGGGCACGAATTCGCCGGCGGCGAGCGCGCGTTCGATATCGGCCACCGGATTGCCGGGCGTGCGGCGGATCGTGAGAACCACACAGGCGAGGATGATGGCGATAACGCCGGCGGAGAACAGGCCGAGCCATTTCAGACCGGCATGTTCGGCGGGCAGCATGCCGCGCGGCGCCACGATCTCGGCCTCGAAGCCGAATTTTTCGGACGGCACCTTGACGGCAATACGGGCGTCGGAGTCCTTGGGCCGCTCGCCGGTGAAGCCGATGATGGTGCCGTCGCGCGTGGCGATGTGCGCGTAGGCGCTGAACGGATTGCCCTCCATCGACACCTGCGGCAGGAACAGCAGAGCCGGCACCAGGGCCGCAATTTCGTTCGGCCCGGCGCCGACCTTGCGCCGCAGCCGCACCATCGGTTGCCCGTTCGCTATCTGCATAACGTCGAGCGTATAACCCTCGGCGCCGACCATCGGCACCGAGGCGGTGAGGTTGCGCTGGCCGAGCGGCAAACCGAGATGGGTGCACTGTGTCTGCCCGTCGGGATCGACGATGGCGACTTCCTTGATCGGCATGGCAGTGAAAGCCGCCTGGCGCATCGCATCGATCGCATCGGGCCGGCAGGAATTGACGCCTTGCGCCGCCAAATTGTCGAGCGCCTCGATAACCAGTTGAAAGCGGGAGTTGGCGAGCGCGACCGCGCGCCGGGCCGCGGTCGTGATTTCCGCCTGCCCTTGCCGTTCGATCAGTCCGTCGAGCCAGAAATTCAATGCGAGCAAGGGGACGCCGGCCAGCAGCACGCCGACAAAGATCGCAACAAGATTCCGGCGCGTGAAAGCGCGCAAAACTAACCCCATCCTGGTCCCGACTAGCCAACCCCGTCCTGGTATCCGGCTAGTGAGCCATGCCGCCGTAAAGGCCGGCTTAAGCGCAACGCGCTTGCATCCGATAAGCCGGCAATATGGAGCCAACCGCGCCGTTATGGTTAACAATGAGTTAACGGCAATGGACTGGGCTGCCTTCATTCGAGAGAATGCGCGAAATATTGCCGGACCGGCGTGGTTGGTGACGAGCGTGGACGGCGCTGCGGAGCGGTGAAATGTCAGTTCGAAAAGTATTGATAACGGCGCTGGCCGCGGCGGCGATCGGCCAAGCTAGCGCCCGCGCGCAGGAGCGGCTGGAGATTTTCGACGCCCACCTGCATTACAACCAGGAGCCGGCGCCGTTCTATTCGCTTGAGCAGGTACTCGAGGTGTTCCGTCGCAACGCCATCACCGGCATCGTGGCGACCAGCCGTCCGAACAAGGGCACCCATCAACTGGTGGAAGCCAAGGCGCCCGGCCTGTGGGTGGTGCCGTTCATCCGGCCCTATCGCGTGCGCAGCGACATCCAGACCTGGTTCAACGATCCGGCGATCTTCGAGCTGATCAAAGACGAATACGCGCGCGGCTATTATCGCGGCATCGGCGAATTCCACATCTACGGCCAGTCGGCGGCGTCCGACTGGGTGAAGAAGACGGTGGACTTCGCGGTCGAGCAAAATCTCTATTTGCACGCCCATTGCGACGAGGAAGCGCTGCTCATTCTGTTCGGTCACAACGCCAAGGCCCGCATCATCTGGGCACATACCGGATTTACGGTGCCGCCGGCGCGGGTCGCCGAACTGCTCGACATGCACAAGGACGCGCTGTGGGGCGAGCTGTCATACCGCAGCGGCATCACCGAGCGTGACGGCAAACTCAGCGCCGAATGGCGCGACCTGTTCGAACGCTATTCCGACCGTTTCCTGCTCGGCTCCGACACCTGGATCAACCAGCGCTGGTTCAGCTACGATACGATCTTCAAGGAGTATCGCGGCTGGCTGGCGCAGCTTCCACCCGAGCAGGCCCGCCGCATCGCCAACGGCAATGCCTTACGGCTGTTCGGGCCAAGGCCGCCCGGGTGACGAATTCACAGAACTCAGGGAGACCGATTGTGAAACTCTACATGCATCCCGTATCGATGACCTGCCGGCCTGTGCGATTGTTCGCCGCCGACAACAATATCGCCATGGACGAGGAATTCGTCGACCTGATGACCGGCGCGCATATGCAGCCGCCCTATTCCATCGTCAATCCGAATTGCCTGGTGCCGCTGCTGGAGGACGGCGATCTCAAACTGACCGAAAGCTCGGCCATCCTGAAATATCTCGCCGACAAGATCGACTCGCCGGCCTATCCGAAGGACCTGAAGCAGCGCGCCAAGGTCAACGAGGTGATGGACTGGATCAACACCAACTTCTATCGCGAGTGGGGCTACAACCTCTGCTATCCGCAGCTGTTCCCGCATCTCAAGCGGCGCAGCGACGAGGCGCAGGCGGCGACGTTGGAATTCGGCAAGGAGAACGCCAAGCGCTGGCTCAAGCTGCTCAACGACTATTGGATCGGGCCGAACAAGACCTACCTTGTCGGCAGCACGATCACCATCGCCGACTATTTCGGCGCCGGCATCGTGACGCTGGGCGAGATCATCAGTGTCGATTTCGCGCCCTATCCGAACGTGCAACGCTGGCTCGCCGCCATGAAGAAGTTGCCCAACTGGGGCAAGATCAACGAGGCGTTCGACGGTCTGCGCGAAGCGGTGAAGAGCCAGAAGTTCGTCACTTTGGCATGACGCAGCCATGGAGCGGTGAATGAGCTTCTTCCCCGGCAAGGACCCGGCGTCGGGCAACGCCTACCAGTGCGACGCCATCGCGCATGTGGTGGTGCCGCGCACGGTCGATCTTGGCGACGGCTTCTCGGTGCGGCGCGCGCTGCCGTCAGCGCGTTCGCGCATGGTGGGGCCGTTCATCTTTTTCGATCATTTCGGGCCGGCGGAATTCCGCGCCGGCAATGGCCTCGACGTGCGGCCGCATCCGCATATTGGGCTTGCCACCGTCACCTATTTGTTTGACGGCGAGATCATGCACCGCGACAGCCTGGGCACCGCGGCGCCGATCAAGCCGGGCGAGGTCAACTGGATGACGGCCGGGCGCGGCATCGTGCATTCCGAACGCACCGGCTCCGAGCTGCGCAGCACCGGCAGTCCGATTCACGGCTTGCAGATGTGGGTGGCGCTGCCGGCCGCCAAGGAGGAAATCGAGCCGGGCTTTGCGCATCATGAAACCAGTGAATTTCCGCTGGTCAAGGATGATGGGAAATTCGTGCGCGTGGTGGTCGGTTCGCTCTACGGCGAAAAATCGCCGGTGCCGACGGTGCATGAAACGTTCTTCGGCAATGTTGCGCTGCGCGCCGGTGCGACGCTGCCGCTCGATGCCGACCACGAGGAGCGTGCGCTCTATGTCGTCGATGGCACCATCGACATTGCCGGCGACCCGTTCGAGAGCGGACGGCTGCTGGTATTCAAGCCCGGCGACCGGGTGACCATCAAGGCCGTGACCGACGCCCATTTCGTGATCTGCGGCGGCGCGCCCATGGACGGCCCGCGCCACATCTGGTGGAATTTCGTATCGTCGCGCAAAGATCGCATCGAGCAGGCCAAGGCGGAATGGAAGGCCGGCCATTTCGGCAAGGTGCCGGGCGACGAGATCGAGTTCATCCCGCTGCCGGAGAAGTGACACGCCCTTGGGTCATTCCCGCGAAAGCGGGGATCCAGATTCTAATTTTTTTTCGGCAATTCCAGCCTGATGTGCAGCTCCTTGAGCTGCTTGGCCGTGACCTCCGACGGCGCGCCCATCAACAGGTCTTCGGCGCGCTGGTTCATCGGGAACAGCACCACCTCGCGCAGGTTCTCTTCGCCGGCCAGCAGCATGACGATGCGGTCGATGCCGGGCGCGATGCCGCCGTGCGGCGGCGCGCCGAGCGAGAGCGCGTGCAGCATACCGCCGAATTTCGCCTCCAGCACGGTCTCATCATAGCCGGCGATGGCGAAGGCCTTCTTCATCACCTCGGGGCGATGATTGCGGATGGCGCCGGACGACAGCTCGGTGCCGTTGCAGACGATGTCGTACTGGATCGCCTTGATCGACAACAGCTTGTCGTTGTCCTTCGGATCGAGCGCGAGGAATTCCTCGACCGCCATGTTCGGCATCGAGAATGGATTGTGCGAGAAGTCGATCTTCTTCTCCTCCTCGCTCCATTCGTACATCGGGAAATCGACGATCCAGCAGAACTCAAACTTATCCTTGGCGATGAGGCCGAGCTCCTCGCCGACTTTGCTGCGCGCGGGGCCGGCGAACTTGACGAAATCCTTCGGCTTGCCGGCGACGAAGAAGCAGGCATCG
The DNA here is from genome assembly GCA_016185205.1 of Hyphomicrobiales bacterium. Classification (GTDB taxonomy): domain Bacteria; phylum Pseudomonadota; class Alphaproteobacteria; order Rhizobiales; family Xanthobacteraceae; genus Pseudolabrys. The sequence continues at coordinate 1,457 of JACPOA010000061.1, read as the reverse complement.
CCGACGCCGAGACCGAGCTGATCGGCGATCTGCTTGGTGCGTTCCGGCCCGATGTTTTTGGCGAGCGGTCCGGCGCCGCCCTCTTCGCCCTCGCGCCAGAAGATGTAGCCAAGGCCAGGCTGGCCCTCGCCTTGCGCCCAAGAATTCATGCGGTCGCAGAAGGCGCGGTTGCCGCCCTTCGGCGCCGGAATCGCCCACACGCGGCCTTCCGGACTGGCGCTGAGGATGTTGGCAAAAATCTTGAAGCCGGAGCCGCGGAACGCCTCGCTCACGTCCTGCATGACGATCGGATTGCGCAGGTCGGGTTTGTCGCTACCGTATTTCGACATCGCCTCGGCGTAGGGAATGAGCGGGAATTTCGGGGTCACGTGTTTGCCGTTGCCGAACTCCTCGAACACGCCACGGATCACCGGTTCGACCGCGTCGAACACGTCCTGTTGCGTCACGAAGCTCATCTCCAGGTCGAGCTGGTAGAATTCGCCTGGCGAGCGGTCGGCGCGCGCGTCCTCATCGCGGAAGCAGGGCGCGATCTGGAAATAGCGGTCGAAGCCCGCGATCATGATCAGCTGCTTGAACTGCTGCGGCGCCTGCGGCAGCGCGTAGAATTTCCCCGGATGGATGCGCGAGGGCACCAGATAGTCGCGCGCGCCTTCCGGCGAGGAGGCGGTCAGGATCGGGGTCTGGAATTCGAAGAAGCCGCCAGCCTTCATGCGGGCGCGGATCGAGTCGATCACCTGGCCGCGCAGCATGATGTTGTTGTGCAGGTGTTCACGACGAAGGTCCAGGAAGCGGTATTTGAGCCGAATATCCTCCGGATAGTCCTGCTCGCCGAACACCGGCATCGGCAGTTCGGCGGCCGGCCCAAGCACTTCGATCTCGTCGATATAGACCTCGACCTGGCCGGTCGGCAGCTCGGGATTCTCGGTACCGGCGGGGCGGCGGCGCGCCTTGCCGTCGATGCGAACCACCCACTCCGCGCGCAGCGTCTCGGCCAACTTGAACGCCGGGCTGTCGGGGTCGGCCACCACCTGGGTCAGGCCATAATGGTCGCGCAGGTCGATGAACAGCACCCCGCCATGGTCGCGGATGCGGTGGCACCAGCCCGACAGTCGCACCGATTGGCCAATGTCCCCCTCGCGGAGCGCGCCGCAGGTGTGTGAGCGATAGCGATGCATGGGCGATTCTTTGGTCGGTTCCGGGAGACGATTCCGCGTGGGGGTGTGAGGCGCGCGACCCGCCTTCGCGAAGCCCGCTTCGGCGGGCGGAGGAAGGAAAGCGCATGGGGGGTCGGCTTTGTCAAGACAAAGCGCCTGTGGCTGTCGTAAGCACACGAGTTGTCCGGGTTAGGTAGCACACGAGTTGTCCGGTTTTGTGCCCTGCGCAGGAGCAGGGACGATGAACCGGACGACGTGGCTACAGGACCGCAGGATGCAGAAGTTTCGGGATGTATTGAGCCG
>JACPOA010000060.1 GCA_016185205.1 Hyphomicrobiales bacterium | reverse complement strand
CTTCGCCCGACCATCGACGGCGGCGACCCGTGTCAACAATTTCAAGACGACTGATATGGCGAGTGTCAGTATGGATATCCATACCGACAATCAGCTACATGCCGGGCAATTCGGCAAGGCGGCCCACACCGGATGGATACGTGCCTCACCACCCTGGGGCATGATCTAACTGAGTCACGCGATCGCTTGCCGGCAGCGCGGGCAGGCAGTGGGGTGGCAGGCGCGGCACCACGCTCTGCCACAGGATGGGCAGGGAGATTGGCCGGCCGCTTCGGTGATATGGAGATGATCGTCGCAGACGAGGCGCGATCGCTCCAGCCCCAAGCCCCAGTCGCTTGGCGGCGGCTCCATAAGACGTACCGTTGGGTGCCAGTCGATACGTATGAGCCTTTCGCCCTTACGGCGTTTGACCAGCACTTCGAAGCGCTGCACCGGAACAAACAACTCCAGTCCCTGCGCCCATTCGATCGTCACGCGAAGCGCATAATTGCGGCGCAGATCGTCGAGCTTGGCGGAATATTCCCGCTCGATCGCCGCGATACGCAGCATCTCCCGCTTGCGGTCGCCTTTCGCCTTTTCACTCGAGGTGCCGGCAAGGCTGGCGAGCCTCTTTTGAGCCACGAGATGCAGATCGTTGTGGTACTCATGGATGCGGTTGCGATCGCGGTCGAGACGGCGGCGCATCGTGCGCAGAAACGGCTCCATTTCGAGTCGCACGCGGTGTTTGAGCAGCGGCCGCACCCGCGCTTCAAGAGTGGGCGCATCCCACGCTGGTCCCGCCGCGTGGCGGACGTCCGGGTCGGGTACTTGCCATTCCGTGTCTGCCGCCAGCAGCGGACGCAACCGCGCTAAAACGTCGTCGATGACTGCGCCGGTTCCCTGGTTGAATCCGAGCCAGACCAGCCCTTCGCGCTTCTCGTCGGAGACCGCGGTGTAACGGAACGCCAGCAGCAGACAACGCGCCCAGGCCGTCGATACGCCATGCAAGCGCCAAATGGCATTAGGAAGATCGAGGGCGTGGTCGAGCAGGCGTTCGGGATCGGTAATGCGCGGCATGGGGCCTGGGAGCACGAGCTGTCGCTCAGCCCAACGACCTCGGTCACGCAGAAGCGCGCCAAAACGGTCGAGCCAGTCGCCTTCGAATCCGACGGCCATCGCTCCAGCCGGAAGCTCGGCCCCAAAACCGAGCCGCACCAGTTCCGGCCAGCCCATGGCCGTGCGTAGCGGTTCGGGCGCTAGCACTTCCAGGCCGTCAGGCTCCACGGCCTCGACGGCTGAGCCTTCGATGTTCAGCACGTCAGAGACGAAATCGCGCAGTTCGCCCATCGCCGGCTCCCTCACGCCGTTTCAAAATCTTCGCCGAATAGCGCCGCATCGAGTGTCTTGGCGCCCTCATGCTGCACCCGCGCATCATCGAGCCGGCGGCCCAGGGCATCGAAGGCATCGGTTCGACCAGCCTCGGTCGCTTCGAGCCAGGCGTCGAGCGCCAGCTCCGGGAAGTCGCGTTCATCCCCCAGCCCGCCAAGGATTGCGCCAACCTCACCGACGACCAACTCAAACATGGAGATTTTCTCCTCGAGCAGCGTCAGCAACTGATCTTCCAGTGTACCGCGCGTGACGAGGTTGAACACGAAGACTTCCCGATTCTGGCCGATGCGGTCGATGCGGCCGATGCGCTGCTCAATCGCCATAGGATTCCATGGCACATCGAAGTTGATGAGCGTGTTGCAGAACTGAATATTGCGGCCCTCGCCGCCGGATTCTGTGCAGAGCAGCACGGGCGCGTTGTCGCGGAAGTCGGCGATCGCCGCATCCTTTTGCGGCCCGCTGAGGCTGCCGTCGAAGCGCGCGAAGGGCAACCCGGCGTGCGAGAGCAGATCGCCCAGGCGGGCCAGCGTCTTTCGGGAATGAACAAAGACCAGCTTCTTCTCATCCGGGTTGCGACGAAGCAGGTCGAGTAGCGCCATCTCCTTGCCACCGGTCTCAATCGCGGCCCAGCGTTCGGCCAGAGCCCGCCACTCCATGTCGTCGGGCCGGCGTGCTGCGAACCGCGCCACGGCAACCGCCGCGGCGACCGGTGACGATCCGGCCGCGCCGAGCAGGTGGTGCAGGGCCAACCGGTGTCCGCCCGCCCCGGTCTCGGCCGCGAGGCGGCGCACTGCGCCGGCCAGATCGGCATAGGCCTCGACTTCGCCCGGCTGGCCATCGACCTTAATCGTGACCGCGTGGCGGCGCGGAAGTTTCAGAGCGACGACCGCGCGGGTGTTGCGGATCATGGCGCCGCGCATCAATTCGCGCAGGCGCTCGGGATTTGCCGGTTGTCTCGGCTTGCCGGGGGTCATGTAGGCAGCGCGGAATTCCTTGAGCGTCTTGAAGATGCCGGGCTTCAAGAGCGTCATTATATTGTATAGTTCCACAAGGTCGTTCTGCACCGGCGTCGCCGAGAGCAGCAGCAAGAAACGCTTGTTGAGCGCATCGACGAGCTTCCAACTCTGGCTCGACCGGTCGCGCAGATGATGCGCCTCGTCGATGATGACGAGGTCGAAGGTGCCTCCGAGTAGATGCTCAGAATGCTCGCGTCGTCGAGCCGACGCGATCGACGCGATGATACGCTTCTGCTTCCAGAATGCGTGCGGGTCGTCGCGCAGCAGCTGGTCATGGGTCGTCGCGAAAGACAGGCTGAATTTGGTCTCCAGTTCCTCCCGCCATTGCCCGACGAGCGAGGCCGGCACCAGCACCAGCACCCGCTCCGCCATACCGCGCAACGCATATTCCTTGAGAACCATGCCGGCCTCGATGGTTTTTCCGAGGCCGACCTCGTCGGCAAGCAGCACACGGCCGCGGAACTGCTTCAACACCTTTCGGACGGTCTCGATCTGATGCCAGAATGGTTCGACGCCGGTGAGGTGCGGCAGGCAGAGAAGTTCGTCGAAACCTTGAGCGAAGCCGAGATGGGTGAAACGCTCGCGCAGCCCCCACCATCGGCCCTCCCGTTCGGGCACACGCACAATGGCTTGGAGCAGGGGCGCAAGGTCAACCTCGGCCGCAAAGGAGATGTCGATTTCGATTCGCGGCAAGGACTGGAGCGAGGTTGCCGCAACCTTAGCGGCTGGCGACGTGGGCTTGCCGGAAGGGCGCGTTGGACGATGGGCGGGTATGGGTTTGACGTTACGCTTTGCCGCCGACGTTTGGCGTCGTCGCGGAGTGGGATGGTCGCGGTCCATGATGGCGTCGATCTGCCCCACCATCCATCGCATGCGTTCCCTTCCGCCCGGGAAAACCTGGAGCGCGGCATGCCACTCGGTCAGCCCGTGGCGTTCCAATAACGCCCGGGCCGCCACACGTTTTCCATCTTGGAACAGCGCCAGCGCTTGTAGCAGGTGATCGGTCGGCGTCGCGCTGTAGCGCTTGGAAATCCGCTTGAGAAATACGAGCGCCCGCTCGGGCCGCTCGTCCAAAAGAGCCGCCGTGGCAGCGAGCGTGAGGACGACCGGATCGCCGGGGCAGGCGCCAACCGCTGACTCGGCTAGTGCCAAAAATCCGGTGTGGCGACTTGCATCATCGAAAGTCCGCGACAGCCGCTCCACCCAAACGTCCGCATCGCCCGGTGGTTCGAGTGGAAGGAGAGCGTTGTGCGGCAAGGCACGCATAAATAGGCCACAATCCCGAGGCGACCGAATCATCGGCTGCCACTGCTTCGAGAAGGCTAGCTGAGCATGAGGTAAGATCAAGACTTGGAAGGTCGCGGACAACCCCGATTGTGAATAATAATATTGTGTCGTCCAAGGTGATGCCGCGAGCCTTAGCCGCGTCGAACCATCCAGATGCGAAGGTTGGGCTCATGATGTGAATACGACCGAAACACGCCGCACCCGAATTGCCGTCCACGCTCGGGCGACGGTTAGAGAGCCAAATCACGGCCGCCAACGCTGGGATGGCACAAGCTCGGTTCGATCTGCCCTTGCCCCTGTATGGGGCCTTGTCGGGCGTTACAGAGGCCATTCCGCCGTCCGCCGGCGAGATCGGGACATGGGAGGAGATGGCCGTCCTGTTTCGACACTCCGCACGACGGTGGCGCGCGGCCCCAACGCCACCAATACAAATACCAACGCTTCCAATGATGGCCAGCCAGTACCAGTCGATTACCAGTCGGTGCTGGCGCGTGCTAGCGGTGCTAGGGCCTGTGTTCAGTTAGGGGATTCCCAAATCAGTCGTTGAGTGATTCATGGGCGGTCGGCCTCAAGGAGGGGCTGACCGATGCGACGCTACGCATTACGCGACGACCAGTGGGATCGGATCAAGGATTTTCTGCCCGGCCGCGAGGGCCATGTCGGGGGCACGGCGGCGGATAACCGACTGTTCGTTGAGGCCGTTCTGTACAGATATCGAGCCGGCATTCCTTGGCGCGATCTTCCCGAGCGTTTCGGCGATTGGAAGATCGTCCACCAGCGCTTCAGCCGGTGGACGAAAAGCGGAGTTTTCGAGCGCATTTTCAAGCTGTTGGCAAGCGATCACGACAACGAATACATGATGATCGACGCCACCATCGTGCGCGCTCACCAGCATAGTGCCGGGGAGCGAAAAAAAACGGCGAGCAAGCGATCGGCCGATCCCGCGGCGGACTGACGACCAAAATCCATGTCCTGGTCGATGCGCTCGGCAATCCCGTCGATGTGATGCTCACGCCCGGGCAGGCCCATGATCTGACTTGCGCGCAGCCGTTGATCGACGGCGCCGATCCAGGCGTCTTGCTCGCCGATAAGGCCTATGACGCCGATACGCTGATCGACGCTCTCAAGCGGCGGGACATCACCCCCGTGATTCCCCCAAAGGCCAATCGCAAAGTCCAACGTGCATGCGACTACGCGCTCTACTGCGAACGCAACCTCGTCGAGCGCTTCTTCAACAAGCTCAAACACTTCCGCGCCATCGCCACGCGCTACGACAAGCTCGCCAGGAATTTTCTTGCCGGAGTTCAACTCGCCTCCGCTATGATCCTGCTCAACTGAACACAGGCCCTAGAAGAACTGGTTTTGCTGTGGCGGATTTTCAGATACGGCACCCGCCCCATTTCCGTATCGATCCACTCAATGTCGCCGACCAGGCGCCCGCAGATTTCGTCCTCGCGCACGCCCATTGTGCGGCCGAACAGAGGAATCCAGAACAACGCATCGCGATGGATTTCATCGCCCGGTAGGCCGCGGCGGAAAATCGATTTGCAGCCGCTATAGACCGGCGAAGTAAAAAACGCCTTATCGAGATCGGTCGGCCACATCGCATGCTCTTCACGCGCGGCGCGTCCGCGCGGGCGGGCCGTCAGATGGCCGCGGAAGGGGTTATCGAGGCCGCGCGGGATTTTTGCGTGCAGCGTCAGGTGCTCCCAATATTCGATGAGATTGAGAACATGCTTATTGGCGGTCGTGGTGCTGGCTAGACGAAGTTTCTTTTTCGCGTCGTGGTCGAGCTTTTCGATCGCCGCGATCACTTGCTTGGGCGTCAATTTTTTCCACTTCTTGTCGTGGAAATAATTGTACGGAAGCTTCAGGTACTCCCTCCGAAACCGACCGACGATATCGCCGTCAATCTGGCAGAGTGGCAGATCGCCAATAAGCGTCTTGAACAGCCGGGGCGTGGCTTCGGCGCCGCTGGCGGTGTCGCGCTTCCATTTCCGGTCGCTCTTCTTGGTGGCGATGAATTCGTCCCAATGCGTGAAGATCGGAAAATCCGGCAGGATTGGATTTTCGACCGACGCCTGCACCTGTTTCGGGATGCCGGCGACGGTCTCCCGCATTTCGTCGAGCAAGGTTGCGTGGCCACGTAATATCATTCACGCGTAGAAGCGCCCGTCGGCGGTTTCCCGATCCACCGGCACGTCTATGGCCCGGCCGACCGCATTGACGATACCGTCAAAGGCTTCGAAGCCGGGGCCGTCGGGACCGAACGCGCGGGCGATTTTCGCCTTTTGCTCACCGGCAAACATGCGGTCGGTAACGCGCATGAGCGCTTCGAGCTCGATGGCGTCCTGCCGGTCCATCCTTTTGATCTCGTCCGGCTCCAGGAAGGCAAACCCGTCCGTTTCCGCGAGGTGGGCTTCCCGGCGCCACAGGCAGGCGTCGATCCATTGCCGCACCAGCCCTTCGGCTTCGCTTTTGGTCTTGGACGGGGTAAACCGGCTCATAAGGCTCTCCAGGCCCAGCCTGAGCACGCGGGCCCGGTGCAGAGCGCACCGGTAGTCACCCGTTTTCAGGCTCACGATAAGCTCGCCCGAGATTTGGCAAGCGGCAAGCGCCGTCGGCCAGCGGAAGCGAAAAAACCATGTATGGCCGCGCCGCCGTAGGTATCGACTGGACGCCATTCGAGCCTCGCTGTGGACCATTGTTGTGGACCACCGCGGTTTTTCGAAAGGCTGCGGATTAGAAGTCTTTGATCTGCGCTGGTTTTTCAGAGTCTGGCTGGGGGACCTGGATTCGAACCAAGATTCTCGGAGTCAGAGTCCGATGTTCTACCGTTGAACTATCCCCCAGCAGGATCGGCCCGATGGCAATCGAAACGACCGCTACCGGTTGCGCCGGAGGCCCCTGACATGGGGCAATTCGGCTGATTTGACAAGTCCGGGCATTCGCCGGCTCAGGCCGCCCGGCGCGGCCTTGTGGCCACCGTGACCACCGCGATCAGGCTGAAGGCCGCCACGCCCAGGAACACCAGGCGCGGGCTGCCGTGGTCCATGATGGCGCCGAAAATCAGCGGCGAAACGATGCCGCCGATATTGAAGCCGGTGGTGACGAAACCGAACACCTTGCCGAACGAGCCGGGCGGGGTGATGGCTCGTACGATCATGTCGCGCGAGGGCATGATCACGCCGGAGAAAAAGCCGCCCACCGACATCGCCACGATCAGCAGCAGCGCGCCGAGATCGACCGTCCCGATCAGCGCCATGATCAGTCCGAGCGCTGCCAGCCCCAGAGTCGCGACCAAAGCGTGGCGCGTGGTGCGTCCGACCAGCAGCCCGCCGATCAGCACGCCGATCGCCGACAGCAGCAGGTTGCCGGACAGTGCGATATTGCCCACAGCCACCGGCGTGCCATAGAGCGCGTCGAGCGCGACCACCGAATAATTGTAGATGCCGCCGCTGACGATGGCGAGCAGCATGAAGAACACCAGATTGAGCAGGATCGGCGCCGACAGCAGCAGCCGCCATCCGACCGCGCCCTTATCCGCGTCGGCGCGTGGCGGCGCGGCGGGACCCACCACCGCGGCATTTTCGCGAACCGCCAGCAGGAACGCCGCCACCGCGAAACCAAGCATGCCGGCGCCGATGAAGGCGCCGCGCCAGCCCCATATGTTCTGCATCAGCAGCAGGCTCGCCGGCGCGACCGCCGAGCCGAGCATGCCGGCGAAGGTGTGCACCGAAAATGCCTGGCCGATGCGATCCGGCGGCACGTGGTGCGACAGCAGCGCGTAGTCGGCCGGGTGGTAGACCGTGTTGCCGACGCCGGCGAGCGCGAACATCGCCACCATCATCCAGAACGAGTCGACCAGCCCGGCGATCGCGAAGGCGCCGGCGCCGATCGTCAAGCCAAGGATCAGCAGCACGCGCGCGCCCAGCCAATCGACCAGGAAGCCGACCGGCGTCTGCAACGCGGTCGATACGATATTGAAGGCGGCGAGCGCCAGGCCGATCTCGGTATAGCTCACGCCGTATTCCGCGCGCACGAAGGGCAGCAGCGGCGCCAGCAGCAGGATGTAATAATGTGAGACGAAATGCGCCGCGCTGATCGCGCCGACGAGGCGCAGATGCAGCGCGCGGCTTTCGCGCAAAATTTCAGTCGCTTGCGTCATGCGTTCCAGGCGATTCCTTGACGGCGGCGGACTATGGCCCGTTGATGTTTGTCAATCCAGCGCGTTTTCAGGGGGGTGGGCATGCTGGCGGGACGGGGCGGCGAGTGCCGCAAGTGGAAGGAGGGTTGGCAAAGCGAAGCGTGCCTACCAAAATCGGATCAAGTCTCAAACGAACTGCATTGAGGCGAACAAATGCCCATATAACGGGGCAAACGCCTTAACTGGAATGCGACGGCCATTTTTGATAGGATAACAATATGCGCCGTGACGAAGTTATCGCCAGACTGAAGCAAGCCGAGCCCGCGCTGCGGGCGCGCGGCATCCGTCGCGCGGCCGTGTTTGGCTCGGTGGCGCGCGGCGACAACCGGCCGGACAGCGACATCGATATCCTCGTCGAATTCGAACCCGGGTCCGAAGGATCGATCTACGACTACATCCGCCTGAAGGAATATGTCGCCAGCCTGTTCGAAGGTCCGGTGGACGTGATTGATCGCGACGCGCTCAAGCCGCATTTACGCGCGCCTGCGGCGCGCGACACCGTCTATGCCTTCTGAGAAGGAAAGCGGCGCGCTCCGCGACATACTCCGCCATATCGACTTGGCCGAGCGCTTCGCGCGCGGCCAAAGTTACGAGAGCTTGCGTGACGACCTCATGGCGCTATACGCCGTCATCCGCAGCCTTGAGATCATTTCAGAAGCGTCGCGGCGGCTGCCGGATGACTTAAAGGCGCGTCACCCCGGGATTCCCTGGCGGGAAATGGCTGCGGCTGGAAATTTTTACCGCCACAATTATGAGGACGTGACGCCGCGCCGCGTGTGGAAGGTCGTGCATGAGGATTTGCCGCTGCTGCGGACCGTCATCGAGAAAGAACTGGCGCGTGAATGATCGGTTTATCCCTCCCCCGCTTGCGGGGGAGGGTGGCGAGCGAAGCGAGCCGGGTGGGGGCTAGGTTCGCGTTTGCCCGCCTCCGGATTATTGATGTCGAGGAATTCGCGGACCCGCTCAATATCGGAAGCGGCCTCCTGCGAAAGCAGGATCATCCGATGCGTTGCGGGAGCGGCCGCGGCAACTCGTTATCGGTGCCCCAGCTGTCGACCCACGCCTTCACCTGATGCAGCGGAATGGCCTCGCGCGTGCGCCTGAACGCGTCCAAGCGGCGGCGGTCTTCCGCGATGTCGGGATTGCCGATATCGACCACCGAGTCGAGCAGCGCCACGGCTTCCGCCAGAACCGCCGACACGTCCTGCCCGCGCTCGGCCGCCAGTTCGCGTAAGCGCGCGTCGGTGCCGGCATCGATATCGAGCGTGCGGCGGATGATGTTCATGAGGTGAGGGTAATTCGGGAGGGCGGGTTTGTCGAGATGAGGCCGGGTTGGGAAAATGGCGGATTACGCTTCACTAATCCGCCCTACGGGCTTTGGCCTGAGCAGGAGACGAAAACGGCCCTCTTGCCCGCGCTGCGCTAATAGGTTGCAATGCGCGATGCCGCTCCGGGGGTGCTCCGATGAAAGCCTTCCTCGTCCTATTGGCACTTGTGCTGACAGCTTTTATTTTTACCTACAGTTCGCCGACTACCGCGCCCGTTGATCCGCCCAAGCCCGCGCGAGCAACGGAAGTTCCGTGGGATCAGAGAGGTTCGGCGATCACACCGGGCGGCCCGATCATTCGGGAGTGGGTTGTGAACTATGTCAGTTCCGATCTATACAATCACAATTTCATTTTGGAATTCGAGCCGGACGGCCGACCGTTCCAGACAACGCAAACGTCAAAGGCCGCTAACAGAATAAATCGCGTCAAAATTATCAACCTCATGAAAGTCGCCGCGACGCGTCAGGATAAGCAAATCGCGGCCGACATTAATCTAGCGCAAGTCGCATGGGATGCGGGCGGAACGAAAGATCGAGATGACGCCACTAACAAATTGTTTGATGACCTCATTAAAATAAAGATCACCGGAAATGAGGCGATCTCGTATGACTCTGCCTCGCCTTGGGGCCAGATCATCGCTAGTCTGGAACGTCGTCTCGCCGATAACGACAAATTGGAAGCGAAAGACAACGCCAACGAAAGAGCGCTTAACGACGCGAAACGCGCGGCGGGGGCAAGATGACACTAACACCCGAGCGGCGCGCGGAGATTGAAAAGACGGTCGCCGCCAATAGGGCGATGCAAGAGGCGCTGTCGGATGCGCAGAGAAAAGGTGTGCCAGAAGTAAAAATTTCCCTCGTGCGATCCTCGGATGATCCTCCGCTCTTTGCTGCTGAATCTCAGGCGGAGCTTAGAAGCGTGCGCAGTGCTTTCCGCGACAAGGGCATTGAGGCTGCCGCGCCTTTTATGACCATGGACGCCGTTGATGCAAGCGGCGGCTATATTGGTGAGTTCATCATTCCTCTCGCTCAGATTGTCGGCCCGGTCATTGCGGGCATTGTAGGAGCTTGGCTGCAAGCGAGGTCGGGTCGCAAGGTTCGAGTGAAAGTCAAGGATATCGAGATCGAAGCGACGACAAAGGAAGCGATGACGAAAGAAGAATTTGAAAAATTCTTAGATCGTCTGATCGAAGCCCAGTCTAAAATGAACAAGAAATCCTGACCAGCCCGTTGCTGATTCGATCAACGCCCCATCCAAGAATTACGGTGACAGTGTATTGAATTGATTAATTCTTTTTTGCCTCCTCAATCGCCTGCCAAATCCTGGCCGGCGTCATCGGCATTTCGAGATGCCGGATGCCATACGCAGAGAGCGCGTCGATCACCGCATTGGCGACGGCGGGAAGTCCGCCCGAGGTGCCGGCTTCGCCGCAGCCCTTGGCGCCGAGCGGATTGCTCTTGGTCGGCACCGGGTGGTGCGCCACCGCGATCGTCGGCGCGTCGTGCGCGCGCGGCATGGCGTAGTCCATGAACGAGCCGGTGACCAACTGGCCGTCGGCATCGTAGACCGCCTGCTCGAGCAGCACCTGGCCGAGCCCCTGCACGATGCCGCCATGCATCTGGCCTTCCACCAGCAGCGGATTGAGCACGGTGCCGAGATCGTTGACGGCGGAATATTTCACCACCTGCGCCGCGCCAGTCTGCGGATCGACCTCCACCTCGGCGATGTGGCAGCCGTTCGGGAAGGCGCCCGGGATCGCATCGGTCACGTGCGTCACGTCGAGTGTCGCGGGCATGCCGTCCGGCAGGCTCAATCCGGCGCGCAGGCGTTCGGCTAGTTCCATGACGCCGATCGAGCGGTCGGTGCCGGCGATGACGAAACGTCCCGCCTTGAACTCGATGTCGCTCGCGGAGGCTTCCAGCACATGCGCGGCGATTGGCTTGCCTTGCTCGATCACTTTCGCCGCCGCCTCGCTGACCGCGCCGCCGCCGAGCATGGCCGAACGCGAGCCGCCGGTGCCGCCGCCGAACACCAACTGGTCGCTGTCGCCTTGCAGCAGGCGAATGCGATCGAACGGCACGCCGAGCTTTTCGCTCAGCACCTGCGCGAACGCGGTGGCGTGGCCCTGGCCGTAATCGAGCGTGCCGGAGACGATGGTGACGGTACCGTCGGCGTTGAAGCGGATGCCGCCCATTTCCTTGGTGTCGGCGGCGGTGACTTCGAGATAATAGGCGAGGCCGAAGCCGCGCAGCAGTCCGCGCTTCCGGCTCGCGCGCTTGCGCTTGTTGAAGCCTTTGTGGTCGGCCAATTCCAGCGCCTGCTTGAGCACGGCGGGAAAGTCGCCGCTGTCATAGGTCATGCCGGAGGCGGCCTTGAACGGCAGGTCGCTCTTGCGGATCAAATTGCGCTTGCGCAATTCGATGCGGTCGATGCCGAGCTCAGCCGCCGCGACATCGAGCGCGCGCTCCATGTAGTAGTTGCCTTCCGGGCGGCCGGCGCCGCGATAGGCCGACACGAAGGTGGTATTGGTGAACACGCATTTACTCGACAGTTCGAGCAGCGGCGTGCGGTAAGCGCCGACGACGTTCTTGACGATGTTGCCGGTCGGCAGCAGCGGCCCGAACTGGGCGAGATAGCCGCCCATGTCGCCATAGCCGGTCAGGCGCAGCGCCAGGATATGCGCGTCGGCATCGAAGGCGATCTCGACCGTCATGTCCTGGGCGCGGCCGTGATGATCCGATACGAAACTGCCGGAGCGCTCGTCGGTCCATTTCACCGGCCGCTTTAGCATGCGGGCGCCGTGCAGGATGCAGACATATTCCGGATAGACCCCGGCCTTCATGCCGAACGAGCCGCCGACATTGCCGGTGAGCACGCGCACTTTGTCGGCCGGCGCGCCGAGGATATCCATCAGCGCGGCCTTCATGCCGAAGATGCCCTGGCTCGTGGAATGTAGCGTCCATTTGCCGGTGGCCGCGTCGAATTCGCCGATGGCGGCGCGCGGCTCCATGGCGGCAACGATCATGCGCTGATTGGAGGTCTCCAGCCGCGTGACATGCGCGGCCTTGGCGAAGGCTTCGGCGACTTTCTCGGCGTCGCCGAAGTGGTAATCGAGCGCGAGGTTGTTCGGCACCGCATCGTACAGCAGCGGCGCGCCCGGCTTCACCGCGGCGGCCGCACCCAGCACCGGGGTGAGCGGCTCGATATCGAGCGCCACCGCCTCGGCCGCGTCCTTGGCCTGCGCGAGGGTTTGCGCGATCACGCAGGCGACCGGATCGCCGACGAAGCGCACTTTGTCGGCCGCCAGCGCCGGCCGCGGCGTGTAGCGGATCGGCGAACCGTCGCGGTTCTTCAGCGGCATGGTGGATTTGTGCGGGCCGTAGGAGGTCAGATCGGCGGCGGTATAGACCGCCAGCACGCCCGGCATGGCACTGGCGGCGGCGGTGTCGATGCCGCGGATGATGCCGTGGGCGATGCTGCTGCGCACCATCACCGCGTAAGCCTGACTGGGCCGGCCGATGTCGTCAGTAAAACGACCTTCGCCACGCACCAGCTTGGGGTCTTCGCTGCGGCGAACCGGCTGACCGACGCCGAATTTGGTCAGCGATAGGGCCGCTTCGGTGGTTCTGTCATCCATGCCGGAGCTTCAAATGGTGTCGTTTCAGGTGGAACACCTCAGATAAAGCAGGCCGGCCGCTTCGACAAGAATAGCTTTCGGGTGACGAGGGTTGCGCGCCGCCCGCGCGCTGTTACACTTTTCGCGAACGTCAGGAACATTGCCGCCATCGCGAGAATCGCCGGGAAACGGCTGCGGGGCGGCAGGAAGGTTTGAGACCATGAGCGGCGAGGCCGGGGATGCCCCAGGCCTCGACCCCGCTATCGGTCGGGTGCCGCAGGGGCGGTCCCCGTGGGGTCGGCGGTCGTCTGGACGGCACGATGCTGGATTCGGCAGCGATCGGGGCGGGCCGACCTATGCCGCGCTCGATCTCGGCACCAATAATTGCCGTTTGCTGGTGGCGCGGCCGGCCGGCGAGAGCTTCCGCGTCGTCGACGCCTTCTCCCGCATCATCCGGCTGGGCGAGGGCGTCTCCATCTCGGGGCGTATCAGCGAGGCGGCGATCGAGCGCGCCCTCGCGGCGCTGGCGATCTGCCGCAACAAGATGAAGAACCGCGGCGTGACCCGCGCCTACCTGATCGCGACCGAAGCCTGCCGCGCGGCGGCGAATGGCGACGATTTCCTCGCCCGCGTCGCCGACGAACTGGGGCTTGCGCTCGAGGTGATCGACCGCGAGACCGAGGCGCGGCTCGCCGCCACCGGCTGCACGCCGCTGATCGATCCGCAGGCCGACGGCGTCGTGCTATTCGACATCGGCGGCGGCTCCTCGGAGCTGGTGCGGCTCGACCGCTCGCAGGAGACCCGGCGCGGTCCGCCGCTACCGCAGATCCGCGGCTGGATTTCGCTCCCCCATGGCGTTGTGACGCTGGCCGAGCGTTATGGCGGGCTCGATGTGACCGCTGCGACCTACGCGGCCATGGTGGACGACGTGGCGGCGCTGATCGCGCCGTTCGCGCGCGAGCACGGCAGCGACGGCTTGCGCGGCATCCATTTGCTCGGTACCTCCGGCACCGTGACCACCATTGCCGGCGTGCATCTCAATCTCCTGCGCTATGACCGCAACCGTGTGGACGGCTGCTGGATGAGCGCGCAGAACATCGACGTGGTGCTGGAGAAACTCCTGGCGATGACTTACGACGAGCGCGTGGCGAGCCCCTGCATTGGCGCCGAGCGCGCCGACCTGGTGCTGGCCGGCTGCGCCATCCTGGAAGCGATCCGCCGCGCGTTTCCCTGTCCGCGGCTGCGCGTCGCCGACCGCGGCCTGCGCGAAGGCATGCTGGTGCAGATGATGCGCGAGGACGGCGTCTGGGGCGACGGGACTTCGGGTGGAGGAACTTGCGGCGGCGGCAACCAGGCTGCAGCGTCGTGACCGCGCGCGGCAAAGGCGGCGACGCGCGCCCGCTTGCCGTGCGCGTCAAGAGCGGCAAGGGCCGCAAGCTGTCGTCCAAGCTGTGGCTGGAGCGCCAGCTCAACGATCCTTATGTCGCGCGCGCCAAACGCGAGGGCTTTCGCTCGCGCGCCGCCTACAAATTGACTGAGATCGACGACAAGGCGCGCTTCCTCAAGAAAGGTGCGCGCGTGATCGATCTCGGCGCCGCGCCCGGCGGCTGGAGCCAGGTGGCGGCCAAGCGGGTCCATGCGCCGCAACAGGGCCGCGTCGTTGCCATCGACGTGCTGGCGATGGACCCATTGCCGGGCGTCGAATTCACCCAGCTCGATTTCCTCGATCCAGCCGCGCCGGCGAAATTGAAGGCCATGCTCGGCGGCGGCGCCGACGTGGTGCTCTCCGACATGGCGGCCAATGCCACCGGCCATCGCAAGACCGATCACATCAAGATCGTGGCGCTGGTGGAAGCCGCCGCCGAATTCGCCCGCGAGGTGCTGGAGCCGGGCGGCAGCTTCCTCGCCAAGGTGATTCAAGGCGGCGCCGAAGGCGAGCTGCTCGCTCTGCTCAAGCGCGACTTCAAAAGCGTGAAACACATCAAGCCGCCGGCCAGCCGTTCGGATTCGGCGGAGCTTTATCTGCTGGCGACCGGCTTTCGCGGCTAATGGACAAAACCTGACGCTTGGTACCCACCATAGGAACTCTCGCACTCCTTTGGTGTTGGACTGACTTTGACAACTCGCGTCGATTGCTGCGGTACGACTGTTCGGTAGCGATGGGCGCACAGCGGACTCGCTGAGAAGGTCGGCAATCGGTCGAAAATGACCGATACCGCTGATGAAACCAGCGGCATGTCACACTATACATTCATAAAAACGCATATTAGAATGTGAATGAAATCGGGCTAAACCGATTCAACACTACAGGGGGAGAAACGCCGTGGGGACATGGTCTAAATTAACGCTCTGCTGGGTAATTTTTGTGCTCAGCGCAGCAATCGGAGCACAGTCGCTTCGGGCTGCAGACGCGAAACTACATCGCGTTGCCATTCAGGTTAGTGTCAACGATCCGGCCGCAATGAATCTGGCGCTTAACAATGCCGTGAACGTTGCACAAGACTATAGCGCGAAGGGCGAGGAAGTCGAAATCGAAATCGTCGCCTATGGACCCGGCCTGCACATGCTGCGCGATGATACCTCGCCAGTGAAGGCGCGGGTTAAGTCAATTGGCGAAAGCATGCCCAATGTTGCCTTCGCCGCTTGCGGCAACACGCGCACCGCAATGGAAAAGGCCGAGGGCAAAGAAGTCCTGCTGGTCTCGCGGGCGAATGTGGTGAAGGCCGGCGTCGTCCGTTTGATGGAGTTGCAGGAGCAGGGCTGGAGTTACGCCCGCCCCTAACGCCGTGCTGACTTAGCAATGCCGATCTTCCGTCAATCGCCAGCGCAAGGTTGCCTTTGTGCCGCGCTGTCATCGAGGAACAAGCCCATGACAAGCATGAAATTCATTTCAGCGAAGTGCCTTGTCGTTGCGGTTGCGATGACGTTCGCGCTGGCTGTTTATATCGCATATCCAACGACCGCAGCTGGGCAAGCTGCTGTCAATGCACCCCAGATCCCGCCGAAGAAGGATAACGATCTCAAATTTTATGCGGCAGATGGCAAAATCGTGAAGGGACGTGAAGCACTGGAAAAAATGCCAAGCGCTGGTCTGGTTCTCTGGCTGGCCGGTAATCAGTTCTTTGCAATGGACGATGTCATCGCCAGCTTTCGAAAAAAGAACGTCGGCACGAGCGTCGCACTGATCACGCTGCCGCCAGGTCTCTTGCTTCAGGCCATAAAAGCTGGCGGCTGGATATTTGAAGGCAAAGAATACCGCGGATTGCCGGATGTTTATGCGTCGGTGAACCTCGGACACCTCAAGGACCTGAAGAAAAGCGGCCTGATGGACAGTTACATGATCTACATGCACAACGAGCTGCAGATCATGGTGGCCAAGGGAAACCCCAAGAAGATTGTAGGCATTAAAGACCTTGGCAGAGAGGATATTCGAACCTCGATGCCAAACCCGATCAATGAAGGGATCATGCAGTTTTATGCCCGCAAAGTGCTGGAGCGCCACGACCTCTGGCAGCAAATCTCCGCCGGCAAAGAGTGCGTGTCTTGCGACACGACCAAAAACAACTGGTTCACGGCGGTTCATCACCGCGAGACGCCCGACCGCATTAAAGCCAATCAGTCGGACGCCGGAATTGTTTGGAAGACGGAAGCACTGGAAGCGCTTCGCGAAGGAGCGAATGTCGATGCCATAACCCTGCCTGCGGAAGACAGTCTGCGTAATGAGGTCTCTTACGTCATCGGTGTGTTAGGGAGCGCTGCGCATCGGCAAGCTGGCGAAGCGTTCCTGGGCTTCTTGCGTACGTCGGAAGGCCAGGACGCCTACGCTAAATTTGGCTTTGTCAAAGCCGATGGTGAAGAACTAAAAATGAAGCCGATCAACTGACGAGGAGTACCGCGTAGGCATTCCTTTTTTGTTGCCTGCGTCAGAGTTCTTCGCGGTCTGCGAATTCTCTATCCGGTATAGTGATGTCGCTTATCTGAAAACCCCTGGATCAAACCATTCGCAAAATGCCATATGACATCCCGCCATTTCTGCTACGGACACTGCTTGGTTTTGGCCTGGGGGTATTGCTTGGATTTGTTGCCCGCCGTGGCCGTTTTTGTACGCTCGCGGCAATCGAAGACGCCGTATATGCCAACGATACGCGGCAAATTCGAGCTTGGATTTTGGCGACAGCCATCGCCATCATCGGCGTGCACGGACTTGAACTCTGGGGCGGTCTCGACCTGACGCGATCGATCTATACCGGTCCGCGCATCGAGTGGGGCGGCGCCATTGGCGGGGGCCTTTTATTCGGCGTCGGGATGGCCTTGGTTGGAACATGCGGGTTTGGCACTCTGTTGCGGCTTGGCGGAGGCGATCTGAAGGCGCTTGTGACGTTCCTCGTGATGGCTTTAACCGCCATGATAACGATGCGTGGCTTGATCGGTCTTGGACGCATTCCCATAACCGATCCGCTGATTTTTGAACTTTCAGATTCGGCGTCGCAACGGCTGCCAAAATTACTCGGTTTGACGGGGTCATCCGTGTCGTTAATGGCGATGGCCTTGGGGGCGGCAATTGCAATTGTAGCCTGTGCGCAGCCAAATATTGCCAGATCATTTCGGCTGCTGGCCGTTGGGATTGGGGTTGGCCTTATTGTGGTTCTCGGCTGGTGGGCAACCGGCATTGCCGGCTTTGACCTATTTGAAACGAGGCGCGTCGAGTCATTCAGTTTTGTGGCTCCGCTCGGGGAGACTCTGCTCTATCTAATGCTGGCATCCGGCCTGCGGCCCGACTTTCCTGTTGGCGCGGTGTTGGGTGTCGTCGCCGGCGCCTTCCTGGCGGCACGAACCTCTGGTCAATTCGAGTGGCAAGCACCTGACGGCGCCGGCGAAATGCGACGGCATCTGTTCGGTGCATTTCTAATGGGCGCCGGTGGCATTGCGGCGCTCGGCTGTACCATTGGCCAAGGCGTAACAGGGCTCTCAACGCTGTCGTTTGGATCGATCCTGGCCGTCGTCTCGATGCTCGTAGGCGCGCGCATAGGCCTCTACTGGCTTGTCGAGCGATTGACCTGACCTGTTCTTTTACAGCGCGAAGCAGATTCGTGACGCCGCTTCGCCAAATTGAAGTGTTGATGGCACAGGGAAAATCTGCGCCGGTGGCCTGCCGGGATGCAGGCATATCGATATCGGGGGTGAAGCTATGAAAACTCGAAACCCAATGGCGGCGCTAGTCGTTTTCACCTTAATTTCGATACCGACTCGAGCGCAGGAGTCGCTCGTCACCTACAAATCATTTAGCCCAGAACTTGCGCTCAATCTCGCCCGTGCCGCGCTCGCGGACTGCCAACGACGCGGCTATCAGGTAGCGGTTGCGGTTGTCGACCGCTTCGGCGTTACTCAGGTCATGCTGCGGGACCGTTTTGCTGGTCCGCATACGCCGGCGACGGCTTCCGGCAAGGCTTGGACCGCGGCGAGTTTCCGCACCAACACGACGGAGCTTAACGCTATCAGCCAGCCGGGTATGATGCAGGCGGGTATACGCAATCTGCCCGGCGCGGTAATTATTGGCGGAGGCCTGATCGTTGAATCGAGCGGTTCGCTGGTCGGCGCGATTGGTGTCTCCGGCGCACCCGGCGGCGACGCCGATGATGCCTGTGCCAAAGCCGGTATTAACGCGATTCACGACAAGCTCGATTTTTAACAATAGTTGACGGCTTCTGGCACTTCGCGTCAGTTGGTGCGGTGCAGCGATATGTCCGGAGTTGGGAGTAAACCGGACTCGTCACCGACGGAGTCGACCCGACGCTTTGGACTTAAGCCGACGTTCATGTCTGATCTATTTCGCGCGTCGGAGTGGGTATCAAGCGTCAGGTTTCATCCACTAGCGTAGGACTCTTAGCGTTAGCGCCGTTCGTTTCAGATGTCGGTGAAGCAGTTGCCGTCGCGGCGGACTTCATAGCCGTTTCCGCTGCGGCGTTGAATGTCACAGGGGTTGGCCGCCGGTTTCAGCCGCCGCGCTGATCGGAAGATTCGACCGGCGCAGGCAGCCGGTCGGCCAGTTCCGCCCCGGCGTCGCGCGAAAGCCGGGCGAAAATGAAGACCGAAAGGGCCGAAATCGCCGCGACCGCCAGGAAGGCCGGCGGGAAATCGGCCGCCTGCAGGGTGCCATCGCCGCGGAAGTGAACCGAGAGTTCAACCGCCATGGCGCCCAGCGCCACCCCCGCCGCGATCGACAATTGCTGGCCGACGCTCACCAGGGCGGTTGCCCGGCTCACCCTGGCGTTCTCCACCTCGGCATAGGCGATGGTGTTGATGCTGGTGAATTGCAGCGAGCGGAAAAAACCGCCGATCAGCAGCAATGCGATCATGGCCGCGACCGGCGTCGCTTGCGTGAAGGCGGCGCAGGCGGCGAGAAAAGCCGCGCTCACCAGCGAATTGATCACCAGGATGGTGCGAAAGCCGTAGCGCTTGAGCACGGTCGCCGCCGCCATCTTCATGCCCATGGCGCCGACGGCCGAAGCGAAGGTGATGAGCCCGGATTGAAACGGCGACATGCCGAAGCCGACCTGCAGCATCAGCGGCAGCAGGAACGGCAGCGCGCCGATACCGAGCCGGAACACGAAGCCGCCCAGCACGCTGGCGCGGAATGTCGGCAGCCGGAACAGCGTGAGATCGAGCGCCGGGATGGGCGTGCGCCGCGCATGCACCAAATAGGCCGCGATGAAGCAGGCGCCGCCAACGACCAGTGTCGCTACCAATGTCCAGGGCAGGAAATTCAGTCCCAGGATCGACAGTCCGAACGCGACGCCGGCGATGCCGAGCCCGGCCAGCACCATGCCGACCGCGTCGAAGCGCTCATGCTGCTCGGCGCGCACATCCTCGATGTAACGGGTGGCCAATACGATGCCGATGAGCCCGATCGGCACGTTGATGATGAAGATCCAGTGCCAGCTGGCGTAGGTGGTGATGAAGCCGCCGACCGGTGGCCCGATCACCGGCCCGATCAGCGCCGGCGTGGTGACCCAGGCCATGGCGCTCACCAGTTCGCGTTTGCTGATGCTGCGCACCAGCACGATGCGGCCGACCGGGGTCATCATGGCGCCGCCCATGCCCTGCACGATGCGCGCGATCACGAAGCCGGTGAGCGAGTTCGACAGCGCGCAGCCGATCGAGCCCAGCACGAACACCGCGATGGCGGCGCGGAACACCGTGCGGGCGCCGAAGCGGTCGGCGGTCCAGCCGCTGGCCGGGATGAAGATCGCCAGCGAAAGCAGATAGGAGGTGACCGCCAGTTTGAGCGCCAGCGGGTCGCTGCCGATATCGGCCGCGATCGCCGGCAGCGAGGTGGCGATCACGGTCGAATCCATGTTCTCCATGAACAGGGCGACCGCGATGATCAGCGGGACGATGCGGTCACGCGGCATGGGGGAAGGCTGCTTTCCGGCTCAAGGCAAAGGTCTTGAACAGCAAAGCGGTGGCGGAAGGAAGGCCCTGAAATCAAGTTCATAACAGCCATCTTTGAATGTGCTCTAGGAATCATCGCCTTCCCGTGCTAACCACCCACGCCAACCCAAAAGCGGGCCGTGACGCAAGCGCGAGGAACCCCTCGCGACAGGCATTTTATAAGCCTGTGGCGGCAGGTATCGATCCCTTTTCGGGTGAAACGGAGTTGGCGATGGCCGCAAAAAACAACGCAAGCCCGCGCGAAGCGCTCACTTTCGACGACGTGCTGATCAGGCCCGGCCTGTCGGAAGTGCTGCCGAGCGACGTCGATATCCGCTCCCGCGTCACCCGCTCGATCCCGCTCAATATCCCGATCATCGCCTCCGCCATGGACACGGTGACCGAATCGCAGATGGCCATCGCCATGGCGCAGGCCGGCGGCATCGGCGTCATCCACCGCAATCTGGAGCCGGACGTCCAGGCCGCCCAAGTCCGCCAGGTGAAGAAATACGAATCCGGCATGGTGGTGAACCCGCTTACCATCGAGCCCAATGCCACCCTCCAACAGGCGCTCGACCTGATGAAGGACAACCGGATTTCCGGCGTGCCGGTGGTGGAGCGCGCCGGCACCGGCAAATCCGGTCAAGAATTGCCGGGCAAGCTGGTCGGGATTCTCACCAACCGCGACGTGCGCTTTGCCACCGATCCGCAGCAGCGCGTGGCCGAGCTGATGACCAAGGACAAGCTCATCACCGTGCGCGAAGGCGTCAGCCAGGACGAAGCCAAGCGCCTGCTGCATCAGCACCGCATCGAGAAGCTGCTGGTGGTGGACGATCAATATCGCTGCGTCGGCCTGATCACGGTCAAGGACATGGAAAAGGCGGTGGCCAATCCCTACGCCTGCAAGGACGAGCAGGGCCGCCTGCGCGTCGCCGCCGCCACCACGGTCGGCGACAAGGGTTTCGCGCGCACCGAGGCGCTGATCGCGGCCGGCGTCGATCTGGTTGTGGTCGACACCGCGCATGGCCACTCGCGCTATGTGCTCGACGCGGTGCTGCGCATCAAAAAGCTGTCGAACGCGGTGCAGGTGGTGGCCGGCAACGTCGCCACCGGCGAAGGCGCCAGGGCGCTGATCGACTGCGGCGCCGATGCCATCAAGGTCGGCATCGGCCCGGGCTCGATCTGCACCACACGCATCGTCGCCGGCGTCGGCGTGCCGCAGCTCACCGCCATCATGGATTCGGTCGAGGCGGCGAAGAAATTGGGCATCCCGGTGATCGCCGACGGCGGCATCAAATATTCCGGCGATCTCGCCAAGGCGCTCGCCGCCGGCGCCGATGTGGCGATGGTCGGCTCGCTGCTCGCCGGCACCGACGAAACGCCGGGCGAGGTGTTCCTGTATCAGGGCCGCTCCTACAAGAGTTATCGCGGCATGGGCTCGGTCGCCGCCATGGCGCGCGGCTCGGCCGACCGTTATTTCCAGCAGGACATCAAGGACACGCTCAAGCTGGTGCCGGAAGGCGTCGAGGGCCAGGTCGGCTACAAGGGCCCGGTAGCCAATGTGCTGCACCAGCTGACCGGCGGCTTGCGCGCCGCCATGGGCTATGTCGGCGCCGGCACGGTCGAGGAGTTTCACAGCAAGGCGGAATTCGTGCGCATCTCGGGCGCCGGCCTGCGCGAAAGCCACGTGCACGACGTGACGATCACGCGCGAAAGCCCGAACTATCCGAGCCGGGGCTAAGGTATTCTCCCTTCCCTGACGGGCAGGGCTCGCTATGGCCAAGACCACAACCGACCCCTTCGCCGCGGTGCGCGAGGCTACACTCAAGCATCGCGCCGAGCACGGCTGCGGCGCGTACCCTTACGGCAATGGCGCGCTGCTCGGCGCGCTGGCAGCGAGCGCCAATGCACGGCGTGTGCTCGAGCTTGGCACCGCGCTTGGCTACACCGCGCTGTGGTTCGCCAAGGGCGCGCCCGAGGCGGTGGTCGATACCATCGAGGGCGATGGCGAGCATGCGCGGCTGGCGCGCGAGCACATCGAAGCCCATGGCCTGGCCGGGCATATCGTGGTGCATGAGGGCGAATTCGGCGAGGTGCTGCGCCAGCTCGATCCCGGTTATGACGTGGCGTTTTTCGACGGCTCGGCGCCGGCGCGGCCACTGCTGAAGGAGATACGCCGGCTGTTGCGGGCGCGCGGGCTGCTGATCAGCGCCAATCTGACCCATGCCGGCGCGGAAGCCTATCTCGCCGCCTTGCAAGAGAAGAAGTCTTGGCTTACCGCCTTCATTGACGAGGACCACGAGACCGCGCTCAGCATCAAGCTCTGACGACAGGCATTGTTTCTGCCTGCATCGCGATTAGGTAATCAACCATGTCCATCCAGGCCATCCTGCTGCCGCTGTTCGTCGAGGTCGCGCTCACCTTTACGCTGCTGTTTTGGATGGGCTTTGCGCGGGTCGGCGCCATCAAGCGCAAGGAAACGAAGATGACGGACATCGCGCTCGGCCAGTCGAATTGGCCGCCGCGCGTGCAGCAGATCTCGAATTGCTACCACAACCAGTTTCAGTTGCCGGTGCTGTTCTATGCGCTGACCATCCTCGTCATTATGACGCGCCACGCCGATTTCGTGTTCGTGGCGATGGCTTGGCTGTTCGTGCTGACGCGCCTGCTGCACGCGTACATCCACACCGGTAGCAATTTCGTCCGTCATCGCTTCAATGCGTTCTTACTCGGCGCGGTGATCCTGCTGGCGATGTGGGTCATCTTTGCGGTTCGCATTCTGCTGGGCCTGCCATGACGCCAGCAGCGCGGCTTGCCGCGGCCATCGAAGTTTTCGCAAATCTTGAAAGCGAACGCCGTCCGGCGGGCGACGCGCTCAAGGCTTGGGGGCTGGCGCATCGTTTCGCCGGCTCCGGCGATCGCGCCGCGATCGCCGGGCTGGTCTATGACGCACTGCGACGGCGGGCGTCGAGCGCCTGGCTGATGGGCGCGGAAACCCCACGCGCCATTTTACTTGGAATGCTCAAGCGCGAGCGCGGTCTCGACAGTGACGCAATCGGCAAGCTTGCCAGTGGCGCGCAATACGCCCCCGAGGCGTTGAGCGACGACGAGCGCAAGCGGCTCGACGCGGCCGACATGGCGGCTGCGCCGCCGCATATCGTTGGCGATTATCCGGAATGGCTCGATGCGCATTTCGCGCGCGCCTTCGGCGATGCCCGCGCGGAGGAGGGGGCGGCGCTGGCCTCGCGCGCGCCGCTCGATCTGCGCGTCAACGTCTTGAAAGCCGACACGTTCAAGACCGCGGCGATGTTGTCGGACCTCAAGCCTGAGGAAGGGCGCTGGTCGCCCTGGGGCTTGCGCATTCGGCTTGGCGCCGATGCCAAGAGCCCGGCGATCCATGCCGAGCCCGCTTTCCTCAAGGGCTTGGTCGAGGTGCAGGACGAAGGCTCGCAACTGGCCGCGCTATTTTCGGCCGCCAAGCCGGGCGAGCAGGTGATCGATTTGTGCGCCGGCGCCGGCGGCAAGACGCTCGCGCTCGCGGCCATGATGGACAACAAGGGCCAGATCTACGCCACCGACGACGACAAGCGGCGGCTGGCGCCGATCCACGAGCGACTGGCGCGCTCGGGCGCGCGCAATGTGCAGGTGCGCACACCTAAGTCAGTGGGCGGCGAGATCGACGACCTCGCCACCCGCTGCGATCTGGTGCTGATCGACGCGCCCTGCACCGGCACCGGCTCCTGGCGGCGCAATCCGGACGCCAAATGGCGCATGCGGCCGGGCGCGCTGGAGCAGCGGCAAAAGGAACAGGCGGCGATCCTCGAGCGCGCGGTGCCCTTGCTCAAGGCCGGCGGCCGCATCGTCTATGTCACCTGCTCGGTGCTCGATGAGGAAAACGGCGCGCAGGTGCGCGGATTCATGACACGCCATCATGAATTCTCCGTGCAGCCGCCGGCCGAGACGGTCAAGGCGCTGGGCGAGCGCGCCGCTATATTCGGCACGTCGGCGCGGCTGTCGGCGGAAGGGATTCTGATGACGCCGCGCACGACCGAGACCGACGGTTTCTTTGTCGCGGTGCTGGTGCGGAGCAGCTAAGCGCCTGTTCCGTATTAACGAATGGGTTACGCGAATACCGCGATTGCGCCGCATTCCCGGCCAATTTTCTCCGCGAAGATTTCGTGACTGGGCGCACGATTTCTTCAATGAGGTTCCCCGACATGCTGGTAGCGAAGCGCGATCCGTACGAACTCGGGGCGCACGACCGTCCAGTGCCGCATGCAGGCGCCGCCTCCACGGGTTCCCGCTTCACCCGCACCCTGAACATGCTGCAGTTGCTGGGCGCGCTGGTGGCGGTGCCGGTCGGCATCGGCAGCGCCTATTCGATGTACCAGGCCAATTTTTCGCCCGAGGCGACCTGCAAAAGTCTGCGCGTCAGTATCGTCAGGATGCTCGATAAGAACGTCGATGCCGGCACGCGCCACATGCTGGTGCGCCGCGACGTCGAGGCGTTCGAGAACTCCTGCGGCACGGTCGACCCCGACGCCACCAAGGCGTTCAAGGCCCTGCTGGCGGCCGAGAAGGCGACAGCGCCAGCCACAACCGCGTCTGTGCCCCGCGCCGAGCCGCAGCCCCAAGCGGTCGTGCGCAAGGCGGAGCCTGCTGCGGCCGTCAAGCCGAAGCCGCCGGCCGCGCGCGCTCCCGCTGTCGTGACCGAAGCTCCGCCTGTCCTGCATGATGCGCCAGTGTCGGATGCGGCTTGGCTTGCAGCGGTCCGCGGCGCCCTGGTCAATCATGAACGCGCGCCGGCGCGCGCCGCCTCAGCTGCGCTCGTCGCGCCAGCCGCCCCGCCACGCCTGCTCGGCGAGTTGCGGACACCTGCCGCTCAGCCTCCGGTACCGCTGGCGGCGCCGGCTTTGCCGCCGGCAACTCCGGTGGCGATCGCTTCCGCGCCGCAAGTCGACCCGGATCACCCGGTACCGCCGGCGGCGATTCCAGAAGTCGCATCAGAACCGGATGCTCACCCGCGTTCGCGCTTCAGCAAACTGGTCGAAGATATTCCGTTCGTCGGAAAGACGATCGCCGACCGCGTCTCGCGCTGAGAGCTTTAGGGCCCGTAAGACAATAAAAGAATCGGGTTTTGTCGATCGATAGATATGGGATTCTCAAGGCGGCCCGAACACCATATCTTGTGGGCATGATTGACGTCGACTCGATTCGGCAACGATTTTCTGCAGTGGCCCCATTT
>JACPOA010000059.1 GCA_016185205.1 Hyphomicrobiales bacterium | reverse complement strand
GGCTCAATACATCCCGAAACTTCTGCATCCTGCGGTCCTGTAGCCACGTCGTCCGGTTCATCGTCCCTGCTCCTGCGCAGGGCACAAAACCGGACAACTCGTGTGCTACCTAACCCGGACAACTCGTGTGCTTACGACACTCACCGGCCGCCGAGTTGACGGGCGGGAGAGGGCGGCCTATATCGCGCGCCCATGACCAAGACGTTTGCAGCACCCGCGCTCCGCCGCCGCCGTATCGCCACGGCACGGGTGCGCTTTCGCGCGTAAAACGTCCCCCGTGCCGCCGGACTAAGGCCGCGGCACTTTTCCCCCGATAATATCCGCGCTGTTGGCCTTGCTCCGGTAGTCCTTTAAGACTCTGGATGAGGATCGATTCATGGCTAGCAAAGCGAAAATCGGCGTGTTGGGCGCCTCGGGCTATACCGGCTCCGAGCTGGTGCGGTTGTTATTGCGCCATCCGCGCGCGGAGATCGCGCTGCTCACCGCCGAGCGCAGCGCCGGCAAGGCGATGCGCGATGTGTTCCCGCAGTTCTTGCCGTTCGCGCTGCCGCAGTTGGTCGCCATCGAAGGGCTCGACTGGGTGGGCGCCGGCCTCGATCTGATCTTCTGCGCGCTGCCGCACGCGACCACGCAAAAGGTGGTGAGCGCGATCTTTGCCGCCACGCCGGCCGCGAAAGTGGTCGACCTGTCGGCCGACTTCCGGCTGCACGACATCGCCGCCTACGCCAAATGGTACGGCCACGAGCACCTGGCGCCGGAGCTGCAGAAGCAGGCGGTCTATGGATTGGTCGAGGTGCATCGGCGCGAGATCAAAAAGGCGCGGCTGGTAGCCAATCCCGGCTGCTACACCAGCTGCGCACAGTTGCCGCTGCTGCCGCTGATCAAGGCCAAGGCCATCGATCTCGACGAGATCGTGGTCGACGCCAAGTCGGGCATGACCGGGGCCGGGCGGGCGGCCAAGGAGGTCATGCTGTTCTCGGAAGTGTCGGAAGGCTTCCACGCCTATGGCGTGGGGCATCACCGGCACATGGCCGAGCTCGATCAGGAATTTTCGCTCGCCGCCGGGCGGGAGGTGATCGTCAGCTTCACCCCGCATCTGGTGCCGATGAACCGGGGCATTCTGTCGACCATCTATGTGCGGGGCAAGCGCGGCCGCACGGCGGGAGATCTTCACGCGATACTTTTAAAGTTCTACGCGAAGGAACCGTTCGTGCATGTGCTGCCGTTCGGCGAGACGCCGCAGACCCGGCATGTGCGCGGCTCCAACATGACCTTCATCGGCGTCGCCAAGGACCGCATCGCCGGCCGCGCCATCGTGGTCTCGGCGCTCGACAATCTGGTGAAGGGCGCCTCCGGCCAGGCCATCCAGAACATGAACCTGATGCTGGGCTATGCCGAGACCCTGGGGCTCGAACAGGTCGCGCTGTTTCCGTGATTCGCGCGGTACAATAGGCGTCGTCATTCCGGGAGACCTTTGACATGTTCGAGGTCAGCAACCAGCCGCCGCCGCTCGAACCGTACAATCTGTTCACCAGCGATGCCGTGCTGCGCGAGGCGGTCAAGCGCGAGCGGGCGGCCTGGGCGGAAGCTGATCTGACGGCGCTTGGGCAAACGCTCGGCACGCCGGAGACGATCCAGCTCGGCTTCGACGCCAACGCCAACACGCCGAGCTTGCGCACGCTCGACCGTTACGGCCATCGCCTCGATGAGGTTGAGTTCCATCCGGCCTGGCACGAACTGCTCGGCATCGCGCTCAAAGCCGGCCTACATTCAAGCCCGTGGGCAAAACCGCAAGCCGGCGCGCATGTCACGCGCGCCGCCGGCTTCTACCTGCTCAACCAGATCGAGAGCGGGATTTGTTGCCCGCTCGCCATGACCTATGGCTCGGTGCCGACGCTGCGGCGCGCGCCTGTGATCGCGGCGGAATGGCTGCCGCGCATCTTCGCGCGCGACTACGACCGCCGCTTCCGACCGGCATCCGAGAAAACCGCGGCGCTCCTGGGCATGGGCCTGACCGAGAACCAGGGCGGCTCCGACCTGCGCACCAATACGACGCGCGCCGAGCCGGCCGGCGACGGCAGCTTCCGTCTCACCGGCCACAAATGGTTCCTGTCGGCGCCGATGTGCGACGCCTTCCTGGTATTGGCGCAGGCGGCCAAGGGCCTGAGCTGCTTCTTCATGCCGCGCTGGACGCCGGACGGCGAACGCAATGCCATCCATATCCTTCGGCTCAAGGAAAAGCTCGGCAACCGTTCCAATGCCTCGAGCGAAGTGGAATTCGACGGCGCCTATGCGCAACTGGTCGGCGAGGAGGGGCGCGGCATCCCGATCATCATCGAAATGGCCGGTTACACCCGGCTCGATTGCGCCGTCGGCTCGTCGTCGCTGATGCGGCAGGCGGTGACGCAGGCCGTGCATCATGCCAGCCATCGCACCGCGTTCCAGCGCCGGCTGGTTGACCAGCCGCTGATGAGCAATGTGCTGGCCGACATGGCGATCGAGTGCGAAGCCGCCACCGTGCTCTCGATGCGGCTGGCGCGCGCCTATGACGAGAGCGACGAGATATCGCAAGTGTTTCGCCGCGTGGTGACGCCGGCGGCGAAATTCTGGATCTGCAAGCGCACGCCTTACGTCGCTTTCGAGGCGATGGAGGTGCTGGGCGGCTCCGGCTATATCGAGGAAAGCGTGCTGCCGCGGCTGTACCGCGAGGCGCCGGTCAATTCGATCTGGGAAGGCTCCGGCAACGTGATGTGCCTCGACGTGCTGCGCGCGATCGAGCGCACGCCCAATGCGGCCGAGGTGTTGCGGCACGAGCTTGAGGACGCCGGCGATGCACGTCTGAAGAATTTCGCCGAGCGGCTGGCGCAACGCCTGCGCAGTCCCGACCGCAACGACGAAACGCAGGCGCGTGCGCTGGTGCGTGAGCTGGTGCTGGCGCTGCAGGCGGCGCTGCTGGTGAAACATTCGTCGCCGGCGGTGGCGGACGCGTTCTGCGCCTCGCGGCTGACGGCCGAAAGCGGCGGCGCCTTCGGCCTGCTGCCGCGCGGTCTCGATTTGAGAGCGATCGCGCAACGCGCGGCGCCGACTTCTTAGTGGCGCATGATCTTGTCCGACCTCCCTTCGCCCGCCGAAGCGGGCTTCGCGAAGGCGGGAAACCGGTTCCCACTTTTCGGGATCATGCGCTACAGCTTCCCGAACACCGCCAGCACCAGCGCCACCTGCGCCAGGAATCCGACGGTGAAGGCGAGCGTGCGCAGCACCGCGATGCCGAGTGTATAGATGACGGCATGCGCCAGCCGCGCCCAGAAATAGACCGCGCAGGCGATCACGGTGCTCTCGGTCGAATGCCCGATGCTGTCGAGGATCAGCACCAGCGGCGTGAAGATTACCAGGTTTTCGACTGCATTGGTGTGAGCGAAATAGAGCCGCTGCGCCCAGGCCGATTGCGGCTTGTCGTTGCGCGAAGGGTTGGCCATCGCGCCCATCAGCCCGCGCGCCATGGCGCGGTCGAGAATGTAAGGCACCCACATCAGCCCGGTCAGGATGACCGTCAGCGTCAGCCACATCAGTTCCCTGGACATTGCCATCCCCCATCATGTTGAACCGGCGGGCGGCACCATAATGGATACGGTGGCGGCTGTCGCGGCTTGGCGGGATCAAGAAGTCGTCAGCGAGCGAACGATGACGTAGATCCCGACCGCGATCACGATACCGGAAAAGGTACGCGTGAGCGCGTACTTGTAGCCGGCAAGATGTTTGGCAAGCCGGATGCCGAATACTCCGCCGAGCGCGCCGCCGACCACGAACAGGACGGCCAAGGGCCAATCGACCAGGCCGGACCAGGCATAGCTGGCCGCGGTGGTGAGGCCGAACGCGGTGACCGAGACCAGCGAGGAGCCGATGGCATTGATCAGCGGCATGGCGGTGGCGCCGATCAGCCCAGGCACGATCAGGAAGCCGCCGCCAATGCCGAAGAAGCCGGACAGCGCGCCGACTGCAAGACCGGTGCCGATCAGCCACGGCAACAGCCGCTGCATATTCTCGGCGGTGAGCCGGACCTCGGGATTGCCGCTCGATGCGCGCGGACGCAGCATTGCCAGGCCGACCACGATCATCAGCGCGCCGAACAGCATCAGCAGCCGGCCGCCGTCGACCATCTTGCCGAGCTGCGCGCCACCGGCCGCGCCGGCAATGCCGGACAACGCGAACACCAGCGCGCAAGGCCATTTCACCGTGTGCGCCCGCGCATGGCCGGCAAGGTTTGCAGCGGCGCTGGCGGCCACCGCGATCGCACTGGTGCCGATGGCGACATGCGCCGACGGCACGCCGACTGCATAGACGAGCAGCGGCACGGCCAGGATCGAACCGCCGCCGCCAACCAAGCCAAGCGTGAAACCGACCAGGCTGCCCGAGGCGATTACCAGCAAGTTGTGCAGCAGTGTCATTGCGCCGCGGCGGAGGCGCGCCGGTTCCACGGCATGACGGTCAAGAGCCGCGCCATGCCGCAAAAGCCGTTCACGCCCGCGAACAGCAATCCGGCGCCGACGAAGCCCGACAGCGCGTAGAATTCCGGCGCCACCAAGGCGCCGAGCACGACCCCGAGCAGCACCAGGCTGCCGGCGGCGATCTGCATCTGGCGCATGATGTCGATCGGCTGGCTGCGATCGAGCGCGACCGGCAGGCCGGCCTTCTTCCAGGCATCGAGGCCGCCGTCGAGGATATAGACCTCGCAATCCTGCGCGGCGGCGGCAAGCCGAGCGGCGTTGCCCTTGGTGCGCGCGCCCGACCGGCAGTGGAAGATCAGCACGTCGTCGCCGCTCCGCGCCGGGCTGTCGCGATCGATGCGGGTCAAGGCATGATGCCGGGCGCCGGGGATGCGCTCGCGCGCATATTCGTCGGCGTCGCGCACGTCGACCAGCACGGCGCCGGCGCGAATGAGTTCGGCGGCGTGCTCGGGCGAAACGGTTTTCAGGTCGGTCATCGTATCGTCTCCCAGTATTGTTTTTTCCGCGTATTTCTGACGCGTCACGGGCAATAGATGCTCTTGAGCAGCGCCAGCAGGCGCGCCGCATTCGGATCGGCCATGCGATAGAACACCGTCTGCGCCTCGCGCCTGGTGGCGAGCAGGCCCTCGTCGCGCATCTTGGCGAGGTGTTGCGAGAGCGCCGACTGGCTCAGGCCTACCGCCGCGGCGAGATCGTTCACCGACATTTCCTTGGCCAGCGCCAGCCGGCACAGGATTAGCAGCCGGTTCTCGTTGGCGAGCAGCTTCAACAGCCCGGCCGCCTGCGCCGCCTTGCGCTCGAACGAAGCAAAGCCGCTTTTGTCCGCCGGCGTTACGCGGCGGGCCGCTTGCGTTGCCATGGGCGCTCCGTGAATTAGGAGTTACTAAATTAGGTATACCTAATATGTAAGTCAAGGCCAAGGCCGCCACGCGCCAAGAGGTTACCCGCGACCCAGGTCAAATTCCGCGCCGGCCAAGTTCCGCCGGCCGAGGTCAACAGCGTGCGCTATCTGAAAATCCCGGTGAAGCTGGCGTCGTGATATTTTTCCGTCATGCCCTGGCTTGACCGGGCATCTGCGTCTTTGATTGCGATCCGGCCAGTGGCAGCGATCTGGTCGAGCACCGCGTAGCAATCGGCCTTCAACTGTAAGGCATCCATCGATTTCGGCAGCTTGCGCGCTCGCTTCCGCGGCTGCTGCTTTTGCCTTGCGATTCGCGTGCGGCGTTTCATGTCCAATTCCTGACCTTCACATAAGACCCGGGCGCGTCTTCGATCGGCTTGAGTTTACCGGCGCCGATCTTGCGCGCCGGCACGGTCTTGGCGTCATGGCTTTTGAGCCAGTCGAGCCAGTCCGGCCACCAGGAGCCGGGATGCTGCTGCGCCTTCTTGAGCCACGCATCGACATCGTCGCCGCTTGGCGGCGCGCCAGTCCAGTAGGGGTATTTCGCCTTGGCCGGCGGATTGACCACGCCGGCGATGTGCCCGGAGCCGGCCAGCACGTATTTCACCGGCCCGCCGAAATATTGCGAACCAAACAGCACCGATTTCGCCGGCGCGATGTGGTCCTCGCGGGTGGCGAGATTGTAGATCGGCAGCTTCACCTTGCGCAGATCGAGCTTGATGCCACCGATTTTCAGCTCGCCCTTGGCGAATTTGTTGTCGAGATAGAAGTTGCGCAAATAAAACGAATGATTGGCCGCCGGCATGCGGGTGGAGTCGGCATTCCAGTACAGGATGTCGAACGGGAACGGCTTCTTGCCGCGCATGTAATTGTTGATCACGTAGGGCCAGATCAGATCGTTGGAGCGCAGCATATTGAAAGCCGTCGCCATGCGCGAGGCTTCCAGATAGCCCTGTTCCTTCATGTGTGCTTCGAGCTGCTGGAGGCGCTCCTCGTCGACGAACACCTTGAGATCGCCGGCATAGGTGAAATCGACCTGCGCGACGAACATGGTGGCCGACAGCACGCGGTTCTTACGCTTGGCCGCCAGATAGGCGATCGCGATCGCCAGCAGGGTGCCGCCGACGCAATAGCCGATGGTGTTGATCTTGCGCTCGCCGGTTGCCGCCTCGATGGCGTCGAGCGCGGCGAGCGGGCCCTCGATCATGTATTGCTCGAAGGTCTTGCCGGCCAATTGCGCGCCGGGATTGACCCACGAGATCACGAATACCGTGACGCCCTGATCGACGCACCATTTGATGAAGGATTTTTCCGGCGCGAGATCGAGAATATAGTATTTGTTGATCCATGGCGGCACGATCAGCAGCGGAACCTTGAGCACATCTGCCGTGGTCGGCTCATATTGGATGAGCTGCATCAGATCGTTCTGGAACACCACCTTGCCGGGCGTGAGCGCGAGATTGCGGCCGACCTCGAACATCGCGGGATCGGTCTGCGTAATCTTGAGATGGCCGTGGCCGGCCTTGATGTCGTCGCCCAGCATGCGCATACCGCGCACGAGATTTTCGCCGTTCGCGGCCAGCGTCTCGCGCAGCAGTTCCGGATTGGTCAGCACGAAATTCGACGGCGAGATCGCGTTGGCGATCTGCTTGACGTAGAACTCGGCCTTCGCCCGGGTGTGCTCGTCGACGCCGGCGGCGTCCTTGACCAGCCGGTCGCCCCATTGCGCGGTGAGCAGGTAGGCCTGCTTGAGGAAGTCGAAGAACTGGTTTTGCGACCATTCCGGGTCGGCGAAGCGCTTGTCTTTCGGATCGGCTGTAATGGCCGGCGCGGCGGGCTCGCCGGCCATGCGCTTGACGGCGCCGGCCCACAGATCGAGATAGGCGCGGCCGAGGCTCGCTTGCAGCTCGACCGCGCGCTGCGGATCGGAGAGCCAGTATTCCGCCACCTGGCCGACGGTCTTGACCACGTCGGTGACATCGTCGGCCAATTCGCCTTTGATCTTGCCTTCCTCGCGCGGCTTCATATAGGCGGCGAGCGCCTTGCCGCCTTCCTCGATCATGCGCGCGAGATTGTGCGCGAATGCCTCGACGTCGACGGCGCCGGGTTTTGCCGGTTCTTTGGCCGCAGGCTTGGCTGTTTCGCTGGCAGGCATATCCGTCCGCATCTCAGGTCGATCCCTAGCCAGAACAAGTGGCCCGGACTGCGCCCCATCGCAAGGCGCGATTTAGCACATAGTTTTGCCGGTCGTGCGACCGACGCGCAGCCCGTTACCGGCTGATAACCTTGCTGCGGCCATAATAGCCGGATAGCGGGTTTATGCTATAATTCCTTGAGTCTCCATTGCTTTCCCGTCCAGCCGGCAGGTCCTGAGCAGCATGGTCCGAGCCTTTCTCCAGATGACATGGGTGGTCCTAGGGCTGGCCACGACGCTCTCCGGCTGCGCAGCCGAGCCGCTGTCCGACCGCCTGCCGGCGGAATGGGGTGGCCTGCCGGCCGGCACCCCGGCGCGGCCAACGACGTCCCACCAGTACCCAGCCGTGCACGATATGCCGCCGGCCCGCTCGACCCAGCCCCTGAGCGAGGAAGAGCAGGTCAAGTTGGAAAAGGACTTGGCCACCATCCGCGACCGGCAGGAAGCCCGCGAAGCGCCAGCCAAAAAGGCCGCCCCGCCGGCCTTGAAAAATAAGCCTGCGGCCGTCGCCACCGTACCGCCCGCTGGCGCCAAGACGGCTGCGCCGGCCGCCAAACAGAAAGCCGAGACTGTCGTTGTCGTGCCGCCGACCGACGCCAGGGCGTCCGCGCCGGCCCCGAAAAAGAAGCCCACGGCGGTCATTGTGGTGCCGCCCGCTGGCGTCAAAGCCAACCCGTGATAAAAGCCAGCCGGGGTTGACGCCTGCCGGCTGGAGATGGGCAGCCAGCGCATAGTTGGAAAAAGCTATGCGCAAGCAGAGCGCATGATCCCGAAAAGTGGGAACCGGTTTTCGGACAAGATTATGCGCAAGCAAACTGTAGCCGATTTGAAGGTTTGAGCCGATGGAAGACTTCTACCGCATCCGCCGATTGCCGCCCTATGTGTTCGAAGAAGTGAACAAGGCCAAGGCGCGTGCGCGCAATGCCGGCGCCGACATCATCGACCTCGGCATGGGCAATCCGGATTTGCCGGCGCCCGCCCATGTGATCGAGAAGATGAAGGAGGCGCTGGGCAAGCCGCGCACCGACCGCTATTCCGCCTCGCGCGGCATTCCCGGCCTGCGCCGCGCACAAGCCGCCTATTACGAGCGCCGCTTCGGCGTGAAGCTCAATCCGGAAACCCAGGTCGTCGCCACGCTCGGCTCCAAGGAAGGCTTCGCCAATGTGGCGCAGGCGATCACCGCGCCCGGCGACGTCGTGCTGGTGCCCAATCCAAGTTACCCAATCCACGCCTTCGGCTTCCTGATGGCGGGCGGCGCGATCCGCTCGGTGCCGTCGGAACCGACGCCGAACTTCTTCCATACGATCGAGCGCGCTATCACCCACTCGATCCCGAAGCCGACCGTGGTGGTGGTCTGCTATCCGGCCAATCCGACCGCCTATGTCGCGACGCTGGATTTCTACAAGGACCTGGTCGCCTTCGCCAAGAAGCACAACATCCTGGTGCTGTCCGATCTGGCCTATGCGGAAGTCTATTTCGACGACAATCCGCCGCCCTCGCTGTTGCAGGTTCCGGGCGCCAACGATATCGCGGTCGAGTTCACCTCGATGTCGAAGACCTATTCGATGCCAGGCTGGCGCATGGGCTTTGCCGTCGGCAACGAACGCATCATCGCGGCGCTCGGTCGCGTGAAATCCTATCTCGATTATGGCGCCTTCACGCCGATCCAGGTGGCGGCCGCCGCGGCGCTCAACGGCCCCGACGACTGCATCAAGGAGATGCGCGAGACCTACAAGCGCCGCCGCGACGTGCTGGTGGAAAGCTTCGGCCGTGCCGGCTGGCAGGTGCCGAGCCCGCACGCCTCGATGTTTGCCTGGTCGCCGATCCCGGAGCCGTTCAAATCGCTCGGCAGCGTGGAGTTTTCCAAACTGCTGGTCGAGAAGGCCGATATCGCGGTGTCGCCCGGCATCGGCTTCGGTGAATATGGCGAAGGCCATGTCCGCATCGCGCTGGTGGAGAACGAGCAGCGCATCCGCCAGGCCGCGCGCAATGTCCGCCGCTTCCTCGACACGGCGCCGGAACAGCTTCACAACGTCGTTCCGCTCGCCACGCGGCGCTAGTTTCATGACTCAAGCTCTCAGAGTAGGGGTCGCCGGATTGGGCACGGTCGGCGCCGCCTTGATCGCCCAGGTGGCGCGCCAGCGCGAGGCGCTGGCCGCGCGTTGCGGCCGTCCGATCGAGGTCGTCGCGGTCTGCGCGCGCTCGCGCACCAAGAATCGCGGCGTCGATCTCAAATCGATGAAATGGTTTTCCGACCCGGTGGCGCTGGCGCGTGAGGGCGACATCGATGTGTTCGTCGAACTGATCGGCGGCGCCGGCGATCCGGCCAGGAGTGCGATCGCGGCGGCGCTCGGCAGCGGCAAGTCGGTGGTCACCGCCAACAAGGCGCTGCTGGCCAAGCATGGCGTCAAGCTCGCCGCGCTGGCGGAGAAGCATCACGTCGCGCTCAATTTCGAGGCGGCGGTCGGCGGCGCCGTTCCGATCGTGAAGACCTTGCGCGAGGGACTGGCCGGCAATGCCATCGACCGCATCTACGGCATCCTCAACGGCACCTGCAATTACATCCTGACCCGGATGGAGCAGGACAAGATGGCGTTCGCGCAATGCCTGCAGGAAGCCCAACGCCTGGGCTATGCCGAGGCCGATCCGACCTTCGACATCGAGGGCCACGATACCGCGCAGAAGCTATCGATCCTGGCCAGCCTCGCCTTCGGCAGCAAGGTCGACCAGCGCGCGATCTATGTGGAAGGCATTTCCTCGATTGCGCCGGCCGATCTCGCCGCCGCCGACGAGCTCGGCTATCGGGTAAAGCTCCTGGGCGTGGCGGTGAAGACGCCGAAGGGCATCGAGCAGCGCGTGCATCCCACCATGGTGCGCAAGGATTCCGCCATCGCGCAGGTGATGGGCGTGACCAATGCCGTCACCATCGACGCCGACGGGATCGATCCACTGACCTTGGTCGGCCCCGGCGCCGGCGGCGCCGCCACCGCCTCGGCGGTATTATCCGACATCGGCGATGTTGCACGAGGAGTTCGTACGGCGCCGTTCGGCCGGCCGACCGCGCGGCTCACCAGCGTGCGCAAGGCGCCCATGCAGCGGCACGAGGGCGGCTATTACATCCGCCTGCAGGCGCGCGACAAGCCGGGAACCGCGGCGACCATCGCCAAGCGGCTCGCCCAGCAGGATATTTCGCTGGAATCGATCGTGCAGCGCCATGGCAAGGACGAACGGCCGAAGAACGGCTCGGTGCCGGTTATCCTCATTACCTATGCGACAACTGAGGATGCCGTGCGCAAGGCCCTTGCGGCGGTAGGGCGCGATAGGGTGATCTTTGGCCGGCCACAGGTTATCCGTATCGAGAAGAACTAGCGCATGATCCCGAAAAGTGGGTACCGGTTTCCCGCCTTCGCGAAGCCCGCTTCGGCGGGCGAAGGAAGGTCGGACAAGATCATGCGCAGCTGATTACGAGGCCGGCCGCTAGGCCGGGTTTTGGTGAGGGGAGCGACTTAAAATGGCGTTGGTGACTGAGACTACCAAGCAGGTGCTGGACCGCATCCTATCCATCGAGATCGTGCGCGTGACCGAGCGCGCGGCGGTTTCTGCGGCGCGCCTGCGCGGGCACGGCAACGAGAAAGCCGCCGACCAGGCCGCCGTCGACGCCATGCGGCGCGAGTTGAGCAAGCTGCCGATCGGCGGCACGGTGGTGATCGGGGAGGGCGAGCGCGACGAGGCGCCGATGCTGTTCATCGGCGAGACCGTCGGCACCGGCAAGGGACCGAAGGTCGACATCGCGGTCGATCCGCTCGAAGGCACCACGCTCTGCGCCAAGAACATGGCGGGCGCGATCGCCACCATGGCGATGGCGGAAAGCGGCACCTTGCTCAACGCGCCCGACGTCTACATGGAAAAAATCGCCATCGGCCCCGGTTACCCTAAGGA
Source organism: Hyphomicrobiales bacterium (assembly GCA_016185205.1). GTDB lineage: Bacteria > Pseudomonadota > Alphaproteobacteria > Rhizobiales > Xanthobacteraceae > Pseudolabrys. Next base: position 83,380 of record JACPOA010000059.1, on the reverse strand, counting down.
CCTGGTCGATCTCGACGTTTCGCCAGCCGAGAACATTATGCGGCTCGCCAAGGCCAAGGGTGTCAGGCCGCAGGACATCACCGCGCTCATTCTCGACCGCACCCGCCACGCCGACATGATCGCGGCGGTGCGCAAGACCGGCGCGGCGGTAGCGCTGATCACCGACGGCGACGTAGCCGGCGTGATCCACACCGCGCAGCCCGACGCCACCGGCATCGACATCTATCTCGGCATCGGCGGCGCACCGGAAGGCGTGCTGGCGGCAGCCGCGCTCGCCTGCATCGGCGGGCAGATGCAGTGCCGGCTGGTGCTGGATACCGAGGAGAAGCGCAGCCGCGCCGCCAAGATGGGCATCAAGGATCCGCGCAAGAAATACGGCATCACCGACATGGTGAAGGGCGATTGCGTGTTCGCCGCCACCGGCGTCACCGACGGCAACATGCTGCGCGGCGTGAAGTTCCGCAAGGATTTCATCGAAACCGAAACGGTGGTGATGCGCTCGGTCACCGGCACCGTGCGCTGGGTGCGCGCCGAGCATCGCCAGCTTCAGAAGTTCCACCTCGATTAAATCATCACAAATGCCGCGGGACGTTCATTTGATCGGCAGCGTTCCGCTCGCCGATGCGCGCACCGTCTTCGCCACGGTGAGCGCGGCGCTGGGCGCGCGGCTCAAGCGCATCCCGGACGGCGAGACCGGCGAACGCTCCGACTGGATCACCTGGCTCGAGCCGGCCTTCGCCGACAATCCCGCGTTCGAGAAATCCGACGAGCTGTTCCGCATCCATGCCACCGGCACCGCGCGCATTCGCTACCGGCTGAAAGCCGACCAGAGCGTGCGCGATGTCACATTCGGCAACCTGTTCTATGCCGACATCGCCCGGCAATCTTACGCCGAATTCGCCGCGCTCAAGCGCGACGGCAAGATCGCCCCGCATGTGCGCTTCCAGATCGACCTGGTGCCCGCCCATTCGGTGATCTGGCTGTTTCTGCAGGACGACCTGCATCGGCCGCTCGATCCCGTCTACAACGAAGCGCTCAAGCGCGAGATCGACAAGATTGCGCGGACGCTGCCGCACGACCAGATCGCCATCCAGTTCGATGTGGCCTCGGCGGTGTTCGCGCGCCTGCAGCGCAACGAGCCGAACGCCTACGGGGCGAACCGCGGCGAGATGCTGTCGAACTTCTCAGCGATTCTTACCGATCTGGCCGAGCGCGTGCCGACCGACATCGAACTGATGTTCCACTTCTGCTACGGCGATTCCAACCACAAGCACGTGGTCGAGCCGGCCGACATGGGCGACATGGCCGCTGTCGCCAATCGGCTATCCGCCGATATCAAACGCCCGATCAATCTCATCCATATGCCGGTGCCGCGTGAGCGCGCCGACGATCCCTATTTCGCGCCGCTGGCGCGCTTGCGGCTGCGGCCGGAAACCGAATTGTGCCTCGGGCTGGTGCATTACACCGATGGCGTGGCCGGCACGCGCAAGCGGCTAACGGTGGCCGAGCGGCACGCCGCGCATTTTTCGATTGCGACCGAATGCGGATTTGGCCGGCGGGATCCTGCGACTATCCCGGAATTGCTGCGGATTCACGCGGAAGTGGCCGGCTAGCGCGTGCTACGCTGTGGTCCGCGAACAGGCGATTGAACGAATATGGCGTTGCCGGCAATGCCTTTGAAAGACAACGAACGCTTTTTCCTCGGCGTCGAACGTTCGGCGACCGGGCGCGCCTGGCGCGACCGGCTCGACGAGCGCGGCTCCGCGCGTGCGCTCACCATCGCGCAGCGGCTTGGCGTGCCGGAATTGCTGGCGCGGGTGCTGGCCGGCCGCGGCGTCGAACCCGATGAGGCGGAAGCCTTTCTCGATCCCACCGTCAAGCGCCTGCTGCCGGACCCGCATACGCTCACCGACATGCAGGCGGCGTCGGCGCGCCTCGTGCATGCGGTGCTGCATCAGGAGCGCGTCGCCATCTTCGGCGACTACGACGTTGACGGCGCCACCGCTTCGGCGCTGCTCGCGCGCTATCTGCGCCATTGCGGGATCGATCCGATCGTCCATATTCCAGACCGCATCTTCGAGGGCTACGGGCCGAACGTCGACGCCATCCGCTCGTTCGCCGAGCGCGAGGTCAAGCTGCTGATCACGGTCGATTGCGGCACCACCAGCCTGGAGCCGCTGGCCGAGGCGAAGCGGCTCGGCCTCGACACCGTGGTAATCGACCATCACCAAGCCGATGAGGAGCTGCCGGCGGCGGTAGCGATCGTCAACCCGAACCGCGCCGACGATCTGTCCGGTCTCGGCTATCTCGCCGCCGTCGGGCTGGTGTTTGTCACTTTGGTTGCACTGACCAGGGAGCTTCGCCAGCGCGGCTTCTGGACCGCCATGCGCAGCGAACCCGATCTGTTGTCGCTACTGCATCTGGTCGCGCTCGGCACCGTCGCCGACGTGGTGCCGCTCAAAGGGCTCAACCGCGCCTTCGTCGCCAAAGGGCTCATCGCATTGCGGCGGCGCGACAATGTCGGGATGACCGCGCTGATGGATGCCGCGCGGCTGTCGGGCCCGCCGGAGGCCTGGCATCTCGGCTTTCTGTTGGGGCCGCGTATCAATGCCGGCGGCCGCATCGGGCGAGCCGACTTGGGTGTGCGGCTATTAATGGAGGAAGACCCGACCGAGGCCGCGCGCATCGCCGCCGAATTGGACCGCCTCAACCGCGAGCGCCAGCAGATCGAACTGGCGACGGTGGCGCAGGCGGAAGCCGAAGCCATGGCCGCGCTCGGCCTGGAAGAGAAGGGCGCCGTGGTGGTCACCGCGGCGGAAGGCTGGCATCCCGGCGTGGTCGGCCTGGTGGCGGCGCGGCTGAAGGAGCGCTACGGCCGTCCGGCCTTTGCGATTGCGCTTGAGCCGGGTGGCATCGGCACCGGCTCGGGCCGTTCGATTGCCGGCGTCGATCTCGGCCGTGCGGTGCGGCAGGCGGTGCATGACGGTCTGCTGCTCAAGGGTGGCGGCCACGCCATGGCGGCCGGTGTCACGCTGCGGAAAGACGCGCTGGCTGCGTTCCGCGCCTTCCTCGAAGACGCGCTCGCCCCGGCGGTGGAAGTCGCGCGGCGCGACAGCGCGCTCAGGATCGATGGCGCCATCAGCGCCGGCGGCGTCGATCTGGCGCTGGTCGATCTGCTGGCGCGCGCCGGACCGTTCGGCTCTGGCAATCCGGAGCCGCTGCTGGCCTTGCCGGCGCATACGCTCGCCTACGCCGATCCGGTCGGCGAGAATCACATCCGCGCGCGCTTGCGCTCGGGCAACGGCAAGTTCGTCAACGCCATCGCGTTCCGCGTTGCCGGTACGCCGCTCGGCCGCGCGCTGCTGGACAACCGCGGCCGCCAAATGCATGCGGCCGGCTTCCTCGCGGTCGACCGCTGGCAGGGCGAGGAGCGGGTGCAGATGCGGCTTATCGACGTGGCGGTGAGCTAGTGCATCCGCAAGGCAGAACACCATTCTTGTCAAACTAAAGGATGAATGGGACAATTCCCGGCAAGTGCGCACCGCCGCAACCATAGCAAATGCGCGCTTCAGGGGGATTGTCATGCCGAAATCACGGTTTTTCGGTTGCGCCGCTGTGGCTGCGCTCGCCTGCATGCTGGGCGCTACCCAAGTCAGCGCGCAGCCCTATCCGGCGCGCGATGTCACCTTCATCGTCGCCTTTGCGGCGGGCGGCGTCGCCGATACGGTGGCGCGGCTGGTCGGCCAGGGCGTCGGCGCGCGGCTGGGACGTAATGTCGTGGTCGAAAATCGCGGCGGCGCCGGCGGCAATATCGCCGCGGCTGCGGTCGCACGCGCGACGCCCGATGGCTACACGCTGCTCGTGACCACGACCGCGATGGCCATCAACGAGACCTTGCGCGCGAACAAGGGATTTGCCGCGAGCGATTTCAAGACCATCGCGATCGTGGCATCGAGCCCGGAATCGCTGATCACCAGCGCGAGCAATCCGGCGGCCAACCTCTCCGATTTCATCAAGGCGGCGCAGGGCAAGAGCATCAATTTCGGCACCGCCGGCGTCGGCAGCGGCTCGCATATCGCGGCCGAGTATTTCTTCAAGGAGATCGCCAAGATCTCGGCCGTGCATGTGCCGTTCCAAGGCGGCGCGCCGGCGATGAATGCGACCATCGGCAGCCAGATCGATTTCTTGGCAACGACGCTGGGCGGCGGCGCCGCGGCGCAGATCGCCGGCGGCAAGGTCAAGGGGCTCGCTGTCGCGAGCGCCAAGCGCGCCGCGGTCGTTCCGAACGTGCCGACCTACGCCGAGGCCGGTTATGCCAATTTCGAAGCTTCATCCTGGGTCGGCGTTTTCGCGCCGGCCAATACCAGCCCGGAGATCGTCGCCAAGCTGAACGCGACGATCGAACAGGTGATGAAGGATCCGCAAATCCAGCAGAAGCTCACATCGATCGGCTTCGATCCGATCTACGGATCGCAAGCCCAGGCGGAAACCACTTTCCGGGCCGAGGTGGAAAAGTGGGGCAAGATGGTCAAGACGTTGAACTTGTCGATCAATTGAGCCGGGCGCGGGCAGGCGGGTCTCAGCGCTTGCGCACTTTCTTGCAGAACACGTCGTAGACGGCGCCGATGACGACACGCGCTTCATCGCTGGCGAGCTTGTAATAGATCGCCTTGCCGTCGCGCCGCGTCGATACCAGACCGTCGGCGCGCAGGCGCGCGAGCTGCTGCGACACCGTCGGCTGGCGCAAATTGAGCAGCTCTTCCAGCTCGCTCACCGACTTCTCGCCCTCGGCCAGGATGCAGAGAATCAGCAGCCGGCTCTCATGCGCGAGGGCTTTGAGAAAATCGCTCGCCCGTTTGGCATTGCCGACGATACGCTCGAGCTCGTGCGTGCGCTCACGGCTATCGGCCTGTTGCAAATCCATTCGTGCACCAACGATCATTGAGGCGGCGTATGAATACAAACCATCAGTCGGTCGCGCGCAATGGTTTTTGCATAAGCTGCGCGCGTTCACCAGTCGTTTCGCGGTGGTCGAGGGCCTTGATTAACGTGCCGAGCAGGCCCCAGAAATGATCCTCGCCCGGATAGCCGCGAATGCGGCCGATTTCGCGCCCGTTATCGACCAGGACGAACAGCGGCGTGAGCCGCTCGATCACGATAAAGGCAAGATCGGGCGGCAGCGCACGCGCGATATCGACACGGCGCAGCGGGGCGCGCGCGCCTTCGGCGGTCTTGTCGTAAACGGTTGCGATCTCACGATCGAAGGCTTCGCACCAGGCGCAGCCGGCCTGTTCGAACATGACAAGTTCGGCGGCGCGCGCGTTTGTCGTGCTCGACGCTATGAGCATCGCGCCGAACAGTGCAAGCAGAGAAAATAATTTCAACGGCGGTGATCCGATCAACAATTTCATTCTCTTGGGCTGAGCCCGCCTGCGGAGCGGCGCTTGAATCGATGGAATATATATCACAAAACTAGAATATGTCGATGTTCCATGATCGTGAAAAGCCGGTTTCTCGGAAAAGTTCATGCGCGCGGGCCCAAAACGGGCACGAAAAAGTCCGCCGTGTCGCCACGGCGGACTTGAGCGCATGTTTGGGTCGTTTAGTTCTTCATCGACACGAACGGGCTCTTCAGTTCGCCCGACTTGTAGCGCGGCGGATACAGGATGACCTGCTTGCCGGCCTGCTTGAACTGCTCGACGTCGTTGCCGACGATGTTTTGATACTGGACATAGAGCACGCGCGGCTCCGCCCATTCGCCACGATCGCCGAACTTGATGTCGCCGACCACGGTCGGGAAGCTGGTCTTGCGGATGTAGTCTGCGAGTTTGCCGTCATCGAGCGAGCCGACTGCCTTGATCGCCTGCTCGAGGATCTGCACCTCGGAATAGGCGAAGGGCGGGATGTAGATGCCGATCGGATCGACGCCGGCCGCCGCCGCCCGCTCGCGGTAGCGCGTGAGCAACTGCTCGATGCCCGGGAACTTCATCGTTGGCTCAGGCACGTAGAGATCATAACACAACACGTTGTTGAGCATCGGCCCGAGCTTCTGCTTGATCGCGGCGAATTGCAGTCCGATCATGCCGCCGCCGACCATGCGGGCGGCAAAGCCGAGTTCATGGATCGAGGTGATCATACCAACCGAATCGGGCGGGTAGGTGGCCATGAACAGCAGGTCGGGATTGGTCGCCTTGATCGAGCGCACGATCGGCGCAAAGTCGACCTGGGCGGGTGGATAGGTGCGGTCGTAGACGATCTTGATACCGTACTTCTTGGCGTTCTCGCGCGCGCCGTCGAGGGCATGCTTCGGATACTCGGCGTCGGCGCCGACCATCGCGACCGTTTGCGGCTTCGGGTTCATCGCCGCGGCTATCTCGAAGAAGCCCTTCGACAGTTCGTATTTCGCCTGCGGCCCATTCGGCTGCATTTGGAAATATCGGTCGTATTTGAACTCGTCATTGGCGGCGAGCGCGAACAGCGAGAGGAACACCTTCTTGCGCTGCATGACGATCGGCATCGCGGCCGCGGTCGGCACGGTGGCATAGCCCGACAGCAGCAGGTCGACCTTGTCGATGTCGAGCAGCTTGGTATAGATCGACGGCACCGCCGATGGATTGGACTGATCGTCGTAATACACCAACTCGACCTTGCGCCCGAGCAGGCCGCCGCGCGCGTTCACGTCCTCCGCCCAGATCTGATAGGCCAGCAGAGCGGCTTTGCCGCCGCCGGCGAGACCGCCGGACAGCGCCATGCTGAAGCCGATCTTGATGGGGGCAGTCGACTGCGCCGTGGCAGGGATCGTCAGTGCTGCGAGCGCCGTTCCTGCAAGTGCCAGCGTCTCGCGTCGCGTAACCTGACCAGCCATTTTCGCTTCCTCCGGATAGGGCACTTCGACCCTTGTTGCTTTATTGCAACTGGAAAACGTAGTTGGGCTGGCGGGTGCGAGCCTTGAGTTAAGTCAAAGCGGCCGTCCGTTGCCGCGTGTGGGCGATGCGCAGTTCGCGCGCGAAGTCCATGCCGGCTGTCGTGGAGGACGCCGGCCGACTCCCTGTTCCCAGCCAATCGCCGCCTGAGCGGGGCTTTGATCAATATCAAGGCATGACCGACTGAAGCATGGGCTTAGTTTCGATCTAATCGCGCACCCAAGCACGCTTAAGGTCCTGCTGGATTTCAGTAATTTCGGAGCAAGATTTTGCACGAAACGCACGAAGTGCGCATTCATGGGCGGGGCGGCCAGGGCGCCGTCCTGGCATGCTCGATTCTTGCGCACGCGCTGATCGACGAGGGCAAGCACGCGGTTGCGATTCCTTCGTTCGGTTTCGAACGCCGCGGCGCCCCGGTTGCCGCCTTTCTGCGCTTCGATAGCGCGCCGATCCGGGCGATGACCAACGTCTACCATCCCGATTGCGTCGTCTGCATCGATCCCACCGTTCCGCGCACGGTCGATATTTTCGCCGGCATGAAGCCGGGCGGCACCGTGGTGCTAACCACGAAGGAAAAACTGGCAGACCTCAAGTTTCCGGATTTCGTTGCGCGCATCGGCCTGTGCGATGCGGTCGGCATCGCGCTGTCGATCTATCGCAAACCGGTGACGAACGCGGTCATGCTCGGCGCCTTCGCGCGCACGAGCGGGCTGCTGACGCTTGCCGCGCTCAAGGAAGCGCTCCAGCAAATGGATTTCCGCGACGCCGGTTTGAGCGAAAACCTGTCGGCGGCCGAGCGCGGCTACAACGAGACCAATGTGCACGACGTGCACGACGTGCAGAAGGTGGCTCATGCAGCGGCAGTCGCGTGATCATTTCGACGCGTCGAGCATTCCCGACGATCTGGCGCCGATCGCCACCGTCCTGAGCGGCATGCTGCCCGGCGATTGGCGCAGCATGCGGCCGCTGATCAATCGGCTCAAATGCGTCAAATGCGGACTGTGCTGGCTCTATTGTCCGGTGCAATGCGTGGTTGAGAAGCCGCGCTGGTTCGAGTTCGATCTCGCCGTGTGCAAGGGCTGCGGCGTGTGCGCGCAGGAATGTCCGCACAGCGCGATCCGCATGATCGAGGAGGTGGGCCGATGAGTGCCGTCACCGAACCGTCTCGTTTGGCCACCAATAAGCCGAGCTTCGTCGTGTGCGAAGGCAACGAGGCGGCGGCGATCGGCGTCGGCCTGTCGCGCCCGGATGTGGTGGCGGTTTATCCGATCACCCCGCAATCCTCTCTGGTGGAACATCTCTCGCAGATGATCGCCGACGGCCGCTTGCGCGCCGATCTGATGAATGTCGAGGGCGAACATGCGGTGATGTGCGGACTGCAAGGCGTGGCCTTGGCCGGCGGGCGGACTTTCACGGCGACCTGCGGGCCGGGGCTGGCCTTCATGTTCGAGCCTTATGTGCGCACGCCCGGTTTGCGGCTGCCGATGGTGGCCTCGCTGGTGACGCGCGATTTGCTCAGCCCGCAATGCGTCTGGGGCGGGCAGCAGGACGCCATGGTGGTGCGCGATGCCGGCTGGATTCAGATGTATTGCGAAACGGTGCAGGAAATCCTCGACACCACCGTGATGGCCTACAAGATCGCCGAGCACCGCGACGTCATGCTGCCGATCAATGTCTGCCATGACGGCAATTATCTCTCGTTCGGCGTTACCCGGGTCGAGGTGCCGGATCAGCAGGAGGTCGATGACTTTCTCGGGCCGCCCAATGTCAACTGGCACATCGCGCTCGATCCCTCGCGGCCGATGGGCGTCGATCCGCTGACCGGCGGGGCAGGCGGGGCCGGCCCGCGCAACTTCGTGCGTTATCGCAAGGGCCAGGTGCGCGGCATGCAGAACGCGCTACGCGTCATCCGCGAAGTGCACGCCGCCTGGGGCGAGAAGTTCGGCCGCTATCACGCGCCGTTGGTCGAGGAGTATCGGCTCGACGATGCCGACACCGCGCTGGTCACCATCGGCAGCATGACCGGCGCCGCCAAGGATGCGGTCGACATCGCCCGCGATAAAGGAGAAGCCGTCGGCCTCATCAAGATCAAGACCTTTCGGCCGTTCCCGCTGCAGGCCATGGTGGCCGCGCTTGCGAAAGTGAAACGGATCGGCGTGGTCGACCGCTCGGTGAGCTTCGGTTGGAATTGCGGACCGGTCTATCAGGAGACCTTGGGCGCGCTCTACCACACCGGCAAATCGATTCCGGTCATCAGCTTTATCGGCGGTCTGGCCGGCGCCGACATCACGGTCGAGCATTTCGCGCGCGCCATCGCGCTCACGCGCGAGCTGCAATGGGGCCGCGATCCCAACGAGCCGGTCTGGCTGAACGAGAACGATTGATATGCACAGCAAATATCTGATCGTCGGCAGCAGCCACGCGGCTTTGGAAGCGGCAACGGCGATCCGCCTCATCGACGCCGACGGCGCGTTGACGCTGTTGACGCGCGACGCGCATCTGCCCTATTCGCCGACCATTCTGCCTTACGTGGTGTCCGGACGCTCGCAGCCCGACAACGTGGTTCTGCGCAATCAGGCCTATTTCAAAGATAACGCCATTGCCTTCGTGCCTGGCGCCACCGTTGTGTCGCTCGATCCGGCGCGGTCGAGCCTGCGCCTCGCCTCCGGCGAGAGCTGGCAATACGACCGGCTGCTGATCGCGACTGGCGCGTCGCCCATGCTGCCGAAGGTCGCGGGTCTGGCCGATGTGCCGTTTCATGTGCTGCGGTCGATGGATGACGCCATCCATCTGCGGCAGGCGATGGGGCAGGCCCGCTCGGCCATCGTCTTGGGCGCCGGCCTGATCGGCATGCACGCCGCCGAAAACATGGCCAAGGCCAAGATCGCGGTCACCGTGGTCGAATTGCAGCCGCACGCGCTCGCGGGCTATTTCGAACCGAAAGCCTCGGCGATTATTGAACGAACTTTCGCCCGCAACGGTGTCACCATGTTGATGGGGCAGACGCTGCGCAGCGTCGAGCGGCAGGGCGACGGCTGTCTCGCCACGTTGGCGGACGGCACGACGATCACGGCCGATCTGTTGCTGGTGTGCACGGGGGTCAAGCCCAATATCGGATTTCTCGACGGATCGGGCATCGAGATCGACGCCGGCATTCTGGTCGACGATCTGATGCGCACGAACCTGCCGAACATCTGGGCCGCCGGCGACGTAGCGCAGGCGCGCGGGTTCTGGGGCGGCAAGGTGGTCAACGGCATTCTGCCGAATGCGGTCGAGCAGGGCCGCATCGCGGGAGCCGGCATGGCCGATGACGCGGGCGTTCAACCGTTCCCCGGCGCGGTGCCGCTCAATACCTACAGTTTCTTCGGCCAGCAGGCGATTTCGGTCGGCCGCTCCGGTGGTCCGGGATCCGAGGTCGCCGAAGGCGGCAGCGAGGACAGCTACCGCCACATTGTGCTCAAGGACGGGCATCTGGTCGGCATCGCGACCATCAACGATTTCGTCGATGCCGGCATCATGTGGCAGCTCATCCTGCGCGGCACCGATCTGTCGCCGGTCAAATCCGAATTCATCGCCAATCCACAGCTGACCGGGCGACGCTTGATGTCGCAGATCTGGCGTTAGGGGCTTTATCGTGGGCAAGTGTTTCAGCACCCTGCAATTCCACGCCAGCCGCTGCGACGGCTGCGGCGACTGCATGACCGCCTGCGCGCAGGCCAAGGCGAAGACCGACGATCACGCCTATTCGCGCATCCACATCCTTCCCAAGATCGCCGGCGAGGACGTCGAGCTCGCGCTGTGCCGGCAATGCGCCGATCCGGTCTGCGTGATGAATTGCCCGTCCGGCGCGCTGACGAAAAACGCCGATACCGGCGTCATCGACTGGGCCGACAGCAAATGCGTCAACTGCCTGTTGTGCACGGCCGGCTGCGCCTATGCCGGCATCGTCTATGACGCCGAGGTCGGCCACGTCAGCAAATGCGATCAATGCGACGGCGATCCGGCCTGCGTGAAAGCCTGCCCGAACGAGGCGCTCGAATATCGCACCGCGGCGCGCATCTTCAATGACTATGCCGACAAGGAAGACATGTTCTGCCGTGGCCTTTCCGCCTGTCACGGCTGCAATTCCGAGCTGTTGATGCGCCACACCATGCGCAAGGTCGGACCGGAAGTCGTCATGGCAGCTCCCCCCGGCTGCGTCCCCGGCATGGGAGCCGTCGGCTACAACGGCCAGACCGGGTCGAAGTTTCCAGTCTTTCACTCGCTGCTGACCAACACCGCCACCATGCTGGCTGGCGTCAAGAGGCAGTACAACCGCGTCGGCCGCGACGTGCTCGCCATGACGATCGCTGGCGACGGCGGCACTGCCGATGCCGGCTTCCAGTCGGTTTCAGGCGCGGCCGAGCGCAACGATCCGATCTTGTTCATCTGCGTCGACAACGAAGGCTACATGAACACCGGCATGCAGTCGTCCGGCGTGACGCCCTACGGTTCGTGGACCTCGACCACGCCGGTCGGCGGCGCGATGCAGGGCAAGCGAACCGAGGCCAAGAACCTGCCGATCATCATGACGATGCACAATTGCTCCTACGTCGCCACCGCCTCGACCGCGTTCCTGGAGGACTATTACGCCAAGCTCACGAAGGCGATCGAAGTCGCCAAGACCGGCATGGCCTATCTGCATGTGCACGCGCCCTGTCCGACCGGCTGGCGCTTTCCTTCGGGGATGACCACCGAAGTGTGCCGGATGCAGGTGCGCACCAACTTCATCGCGCTATGGGAGTACGACCCCGCCAACGGGCTGCGCTTCACCCATCCGGTCGACCGGCCGCAACCGGTCGCCGATTATCTCAAGATGATCGGCAAATATCGCCATCTGAGCGAAGAGCAGGTCAGCCATATCCAGCACACGGTCGACGACAAGATCGCGTATCTGCGGCAGTTGACGCAGATGGCGGCAGAGCGACGCCCGGCGCCGGCGCACAAAGTCGCCGTCGGAAACACCGTTTCGGCTTAGAGCCGGAAACAATGAGAAGGCGCTGCCGCTATTCCTGCTTGGGCTGCCGCTCGCTTGGCTGGACTTCACGCGTCTCGACGTGTCCGCACACCTCGCAGCGGTAGGTGCACAGTTCAGGCATGGCGCCAACGCGCGGCACGCGGCTGACAAGGGTTAAGCCTTCGCCGTCGCAGGTGCAATCGGGGGGCCGCTGTTGACCCAAGTCGGGTCCCATACCGCAAAAATGACGCCGCAAGACCAGCACGGCAATTCCGGAAACCTACTTAAGGGCCGGCGGGGGTGCGCCCCACCGGGCTCGATCTGGGCCAGCCTGGAGCCGGCTATATCAGCGTTTGCCGCAACGATGGTTAGGGCGTGCGACCAAATTCAGATTGCGCTCAACAGCAATTAAAGATTGTCAGGACCGGGCGGCAAGATCGACAAGCTCTTGAACCTCGCCCAACTGGTCCTGCACCAGCCAATGGGTTAGATCGCCGCTCGATACGACGGCGAGCACCTTGCCGTTGTCCACAATCGGCAGGTGCCGAAATCGCCGCTTGGTGATCAATTGCATCGCGTCGCCGACTGTCGTCGTCGGACTGATGCAGTATGGGTCCTTCGTCATCACCTCGGAAACTTTCGTCTTGCCTGGATCAAGGCCGCCAGCCAGCACTTTGTTCAGCGCATCCCGCTCTGTGAAGATGCCTATCAGCCGTCCGCCATCCATGACGATCAGGGCACCGACTTTGCCGGCGGTCATCAAACGCACACACTCGGTGACCAGGGTACCAGGTCCAACTGAGTGTATCGCTTTGCCTTCCTTGAATATTTTATTCAATGGAGTCTGGCGCTTGTCTCGCGATCTCATGAAGTACACGCCGGCGATGACGATGATCACGAAAGCAATGAGCACATACATTTGTATTTGGCCCATAAGAGTCGTCAGTAGCCCTTCCTGCGTAGCAGCAAGCGCTGCGGAGGAAAGCAGTGCGAGACCGATTCCGGTGCCCGATTTGTAAAGAAGCTTTTTCATCGCTGTCGCTCCTCGCAGAAGAAATTGAAGCTCGGCAAACAGCAAACCCTTCAACGCACCTTTTAAATAAAACTGGAAACTACAGCAAAGTTCTTGACTTGGATCAGACAGTAGCATTGTCCTTTTTTGATTTTATATATTGCCCACAACACCGGGCACGGTCGGTCAACAGCCGCTCGCACCGCCGCATTAGATTTTGATCCAATTTTGAGTCGAAGCGCTTCCTCCGCTCATTCCCGCGAAAGCGGGAATCCAGCATGCTTGGCTCTGGGGCCCCGCTGGAGCCCGTGCTCGGGCCGGCCGAAGGCCGGACCCGAGTACGGGAACGCGCGGACGGTGAACCGATTCGACTCAAGTGGATTACGTTCTACCCAAACCGGAACGCCAACAAATTATCGAACGAGCGCAGCTCGATCAGCACGCGATGCAGCAGGTCGGCATCGCGCGCAGCGATCGCTTGCGGGATCAGCGCCAGGCTCGCCTTGGCGCCGTCGATGAGGCGGCGGAATTCCACGCTATTGCGCACGGCGTCGCCGGCGATGCCGTCGCAGCGCGTCAGCGTCGCGCCATAGCGCTGCGCCGTGGCGGCGAGGTCGGTGCGCGTCTGTGGTTTGGTGAAGTCGAGCGCGCGGTCGTCGTAGACTATCAGCGCGTCCATGCCGGCATTGGCGTCGCGCACGCAGTCGGCCAGCACCACGATGCCGGCAGCCTTGCGCAAGTCGTAGAGATCGCCGCGGATGGCTTCGAGCGACTGGCGCACCGCCTCCGGCTTTCCCATGGTGATCATGAGATCGACCGCCACCAGGCGCGCGTGCACGCCGGTGAACATGCTGCCGTAAAGCGCCACGCCGTCGAAGGCCGCCGGCTGCTTGCCGGCGAAGCGCCGCTCGAACACGCCCCAGGCCTCGCGCAGCCGGTCGATTTCGAGCAGCGCCAGATCGAGGTTGCCGGTGCGCAGATAGCCGATCGCCACCCGGTTATGGGCCGACGCGGTTTCGACCGCGGCGTTGAAGTCGGCCAAATCGTCGGCCAAGGCGTCGTTCACGGCGGCGCTCGTCACCAAGGCGAGAGCGAAGAGGGCGGCGCGAGCGATCGAAATCCACATGACGGTCACCGTTGTAGCGCGAGGAACTGGACCTCGAGGCCGAGGAACTATACTTCTAAGAGCATGACATTGACGCGGCGTAACCTATTGCTGGGATTAAGCGGCCTCGGCCTGGCGGGCGTTTCAAGCGCGCGCGCCGGAGAGCCGATCCTGACCGACGATGGGCTTTATAAGCAGCCGTGGTTTCTTGAGAGTTTCCTGGACCTTAGCGACGATCTCGAAGGCGCGGCCAAGGACGGCAAGCGCTTCGTCATCATGTGGGAACTCAAGGGCTGCCCCTATTGCAAGGAGACCCATTTCGTCAATTTCGCGAGAGGCGACATTTCCGACTACATCAAGGCCAATTTCGAGGTGTTGCAGCTCAACATCATCGGCTCGCGCAAAGTCATCGATTTCGACGGCAGCGAACTGTCGGAAAAGGCCTTGGCGTTGAAATATGGCGTGCGCTTCACGCCGACGCTCCAATTCTTCCCCGAACGCGCCGCGTCCTTGAAAAATATTCCGCCCACCAAACGCGAGGTCACGCGCGCACCGGGTTATTTCAGGCCGGACGATTTCCTCGCCATGTTCCGCTACGTGCGCGAAAAGGCCTATGAGAGCAAGAGCTTCCGCGATTTCGTCAAATCGTTGCCGGGTTGAAATATAATTCCGCTGCCGCCGCGGCCAAAAAACGCATATTTTTTTGTGAATATGATTTGAACGCGTCGCGAACCGCCGCTATGGTCGCAGCCGGACGGGGCTGCTGAAAGCCTCGAAACGATCATCAGGGAGGATTTCATGCGACAGCTATCCCGTCGCGCGGCGCTTGCATTCGGTGCCGGCGGTGCGGCGCTCACGATTGTGGGCTGGGACAGGCCTGCGTTTGCCGCCGCCAAGGAGGCGGCCGACGAAATCGCCAAATTCACCGGCGGCAAGACCGCCGCCAAGGCCAAGGTCTCGATCGAACTGCCGGAAATCGCGGAAAACGGCAACACCGTGCCGCTGGCGGTTTCCATCGACGCGCCGATGACGGCCGAGAACTATGTCAGCGAGGTCCTGGTGGTCGCCGAAGGCAATCCCAATCCGGGCGTCGCCACGTTCCACTTCTCGCCGATGTCGGGCAAGGCCGAGGCCTCGACCCGCATCCGGCTCGCCACCACGCAGAACATCGTCGTGGTCGCCAAGACCAGCAAGGGCGAATTCTTCACCGGCCAGAAGCTGGTCAAGGTCACCATCGGCGGCTGCGGCGGCTGATCCAACAACAATCAACAATTAACAATCAAGAATTCGGGAGAATACCAATGGCGGAAAAACCGCGGCTCAAGCTGCCCAAGGAAGCCAAGAAGGGCGACGTGATCGAGATCAAGACGCTGATGCCCCACATCATGGAGTCGGGTCAGCGCAAGGACAAGGACGGCAAGACCATCCCGCGCAAGATCATCAACAAGTTCACCGCGGAGTTTAACGGCAAGCCGGTGTTCAGCGCCAATCTCGATCCGGCGATCGCCGCCAATCCCTATCTGCAATTCTCCGCCAAGGTGGAGGAGAGCGGCACCTTCAAGTTCACCTGGACCGACGACGACGGCTCGGTCATCAGCGCGGAAGAAAAAATCACCGTGGGCTGACGCCAAAAACGTCCCGCGCCACAACGGACGTGGGACAGCATACAACGATAACAATTCGTTCGGGGAGGATCGAATGATTCGTGCAGGGATGGTGGCGACGAGTGCCGTCGCACTGATCGTGGCCGGCACTTTCGCCGTTGTGGTCGCCGGATCGAGCGCCAACGCGCAGACGAAAACGCGCGAAGCGCCGCTCGAGACCAAGGACGCCGCGTCAATGCAGCCATGGAAGCGTTATGCCGGTTGGCCGACGCGCGACATGTCGAAATACAACTCGCTCGGCCACTTGGCGACCCCGCCGGCGCCGACCGAGCCGCGCAAGATCGGCAATCAGATCGGTGGCGATGCGGCCAACGGCGCCAAGCTGGTGGCGGATCGCAACCGTGGCGGCTCGTGTCTGGCCTGCCATGTGATGGGTTCGGCCGGTAACGCCGATCTACCGGGCAATGCCGCGCCCGATCTGTCCGAGATCGGCAACGCCGGCCGTGAGGACGAGTGGTTGTTCAACTATGTCTACGACGCACGCGTCTACAATCCCGAAACGATCATGCCGCCCTGGGGCAGCCATGGGTTCTTCAACGACCAGGAAATCAACGACATCGTCGCCTTCCTGAAGACGCTGAAATCGCCCGCGGCGTTCAAGACCGCGCTTGACGATCCCAATAAGCGTCCGGCGCCGGTCGAAAAGCGCGACAATCTCGACTCGATTGAAAACCCCGCCATGTGGGCGGTGGAAAAGGCGCAGGAGCTCTGGAAGCTGAAGTCCGCCAGCGGTTTTTCCTGCAACAGCTGCCACAGCGATCCGAAGGAGACGTTCAAGACCTGGGCGGCCTCGATGCCGAAATGGGAGCCGCGGCTCGACAAGGTGCTGAGCGTCGAGGAATTTGTCACGCGCCATGCCAAGGCCACCACCGGCACCGTTTGGCTGATGGAGACCGACGAGAATCGCGCGATGTCGGTCTATCTGCACTTTCTCGCCAACGGCGCGCCGCGCAAAATCGACACAAGCAGCGCGGAAGCCAAAGCGGCGATCGAACGCGGCAAGGTGCTGAGCGCGCGCAAAGTGGGGCAGCTCAACATGGCCTGCACCGATTGCCACGGCAAAGCGGCCAATCACTGGATCCGCGGGCAATGGCTGGGCGAACCGAAGGGCCAGTACGATCACTTCCCGACCTGGCGCACTAGCCTGCTGGCGATCTGGGACATCCGGCAGCGCTTCCAATGGTGCCAGGTCAACATTCGCGCCGACGAGCTGCCGCCCGATGCCAAGGAATACGGCGATCTCGAGTTCTACCTCGCTATGCAGAACGAAGGGCTGAAGCTGAGCGTGCCGGGCATCAGGCATTGAGTCATTCCGGGGCGCGCCGCAACGCACGAACTCGGAATCCAGCAACAACCAGGGCGCTGCAATTCGCTTCTGGATTCCGGGTTCGCGAGCTTTGCTCGCGACCCGGAATGACGGAGTAAGGAATGATCACTCGCCGCGAAATTCTCCAGGTCGGCGCCGCCACCGCCGCGCTGACGGTGGGCGGCGGTTTCACGCGCGCGCTCGCGCAACAGAAGCTGACCGAAAGCGAACTCACCAAGTTCGACGCGCTCGGCAATGTCACGCTGCTGCACGTCGCGGATATTCACGGCCAACTCATGCCGGTCTATTTCCGCGAACCGTCGATCAATCTCGGCGTCGGCGAAGACAAGGGGCAGCCGCCGCATCTGACGGGTGGCGATTTTTTGCAACGCTTCGGCATTCCGGCCAAGTCCGCCGCGGCTTATGCGATGACCTCGGAGGATTTTTCCGCGCTGGCAAAAAGCTACGGCCGTATCGGCGGGCTCGACCGGCTCGCCACGGTGGTCAAGCGCGTGCGCGCCGAGCGCGGCGACAAGGTGCTCTTCCTCGACGGCGGCGACACATGGCAGGGCTCGCTCGGCGCCAATGCCAGTCGTGGCCAGGACATGGTCGACTGCATGGCGCTCTTGAAGCCCGACGCCATGACCGGCCATTGGGAATTCACCTATGGCGAGGCGCGGGTGAAGGAGCTGATCAAGGGGCTTGGTTTTCCATTCCTGGCGCTCAATGTGCGCGACACCGAATGGAACGAGCCTGTGTTCCCGCCGTACAAGATGTTCGAGAAAGGCGGCGTCAAGATCGCCGTGCTCGGCCAGGCCTTTCCGTATCAGCCGATTGCCAACCCGCGCTGGCTGATTCCGAACTGGTCGTTCGGCATCCGTGAGGACGATATTCGCGCCAATGTGGAGAAGGTGCGCAAGGCCGGCGCGCAACTGGTGGTGCTGCTGTCGCACAACGGCTTCGATGTCGACCGCAAGCTCGCCGGGCGCGTGCAGGGCATCGACGTGATTCTCACCGGCCACACGCACGACGCGCTGCCGGAAGCAATCAAGGTCGGCAAGACGCTGCTGATCGCGTCTGGTAGTCACGGCAAGTTCTTGTCGCGTCTCGATCTCGACGTGCAGAACGGCGCGCTGAAAGGCTTCCGCTACAAGCTGATCCCGCTGTTCGCGGACGCCATCAAGCCCGATGCCGAGATGACGGCGGCGGTCACCAAAGCGCGCGCGCCCTATGCCAAGGAACTGGCGCGTGTGGTGGGCAAGGCGGACTCGCTGCTGTACCGGCGCGGTAATTTCAACGGCACATTCGACGACCTGATCTGCGCGGCGCTGTTGAAGGAGCGCGACGCCGAGATCGTGCTGTCGCCCGGCTTCCGCTGGGGCACCAGCGTGCTGCCCGGCACCCCGATCACGGTGGAGGACATCCACAACGCCACAGCGATCACCTATCCGCAGGTCTATCGCATGGCGATGAGCGGCCAGCGCCTGAAAGAAATTCTCGAGGACGTGGCCGACAACCTGTTCAATCCCGATCCGTATTATCAGCAGGGCGGCGACATGGTGCGCTGCGGCGGCCTTGGCTACGCCATCGATGTGGGCAAACCGATCGGCAGCCGCATTTCCGCCATGACGCATCTGAAAACCGGCAAGCCGATCGATCCGAACAAGGACTACACGGTCGCCGGCTGGGCCAGCGTGAACGAGGGAACACTTGGGCCCCCGGTGTGGGAACTGGTGGAGCGCTACATCGCGGCCGAGAAGACCGTGCGCATGGCGCCCAATAGCAGCGTGAAAATATCCGGGGTTTAGGGCGGCCGGCGCATGATCCCGAAAAGTGGGGACCGGTTTCCCGCCTTCGCGCAGCCCGCTTCGGCGGGCGAAGGAAGGTCGGGAAAGATCATGCGCTATTGAAAAATTCCTTTTACATTCATTAAATGGAATGTGATAACAGACGGCGATCCGCCGGGAGCTGCCGATGATCGAGCCGACCGACAAAAAGCGCACATCGCGCCGCAAATTTCTTGTGGGCGCCGCCGGGCTTGCCGCGGGCGCAGCCACAGGCGCTGCGCGTGCCGATAATGCCAAGAATTTACCGCCCGACGTCGCCGACTGGACGCGCAATCTCGGCGAGGGCGTGGGCGTGCGCGCCTATGGCCAGCCGTCGAAATACGAAAAGGACGCGGTGCGCCGCACGGTGCCCTGGCTCACCGCCACGCCGGAATCCTCGGTCAGCTTCACGCCGCTGCATGCGCTCGACGGCATCATCACACCCAACGGGCTGTGCTTCGAGCGCCACCACGGCGGCATCGCCGAGATCGAGCCCAGCGATTATCGCCTGATGATCCACGGCATGGTCGACAAGCCGTTGACTTTCACGCTCGACGATCTCAAGCGTTTGCCGCGCGTCAATAAAATTCATTTTCTCGAATGCGCCGCCAATTCCGGCATGGAGTGGCGCGGCGCCCAGCTCAACGGCGTCCAGTACACTCACGGCATGGTGCATTGCGTGCAATACACCGGCGTGTCGCTGAAGCTGCTGCTGGAGCAGGCGGGCGTCAAAGCCAACGCCAAATGGATTCTTGCCGAAGGCGGCGACGCCGCCGCCATGAACCGCTCGATCCCGCTCGCCAAGGCCTTGAACGATTGCATCGTCGCCTATCGCTCGAACGGCGAGATGCTGCGGCCCGAGCAGGGCTATCCGGTGCGCCTGGTGGTGCCGGGCTGGGAAGGCAATGTCTGGGTCAAGTGGCTGCGTCGCCTCAAGGTCGGCGACCAGCCCTGGTTCACGCGCGAGGAGACGTCGAAATACACCGACCTCTTGGAAAGCGGCAAGGCGCGCCAGTTCACCTTCGTGATGGATGCCAAATCGGTGATCACTTCGCCGTCGCCGCAGGCGCCCTGCAAGCAGAAGGGCTTCAATATTTTGTCCGGGCTGGCCTGGTCGGGGCGCGGCAAGATCGTTCGGGTCGATATCTCGCTCGACGGCGGCCGCAACTGGCGCACGGCGCGCATCGACGGCCCGGTGTTCGACAAGGCCTGCGTGCGCTTCTATTACGAATTCGATTGGAACGGCGAGGCGCTGCTGCTGCAGTCGCGCGCCATGGACGAGACCGGCTATGTGCAGCCGAGCAAGGACGCGCTGCGCAAAATCCGCAGCGTCAATTCGATCTACCACAACAACGGCATCCAGACCTGGGCGCTCAAGCCGGACGGGGAGGTCGAGAATGTCGAGGTCGGCTAGTTTCTTTCTTCACCTCGCCCATGGGGAGAGGTCGGATTGCGAAGCAATCCGGGTGAGGGGTTACGGTCTATCGATAAACCTAGACCCCCTCACCCCAACCCTCTCCCCAGCGGGGAGAGGGAGCGCGCCGAGTTTGCGGCGCTGCATTGCCCTTACCTTGGCTCTGCTACTTGCGCTCGCCGCGCCGGCGCTGGCGCAGAAGAAAGAGACGCCGCGCCACTACGGTATCGGGCAGACCGCCACCCCCGAACAGATCGCCGGCTGGGATATCGACGTGCGGCCGGACGGGCAGGGCGCGCCGCCGGGCCAGGGCTCGGTCAAGGCGGGTGAAAAAGTCTACATGGACAAATGCGCCGCCTGCCACGGCGAGTTCGGCGAGAGCGCCGGGCGCTGGCCGGCGCTCGCGCAGGGCAAGGGCACGCTCGCCTCGCACGACCCGGTCAAGACCGTCGGCTCCTATTATGCGCATCTCTCAAGCGTGTTCGACTATATCCGCCGCGCCATGCCGTTTGGCGACGCGCAGTCGCTCGGCAACGACGAGCTCTACGCGGTCACCGCCTACGTGCTCAATCTCAACGACATCGTCGACGACAAGTTCGTGCTGTCGAAGGAGACGTGGGCGCAGGTCAAGATGCCGAACCAGGGCGGCTTCTTCGACGACGATCGCGAAAAGACCGAAAAATCATTCTGGAATTCCAAACCCTGCATGAAGGATTGCCGGGGCCCGGTGACGATCACCGGCCGTGCGCAGGCGGTCGACGTCACCCCGGATGACAAAGCCAAGAAGGGCGGGGTGGAGTAGCCTTTTTTCCCTCCCCCGCGAAGCGTGGGGAGGGTCGGTTCGCATCGCGTCAGCGATGCAAACCGGGGTGGGGGCGCTTTTTACTGACTCACCAAAATCATTGCCCCCACCCCCGCCCCCTCCCCACACTCGCAAGCGCTCGTGGGGGAGGGGAGATGTGCATCGTGTCACGAACGCCGAATTTTTGCCTCCGCTTGGAATTTCCCCTATGACTTTCCCCGGAATTCATTGCCCCGGGACACTTCATGGCCAAGCTCAACCTTTCCGTCGCGGTCGGCCCCTATGACCGTACGCGCGCGCTGATCGACGGCTCCGTGCAGATCGACGGCGTCAAGCCCGCCTGCATGACGTTGTCGCCGGAGGAAATCTTCTTCCGCGCGCTGCGCCACGCCGAGTTCGACATCTGCGAATTGTCGCTGTCGAGCTTCACGGTCAAGACCGCACAGGGCGGCGGCGACTATGTCGGCGTGCCGGCTTTCGTATCGCGCGCCTTCCGCCACACCGCGATCTATGTGCGCACCGACCGCATCAAGAAGCCGGAGGACCTCAAAGGCAAACGCGTCGGCGTGCCGGAATATCAGCTGACGGCGAATGTGTGGGCGCGCGCCATTCTGCAAGACGACTACGGCGTGAAGCCCTCCGACATCCATTGGATCCGCGGCGGCATCGAGGATGCCGACCGGCCGGAGAAGATCTCGATCACGCTGCCGAAGGACGTCAAGCTCGACAACGCGCCGGCCGGCAAGAGCATCTCGGCGCTGCTGGCCGAAGGCGCCATCGACGGCTTTATCGCGCCGCGCCCGCCTTCGCTGCCGAAGAACACGCCGAATATCGGCTGGCTGTTTGCCGATCCGGTGGCGGCCGCCAAGGACTATTTCAAGCGCACCGGCGTGTTCCCGATCATGCATCTGGTCGGCGTGCGGCGCACACTGGCCGAACAGCATCCCTGGCTGCCGGGCGCGGTATACAAGGCCTTCGAGCAGGCCAAGCACGCGGCGCTCGAACAGTTGAGCGACACCTCGGCCACCAAGGTGACGCTGCCCTTCATCGAGGAGCGCCTGGCGGAAGCGCGCGCGCTGATGGGCGAGGATTTCTGGTCTTATGGTCTTAGCGCGAACCGGAAGACTCTGGAAACCTTCCTGCGCCATCATCATAGCCAAGGTCTGTCGGCGCGGCTGGTGACGCCGGAGGAGATGTTCCATCCCGGCACGCACGAGTCCTTCAAGATTTAGCAAAATGCCAACCGCCGTTACGATCACCAGCATCGCCGGCGGAGCGCCCAAGCCGGTGTTCGATCGGCTCAGGCCCGTCTACGAGCGTCAGAGCGGCAACACGCTCAATGCGCTGTACGACAGCATGAGCGGCATCGCCGGCCGCGTGGCGGCGCACGAGGCGCTCGACGTGCTGCTGATGCCGGTGGCGACGATCGAGAACTATATCAAGCAAGGCGTGGTGCAGGGCGCCTGTACGCCGCTCGCCAATATCGGGCTCGCCGTCGGCGTGACCGCGGGCCACCCGGTCCCCGATGTCTCCACGCCGGAGGCGCTGCGCGCCGCGCTCAAGGCCGCGCGCGGCGTGGTGCATGCGCCACCGACCGCGACACCGAGCGGCGCGCAGAGCGACAAGGTGATCAAAACGCTCCGGCTTGCCGAAGCGCTGGCCGGTCGCGTCACGCACAAAGTCGGTCTCGCCGGCGGGCTGGCCATGATCGCGAGCGGGGAGGCCACGCTCGGCATTTTCCCGAAAAGCGAGATCGTCAGCGTGCCTGGAATTGCGCTCGCCGGCCCGTTGCCGGGCGCTTTGCAACTCACCATCAGCTACGGCGCCGGCGTCACCGCCGCGAGCAAGGTTGCGGGTCAGGCGGCGGAGTTCGTGCGCTTCCTGATCGAGTCCGACAGCCGCAAGGTGTGGACGGCGTGCGGGTTTGACCCGCTTTAATTCTTCGAAGGCCGCAGCTTCACGTGGATATTCTTCTCCTGCGTGAAGGACAGCATCTCCTCGAAGCATTCCTCGCGCCCCAGGCCCGACTGCTTGAAGCCGCCGAACGGCGCGCCCAGGAAGTGCTTGCCGAATTCGTTGATCCACACGTAGCCCGCTTCCACCGCCATGGCGGTGCGGTGCGCGGTCGACAGATCGTTGGTCCAGATCGAGGCGGTCAGTCCGTATTCGACCTGATTGACCTCCGCCAGCATCTTGGCTTCGTCGCTCCACTTGAACACGCCGAGCACCGGCCCGAAGATTTCCTCGCGCGCGATCCGCATCGACATGGTCACATCGGCGAACACGGTCGGCTCGATATAGAAGCCCTTGGCCAGCGCCGGATCGGCAGGGGGCCCGCCGCCGGCGATCACGCGCGCGCCTTCCTGTTTGGCGGCGGCGATATAGCTCACCACGCGGTCGAACTGGGTCTTGGAGATGATCGCGCCCATGGTGGTGGCCGGATCGGTCGGAATGCCCGGCTTGAACTGCGCGATGCGCGTCTTGATGCGCTCGATCACCGCGTCGTGGATTTTCTCGTGGATGAAAGCGCGGCTGGTCGAGCCGCAGCTCTGCCCGCACCAGGTGAAATTCATGCCGCCGATGACGGCGCCGGCGACCTCGTCGGGATCGGCGTCGCCATAGGCGATCAGCGCGTTCTTGCCGCCAAGCTCGAGCATGGTGCGCTTGACGGTGTCGGCGGCGGCTTTCATCACCGCGCGGCCGGTCGGCACGCTGCCGATCAGCGCGATCATGGCCACGTCGGGATGGCTGGCGAGCCGTTGCCCGGCCTCGCGCCCGCCCGGCACCACGTTGAACACGCCGGCCGGCAGCAGCTCGCCGATCAATTCGGCCAGCCGCAGCGAGGAGAGCGGCGCCTGTTCCGGCGGTTTGACGATGACGGTATTGCCGGCGGCGAGCGGGGCGGCGGATTTGCCGGCACAGAACATGAAGGGATGATTGAACGGAATGATGCGGCCGACCACGCCGAGCGGTTCGCGCACCGAGAAGTTGACCACGTCGGGCCCCATCGGGATCGACGAACCCTTCATCTCGGTGACGAAGCCGGCGAAGAACTCCATCTGCGCCGCCGCCACCATGGCGTCGCTCACCATCTCGCGCACCGGATTGCCGCAGTCGGCGGCGTCGATCATGGCCAGCTCGTTGGCGTTCTGCCGCAGGATTTCCGCGATCCGCCGCAGGAGCTTGGCGCGCTCGAGCGGCAGCACGCGCCGCCACTCCTTGAACGCGACTTTCGCCGCCGCCACCGCCGCGTCGATGTCGTCGGCCCCGGCATCCGCCACCTTGCCGAGCGATAGGCCGGTGCCGGGGTTGAGCGTGTCGACGAAACGCCCCGATTTCGGCTCGTGCCAGGCGCCGCCGTAATAGACGCCGCGATTTTTCGGCAGCACCACGGCTTGCGCGGAAGCGGCTTGCGGAGACACGGCGGTGGTCATGGCAGACACTCGCGGTTCTTCACTACTTCTTGCGCGGCGGGATCTGGATCAGCTCGGCGAGTTGCTCCTTGGAGAGCGGCGCCGGGATGAATTTCAAGGTCACCGCTTCCACCATCAGCGGCTCGAGGCCCTTGATCTCGTCGGGATTGATCAGGCTTTTCGGGAAGAATTCGTCACGCACGCGCTTGGCCATGACCTCGGGCACTTTGACGAACTCGGCATAGTCTTTGATCACCTGCGGATTGTCGGAATACATATAGTCGATGGATTCACGATAAGCCTGCATGAAGCGCTCGACCACCGCTTTGCGGTTCTTCAGCGTCTCGGCATTCACGACGTTGACGCGAATGGTCTGTCCGCGCACCATCGCCGCGTCGGTGGCCTTGGCGACGATGTGGATCTTGCCCTCCGCGATCTCCTTGAGGCCGAACGGCGGCGAGGCCCAGCCGATATCGACCTGGTCGGTCATCACCGTGGTCAGCGTCGCGGACGGGTTGCCGGTCGCCGTCGGCTTGGCGGCGGTCAGCTTGAACTCATTGATGAAGGCGCGGACGATGCTCTGGGTCGACGAGCCGTTGGTCGAGAAGGCGATGCTGTGCCCGTCGGCATCCTTGATCGTCTTGATCGCGGGGTTCTTGGCGTACCAGTAGTCGGCGGCGCCGGTCGCCTCCGCCGCCATGATGCGCACCGGTGCGCCCTTGGAAAAGGCCGCCATGGCGCCGTGCGTGCCGACGGCGAAACCCATGTCGACGCTGCCGGAGACGACCGGCTGCAGCGTCTCGCCGGCGCCGGACGTGTAGATGATGTCCAACTCGAGGTCGTGCTTCTTGAAGATGCCGGCCTTCTCGCCGAGATGCAGCACCGCGGTATCCCAGTTGCCGCGCTGGCCGACGGTCATCTTGAGCTTATCGGCGGCCGCGGCCGGATGGGCGAAGGCAACAGCGGCAATCGCTGCGGCGCCCGCAAGCTGTCGGATATGTTTCATGTCACGTCCTCCCCTATGTTCAAAATCTAAAGCCGCTTGATGTCATGCAGGCCGCCGAAGCGGCCGACCAGCGCATTGGCGCCGATCGCCAGCACGAACAGCACGATCAGCATGGCGTACATGCGCGGCATGTCGAAAATGCTGTAGGCCTGGATGATCAAAAAGCCGATGCCCTTGTTGGACAGCTTGGTTTCGGCGAGCAGCGTGCCGATCAGCGCCACGCCGAGGCCAAGCCGGATGCCGTTGATGATCGGATGGCGCATCGCCGGCAGATAGATCTTCACCACCATCTGCCAGGAATTGGCGCGGAAGCTCTCTCCGACGCGGATCAGCACCTTGTCGATCTGACGCATGCCGGCGGCGACGTTGAGCGCCACCGGAAAGAAACAGGACAGCGTGCCGAGCGCGATCTTGGATTCGGGGCCGACCCCGAACCACATGATCATGATCGGAAAGAAGATGATCTTCGGCGTCGGCCCGAGATAATAGAGATAGGATTCGAACGCCTTCGACAGGAAGCGGTTGGCGCCGAGCAGGATGCCGACGGTCAGCCCGAGCGCGCCGCCGATCGACAGCGCCATGCCGATTTCAGCGGCGGTGACCGAGAGATGGAAATAATAGTCAGCGCTCATGAGCAGTTCGGCCAAGGCGTGGCCGATCGACATGAGCGAGGGCACCACGTCGCGATAGAGCCAGCCGGAATGCGCGAGGAATTCCCACGCCGCCAGCAGCGCCAAGATGATGGCGATGCGCAGCAGCGTCACCGGGCTGACCAAAGGCGCAGCCACCGGGGTCCGCGTCAATCGACCGGTCTCAGCCATCGTTCGGCCTTCTCCAGTACCATGAAAAACAAAATGCTCACCAGGATCACGAAGCAGATCGCCGCATAGGTGCCGGCGAGGTCGTAGCGCTCGGCCAGCTCGTTGATGAGCTGGCCAAGGCCGCCGAAATTGATCAGGAATTCGACGCCGACGATATTGATCAACGCGAAGATCAATCCCAGCCGCACACCGACGAATATCGTCGGCAGCGCCGCCGGGAACAGGATTTTCCAGAACTGCTGCGTGGGCGTGAGATTGAAGCTGCGCCCGACATTGACCAGCACCTTGCGGGTGCCGGCAATTCCCTCGATGGTCTTCAGGATCACCGGCGGCAGCGCGGCGACGAAGCCCATCATGATGATGGTCCAGGCGTTGCGCCCGAAGATCACCAGAAACAGCGGATACATCAGCACGATCGGCGCCGACGCCATGGCGGCGACCCAGGTCTCGCAGGCCTGCTGCAACAGCTTGAAGCGATGCATCAGCACGCCGCCGCTGACGCCGAACACCGTGAGCATGACGCCGGCGGTGAGGCATTCGGTCAGCGTGAGCAGGAAGCGTTGCAGGATGTCTTCCTCGACGATCACGCGGCCGAAGCTGCCGAGCACTTCCGAGGGCGGCGGCACGATGAAACGGTTGACGGCGCCGAGTTGGATCAGCAGTTCCACCAACAGAAAGAAAACCACCAGCGAGCCGATGCCGACCACTGGCGGCAGATAATCGCCGGGGCTCGCGCGCCGTGCCGGTGTCGTCGTTGCGCTCATGATGCCGCGCCATGGTGTTGCAGTGCGTGCTTCTCCTCGTCGCGCATGCCGCGGCTGGCTTCCTCGCGCAGATCGGCCCAGATTTTCGCCACGTAGCGGCCGAAAGGCTCGCTGGTGACGACCTCGGAGGTGCGCGGGCGCGGCAGATCAATGTCGACGATGCGCTTCACCTTGCCGGGGCGGTAGGTCATCACCAGGATGCGGTCGGACATCTGCACCGCTTCGGTGATGTTGTGGGTGATCAGAAGCGTGGTCTGCTTGAGCTGCTGCTGGATCTGCAGCACCTTGTCGCCGAGCAGCAGCCGCGTCTGCTCGTCAAGCGCGGCGAACGGCTCGTCCATCAGCAGGATTTTCGGCTCGGAGGCGAGCGTGCGGGCGAGCGAGACGCGCTGGCGCATGCCGCCGGACAGCTCGCCGGGATAGCGGTTCTCGAAGCCGTCGAGCCCGACCAGCGCGATGAAATGGCGCGCGCGCTCGATGCGCTTGGCCTTCGGCATGCCGATGAGTTCGAGCGGGAAGGCCACATTGTCGACCACCGTGCGCCAGGGGAAGGTGGATTCCTCCTGGAACACCATGCCGATCGATTTGTGCGGGCCGTTGATGGTTTCGCCGGCGACGCTGACCACGCCCTGGTGATGGCTGAGCAGGCCGCCGATCACGTTGAACAGAGTCGATTTGCCGCAACCGGAGGGCCCGATCACCGACAGGAATTCGCCGGGCTTGACCTTGAAGGAGACGTCGTCGACCGCAATGACCGGCCCTTCCGCCGTCTCGAAACGCACGCCGATATCGTCGGCCACCAGGATGGCGTCGTCGAGTGATGTGTTTTGTGCTGCCATCGCCGGCTCACTTCCGTGTCATTTGCGCGGTCATCGCGGCAGTGTAGCCCGGTTCCACGCGTACATCGACGACCGCCACGGCGCCGGCTTCGACCGCGGCGATCGCTTTGGCGAAGGTGGCCTCGAGATCGCCGATGGCGTTCACCGGCCCGAACCCTTGCGCCCCTTGCGCGCGCGCGATGGCCGCGATGTCGATATCGGGCTCGCTGATGCGCTGGCCGATCCAGCGGTTCTCGATCGGGCGGTTGCGCACGCGCGCGACGCGCTCCTGGTGCAGCTCGTCATTGAAGAACGACCGATTATTCGCAACGACAATGAGCAGCGGAATGCGGTAATGCGCCGCGGTCCACAGCGCGGTCGCGCCCATCATGAAATCGCCGTCGCCGCAGACCGCAACCGCAAGCCGCCCGGAGCCCTTGAGCGCCAGCGCGGCGCCGACCGAAATGCCCGGCCCGCCACCGACGCCGCCGCCGCCGTCGGAGCCGAGATAGTCGAGCGGATGGCGGAAGGCCCAAGCGGCGCCGTTCCACGACAGCGACACATGGGTGAGGCTGGTCGGCCTCGTCCCCACGGCGCGGCGCAGCGCGGCGGCCAGATGATCGACGGTGAGCTTGTGGCCCGTGGGCGTCGGAAATTCCCTGGCGGGCGAGGCGACGGCGCGCGGACCGCCCGGCCCGAGCGCGGCCAGCAAGGCCGGCACCGCTTCATGCGGCTCGCAGGCGATGAACACATCGACCGGCGGCAGGCCCTGATAGTCCATGCTCCAGCCATTGTGCAGATGATGGTCGACCGAAATCTGCACGATCTTGGCCGTGATATTGCCGCCGGCAGCCTTGAAGCTGCCCGCGATATCCACCCAGTCGAGGCTGAGAATGACATCGGCTGAGCGGATCGCATCCAGCGTATCCGGCATCATCGCAAGCATGCCGGGCGCGCTTACATGCAGCGCGTGGTGGGTCGGGAACGCCGCGCCGACTTTGAGATCGGTGACCACGCGCGCATTCAAGCGCTCGGCGAGCGCAATGCGCGCATCCCACGCCGCGACATCGCGCGACACCCGGCCGGCCAGGATCAGCGGTTGCTTGGCATTACGCAGCAGCGCGGCAGCAGCCGCAAGGGCATCGGCCGGCGGCGCGCCGGCCATCGGCGGCATGAAGCGCTGTGTGTCGATCGGCGCCACCGGCTCCGGCAGCTTCATCTCCTGCATCTCGGCATCGAGATTGACGTAAGTCGGCCCGCGCGGCGCGGTATTGGCGATCCAGCCGGCGCGCAGCACGGCTTCGCGCGCGGCGACGGGGGAGGCCGGCTGGTCGTCCCATTTGGTGTAGCCACGCACCAGCGCGCCCTGGTCGCGCGCGGTGTGGATCCAGTCGATCCACGGCCGCCTCTTGGTCGCGTCGACCGGCCCGGTGGCCCCTAACACCACCATCGGCATGCGGTCGCACCAGGCATTGAACAGCGCCATGGTGGCGTGCATCAGGCCGACATTGGAATGCACCGCCGCCGCCATCGCCTTGCCGGTGACCTTGGCGTAGCCGTGCGCGATGGCGACCGCACTTTCCTCGTGCAGGCAGAGCAGCATCTGCGGCCGCTCGTTGCCGAGGTAATTCACCAGGCTGTCGTGCAGGCTGCGGTAACTGGCGCCCGGATTGAGCGCGATATAGGGAATGTCGAGCGCGCGCAGCGCGTCGGCCACCACGTCGCTGCCGAAACCGGCGGCGTTGACGCCGGCCGCAACGGGACGATCGACGGCGGCGATATCGGCGTTTGCGTCGCGTGCGGGCGCCTTGCCTGGACTTTGCACTGACATGCGTTGTTCGACGCCGTCGCGGCCCCTGCGACCGGTTAAGGTCGCGCGGGCCACTGCCGGCCGGCGTTCTCCTCCGAATGCGCGCGTGTTGATCCCGCGCCTGTTAGCGTTGTCGCACACTATAGGCTTTGACATTAGCGCTTATAAGCCGCTAAATGCGCAATCTATTGTTGCATATTACACAACAATAACGAGGGCACTTGGACCGCTTCCGCACCATGGAGAGTTTCGTGCGCGTGGTGCGCGCCGGCTCCTTCACCATCGCCGCCAGCCAGCTCGGCCTGTCGCGCGCGCTGGTGTCGCGCCATGTCAGCGAGCTGGAAGGCCGGCTGGGCGCGCGCCTGCTCAACCGCTCCACGCGTTCGCTCAATCTGACCGAGGAAGGCGCCGCCTATCTGGAATTCTGCGAGCGCGTGTTCCGCGATATCGAGAGCAACGAACGCGCCATCCTGCGCACGCGGCAGGAGCCGGTCGGCACGCTCAAGCTGCTGGCGCCGAAATCCTTCGGCACCATGCATCTGTCCGACGCCGTCATAGCCTTCGCCAAGCTGCAGCCGCGCCTGCGCGTGTCGCTGGTGCTGGAGAACACGCCCTATCGCGGCGCTTACGATTTCGGCGAGCGCGGTCTCGACCTGGTGCTGTGCTTCTCCACCATGCGCAGCGCGTCGGTGGTCGAGCAGGAGATCGCGTCGGTCGAATGGACGCTGTGCGCCTCGCCCGATTATCTAGCGCGCGCCGGCCGGCCGCAAACGCCGTCCGATCTCGGCGATCACGCCTGTCTGGTGCATGTCGACGTCATGCCCAATGACAGCATCTGGCGCTTCGAGGGACCGACCCGGCCTTCGCTTGCTTCGCAAGCTACGGCGGGTTTAAGTCCGCCGAAGCGCGGAGCGCGAAGGCGGAAGGGGCCGATCGCGGTCAAGGTGCGCGGCGCTTTCTTCTCGAATGCCGCGCTGACCTTGGGTAAGGCGGCTGCCGCCGGGCTTGGCGTCACGCTGGTGCCGCGCTATGCGGTGGCCGACGATCTGGCCGCCGGGACATTGGTGAACGTGCTGCCGCGCTACCGCGTGGCCTCGCGCACGCTGCTGGCGGTCTATCCGCAGGCACCGGTGATCCCGCGCAAGGTGCAGGCCTTCGTCGAGTTCCTCAAAGTCTGGATGGCGGAGCACGATATCGGCCGCCGCAAGCCGCGGGTGGCGGCGGCGAGTACGCGGGAATGAGCGGAATTATTGTCACGAGCCCGCGCGCAGCCGCGCCAGCACCTTCAATCCGGCGTAGCCGTCGGCCGGCTCCATGCCGACTTTTTTCTGGAAAGCCAGAATCGCGCGCACGGTGTCGGTGCCGGTGCGGCCGTCGATGCCGTCGGTCTTGAAGCCCAGTTCGTTGAGGCGGCGCTGGATTTCCATGACTTCCTTCATCGTCGGCGTGCGCTCGCCGCCGGGGAATTGCTGGTGGAACGGCGCATCGCCGCGCACCAGATCGCCGAGATGGACGAGCGCGAGCGAGTAATTGATCGATGGATTGTAGGAATAGACAGCCCGGAAATTTTGCCCGACCAGGAAGGCCGGTCCGCCGGCGACCGGCAGCCAGAGCTTCACATGATCGCCCGGCCGCGCGAACTCGACGCCGTCGGCGCGCTTGACGCCGAGCTCGGCCCATTTGGCGTAAGGCCGCATGCTGCGGTTGTCGGCCAGCCGCGCATGGCGGGCCGAAAGCTTGACCTCGCAGCCCCAGGCTTCGCCGCGCCGCCATTTGCCGCGCTCGACCAGATAGCGCGCGGTGCCGGCGAGCGAATCGTCGGGCTTGCCGAACGGCGAGATGCGGCCGTCGCGGTCGTAGTCGACGCCCATGCGCAGCCACACCTCCGGCATCCATTGCGTGTGGCCCATGGCGCCGGCCCAGGAGCCGATCATGTCGGACGACTGGCCCCAGCCGCGCTCGACGATGGTGAGCGCGTTGAGCAGCTCGGCTTCCCAGTATTTGCGCCGGCGCGGCTCGCCCCAAGCCAGAGCGGCGAGTGCCGGGATCACCGGCCGCATATATTTCGAGTTGGTCACCACGTCGCCGAACGACGACTCCATGCCCCACAGCCCGAGCAGCGTGTAGCGGTCGACGCCGTAGTCCTTTTCCACGCGCGCCAGCAGGCTCGCGTATTCGCGCGCGCGCGCCTTGCCGGTATTGACGCGCCATTCCGAGCATCGGCGGTTGATGTACTGCCAGGTCTGCTCGGTGAATTCCGGTTGCGAGCGCTGCAATGTGAACACGGCGGTGTCGGGCGTCAACGTGGCCATCACGCGATTGTAAGTCTGCTCGGAAATGCCGCGATTGATCGCGCGCGCGCGAAACGTCTCCACCCAGCGCGCGAAACCTGGCGGCTGCGCCGACCAGGCCGCGCCGCCGAAGGCGAGATTGGCGGTGAGCCCAAGCGCGCCCGCTATCAGGCTGCGGCGGCTCAGGCGCGTGGCGGGCAGGGTGAATTGAGGCAGAAGGATTCGCGGCATGACGCATTGTAGTCGCCGCGCCCGCGTAAACAAACGAAAGCTTTTCAGTTGCGGGCGGCGTGCCGGTGGCGTTTGCGGACATGCCGGTGCTTGCGCGGTTCCGGCTTTACCTTCACCGCCGTGTTTTCTTGCACTTGAGCGGCGGCCGCGGCCGGCAGCACGGCGGGATGCTCGATCACCGGCGCCACCACGGCCGCTGGCGGCACCGGGTCGCCCGGCTTGATCTCGGTTCCGCGCTCGCCAATGAGATGCTCATAGGCCGCAACCAGCGACATATAGGGATTGACGAACACGAAGCCGACGCGGGTCGCCACCTGCATGTCGAAATGCAGATGATAGGTGGTGCCGCGCTCTTTCTTATTGTAGTTGCCGACCTTGCCGATCGTTTCGCCGGCCGCGACGTGCTTGCCGCTGACGATGCCGTCGCCGTCGAGCTGGTGCGGATTCATGTGCATATAGCGCACGCGCATATGCGTGTTCGGCGTATTAATGAACAGATAGACCGCTTCCTGCTTGTGGGCGCGCAAGATGACGCCGTCATGCGCGGCCACGATGTCATGCTGATAGGGCTTGCAGCGGTCGGCGCCCTCGTTGAACATCGTGCAATTGCTCGGCCGGATATCCTGGCCCTGATGGCCTTCGCCGCCCGGACACTGGCCGACGAAGTAACGGCGGTGCTCGCAGAAATTATCGCGCCACGGGTAGGTGTAATTCTTCGACTCGTCGAACACCAGCGGCCGCCCGTTCACCTTGCAGGAATAGGGCGTGCCCTTGCCGCGCAGATAGCGGCGCGACTTGCCGGTGAAATCGCAATCGCCCCAGTTGTTGAACGATTGCGAGTTGACGAAGTCGGGCGCCGTCTTCATCGGGAAGCGCAGGCGGGCGTAGACCGTGGTATCGAGGTAGCCGCCGAGTTCCTTCTTCAATCCGGTGCCCGGAATCAGGAAGCCCGGACTGAAATAGCTGAAGTCCTTCGATGGCGGCGCCGGCCGGTCGAGCGCAACCGGCTCGATGGTCGCGCGCGCCGGCGTGGGCGTGCCGCCGACGAGCTTCAAGGCGCGCAGGAAGCGCTCGGCGATGCGGTCGGCCTGCTTGCAGCTCAGCAGCTTGGGGCGCGGCCGGGTGTCGCGGCAATAGATCGCCGCCACATAGGTGACGCCGTAGCGCTGGAAGGCATAGCGGACATAGGACTCGTGCAGGATGCGGCGGATGCCGGGAAAATCGTCGTCCAGGCTTTTGACCGGATCGCCGTCCGGCAGCGGCGGGCCGTCGAGCTCGTAGACCATGGCGAGCCCGGAGAACAGCACATAGGCCGGCTCGCCGTAGCGGATGTCGGACAGTTCCTTGACCTCGGCGGTACGCAACGAAAACGCCGCATCGAATCCGGCAGGCCCCGCCTGGAAGAAGGCGGTGGCGTGGAAGCCGCCGCGCATGAAATTGTCGACCAGCACGTCGGGTTTGCCGGCCTGCTCCTTGCGTTTGGCATCGAGTAAGCCGTCGATGTCGAGCGGCAGCAGCACCGGCACCGGACTCTTGCCGAGATCGGGAAAGCGCGATTTGGTCGCCGCAGTCAGGGTTGCGAAAGCTTCCGCCGGTGAGCCGGCCGGCTGCCCGTTCAGGCTGGCGGCCGCCGCCTGCCAGTCGACCGTGACGGACGAGACACGCGGGAGCGTCATCTCTTGCGCCGCGGCGGCATGGACGGTGAGCAGCGCAAGCAATATGAGAACGGCACGCAGCAATTCGGGTCTCCCGATTCCGCCGGCAAGTTAAAGGAGTCACGGTGCGGCATACAAGGGCGGCGTTCGGGTGTAGTGTGAACGTTTATTCATTGGAGCGACGTGCGACATGACGGTTAATGCAGCGGGTACGATGGCAGCCACCGGCGCCGATCGCGAGCCGCAGATCATCGAAAGCGGCGGCACGACAAGGCTGCATCTGACGCTCGCCACCACCGACTACGACCATGTGCGCGATCTGCACAGCGGCGCGGTGCGGGTGGACGGCATCGTGCTCACCGCCTTCACGCTGCCGGTCGAGGAGGTGTTCTTTCGCTTCATCAAGAATCGCGAGTGGGACGTCTCCGAAATGTCGTTCGGCAAGTTCATCGGCTATGCCTCGCAAGGCAACTCGCCATTCGTCGGCATTCCGGTATTTCCCTCGCGCGTGTTCCGCCATTCCGCCTTCTATGTGCGCGGCGACCGCGGCATCGCGGCGCCGAAAGACCTGGAGGGCAAGACCGTCGGCATTCCGGAATGGGCGCAGACTGCCGGCATCTATGCGCGCGGATTTCTCAGCGAGACCGCCGGCGTCGATCTGCGCAAGATCAAATGGGTGCAGGCCGGCATGAACCAGGCCGGCCGCGAGGAGAAGGTCGAGTTCAAGCTGCCGGCCGGCATTCAATACAGCCAACGCCGCGACACCAACATCAGCGCGATGTTGCTGTCGGGCGAGATCGACGCCGCGATTTCGGCGCGCGTGCCCGACGCCTTCGAGCGCGGTGGCGGGAAGATTGCGCGGCTGTATCCGGACTTCCGCAAGGACGAGATGGCCTATCATGCGGCCACCGGCATCTATCCGATCATGCATGTCATCGCTATCCGCCGCGCCGTGTTCGAGCGCTTCCCGTGGGTGGCGGTGAACCTGTTCAAGGCCTTCGATGAGGCGAAGGAGCGCTGTGTCGAGCGCATGCAGGATCTGACGGCCTCGCGCATTCCGGTGCCGTGGGCGGCGGCGATCGCTGAGGAGTTCGGCAAGAATTTCGGCGGCGACGCGTTTCCCTACGGACTGGAGGCCAATCGCAAGACGCTCGAGGCCTTCTGCCGCTTCGCGCACGAGCAGGGCGTCACCGCGACCAGGCTGGCGCCGGACGATCTGTTTCCCAAGGAACTGCGCGCCAGCGTGCGGGTGTAGCGGCTGACGCCGCGCGCAAAAAAACGTAACGAAACTGATCCGACAGCTAAGTGCGCGCGCCGCTTACAAAATCGCCTTTGAAAAAAAACTTATCCTCGCCCTTTCCGGCGCCCTTATATTGATCGCGTCCGGTCCTTCGAGGGGCGCTTCATGAGGCGTCTTGAAGTGGGGCCGGATGCGGCGCCTGCGGGCAGGGGACGAACGTACCCCCTAACCCCCGGGCGGCGCCGGCCTCCGCCCGCGGGCATTATGACCCGCCGCGAGGAGCTCGCTGACGGGTGGGGCATACCTACGCTCGCCCGAAAGCGCGGCCCGGCGTCGTAAGGAGAACGTCCGCAAATAAGCCCGGGCCCAATTGCTCGGGTGGCGCGCCGAGAGGCGCCCGCACGTCACCGGTAACGGTGCGTGCATTGTTAAGGCTGCGCCGAACTCGGCGCGCCATCCCCTCATCGTTGAGGGGGACGAAGAAGGGTTACGGCGTACCCGGCGCCGCAAAGAATACGGGCGATGGCGCACGTCTGCGCGGCTTGCCGCGCCGAAGTGCAGCGAAGGCGGGCTGTTTGAAAACTGAATCGGAAGAGCGGGCGCGCAACGATGCACTCGGTATCGTCCCCGCGAAGGCAGGGACGACAGCAAAGCGCCTCAATCCTTCGCCCGCTCGACATAGGAGTTATCGGCGGTCATCACCACCACGCGGGTGCCGGCGACGATATGGGTGGGCACCATGATGCGCACGCCGTTCGACAGGATCGCCGGCTTGAACGAACCCGAGGCGGTCTGCCCCTTCATGGCCGGCTCGGTTTCCTTGATCTCGAGCGTCACCTTCTGCGGCAAGGTGATGGACACCGCGGCGCCCTCGTGGATCGCGAGCTGAACCTTCATGCCTTCCTGCAGGTAGACCGCCTGATCGCCGATGATGTCGGCCTGCAGGGTGACCTGGTCGTAGGTCGCGTCGTTCATGAAATGGAAGCCGTCGCCGTCCTGGTAGAGGTAGGAGAACTCCATGTCCTCGACATGGGCGCGCTCGACGCCGTCGGTGGTTTTGTAGCGCATCTGGGTCTTCACGCCGTCGGAAATCCGGCGCATATCGACCTGGGTGGTGGGGGTGCCCTTGCCGGGATGGAAATTTTCCGCGTTGAGGACGACATAGAGCTTACCGTCGAGATCGACGATATTTCCTTTGCGGAGCTGGCTAGCGATGACCTTCACGATAACAATCCTTGAGTGGGGGGCGGGTTTCGCGCCGCACCATAGCGATCTTCTCGCGCGACGCCAGTCCTTCCCGCCGGTCCCGCGGTCGAGGTAAACGTGCCAAAAAGCCCGCCGTTCTGGCTGCCCGGCATCCATGCCGCCCGCCGGCCGCATCTCATCAAGCGGGGCCGCATCGCGGCGGCTATCAGGGCCTGGTTCGCGGCCCGCGATTTCATCGAGGTGGAAACCGCGGCCCTACAGGTCTCGCCCGGTAACGAGACCCATCTGCATGCCTTCGCCAGCGACCTGATCGGCCCCGGCGGGGAGCGCCACCCCCTCTACCTGCGCACCTCGCCGGAATTCGCCTGCAAGAAACTGTTGGCCGCCGGCGAGAGGCGCATTTTCGATTTCGCCCGCGTGTTCCGCAACCGGGAAAGGGGAGCGCTGCATCATCCCGAGTTCACCATGCTGGAATGGTATCGCGCCGACGAGCCCTACGAGGCCCTGATGGACGACTGCGCGGCGCTCATCGCCGAGGCCGCGCGCGCCGTGGGTGCGAAGGAGTTCAGCTTTCGCGGCAGGACCATCGACCCATTGGCCGCGCCCGAGCGGCTCACCGTGGCGGAAGCCTTCGCGCGCCACGCCGAAATCGATCTGCTGGCGACGGTCAGCAACGGGCAGGGCGATCGCGCGGCGCTCGCGGGTGCGGCGGGCAAGGCCGGCGTCGCCATCGCGGCCGACGACACCTGGGGTGACATCTTCAGCCGTATTCTGGCCGAGCGGGTCGAGCCGCGGCTCGGCATTGGCCGGGCGACTCTCTTATATGAGTACCCGCTGCCGCTGGCGGCGCTGGCGCGGGCGAAACCCGGCAGCGACAAGGTGGCCGAACGCTTCGAGCTCTATGCCTGCGGGGTGGAACTCGCCAATGCATTTGGCGAACTCACCGATGTCACCGAGCAGCGCGCGCGCTTTGCCGCCGCGATGGCGGAGAAGCAGCGCATCCACGGCGAGAGCTATCCGGTGGACGAGGATTTCCTGGCGGCGCTCGAACAGATGCCGCGATCGAGCGGCATCGCACTCGGCTTCGACCGGCTGGCGATGCTGGCGACCGGAGCGAGCCGCATCGAGCAGGTGATCTGGGCGCCGGTGGTGGATTTGGAGCAGCGACAATGACGAGACAGACACTTCGCAACGCCACGCAACTCTGCGATCAAAGCCTGATCGCGCCGACCGAGCGCGACGCAGTGGAGCAAGTCGCCGCGCGCTACGCGGTGGCATTGCCGCCAACGCTCGCCGCATTGATCGATGCGAGCGACACCAAAGATCCGATCGCGCGCCAGTTCGTGCCGGACGCGGCCGAGCTCGAGCACCAGCCGCAAGAACTGAACGATCCGATCGGCGACGACGCGCATTCGCCGGTCGAGGGCATCGTGCATCGCTATCCCGACCGTGTGCTGCTCAAGCTCACGCATGTCTGCGCGGTTTATTGCCGGTTCTGCTTCCGGCGCGAAATGGTCGGTCCCGACAAACCGAACGCGCTGTCGGCGCAAGCGCTCGACGCCGCGCTCGATTACATCCGGACTCATTCGCAAGTCTGGGAAGTGATCCTCACCGGCGGCGATCCGCTGGTGCTCTCCGCGCGCCGCTTGCGCGCGGTCATGCAGGAGCTTGGCGCAATTGAGCACGTCAAGGTCGTGCGCATCCATACCCGCGTGCCGATCGCCGATCCGGCGCGCATCGCGCCCGATTTGGTGCGCGCCATCAAGCTCAAGGGCAAGCCGACTTACGTGGCCGTGCACGTCAATCATGCGCGCGAGTTGACGCCGCAAGCGCGCGCGGCCTGTGCACGGATGGCCAATGCCGGCATTCCGCTGCTGGCGCAAACGGTGCTGCTGGCCGGTGTCAACGACAGCGAGGAAGTGCTCGCCGCGCTGATGCGAGCCTTGGTCGAATGCCGGATCAAGCCGTATTATTTGCACCACGCGGATCTGGCGCCAGGCACCGCGCATCTGCGCACCGACATTGCGCGCGGACAAGATTTGGTGCGCCGCCTTCGCGGGCGCCTGTCGGGCCTATGCCAGCCGACTTACGTGCTCGATATTCCGGGCGGCCACGGCAAATCACCGATCGGGCCGAATTATCTCGCGCGCACGGGTAGCAACGGCAGCGAGCGTGTCGTGATCGAGGACTACAATGGGCAGCGGCACGCTTATCCGCCAAGCGCGTGATCCCGAAAAGTGGGAACCGGTTTTCGGAACAGATCACGCGCCAAAAACGACGCGTGAATGCCTAATGCCGGATCGACAGCAGGTCGAGCAGCGCCGCCGCCAGTGCGAGGCTGGCAAAGCAGATGAAGACGACCGCGACCACGGCATTGCCGACGAACGTCACATCGCGCCGCAACGCCGCCACCACATTTTTGGTTTTCATCATGGCCTGACGCTCCTGTGAAGAGCTTGTTGCAGGACAACGCCAATATACCTACAACGATCTGCCCGGCCTATAATTTCTACGTTAAATTATGGGTGCAGCGCAGCAACTATTCGCATAGCTGCCATGAGCGTTCCCGCGCGTCACATTGGCGTGACCGACAAGCAATGGCGCGCCCTAGGGGATTCGAACCCCTGTTACCGCCGTGAAAGGGCGGTGTCCTAGGCCTCTAGACGAAGGGCGCAGAATTTGGCGACGTATAAAGTGCTTCCCTGCCAGCAGCAAGCGAACGGGAGGACCTCGCTACCATTTTCCCGTATTGGGCATCGATTTCCATGGTTCCTGCGGCGATAGCGCGCTGCCCTTTTGCAGCAGTTCGATCGAATGCCGATCGGGCGAGCGCACGAAGGCCATGACGCCGTCGCGCGGCGGACGGTTGATGGTGACGCCTGCCTTCATCAGCGCCGCGCAGGTGGCGTAGATGTCGTCGACCTCATAGGCGAGGTGGCCGAAATAGCGCGCCTCGCCGTAGTCCTCGCTGTCCCAATTATAGGTCAGTTCCACTTCCAGCCCGGGCCGGCCGGATTTCTTGCTAGTCTCGACCAGCGCCGCGTCGCCGGGCGCGATCAGGAACACCAGCGTGTAGCGGTTCTTCTCGTCCACCCGGCGGCGGCTTTCCTTGAGGCCGAGCTTGTTGCAATAGAAATCGAGCGCGGCATCCAGATTGCGCACGCGCAGCATGGTGTGCAGATATCTCATGGGGGAAACCTCATGAACGACGGGCGGCCGCCCGGACTTGAGCCATTATATAGCAATGATCGCTCCCGATCTTGAATCCGCGATTGCCAGCCTGCGCGACCTGATCGAAGGCGCGCGCGCCATCGTGCCCTTCACCGGCGCCGGGATTTCCACGGAATGCGGCATTCCCGATTTCCGCTCGCCCGGCGGCCTGTGGAGCAAG
Source organism: Hyphomicrobiales bacterium (assembly GCA_016185205.1). GTDB lineage: Bacteria > Pseudomonadota > Alphaproteobacteria > Rhizobiales > Xanthobacteraceae > Pseudolabrys. Next base: position 43,686 of record JACPOA010000059.1, on the reverse strand, counting down.
AACCAGCCGATCCCGTTCGACGCCTTCATGACCAGCCGCGAGATGCGCAACGAGGCCTGGCGGCGGCGTTTCGTCATGCAGGAGAGTTTTGCTAAGGCGAAACCGGGCCGCGGTCATCGCGCGCTCGCCTCGCTTTACCGCGCCGGCAAGGTTCCGGCCCTGGTCACGCAGAATATCGACAATCTGCATCAGGACTCCGGCATCCCGCCAGACGATGTCGTCGAATTGCACGGCAATACGACCTACGCCACCTGTCTGGAATGCGCACAACGCTACGAACTGCCCTGGGTGAAGGAGCAATTCGACGCCAACGGCCAGCATGTTCCGGATTGCCGCTGCGGCGGCTTCATCAAGACCGCGACCGTCTCGTTCGGACAGTCGATGCCGGCCGATGCCATGCAGCGCGCCGAGCAGTTGTCGAAGAGCTGCGATCTGTTTCTCGCCGTCGGCTCCTCGCTGGTAGTGTGGCCGGCGGCGGGATTTCCGTTGATGGCGAAACGCAACGGCGCCGCTCTCGTCATCATCAATCGCGAGCCGACCGAGTTCGACGAACTGGCCGATCTGGTGGTGCGTAACGACATCGGCGACTCGCTGGCACCCTTCATTGACCTCTGATTCGCAAGGCTTTCCGCTGTGCACAGCCTGTGTGCAAGCACATTTTGCACTTTGCGGTTCAAAGGCCGGTGTTATCTTGATTTCACAGATTCGTTGAAGCGTCCTTGAAGAGGCGCCCGAAATGCGACGGCGCGTATCGTCATGGCGTCAGACGGGGTTGAATCAAAAATGCCTGGGACCAATCTCCGATCGGAAGCGGTCAGAGAACTCATCGACGAGACCGGTACCCTCATTGAGATGACCGGCGTCATCAAATGGTTCGACGTCGCCAAGGGTTTCGGTTTCATCATCCCCGATAACGGTATGCCGGACGTGCTGCTGCATGTGACCTGCCTGCGCCGCGACGGCTTCCAGACCGCCTATGAGGGCGCGCGGGTGGTATGCGAGGTGTTGCAACGCCCCAAGGGCTTGCAGGCCTTCCGTGTTCTGTCGATGGACGAGACCACTGCGGTGCACCCGGCGCAAATGCCGCCACCGCGCACCCACGTCACGGTCACGCCGACCAGCGGACTCGAGCGCGCCCAGGTGAAATGGTTCAACCGCTTGCGCGGCTTTGGATTCCTCACCCGCGGCGAGGGCACGCCGGACATTTTCGTGCACATGGAAACGCTGCGCCGCTACGGGCTGGCCGAACTGCGGCCGGGCCAGACGGTGCTGGTGCGGTTCGGGCCGGGGCCGAAGGGCCTGATGGCGGCCGAGGTTCATCCGGACGGCGGTCCGATCGGTTTGGCCTCGCACTGATCTGCGGCCGGTTTCGCCGATTTTCCCATTGCCGCTGGCTTGGCGTGCGCGTAAAGGCGAAGTCATGCGCGTTTTACAGTGGACCGCCCTCGTACTCATTGGACTGCTCGCGGCCGTCGGACCGGTGCGGCCGGCAAATTCTCAAACTCGCCTGCAGACGGTTGAGATCGCCAGCAAGACCGGCGTGCACGCCTTCGCGGTCGAACTCGTCGACAACGACACCGATCGGGCGAAAGGCCTGATGTACCGCAAGGAACTCCCCGAGGGCCGGGGGATGCTGTTCGACTTCCACCGCGACCAGGAAGTCTCCTTCTGGATGCAGAACACCTACATCCCGCTCGACATGATCTTCATCCGCGGCGATGGGCGGATCCTGCGCATTGCCGAGAATACCGAGCCACTGTCGACGAAAATGGTCCCGTCCGGCGGGCCGGTGCGCGCGGTGCTGGAAGTGATCGGCGGAACCGCCCGCAAGCTCGGCATTGCGCCTGGCGACCGGGTGGCGCATCCGATCTTCAGAGGGCGCTGAAGCTCGCTTGCGGGTCTTGCTTGCTGGTTTTGGCGCAAGCGTGTACCAACCCGAAATACACATTCCCGGGGCATAGCGCAGTCTGGTAGCGCGTCTGGTTTGGGACCAGAAGGTCGCAGGTTCGAATCCTGCTGCCCCGACCATTCAACCCTTTGATTACATTTGGTCTTCCAGCCAGTCGGCGGCGAAATCGATACCGACCTGGCGGTTATCGACATGGGCGTGCTCGGCGCCGCCTTCCTCAGTGTTGAAGATCTTGATGGTCTTGTTGGTCGATCCGACCGCATCATAGAGCTTCTGGGCATTCTCGACCGGCACCACCCGGTCGTTGCCGCCATGGGTGACGAGGAACGGGCAGGTGATGTTCTTGGCCACGTCCTTCAGGCTGAATTTCTTGGCAATGGCGATGCCGTCTTCCGCCGTTTCGGCGCCGACCACCCAGCGGAACTGGAAATTCGATTGCGCCACCGTGGTAGGGGAACTGGCGTTTTTCTGCCTGATCTTTTCCTGCCAATCGGCCAGATCCCAATGTAGCGCGGACAACGCGACACAAGCGGCATAGCGCTTTTCGAAGGCTGCGATGCGCGAGGAGTAATAGCCGCCGAAGCTGTAGCCGAAGATGGCGATGCGCCTGGCGTCGACATCCGGGCGCTTGGCGAGATAGTCGAAGGCAGCCGTGCCGGGCACTTCGTAGTCGTAGCGGCTCGGCATGTCGCGGATGCGCCGTGTCTCGCCCATGCCGGGGCCGTCGAGCGCCAGCGTGTTGAAGCCGCGGCGCGCGAACTCGCGGCCGGCAAAGAAGATGCTCATCTCCTTGGCGTTGTCCATGCCGTTGACGACCACGACCGTCGGCGCCGGGCGCGTAGCGGACGCCTTCATGAACAGCGCCGGCAGCGTGGTTTCCTCGTAAGGCACCTCGACGAATTCGATCGTCGGCTCGCGCAGACGAATGCCGGTGTGCCAGCAATGATAGGCCTTCTCACCCTGCGCCCGCTTTTCCGGGCCCGGTGAGATGAAGCGCTCGGCGTTGTAGTGATAGATGCCGGCGCGCAGATAGTAATCGCCGGCGGTGATCTTGTGACCCTGGGCGAGCGCCGCATCGGCGCGGCGTTCGACCAGTTCGCCCATGGCGCGCCATTCTTCCCGCCAGGCCTGCGGTTCGTTTTGCCGTACCCGCAGCTTCTCGCAGACGCGGTCGATCTCCTCGAGCGAAACCACGCCATAGGGCGCCATGCCCTTCAGGATCAGGGTCGCGTTCGACCAGAGAAAATTATCGCCGAAATGATCGATCCACGGCCCACGGTTCATGAAAACCCTTTAATTCGCCGTGAGGCCTTTGGCCTCGATAAAGGTTTTCCAGTTCTTGATCTCATTCTGCAGCAGCGTCAGCAGCACCGCCCCGGGTCCGAATTCCGGCGTGATGTCGAGGACGGCCAAGCGCTCGCGAACGGCGGGCGATTGCAGCGCCTTTTGGATGGCCTTCTCCAGCTTCCCCTTCACGTCGGCTGGCAAGCCTTTCGGGCCGAACACGCCGAACCAGAACTGCAAATCGACGTCGGCGGTCTGGATGCCGGCCTCGGCCAAGGTCGGCACGTCCGGCAGGGCCGGCGAGCGCTGCTTGCCGGTGACGGCCAGGGCCTTGATCCGCTTGTCCTCGACCAAAGGCTTGGCCACTTGGCTGGAGGCCATGATCATGTCGACTTGCCCGGCGATGATGGCGGCCATGGCCGGTCCGCCGCCGCGATAGGGGACGTTGACCGCTTCGATCTTGGCGCCGTCCTTGACGACTTCCCAGACCAGCTGGGCGACCGACCCGGACCCCGCCGACGCGTAGTTCAGTTTCTTATCCGTCGAACGCGACAGCGCGATCAGTTCCTTGATGTTGTTGGCCGGCACATTGCCGGCCACACACAGCGCGAGCGGCGAATGCGCTACCGACGCGACCGCCTCGAGTTGCGTCACCGGATCGAAGGTCGGCGTCATGTCCTTGAAGCCGGGGCGGATCGCGACCGCGTTCTCCGCCATCAGCAGGGTGTAGCCATCCGGCGTGGCTGCCGCGACGTTACGCCAGCCGAGTAACCCGCTGGCGCCGGCGATGTTCTCGACATAGATCGTTTGCCCGAGTTCCTGACCAAGTGCGCCGGTCAGCAGGCGGGCGAGCGTGTCGGTGGCGCCGCCGGGTGCAAAGCCGACGACAAGGCGGATCGGCCGATTCGGAAAATCGGCGGCGGACTGTGCACGCGAAACCACCGGTGCGGTGAGTATGGCACCGGCGATCAATACCGACAATAAATCGCGCATATGGGTTTCCTCGCCCTCTAATATTTGGTTGCAGACACCTCGACCTATTGGCCTTGAGGCCGATGCTTCTCCTCATTGTCAGACCGGCTGCGGGATTGTAGCAGAGCCGCGCCGCCGCGTTTGCGCCATGTCAATGCGTCCGCTGCCGCGGGCGGTACATTGCCAGCTTCCCGCGATGGCCTTATACGGGCGTCGACAGCCAACAACGGTTTTCGTCCCATGACAGCGCGCATCTATCAGCCCTCCAAGACCGCCATGCAGTCCGGCCATGCCAAGACCAAGGATTGGGTGATCGACTTCGAGCCGGAGGAACCACGCCAGGTCGAGCCGTTGATGGGGTGGACCTCGTCCGGCGACATGCGCCAGCAATTGCGCCTGCGCTTTGCCAGCAAGGACGAGGCGGTCGCCTATTGCGTGCGCCACGGCATCGCCTATCAGCTGTCCGAGACCAAGCCGGCCAGCCGGCGCGGCATGTCCTATTCGGACAATTTCGCCTTCAACCGTCGCGGCGCCTGGACCCACTGAGCGCATGATCCCGAAAAGCTTGTTCTCGACGTGATAGGGGATGGGAACCGGTTTCCCGCTTTCGCGAAGCCTGCTTCGGCGGGCGAAGGAAGGTCGGAAAAGATCATGCGCAAAATAAAGAGCAGCGGTCGGGCTGGGTGATTTTCCGGCTAGCGCCCCGTGGCGGCTGGCAGGTTGCGCCCTTTCGTGGCCGCGCGCTGACGTAGCAGCGAGACGAAGCGCTCCTCCGGCATCGGCTGTCCGAGCAGGGAGCCTTGACCGAAGTCGCAGCCCATGCTGACCAGGGCGATGGCATCCGCGGCCTTTTCGATGCCCATGGCGACGGCGGCGCGGCCGAAATTATGCGCGAGGTCGATCACGGTCTTGCAGAGCGGCGCATTGACTTTGTCGGTGCCGCAGTCGGCGACGAAATTGCGCTCGATCTTGAGTTCGGAAAAGGGCAATTCGCCGAGCCGCGCGAGAAAGGAGAAACCGCGGCCGAAATCGTCGATCGCGAGCCGCACATTGTGCCGCTCCAGCTTATTGGTGAGTTCGACGGCGAGTCCCAGATCGGTGACGATCTGCTCCTCCGGTACGTCGATGATCAGCCCGGCCCACTTGTCGGGATTTGGGCGATGCGATCTGACGATGTCCTCGACCGGCAGCTTGACCAAGGCGTTGACTGGAATGTTGACGGTGAGCCGCAGATTGATGCCGAGATTGGAAAAGCTCAAGCCTGCCTTGAGCACGCTGGCGAGCGCCAACTCCGACAACTTGATCACGCTCGATTCCTGCGCGCCCGACATGAACGCGCCCGGCAACACAATGCCATGTTGCGGATGGCGGGCGCGGGCATAGGCTTCCGCGCCGGCCAGTTGTTTCTTGCGCAGATCGATTTTCGGCTGATACCAGAATTCGATCCATTTATTGTCGAGCGCCTCGTCGAGGCCGATACGGGCGGCAGCCGCGGCCGGGATGCCGAGCTTGAGCTCCTGGACGATCTTGACGATCGCGTCGGTCTCGAACGGCTTCTTGAGCACCGGCAGCATGACGAGCTTGTGCTGGATGCCGATATTCTTGACGTGATCGAGCACGGCGGCACCGCGAGCGCTCATCAATTGCACGGCACCGCGAAAGCCGTGTTTGCCGAGCGCGACCACTGACTCGATCGCGTCGGCTGATTCGAGCGAGATGTTGTGGAATACGAGATCGGGAACGCGGCGTTCCATCGCCTGCCGCAGCGCCGCGCCATCGGGAAATTCCATGGTATCGATGCCGGTGCCGTGCAGTACCAGCGAGAGGAAGTGCCGGATGCTGCTTTCCTCGTCGACCACGTAGCAGAGCGTGGCAGCGCCCGGCGCCAGCGGCGGCGCTTCGACGACGGCGGTGTCGGCCGGGTTGCTCGGCGGTGGGGTGGACGTTTCGGTCATGCCAGTCGAACGCGCTCGTGGTGGTCGGAAGCACGGTGTCCGTCGACGGTATTGGTGTGCCAAACTTGTTAATTATGGGTTTCGCAACCGTGCGTAGGCGCGCGCCCGGCGCCGGCTAACTCATAGAAAACATAAAGGAATTGGCGACCCCGGCTGGTTCGTCTTCAAAAATCAGTTTTGAAAGAATCATCAAATACATACGCAAAAGGTTAGCCAATTTCAGTCGGCATTTCGGACCAATAGAACGGCAATGGTTATTTGGCGCGCTGGCTAACCAGTTTTTGGACCGAATAAGAATTCAGCGATCAGGCGGCGGATTGGCCGTTTGCATCGCGGTATCCTTGCGTTTGCGCGAGGCGTGGCCATGAGCCCCGCCTCTGCGCAACTCGGCCGGCTGCGCAAGGCATGGGCCGCTGCCGATCTTAAGACGCGGTGTGTTTGGCTCTCTGAGCTTTTGGCGGCACCTAATCCACGGCAGGCCACTCAGCTACCGCTCATCGTTGATCGGCTGATCGGAACGCGAGAATCAGTTCGCAAGTTCATCGACGAATGTTGCGACAAGGATCAGCATTCATACGAGCAAGCTGATGCGCTTCTCGTTTCCTACAACAAGTGGGCGGTAGCGCGCGGCGATGATCGATTGAACTGGACATCGTTCGGTTGCGCGTTGCGCCAGCTGGGCTTTCATCGACGAAAATCGAGCGTGAATTTTTGGCATGGCCTGCGGCTGCGGCCAGTGCGTGGCGCATCGCGAGAATCTTCAGGTACTCACAAACCCGCCCACCTTCCCGGAAATGGGAAGGTTAGCGGTCGCGTAACCGTTTGATTGCGTTGCGTTCGGGAAGGCGTGGGAAGGTTGGGAGGGTTTTTCCGTCATACGTCATGCGCGCGCGAGGGAGTTCTAAAAAGCGCAGAGAGACATAATGCACGTAAGGAAAACCTTCGTAACTTTCCAAACCTTCCCATAGAAAAAACAAGCTCTTGTTTCGATTGCGTAAATGCGAACCGGGAAGGTTTTAATCTTCGATTTCAGCTTTCCCATAACTTCCCATGACGGAAAACCGGCCAATTGGCCGGTTTATCGCAGGCGACGGGGACGAAGGCATGATGCGCATGCAGACTGATCGGATCGGGCATGATTGCAAGCAGCGCGTGGCACCAGCCGGGGGGCAGGACACCACGCGGCGCATGCCCGTTGCTAAGTGGTGCTCGCGGTCAGCGCTTGGTGCATGTCGCCTTGAGAAATGGCCGCGCGAATTTCTGACGCGGTTTGGATTTGACGTTGGTTATCCACAGCCGCGCACCACTCGCCCAGCGCTGTGGCGAAGGCCTGCCCGCGCCCAGCGCTGCATCGCAGTGCCGATCGCAAGAGAGGCGCGGTGTGTGTCCATCCCGCGAGACGATGATCGGGCTAAGCGGCCATGCGCGGCGGCCTGCGCTATTTGCCACGACAGCGCGATGCACTGGCAGGAATGCAGCTGTTCCGGGCACTCCCTTTCGTGGCGAAGGCAGGGGGTGGGGGGTCCAAAAGTTCGGAAAGGCGCCCGCCTTAACCGGTTGGGTAACCCTCCGCGGAATTCCGCGAAATCCGAAAATCTTTTTTTTCACCCGTGATCGAGTTTCAGCATGAGCACAAGTGATCAATCATCCAAATCGGAGGCCGCACGATGAGTTCGAAACAGATGGGCAAAGCGGAAAAGGAAATTCTGGCCGTGGTGAATCGGCTCGTGTCGGACGGATTCGATGCAGGCGTGATCGCGGATGCGGCCCTGGCGGTTGGTGCAGGCCTCGCGAGCGATGTGGTCGGCGGAAAGCGGACGGCGGGAATTTTGTATCTGCTCGCGATGACAATTTTTGCATCTGCCGAGCGTGACGAACAACCGAGGCATTGAAATGCGCAGCGAATCAGATTACGGCTCGAATTGTCGCTGGCCTCCACACCGGGACACGCCTACCTTCAGGAATCGGCCACCACACCGAACCGCGAAGCAGATCGAGCCGCAAGCGGCTCTCGCTTTGAAGCGCTGAAGGTGTGGCATGGAAAATCTTCCCGAGATCAAGCTGCCGCGTGCGCCGAAGGGCTTGCGCTTCGATGTTCAAGCCATCGCCGACCCTGTGTTCGCGGTGAACGCGGATAGTAGCACACCGACGATTTCAATTTTTGCCGTCATCGGCCTGGACGTGACGGCGCAGCGAATTGCCGGCGCCTTGCGGGCAATTGGTAATCGGCCGCTCACGGCGCAGATCAATTCACCTGGCGGCGACTATTACGAAGGTATCGCGATTTACAATCTGTTTCGCCAGCACCCGCAGCCGGTCACGGTTCAAGTCCTGGGCATCGCCGCGTCGGCCGCGTCGATCATCGCGATGGCGGGTAACCGAATCGAAATGGCGCGCAACGCCGATATCATGATCCACCGCGCGAAATCGATCGCGATGGGCGATGCGGCTCTGATGATCGATGCCGCCGACTTCCTCGAAAAGCTCGACGCTGCAATGGCGAAAACCTACGCCGCCCGCACCGGGCTGCCACTCGATCAAATCACGGCGATGATGGCGGCCGAAACTTATCTGCCTTCAGACGAGGCATTAAACCTCGGCTTTGCCGATGCGCTGCTTGCGCAAGACGCGGCGCCGCAGCCGCGCAGGCTCGAATCCGCGGCGGCTCACAGCAAAATTGAATTTGAGACACAGCTGCGCGGCATGGGATTTGCTCGCGCTGCCGCCGCGCGCCTTGCGGCCGGTGGCTGGCCGGCATTGGCTGGCGCCGCCGGCGAAGCGACCGATCTGGATCAGATTATCGCGCGGCTTGCCGCAAATACCGACGAAATCAAAGCCCTGAGATAGGAGAAAAATCATGGCCACGATGGAAGACGTGCTGAGGACGATCGGCGAACAGCACAAAGCCGTAGTCGCGTTACACGAAAAAAATGCAGCCTCGACGGGCGAAATCGGCACGCGTTTGCGGGATGTCGAGCAAAAGCTCGCCCGCCGTGGCGGCGCTGGCGGTGCCCCTGCCCCGAATTCATGGGGCAAGGCCGTCATCGAAAGCGACGGCTACAAGAATTTCGTCGGCGCGATGGGTCACCACGGCACGGTGAAAATCAGTTTGCCGCAAGCCGCACTCACCAGCGTTCCCGATTCCGGCGGCGCATTGGTGGCGCCGGACCGTCAGGCTGAAATCGTCGGTTTGCCGCGTCAGCGTCTAGTGGTGCGAAGTTTACTCGCGCCTGGCCGCACCGGTTCGAACCTGATTCAATTCGTCAGGCAGACCGGCTTTACGAATAACGCGGGCGTGGTTTCGGAGGGCGTTCAAAAGCCAGAATCTTCGATTTCCTATGATCTAGTGGATGCGCCGGTGCGCACGATCGCGCATTGGGTTCCCGTCTCGCGGCAGGTCATGGACGATGCGCCGCAGCTGCAGTCGAGCATCGATAGCGATCTGCGTTATGGGCTGGCGCTCAATGAAGAATTGGAGCTCTTGCTCGGCGACGGCACCGGCGAACATATCCTCGGCTTGATCCCGCAGGCGACCGCCTATTCGGCGCCGTTCGTGGTCACTGGCGAGCAACGCCTCGACACGCTTTTGCTGGCAATCGCGCAAGCGGAGCAAGCCAAGCTGCCGGCGACCGGCATCATCGTGAACAATCTCGACTGGCGAAAAATGCAGCTGCTCAAGGACGACCAAGGCCGCTATATCGGCAGCGGGCCGTTTAGCATTGCCGCGTCTGCCGCATGGTCGATTCCTGTGGTGCCGTCGCTGTCAATGCCGCAAGGTGATTTTCTGGTCGGCGCCTTCGGTATCGCGGCGCAAGTGTTCGACCGCCTCGACGCCGAGGTGCTGGTCAGCTCCGAGGATCGCGACAACTTCATCAAGAACATGCTCACGGTGCGGGCCGAGGAACGTCTTGCCATGGCCGTGAAGCGGCCTGAGGCGCTGATCTACGGCCAATATACGACCGAAGACTAAGCGCCGAAAAGCTAAGGCTGATCATGGAAGCCGGTCGAATGGCCGGCTTCTTTTTTCTAATTGGGTGGGAAGGATCGGGGCAGACGGGAGGGTTGCTCTTTGCGGCCGGTTATACAGCAACCGCAGGGCGCACGAGATCAAGGTAGCTGGTTTCGCCAAGGGTCGAAAGAAAGCCGACGATCTCATGCACCCGTTGAATAGTTGCGGGTGCGCCCCTCGCGAGGCCATCGCTCAGCACAGCGCGGATCGGCTCGCGTTGCGTCATGTAAGCCCATTGATCGACGCGCGGATGGCGCAAAAGCGCGCTCAAGACCTCGACTGAGCGGTCGACATGGCGCGACGCGATTTTGCGGAGCCATTCGACGACGCTGAACGCGTCGTTGGGCGCAAATCCTGCGTTGAGCATGCAAAGCAGTTGCTCGCATAGCCACGTTTCGTCCACCTGGCCGTGGAAGCACCACTGGCCAATAACTCCGATTTCCTTTCGGAAGTCGTCGGGATTGTTCGATTGCATTGCTTCCGTGAGACGGCGTTCCCAGTAGGCCCGGCCGCGCGCTTTGATCTGGTCGGGCACCTCGGACGATGGCTTTGAGATCTGAATTCCAACAAACCACATCGCATGCTGCCGAACGCCTTCCGGTGCATCGCGCCAGAATTGTTCAAGCAAGTCTTCCGGCAGGCCTTCCCAGAGATACAGGACCATAAGGTAGTCGGCCAAGCGATCTTGATAGAAGTCGCGGAAATCCTTGTCGGCCTGATCGCTTCCGAGCAGCGCGATATCTGCTGCGTAGCAGTCATGAAGCTCAGCCACAAAATTGCGGAGCGGGCCTCCGTCATGGCCTAGATGGGCACGCCAAGCAGCGCGTCGCAAGCTGTCATTGTCATTTGGGAACAATGATCGCGTCTGCGCCTTCAGCCAATTCTCGCCGAAATAGAAAAGCCAGCCCAGAAAGCGGCCGATGATGGCGCGCGGCACGCGACCATCTGCCGAGCGGTCGGCTAATTGCAATTCGAGCGCTTGCCGAATTTCTGGAAGGTTTTGCAGAGCATTACGCGGCGCGGCCCCGATTGCATTTGACGCGTCCTTGCTCAGCCAGAAAATCAGTAACATGGATAGCTCGACGGCAGTGCCTCGTAGAGTCGCCTGCGCGCCGAAGAATGATTCACGGCGGAACCGATCCTCGAAGTCCTCGATCTCAGGATGGTTCGGCGCGGTCGTGAGAGCAGTGCGCACAAGCGCCCTAACGAAGGCAGCGTGTTCAAAACCGATGCCCGATGCACCACGTCGAAGGCCAGCGGCCAGCAGTTCACCGGCTGTGTGGCATGCCCATATCCAGTCCTTGTCGTCGCCTTCGGCCAACGTCGCGGGGTCAATAACTTGGCCGAGTTGACCGTAGGTGAACTCAATGAGCTTCAGCACCTTGTTCCAATCAAAGTCGCGCTCATTATTCGCGCCGTTTTGAAGCCCTTCGAGCACGCGCCGAACATAGATCGGTCTCAGGCCGATAAATTGATCGGCGTTAGCGGCAAAAGCCTTCGGATCGTTCCCAACCGCTGTGCGCAATTCTTGGGCGAGCGCAGTGACGGTCTGAGTTTGCTTATCTCCCTGTGGTCGCCAGGAGCGCAAAAAGGCGACGTTCTCCGATATGGGCCGTGTCGAAAATTCCGCGCCGCTGCGCGGGCTTTCCTCGGGTGGAAAGAGTTGGTGACGCCATGCGTCGGGATCGCCAAGTTCGGCGACGATATCATTGAGCGCCTTTTGCCGCTCCGGCGGCAGAACTGAGCGCCATTCCCACAGCGCATCCCTGATCGTCAATGCCGAGAACACGCGCTCGTTTTCCGCTGTGGGAGGTGTTTTATGGTTTTCCGCGAAGCGGGCGCGCCACGCAACACGGTACTTATCAGGCATCGCATCGACCACCGACAGCACTGCTCGCTGGTTATCCGGCGACAGTGACGGGAACCATGCTCGCGCGAGTTCCCCGTATTCATGGTGCGCCCAGGTCTGCTCGATCAGCTCGGGATTGAGAACATAAGCGTCCGCCAATTCCGGCGCTGCCGTCGGGTTTTGCGCCAGCACATGTAATGCAAGACGAACGAAAATCTTGGCCGGATTCCCGGTCAGTATGCCGATCACGCTGCGCATTTGCGCAGGGTTTGCCGCGATCAGCATTCCAGCCGACTGGCGCACGGCGGTAATAAGCGCATTGTAAGTGTCGTGGTTCGCCATGTCGTCATCGGTGACGGGACGCGATGAGTAATGATCGTATTGAATCTTGCCGCTGATATCGGCCGCTTGAACCAGCAATTCCATGAATAGCCGGAGCGCATCTTCGCCGCACGCCTCGGTCAACGCCTTCATGGCCGAGGGCAAGTGGTGCTCGTACATATGACGGCCATAGAGACTCGCGATCTCGCCGCCCTCGTTCCAAAGCTGCAAAAGAGCGCGAGCGACGCTGAGCGCGGCGACGCGCTGCTTGCCTGCGGCCAGTTTCTTTAGAAGCTTTTCGGGCGCTTGCATGAATCCGAAGCGGCTCTCACGCCCTAGCCATGCGACAGCCATATCAGCAAGCGGCGCGGATTCTTCGGGTGGGAGTGCAGCAAGAATTTCGAGCCCGTCTTGGTGGATGTCAGGATGTTTGGACGTAGCGACTGCTCTCAACGTGTCGGCCACGCGCGTCCGGGTCGTCGGATCAGGGCTTTCTGCCAGGCGTTGCAAGAAATTTCCAGCAGGCCATTGCCGGTTGCGGAAGCCATTGCTGGCTTCCTCCGGCTCGATCATCGGTTCACCGAGCAGCTTTTGTGTCGCCAAGTGCGGAAGCCAGTCCTCGGTGGTGAGAGTTTTGAAGAAGTGCCATTGCAGCGGCATTGCCTCGGGAATCTCGCTGGCGAATGCTGCCGCCGCTGCCGCCCGATCAGGCATTGCCGCGATTTCTTCGACCCGGCGCATCAACGTCGCGTAACGGCCCTCTAAGGCTTTCGCAACGGCGCGGATCACGGTGTCGAATGGCTGCTGATATCGCGTCCTGAATTCATCATCAACCGCGAGGGAGCGGTGAAACGCCCGCTCATGCGCCTTGCCGAAGCTATCGGAGAGCGAAGACCATTTGGTCGCGATATCGCCAGCAGGATCAAGCCCAAGGCGAGCGACAATTTTTCGAATTTGATCCTTATGAGTGAAGCGCGGCTTGAGGTATCTCGACGCCTGTTGAACTATATCGGCATCGTATCCGAGGGCGAGAAGCTGCTTTCGAGCCTCGTCCAGCCTAGCCATGTCCTCCGGCGACTTGGAAGCCTTTGCCTCCATCGGCACTTCAAGAACATGCCTCAGAGTGGAATCCAGTTCGCGCAACGCATGCGCAGCCATCGGCCGCGAAATAATGAGGGGGAACGCCCCCGCCGCAAGACGGCAAAAATCAAGGTAACGGTCGGTTATGGCCTTGCCGAGCAAACGCCGGAGCAAAGCTGCGGTGTCTTGCTGCTCCGACGAAAGTGCGAATGTGTTGACCGGTGCTTTCATGCGAATATCTCAAATTGTCCGACTTGACGTACAACGCGCAAATCGGCGAATCTTGCGCAGCGGCGGGCCGGTGAGACGACCCGCCGCCACTTGCCATCAACCGCCACGCAAGGCGACCGATGACCGAATCCTGCAATAGCAAAAAACTGATCGGCATTCCGCCTGGCCGTGGCTTCGAATATAGGAACTTGCCACCATGACGGCCAGGATATTGCCATTTGTCGCGCAAGACGATCCGATTTTCGCTGCAATCGAGACGCATCGCGCCGCCAGGCGAGAATACCTTCGTGCAGCGGAGAACACGACTGCCACCGATGAACAGCTCGACCCGCTGTGCGATAAAATGGATCGCGCGATGGAGCGGCTAATGTCGATCAAGCCAACGACAGTTAAAGGCACGCTCGCATTCCTTCGCTATCGGCGCGAACACGAGATTACAGTCGAGGGCGCTGCCGCTGTTGAATGTGCGCCGGCTTGGCAAATTATCGCCAGCGCCGAACGTGCGCTTGCCGGCATGATCGCTAGTTAGGTCGAACCGGCTAGTAATACGAAAACGAGGCGAGCGCTGCCTCAGAAATCCGGCGCCGCTCGCATTGCGCGCAGTCGCCCCCCTGTCGGCAGCGAAAAATTCGTTTTTGGCGAACCCTCCCGTAATTACGATTCGCTTCTCAACGGGCGGCGGTGGGAAGGTCGCGCGGATATCGCCGCCGGCCGGCGGCTGGGAGACCCAATGCTGAGTAAGCGCCACTAACGGCCAGCGGCGCGTTTGATCAATATCCGCCCTAGTGTTCCGGTATGTGCTGGCCTCGAATTTCGCACCGGTGCCATTCCTAGGCCGCCGAAATTGCACGCTCGGACGCGTTCTCCCTTGTCGGCCGGCGATGGGAAGGTCGCGCGGACGTTGCCGCCAGGGGGCGAGGCATGCTTCGCAAGCGAATTATCCACTGCGGCGGATGGTGTTTGTTGACACCAAATTTTCATGGTGTAATGTTACACCATGAAATCAAGCCCCATTGATCAGTTGGACGTTCCGCAATTCTCATCGGCGCAGGCCTGCGAAATTGCTGGCATCGATATGCCGACATTAAAAAACTGGATCAGCCGTAAGCAGCCGGCAATTCTTTTGGAAAGGCGCGAGCGAAAGAAAGTCGGTGATCGCGAACGGCTGCGTCTCACATTGCGGCGCATCTTGCAGATTGTGATCACGGCTGAACTTGTACGGCTCGGTTTTGATCCACGCGAAGCGTCGCTGCACGCCGCGCAATTCACCGACATAGAATCCGCCCCGTTGCGCGGAATTGAACAACATAAAAGGGGAGAGCTATTTCCGCAGGGATTTACCCTTTTGATCGTGCGCCATGCGGGCTTTGCTGACGTTGTAAATGCGGGTGCGAACGATTCGTGGCAAAAGGTGATCGCTGGAGGCCTGGCCGGCGACCGGAATGCTACCGCGCTTGCAATCGTGAATCTCAATAATGTTAATCATCGAGTTCGCACCTTTCTCAGTTTGCCGCTCTCGGCAGGGAGCAGCGTTGTGTAATGTCGCGGGCACCCTCGACCTTCCGGCAAAATGACGTGACGCGCGCCGTCAAAGGCGCGGTTGCGGCCGGGGTCGAGATCGCGCAAGTGGAGATCGGCAAGGACGGAAAAATTATCATCGTGACGGGCAAGCCCAAATCTTGCGCCGAAATCAGCGATGCTGCGAAAAGCGATAACGAGTGGGATAGCGTGCTGAAATGAAAAAGCCGAAATTCGTTCACGGCTACGTCGATCGCCACGGCAAGCCGAGATATTACTTTCGGCGCGACGGCGCGAAAAATGTCGCGCTGCCTGGGCTGCCCTGGTCGCCGGATTTTATGGCTGCTTATGAAGCTGCGATGGCGGGTCACACAGCGCCGGTTCGCTTGCATGGTGCTCCCGGATCAATCGACGCGTTGATTGCCGCCTATTACAAACACAAATCTTTTACCGAAAGCCTCGCCACGGCGACACAGAACATGCGCCGCCCGATCCTTGAACGCTTTAGGTTAGAGCACGGCGACAAGCGCGCAGCCGTTTTACAGCGCCAGCACGTCATCAAGATACTGGAAGGCAAAACGCGCAACGCTCAAAAAAATTGGCTCAAAACATTTCGTGGTCTGATGACGTTCGCAATCATGCAGGGCGTGCGCGCCGATGATCCGAGCCAAGGCTTGAAGGCCGTCAAGGGTCCAAAGAGCAAAGGCCACATGACATGGCTAGAGCCTCAAGTTGCGCAGTATCGAGAACACCACAAGCTCGGCACGGTTGCGCGGCTTGCGCTTGAACTTTTGCTCAACATCGCCGCGCGCCGCCACGACGCGCACGCGCTCGGCCGCCAACATATAACCGAGGGGCGATTATGCTGGCGTCCGCATAAGACGCTGCGCACGACCGGAAAAATGCTCAAGGTCAAGATCATTCCGCAATTCCAGGCCGCGCTCGACGTCATGCCGGAATCTAAGGGTGTTCTGAACTTCCTTACAAACGACTACGGCAGGCCTTTCGCATCGGCGGCTGCTTTCGGCAACAAGTTTGCTGATTGGTGCAGAGCGGCCGGATTGAAGCCGGTCCTATGCGATGACGGCAAGGTGAGGAATTATCGCGCCCACGGGCTGCGCAAAGCCGCATTGAGGGCGCTGGCGCATTCTGGCTGCACCGGCTCGGAGATGATGCAGGTCGGCGGTCATAGCTCGCTGCAGCAATTGCAAGAATATCTCGACGAGGTTGAACAGGAACGGCAAGCCGACTCCGCGATGGCGAAGCTGATGGCAGCGACGATCAAAACGGAAACGGCCTAATGGCTAACTTTTTGCGATATGGTGGCTAACCGTGCTTAAGCCATTGAAAACAAACGCGACATATTTGCGAATGGCGACCCCGGCTGGATTCGAACCAGCGACCCTCAGCTTAGAAGGCGAAGGTTCTGCGAGCATTTTCAAGGCTCATTCCGACAATTCGCGCTTTGTACCCGTCTTGAAACCATTGGCGAATTTCCTTCGGTCGGAATGATCAGCCAGCGTCGTCGCCCTTACGAAGCGCCCGCCGCTTCACGGTCCCGGCGACGATCTGACGGCGCGTGCGCTTGATGTAGCGGGGCAGGACCTTCGATGATTTTTGACGGCTCAATGCGCGGATCTGAGTGTCGGTCAAATCGGCATCGCCAAGCTCGGTCAGGCCGCCATGGCGGAAAGACGTGAAGCTCAACTCATCGCGCAGGCCGGCGGCCCGGATGACTTCCTTGGTTTTCTTCTTCACGAAATCGAGGGCGCCGAGGGCCGTGGCCCAAGGTACGGGGACCTTGGCGATCGGGTCGCGCCAGTCGCGTATGAAGAACAGACTACCCACGCGGTCGCGCTTCATTGCGTCCATGCGGCCCATCAATTCGGGGAAGAGGGGCAAGCCCTTGTCGAACAGCGGGATCCAGACCGCTTCGCCGTTCTTGGGGTGCACAATCAGCACCTCATTCGGCCGGTCCTTCGGCCGGTAGTGGTCGAGTTCGAAGGCGTTGAAAATATGCTCCTGCCGCTGCAACCACTCAAAGGTGACCATCAGGGCGGTGCCGAGCGATGCCACACCCAAACCGTCAGCCGCCGCCACCGCTTCGAGCAATTCCCCGTAGTCTGCCTCGGGGACCACGCCGGCCGACTCTACCAGCCCCATACGGGCAAACGGATTTTCCGGCGGCACGTCCTTCGGGTGCAGCCGCCGGGCCACATTCCAGGCGCGGCGGCAGGATTTCATGGCGTGGTTGACCGTCGTGCGGCGCTCCCGCATGACCGGCTGACCACGGGTATCCAGAACCGGCTTGCCGTCCTTGTCCTTTACGGGCACGCGCAGGAGCTTTTCGTAAAGCGGATCGACTACGCCCGTATCGATCGCCGAAAGACGCACAGAACCGAGCCGGCGGCCGTCCTTAAGGCCGTAAGAACCGACCAGATCGAAACCCCGTTCGTGCAACGCCCGAACGCTTTTCTTGAGCCTGCGAAACTTGTCGGTACCCCGGTAGATTGCTAATCCCCAATCGAGTGTACCGAAAGGGGCAGCGCCCCTTATGGGATCGGTGGCGCCACCTGTGCGCCAAGTATCCAGGGCCGGTAGCAGCACCCCTTCGACACGCCGCACCGCCGCCCCATAATCGGTCCCAAGCTCCTCGGCGCCGACCGGGCAGGGGCCCCGCTCCTCGGACGGATGGCGCGCCCAGGTCGGCGGCTCGAAAAAGTAACCCCAAGTCTGAGCGCCTTTAAGCCACTTTCGGCGGGTGTAGCGGGGCAGCGGCAGCACGGTTTTGTTTTTCATAACAGACTCCTGATGTCCTCAGCGTCCGGAACGCCATTGTTCTTGATGTCATGCCGGCGAGCAACAAAGGCGCGGCAAATTTCGAGCGCCCACACCGGCTCACGCCGGGCATTGCGGGTTCTGAAAGCAGTCGGACGAGGGGCTTCATCGCGCGCGATAGCCTTCCACAATTGCCCGGTCGTCTCAAAGTCGAAAAGAGCGGCGACCACATCCGCGCGCATTTCTGCCGGCCATCGATCGGGATACCGGGCGCAGATCGACCGGCCGGACGACAACACCGAGTTATTCGTCGTCGACGATGGCCACATTCGTTTATTTCGACGAGCGTCAGCCACGGTCGTACCCCGGCGACCGGTCGCGGTCAGGCGTGCGAGATCGCGTCGCAAGATCAAGGGTGGGATCGAGGGTGCAGGTTTTGACATGCACGCGCCCCAGTCGGCCGGCGAGCCAGGCCAAGCGCGTGTCCACATCAATGGCCGCGATCCGCCGTTGCGACAACGGCAAATCCAAACGGATACGCGCATCGAGAGCGCGGCTGTCGGCACACAGCTCAGACCTGTCCCTGGCGCGACTCGACGAGACATAAATGTCGTGACGGTTCATCGAGGGATCGAGCAGGACAAAAGCTCGATCCGTCGTCAGGCCTTGGCAGCCATAGATTGTGGTGGCGTAGGCATGGCCGAGCCGCGCGCGACCATGTTCGTCGGCAATGTCGGAGGGCCTGAAGGCGGCGACCCGCCCGTCGATGGTGACAGTGATGAGCGGATTGTCAGCATTACGACGATTGATCTTCGTGACGGTGCCGGTGGTCCCGTTAATTACGCCAAGGCGATCCTGGCGAACCAGAAACCGGATCTGGTCACCCCGCGCGAATTGCAGCGTCTGTCCATGCCCCGACGGCGTGACGGCGGCGACGGCGATTTCGGGGCCGCGAATCTGACCGGCCTGTTTCAACCGTGCGCGGACTTCATCATTCAGCGCCCGGACCTGGGCATTGGTCTTGGCGATGAGAAGGGTCGATGTCTTGGAAGAGGTCTTTTGCGTTTCCGCCCAGCCATCGACCAGACGCTTGATGGCGGCTTTTTCGCCGGTTTGGAGCGTCAGGAGCCCATGATCGGCAAAGGCCTTAAGACCGTCGGCGGCGCGGCCCTTGGCAAAATTCGTAATAGCCTCGCGCGCCCAAACGTCGCGTTGGCGCACGATGGTATCGACACGGGCGGGGTCGGTAAAACTGGCAACGATGCTAAGGCCGGCGCCGGCACCGACCGCCTGCAATTGGCGCAAATCGCCGACCAGAACAACCTTGGCGCCGCAACGTTCTGCTTGCGAGAGCAAGGCATGCATTTGTCGCGACGAGAGCAGGCCAGCCTCGTCAACGACCAAAACCGTGTTTTGGTCAAGGAAATCGCCGCCGTGACGAGCCTGGGCGAGCCACGCATCGGTGGCTTTGGCCTCAATGCCGAGTTCGTGGAGTTGGGTGGCGATCTTCCAAGCCGTCGCAGTGCCGCGCACCCGCATGCCGGCATCGCGATAGGCCGCTACCACGGACGCCAACATGGTGGTCTTACCGACACCTGCCGCCCCTTCGACGATCGCAATCGCGGCAGCGGTAGTCGCCGCCTGGGCAGCGTGCGTCTGTTCGTGCGTGAGGCCGTGCGCGCGGCATAGCTGCAGGACGCGTTCGGCATCCGGCGCCGAACGTCGCTCGTCACGCAGCCGCTCCGAGAGGGCGACGAGGTCCCGCTCGATGGCGATTTGCGCCGCGGTCGAATACACCGGCTGCTCAAGAGCATCCCGACCAAGTGCGATGATGGCGCCGGTGTCGACGAGCCGTTCGGCCTCGACATCGATCCGCTTCGCGCTCGCGCCCGTTCCGACGAGCGCCGTCGCCACCGCGGCATACAGGTGGCGCTTCTCGAATACGCTCTCATGTTCAACCAGTTGCGCCGGGACCGCCGCGACGCGTTCCGCGATGGTCTTTTCCCGCTCGATCGGGTCAGGCTCTCGGAAAGTCTGAAGCGCAGCAACAAAGTGCTCGACTTCGACAAAACGCGTCGCCTCTTTGGCCCAGAGCCCGAACCGATCTTCCGGCCCGTTCTCCTGCTTCGATGTTCTGGTGCCAAGCGCGATGGCCGCCGCAAGCTTGGGCGCCTCGGCAGTCGTCAGTCCTTCCTGGGCAATCGCCTCCTCGACCTCGCGCCGCCGCGCCGAGAAATACTCGCGCAGGTCGCGCGGAACGCCGGCGATTTCAAAGATGCCGTTTTTGCCGATTTCCCCGATCTCGAAGCCGAGCCGCTGCAGTTCGGAGGCGAGCGCCAGATGATAGGTGGCACCTGCGGCCATTTTGTTCGCAAACAGGTGCCGGGCGTCGAGCGCACCGATAGTACCGTCGGCGCGTACTGCGAAATTCAGAATCACGTTGTGAGTGTGTAAATTTGGATCGGCAAACACTTGGCCGTCGTCGTGGGCGACGGGACGGGCCTCGCCATGCTGGAATGCCGCGACCGTGAGCGACGCGCGTTCCAAGCGGAGGCCGTTCTTGCCGAAGCGACAATAGGTCGTGTGCTTGTCGAGGAATGCAACCGTGGCTTCGCAAGCAGACTTCTGCGCCGCTTCAATGGCGTAGCGGGTCTTGTCATCGGCAAGAGCAAACGCGACGGAGACGGATTTTGGCGCTGACAATGTCAGGTCGATACCAGCAACCCGCTTGGCGACGTCGCCGGAATTGGTCAGCAGCGGCTGTCCGTCTTCGTCAACGCCAGCATGAAGACGCTCAAACAGCGTATTATTGACGCTTGCGCCGTGGGTGACGCCGAAGTTATTCGTTGCCGAAATCCAACGGCCCGCCGGCTCACCGCCGCCAAGATAATATTCCGATTGCTTGCTATAATATTGCGCTGTAGTACCCGCCGCGATCGTCGCAACCATCGTGACCTCCATCGGAGGCCATCTCAATCACGGACGTGGTTGGCGTGAGTTGCGTTGCAAATTCAGGTGGGCCGCAAAAAATAGAATCGAATTCAGGGGCCCGGTTCACGAAGTTTGAGATTGGTTTACTTTAGACGTTTGCGTGCCCGACGTTTTGCAATGCAAATATACAGTGGCCTCGGAGCCTGGTTTTAAGCAATTGCGCTCGATAGTATGCTGGGTAAAGGGCAAACGAAAAGCCGCGGCGCTTGCAGCAAAAATAATCCGACAATTCCAAGCTACTTAGCTGTACAGAGAGCCATCACTTCAGCTTCTTATTTGCACTGCAATTCGTCGATAATGAATCGCGCGCAAAATCACTTCTGGAAAGTGGCCTCGCTTGCTGCATGTCCGCAGCATACGAGCGACCACTAAACAGGAGAGATGGATATGAGTGCGCGTGATCATATGTTGCGGTGGCTCGAGAATATCGTACTTGGGCTGCTGGCTGGAATCGGCTGCGCTGTTTTCTGCTGGGTTGCGATCGACTTTATGTTTCCGGCCATCGAAGGCACGCATCTGCACTTCTCGGATATCTGGAGCAGTTCGCCGATTGGGCAGTTCAATGCGGTCGCCGAATCTGACCTTGAATGGGCATTTTGGGCCAGACTCTACCTTATTGTGGTGGCCAACTTTTTGCTGGTCTGCCTGGGTACGGGTAGTGATATGCGAAGATGGTTTAGTGGCGGGAATAGGCCTGAGCTCAAGCACCAGCTTGCGCGTTGGAGTTGGAGTATCCTCGTTTGCGCAACGATCGCCTCGGTTTTGGTCTTTCACCAGCCGGAAATTCAGAAGTTTCAAATACAGAAGCTTCTGACTCCGCGGTTCCTGGCTCCGCAGCAAAATCAGGCGACCGACTTCTGACTACCAATAGGGGGCCACGGCTGTCGCCGTGGCCCCCACTCTTGGTTGGCGAATTACCGCAGTCTAACGGAAACCGGGCGGGCAGCAATTCCGAAGTTTCGATGTGTACATTTGACGGTTTCCGGAACGCGGTTACAGTAAAACTATTTCCAAAATGGCCCAAAGAGGAATGGCGGCACTTTGCCGGTGCCGCCGCGCCCGTCGAGTCAATGCGTAGAAGTTATATTGTCAACGTACCGCGTTCCCGGAACCTCTCTGCGCGCTCTCTCCAGACCCCATGTCTCTGCGCTCTCAAATCGAGCAGCGGGCCGACAATCACGATAGTGTTTTCGTCGAGTTCGATCCTCACCAGATCGACGGGATTGTTATTCCATTGATACCGTACTTCGATGGCATCATCGGGAGAGTTCATTGTGCTCAGGGCATGACGGTCGACGAGGCCGTCGTGCTCCTTGATTCGACATTCAGCCGCCATGATTGTCTGGTGGCAGCGAGCCGTGCCTGCGACACGACGGCGCTTATCGTCGACGCGAAGGCTATTGACCGACGTCTTATTGCCGAGCTGCCGATTGACCGGCAACGTGACGATCTTGCGTTCTCGGAGACCGAACGCCGCGAGTGGCTTGCGGAGCGCATCTCTCGGGCGGCACCGAAGATTTCCACACTGGATGTCATCGAGATGCCTCATGCCGTCCTGCCTCAACAGGACTGGCGGCCCTATCGCCCGAGCATTACGCAAACGCGCTAAACACGCGATTTGCCGGGCAAAATCCGGTGACGGTGCAATGGCCGCAATTGGCCTTTCTGACGATTTTATTGCATTGCAAATTGGAAAAGCACGATCGCACCTAAGTTTGTCCTCACAGAAAGTCGCGTGCAGTTGCGCGGCTGCGATAGAGGAACGTGTATCATGTATTACGGTGCAGAGCTGTGGGCGGCGCTTCGGCAGCTGCTTATCGTCGTCCAGCATGAGAGCAATATGGAAGCAGGCAGGATACTCAAACCCGCTGCGACTATCAATGGCTGCGTGAACATCGGCTTCGGCCTCCCGGCCATGCTGCTTACTGCCTTCACCTGTTGGGTCGTCTCCGGCATCGTGGTGCTGACCCTTGTCGGATGGAGCATGGGCGCATACGATGTTTGGGCCGGAGGCGTGCCGGCCGGATATCCGGACTGCTATCTGCGAACGGGCTTCTGGACCGAGGTCTGCGCGATTGCGAGTGTCTTTGTCGGTGTATGCACGGGTGCCGATATCCGATGGTGGATCATAAAGACTGACGAGCCGGAGCTGACGCAGTTCAAGAATCGGTTATTGCCTCGCGTCGATTGGGTTCTCATCGCAGTTCTTATCACCTCTGTGCTGGCGTTCGCTACCGCGTCCGTTTACGATCTGCCTCAAAGCTTCGCAACGAAGTGCGCGTCGATTTCGGTCCCGCACCGTTTTTGAGCGCAGACGGGCACGGCCTAGGCCGTGCCCGTCTCATACCGTTTCTGTCGAGATATTCACAACCGATATAGATTTTTACATCGTCAGCGATCGTCGTTCCCGGAACAACTCCGCCCTCTGCGCCCACCATGATTGCGACTGGGCGTTTGTAGTGAGCAGCGGACCGAGAATAACGATCGCATCGCCATCACGCTCCACCACTGGCGCGGCGACAGGATTCTCATTCCAGGCGTACCGGACCTCGATCCACTCGGTGCGCTCCGGGCACTGTCGCGCTGCAGCCAAGATCTCATTCCACACCGCAACAGGAAACTCAGCCCTGATGAGGCGCGCAACGTCGCGGTCGTATTCGCTGATGTCGTCAAACTGCTCGGTCACGATCTCTTGTAGTAGATTTGCGAGGGAGCCGGTCAGTCTCGCGCTATGAAAGCGTCGCAATTCGCTCACCCACGAGGCAAGCCAGCGCAAACAGCACGCCGAATACTCCACAGGATCGTAATAGGGTTCTATGTCGTGCGAGGTTTCATGCTTAAGTCCGATCCCGCCTACCAATAGTGACTTAATGTCGTACCAAGTAGTGCAAGACGGTCGTCGAATGACGAATGCATCGTCACGCGGTTCAAGCTCATCGCGAATCGTCCTGATCTCTTCCCGAACGTAGTCATCCTTTGTCGGGTCAGCGCGCTCGTCGTTGGCGAATTCGGGCTCGCCACTTATGATGTACCGAAGTCTCTCGCGAAATCGCCATTCAGTAGCCTGGAGACGGAGTACGCCCAGTGCCTGCGCCGTCCAAAGGACCAGACCATCCGAGCTAAAGTCAGCGCCAAGTTCATTGGACCACGTTTCGATTTCGTGTTCCATCCGTCGTCTGATCGCTCGGCGTTCATCGGATGTCCAAGATGGTAGGACGCTACGTCCGAGTGTAACGGCACTCCGGCAAGTCACGGGATCGGCGAGGTAAGCCGTGCAGGCGACAGTGAATGTCCTGGGTGCCACCAGCAATCTCTGGTGGTACGCTAAGAGTTTCGTGCCTGGCGTGTCGTCCAACTTGTCGGCCTTTCCGAGGATCGGCGTGAGCACATCGCGGTAGACGTCCGGAAACATTACATTTCCACGCCGCTGTTGCGGCACCTTCAAACACGCGTCGGCGAGCGCTTCCGCCATCACGGCATTGGCGCAGAAGCCGTCCCATGCTTTCTGGCTCAGGGCCGATCTTGCGTGGCTTCGGCCGCTATTGAAACGAGGCCGCTCCAATTCAGCGACAAATCCGTTTTGACGAAACTGCTTCGTGTGGTTTGCACCATAGAATCGCATTTCGGTCGGCAAGCTACTGACCGTAGCTGGAGAAGGGACCCATTCGAGACCCGGGGGAAAACGATCGCGAACCGTTTGTAGCAAAGCGTTACGATCCGCTTCAGTCGCAAATCGCGCCTCGTCATAGAAAACGGAATGAATATATTCGGGGTCGCCGGGCCGAGGTTTCGGTGGTTCCTCAGGGAAATCATCCGGCCCGAGTGAATCGACATCATCGTCTTGGTTACAACTAGTTCTGAGATCTGCGAGACCCATTTTTGTTACCTTCGAAGTGGTGCTTCATACGATCCTCACCGATAAGGCGAATCGCTTGGATCTTGCGCGCCGGCGGCTGGGATTGCTGCCGAGGCGGAAGAGATGCGCTGAGAAATCTAAAGAGCAGAGCGGAGCGGAGGACTTCTCGATGAGACTGCGCGAGATCTAGCGCAAATCGATTTTGATTCACGTAAAGGTGGTCGGACATTTGAAATCAATATTACTTAAAGTCTTCGGTATCCGAACCGCGCGATGGGTCCCATCGCGCGGCGCTTAGAGTCCCGATTCGGGTTAATTCATGCGGCACCCCTCGCCGGGGACAGTCGGTCCCGCGTCCCGCCAGAGGAGCGGCGCTATGCTGACGCTCCTACGGCTGCCCTTTTAACCGGTCTCAGGGCTGGCGAATTGCGGTCGCTTCGCTCCCGCCGATACGCCCTTTTTCATTTTGGATTCGAAGGGGCTCCGCCCCTCGCGCGCGCCAGGGTAAAGCACCGGCCAGCGCCGGCGCCGGCCGAGCGGTGTCCCCGGTCTTCCGCGCTTCATCACTCCCTAAATTTCCCAACTGTGGGAATGCGCTTGTGCAGACCCGCTCGTGCCTCGCGGCCCTAACGGGCGGGTGATCCCCCTCCGCTCCGGCCGCCCTGGCCCTTGCTACCCCCGGTCTCGCCGACGGCAGGGGTTCATGCGCGGATTTCGCGCAGAACCCCAACCTGAAGGAAAAAACATCATGACTTCCAAAATCAAGACCGGCAGCGAGAGCGGCGCTGTCCTGTTCATCCCGCTCAACAAACTCAAGAAGTCGCCCAAGAACGCCCGCAAAACGCCGCACGGAGAGGCCGAGATCGAGGCGCTGGCGGCGAGCATCGCCGTCAAGGGCCTGCTGCAAAACCTCGTCGTCGAACCCGAACGCGATCCGGACGGAGCCGAGACCGGCTATTACCTCGTCACCATCGGCGAGGGCCGCCGCCTCGCCCAGCTTTTGCGGGCCAAACGCAAGCAAATCAAGAAGACCGAACCGATGCGCTGTGTCCTCGACACCGAGCACGATGCGCACGAAATCAGTCTCGCGGAAAACGTCATCCGCACAAACATGCATCCCGCCGACCAGTTCGAGGCGTTCAAGCAGTTGGCTGACGAGCGCGGCATGAGCGCCGAGGATATCGCGGCGCGCTTCGGTGTCACGCCGCAGGTGGTGCGGCAACGCCTGCGTTTGGGCGCGGTCAGCCCCAAGCTGATGCAGATCTACCGCGAGGATGGTCTGACACTGGAACAGTTGATGGCGTTTGGCCTCACCGAGGACCATGCCAGACAGGAGCAGATATTCGACAGTCTGTCCTATAACAAGGACGCTTCGATCATCCGCCGGATGCTGACCGAGACCCACGTTCCGGGCCGCGACCGCCGGGCGCGCTTCGTCGGTTCCGAGACTTATGAGCAGGCGGGCGGCACTATCATCCGAGACCTGTTCTCCGAGGATCATGGCGGGTATTTTGCGGATGCGGCGTTGCTTGACCGGCTTGTCATCGAGAAGCTGCAAGCCGTCGCCCACAAGGTGCTTAGCGAAGGCTGGAAATGGGCGGAAGCGCATATCGACTTCCCGCATGCCCACGGCATGCGGCGCGTCTATCCGCATCCGATCCCGCTCTCGCCCGAGGATCAGCAACGGCTCGATGCAGTGCAGGCGGAGTTCGACGCGCTGTCAGTGCATTACGAGAGCGCCGAGGAGCTTCCCGACGACGTGGACGCCAAGTTCGGTGAGCTTGAGGCCGAGATTGACCGGCTCACCGAGCGGCAACAGACCTACGACGCCGATGACATCGCGCGCGGAGGTGCGTTCGTGGTGCTGAGCCATGACGGTACCGTGCGGATAGAGCGCGGCTTCGTGCGCCCCGAAGATGAGAAGCCAGCCGAACCGGGAGCCACGGATGGTGACGCAGCAGGGACTAATGGGGTCGAGGGGGCCGGTGATGCTCCGTCCGGCCCTGCCAGCGCCAGCGACGAGGAACCCGAGGGCGAGAAGGTGTTATCAGACCTGCTCGTTCGCGACCTCACCGCCCACCGCACCTTGGGGCTGCGCCTCGCGCTTGGGACGAACCCCGATGTGGCGCTGATCGCGGTCACCCATGCCCTCACTGCCCAAACCTTCTATGGGGGTCAGGACCGAGCCACGTGTCTCGATATCAAGGCGAATAGCCAATCGCTCGGCGGACATGCCGACGGCATCGAGGACACGGCTGCCGCCAAGACGCTTGCCGACCGCCATGAGGCATGGGCGCGGCAGATGACGGGCGATTTGGCAGGGCTCTGGCATTTTGTGGTCGAACTCGACCACGATAGCCGCATGGCGCTGTTCGCGCATTGCGCGGCGCTCACTGTGTTCGCCGTGCGTGTGGCGTGGGACAAGACACCACGCGCCTGGGCAATCGCCGATGTCATTGCCGAGGCCGCCAGTCTCGACATGATGGCGTTCTGGATGCCCACCGTGCGAAGCTATTTCGGACGCGTGTCAAAGGCACGCATCCTCGAAGCGGTGCGCGAGGCGGTGTCCGCCGAGGCTGCCGAGCAGATGGCGGACATGAAAAAGCAGCCGATGGCCGAGGCTGCCGAGCAGTTGCTGGCCGGGACCGGCTGGCTGCCCGCGCTGTTGCAGAAGCCCGCACAAGTAAAACTGTTGGAGCAGCAGGGCGCTTCACAAGAACCTTGTTCGGTCGCGGCGGAATAAGCGGTTTGGCCGGGGCCGCGATGGCGGTCCCGGCCTATTTCCCTGACCGGCCAAAAAACTGGCCGCGCGCCCGACGGCGCGCGGCCGATCAATGACAGCGACTGATCCGACCAAAAAAAATTCCTCAAAAAAAGCACAGAAGGCGGCGTGCCAACTCGTGAACGCCCCGCGATAGGCGGGCGAGCATCGGGGTCAAAGCGCCTAGCGACGGTCCAGCGACATCTGCTGCGCGCCAACTCTTTCCGCTGTTGTCGTGCTGCCGGTAATCGGGTCGTCGGCTTGGTTACCGATCTCTGCGGCCACAGGCCGCTCGACTCCGCAGGCCGCCCCTCAGTCTGTGCGACAATGCGATAACGGGCCTGTTGCACCTTGGCCGGTTCTTCGCCGCCATTGACGCTGGCGCCTTGTTTGACGCTCCATTGATCCGCTCTCGCGTTTCCGCGCACGATGGGTTTGCCATACTCCTCGTCCCTCGGGCTTACGCGCCATGCCGCCTCGGATGGGCTGATCTGGCCGAGGTCCGGCTTTTGCCTCGATCGCTTGTCCGCAACGGCGGTCGGCAACTTCTTTCCCCTGCCGCTTGCAGCGACATTCCTCGCGCAAGACAAACAAGTTGCCGGCCTGCCGTCCTCCGCTGCGCTGCGGCCGCAAGCGGTGCGGCGCGATGCGCCCCCGGCCGGTGATCGCCATCGAGGCCGCGATGGTCGCGGCCCGAACAACAGAACGAGGATTATCATGGCTACCATCGGCAACTTCACCAAGACCGAGAACGGCTTCACCGGCGCGGTCAAGACGCTCACCCTCAATGTCAAGGCGCGGATCAGCCCGGCCGAGAAGGCCAACGACAAGGCGCCCGATTACCGAATCTTCGCCGGCCAGACCGAATTCGGCGCCGCCTGGAAGAAGAAGTCGAACGAGGGCCGCGAGTACCTCTCGCTCAAGCTCGACGACCCGTCTTTCCCGGCGCCGATCTACGCCTCGCTGGTTGAAATCGAGGGCGCAGAAAGCCTGTCGCTGATCTGGTCCCGTCGCAACGCCGACTGACCGTAGCGCTCGACGATGCCCCGCCGAACCGGCGGGGCGTTTTCGTGTGCACGCCGCAAACGAAGGGGAAAAGGCCCGCCAGCTTGCTCAGGCGTCAGTTCATAACCATTGGCTACATACCAACGTAGGGTGCGGCTAAAAATGTGCGGGACAAGAAACGCCGTGGGTGCTGGTCCTTGTTGCGCGAAATAACGCCCCGGTCGATGTCCAATCACCCCGAGGCCTCTATGTCGCCATCGGGAATTTAGCGCGCCGCGTTCCCGAAACTTTCCGCTAACTTAATCTAGCTTATGGCCGATAAACGACAAAACGGGAACGCAAACCAAAATAACAAGATACCGCTGTGGAACAGAGTAGGAATTGGGTGGTCAGATTCGGACAGGCTCGACGACCCGTCTTTCCCGGCGCCGATCTACGCCTCGCTGGTCGAAATCGAGGGCGCAGAAAGCCTGTCGCTGATCTGGTCCGGTCGCACCGGCGAATGACCATCATCCAAGACAACGCTCCGCCGATTCTGCGGGCGTTTTCGTGTGCGCGGATAAGCGATCGATCAGTCCTTTATACGATCGTCGATCAGTTCGCAGGTGCGCACTCCAAGCGCGACGGCCAAGCGGTGAAGATTGTCGATGGTGATGTTGCTGGCGCCGCTTTCGATTTCGCTAATCTGGGCCTGTCGTAATCCGGCCTCTTGTCCAAGCTCCTCTTGCGACAGCCCAAGCGCCCTCCGTAGGTGCTGCACTCTGCGTGCCAAGACGCGCCGCGTTGCTTTGGGGTCCGACCTCTCCATCAAGCATGGGAGGACCATTATCGAACAAATTTATCTATACGGTTTATCGTATAATTTACGAATTCTCGCGTAGGCTGTGATTGGCCGCTCACATTCGGGCGGGAATGGCCTGTACTCATCGAGGCAAAGGCAGGGGCAGCTAATGGGCGTCTTTAACATCACCGGCACGATCGCATCGATCGGCCAAAGCGAGTTCAACAATCGCGGCACGCTGTACGCATTCGTCGAGATCATCGAGCCGAGCGGCCGGCGCGTCCTGGTGCAGAACGTGGCGGTCGGTAATCAGGTGCTGCCGGCCATCAATCTCGGCTGCAAAGGCGAATTCTTCTTCGACAAGCTCTTTGTCCCCGGCAAACCGCTTATTTCCCAGATGTGGGGCGTGAAGACGCCCGACGGACTGGTGGCATTCGATCACAATATGCGCAAGCCGCAGATGATCTTGAACCTGCTCGTCGGAATCCTTGCTGCACCGATCCTGGGTTTGGGCATCCCATTTCTCATCCTTGGTCTCTTCCAGGCGGTCCAACTCATCGTCACGACGGGCACCCGCCAGCAGATGTTCTACGGCAACGATCGCATGGAAGCCCAGCGTCTTCGTCAACAACAGGCGGTGCGGATATGATCGCGCGCGTTATCACAATAATTGCAGCCGCGACTTTCATGGCCGCCTCGGCGGAGGCGGCCGAGTTCACCTATTCCGCCACGAACGGACCGGCGTGCGCCAACATCAAGTCAAAGCGCGAATTCAATTCCTGGCGATGCCCGGGCCCAGCCGGCTATAGCGCGCGCTTCTTCGACTTCGGCAATATGGTTGCGGTCGAATTCGGACTAATCGGTAAAGAAAAGGCCATCGTCGAAGACGACTTGATGTGGCAAGGGGCCGACAAGAGCTTCGGCGACAAGATCGAATGGCGCATGACGGCAGGCAGGCCTTACGGCGCGATCCTCCGTATCCAGCGCCAAGATTTCGATGAAAAGGCAGGCGAAACTCGGACCGTCGAGGAACTGCTTGTCATCAAGGTCTCGCCGCAAGGCGCATGTCGAATGGGCGTGGTCGATGGCAAATGGCGCGACGCCAATGCGGTCGCCCGCGAGATGGCCGATTCAACAGCAGCAGTATTTCGTTGCGGTGCGGACCAGCCTCGCACAATCGGCGCGTCTTCTCCCTCGTAACCACGCTGTTAATCGGCGTCGAGTCGAGACCTCGCGCCGATTAACAGGCATTCGGCATAAAGGAAAAGGATTTTGGTCCATTCCGCGTGGGGATCACTGACGCACAGCGACTTATCCCGCCTAGCGTTCTCGCTAGATATCGCCTGGAATTAGATACGCGTACATTCGTTGAGGTTGATTAAATTGGGCGCGTCAAAATTGTTTAAATGCCGATATCGTTTGATCATGCACGGGGATATTGTGGGCAGCTCAGCGCTGCCGTATTTCTGGCGTGAGGGCGGAATACCAGAATCCCTCGTCCATGTTCGGATCAGACGATATATTTTTCCAACCTGGAGTCGTTGTACGGCGTCTTACGCAAAACCAGCGGGCGCTTGGGATAACGCTTGCTGTTAGGGATTACCAACAGGTCAGTAGTGGGGATTTGCCCGACTGCATCAGCGGTCATAAGGCGTACGGCCTTTGCCGTGAACGTTTTCGAATGTTTCTTGCTTGTCTCGTCGTAGGTCTTAACGGTGTCCATGATGGTGTAATCACCAATCGCGCGTGACAGGAACTCGCGCTCATCGGGATCGATCAATGGGAGATCGGAATAGGTCGTAAACTCCGCGGTGTTGAGCAAAGTTTGTGACCCCACTTCGCCCAAGCTTGCAATGATCTGGCTGCGAGACTGCCAGAACGTCCAAAGCCGTAAATTGTGTCCCGGGAGTTCACTGACGTCGAGCAAAAGATTGTCGTAGCCGCCGAGCATTGTTGCAGCCTCATCGATGAAGCAAACAATCGGTTCAAGCGGGTGCTGTCGTCGGACAGTCGTGAACAGATCGCAGAGCAACCAGCGCAGCAGCGGCGTCAGTGTCTTCAAATCCTCGGGCGGCAATGTAATAAACAGGTCGGTGTTGCCCGTTGTTAGATCAGAGAGATTGAAGCTGCTGGCATTCGTCATGCGCTGCAGCCGTTCGTCGGCACACCAGCTAAAAGCCTGTGCGGCCGTGGACAAAATGGAGTCGCGGCCGCGGGAGTCCATTTTGAGGACCGCTCTTGCGGAACTTGCCGCTAATCCTTTCAACGGGGCAAGATGCTTTTCGAATACGCCAATGTTTGAAAGCAGCAACGAGACAGCCGTTGGCGTTGCGCGTTTCTTGGAAATTGCGACTAGGAACGCGCCGACGATCACCGCAATGGCGCAATTCTGGAAGTACACGGTTTCACCGCGAACTTCCGCTGGAAGAAGGACGCGTGCGATACGCTGCAAATAGAGGATGTCGTTCGGATTTAGCGTCCTCACCGGGTTCCATGTGTCGGTACCGCCCGCAATGCCAATCGGATCGAGGCAGCGCACGGCGCGACCGAGCTGCCGCCGACGTTCTGCAACGGAACGGTAGGCCGCCCCTTTGGGATCGATGACAACACTGGGTCCAAACCACGCGGTATTGTCCGGTACGCACAGATTTGGAATTAATAAACCCGATGTCTTTCCCATTCGGGGCGGCGCAATTGTAATGAGGTGGCTTTCGGTCGAAACCCGAATCGGGCGCCGGGTATCGGACTCAAGGCCCAATTCGAGGCCGATCCGCATTTTCCGGCGCTCTCGCCGTTCCATCCACTGGGCATTGCCGTAGGTCCCGTTCGGGTCGCGCCGAGGACCGTCGTTGGGTACAAAACAACAGGCCAGAGCGAGTAGGGGCCCGGCGAATATCCATGCGAACGCTAATCGGCCAACGGGCCCCAATGAGTTTGTGTGGCCAAATGCCATGTCGCGGTAGACCGACAACGGACCAAGTCCATAGCTGTCAATCATCACGGAAAACCACGCGGCCGGGTGCTGCACGTTGGCCGGCCATAGCGACAGATCAAAGCCGTGCACGGCATATTCGGCAATCGGAAACCCGAACACGAAGGCTGCAAGGGCGACGGGGACAAAAACCTTCCAGAACATTTGATCACTCCAGAATTAGAACTGCGCGTACTGATCGAACGCTTCCGCAGTCATGGTCGCTGCGCCATAACCATAGTCCGATGACCAGATTCGCAGACGAGCATCTCCATTTGCTTCACGTCCCATGAGGACGAAAACCGTTCCGATGGAAATCGGAATTGCTTCAGAATGACCGTCTGGAAACAGCCAGACGAAAGGTATTTTGGTATTAAACCGGATTTTCATCTGACCGGTGTTGCGCTCGGCCATGCCTCCCACCGTGATAACGGGTATCGACATGATGATGAGCAGCGCCAAGCCCCGCCAATGGTAACGAGCGTGGCGAAGACCGAAGCGCAACGTGTCGGTGATGGTGCGGGGAATGCGAACACGCCTGCTTGGGAGTAGCTCCTCGATCTTTTGCTCCAAACGGTCACGGTCATATTGCGTCAGTGCAGGATCCTTCAAACCATGCAGCAGTGCCGTCTTGTCGGTCGAAGCCAGAAGCTCAGCGAGCTTGCGTGCACTGGCCTGGCGCAGCTCGCGGTTCGATGCGTCGACATCGGCTCGCGCGTCAAACAACCGCTTCCGTAATGTTGCTATCCGGTCTCTCATGACGCAAGCCATGTGGCGGCAGGCCGCACCGCTTCCATGACCGCGAGGCGGAAGCCCTTAAGGTCGCCGATCATCCGCCGCGCTTCGTTGAAGCCGTGCTCCTTCTGAAAGTCAGCAGTTTTGAGATTGGGGATGGCGTAAAGCCCCGTAGCCTGAAGAATGCTGAGCGAGCGCGGTTCGAACACCCACTTCGGCAAGGTCGTGACCTGAGCGCCGTCCGCCACCCGCTTCAGCATCGTAGGATCGATATTGCCACGGAATTTGTTCTCGACAACGAAGCGGGCCTTGGCCCAGTGCTTCGACCGGGCCAAGAGCTTCGCGCCATCGGTTAAGGCTCCGGCATCGGAGGTGACCACCACCAAAAGGCCAAGGTCAATCTCGGTGTTGGCGAGACCAGCGACAAACTCGTCGTCAAACGATCCCAACAGCGACGCGGCGGTATTGGCGCCGACGTCAACAATAGTGGGCAGCGTGATGCTGACCATCGCATTGATGACACCGTCAAACTCGGCGCGGGCGGCTTGACCGCCGGTGCGGTCGATCGAAGCTCGGTCGGCGCGCACCGGAAAATGAGAGACCCGCTTCGGTCCCTTGGTTTTATCGTGGTCATATTCGAGAATTCTCTGCGTCGATTCAATTTCGATGATCGGCGCGTCGGGTACAGCTTCCGCAATACCCCTTGCAAGTGTGGATTTACCAACACCGCCGGTTTCTTGGGCAACGAGCAAAAGTTTCTTGGGCAACGAGCAAAATCCGAGGCATTTGACTTCTCCAGAGTTGGACAATTGGCCAAACACAACGGGCAAGCGCGAGGTAAATCTCGCCTACACCGCGGTGAGTGATGCACGTTTTAGGGGAAGAAAAGCTGCAGGGAATGCATTGCAAATATTTGCGCTAGATAGCGGTCACCGTTTCTTGAGGAGGTGGGTGTATTTTTGAAGCTCAGCGAGGCGGATTTCCTCTTCGCTGATGACACGGTCATCTATTACTTTGCGCTGCTGGCGCATCATCTCCGGTGCAAGCGTAACCGTCTTCTTTGCAGGGCGGCTCTGCTTCCGGACTGGATCAGGCGCGGGCTCGGGCAGGCTGCGCGTCAATTCCTTATTCTTCTTTTTTGCCGCCTGAACCTTAATGTTGCTTATTAATTTGTTCAGGCGCCGGCCCGTGATCGGGCGCCCATTCCCCTGTGTGACTCCCTGGGCTGCAAGCCCTGCCGCGATTTCAGTCCACAGCGCGCCGTCCTCGCGGTTCATGCGCTCCAGCTCACGAAGGTTTTTACGAATGATGTCAGTGGCGCCGGTTTTAATCCGTCCGATTGGTGAGGCACTGCGGGCAGCCTTATGCCGCTTCACATCAAACCGCAGGCGTTTGAGATCAATACCCATAATTTTACGCGTAGCGCCGGTGCGTTAACGACCTATGCGAGGCCACACGGGTCTACACGGATCATTTGCGGGGCCACTAATGGGGCGTAAATCGAATGCTCGGTATTCGAGCGAATGTTTGGTCCTGACCGAGAGTTGGTCCGCTTTTCGCGACCGGGTCTAAAAGCCAGCGTCAATGACAGTGAGGAGGGCGACAAGCATCTTTCCAATTGAGGGTAGGCACCACCGTGCGAGCGGTCGGGCTCGCATCGAGCACGTGTTCGGTGCTCAGCAAACAACGCAGGGTGTCGGATTGTACAGCCGATCGGCATCGTGCGGGCGAAGGCTACGATCAGTCTGTAGAACATGGCGTACAATATCCGCCGGCTTGTGACGCTGGAACAGACGGCTACCGCATAATGCAGTCGGCCTGAAGCGCTTTGAACGGCGCCTGCCGTAAAAACGGCGATGCGTCCGCTTCAAGTCAACAGTAACCGTAGTGCCACAGTGCCGATCGAGCCAACGACGAAATGGTTATTGTTTGAAGTGTCCTGCAGCTGATGCTTCAACGCCACAGCCAACCCAGACCACTCAATATCTACCGAAAGACCATCCGAAGACTACTCATAGCCTACATGAAGTCTACATAGAGAATACTAAAGGTAGCCTAGACTTTTTTCTGCACACCTGTGCACCGGCCCCGATGCGAAGGCGTAAGTGCTGCCCGACTTAATATTTCGGTGTTCTAATTTGATCAACACCTCATCGCCGCGTAGGCGATGCGTGTGAGCTTGTTAGCGATAACGACGGTTTCGACGCGTGCCGGTTAACAACAACCCAGCACTCTCCACCATCGATTTTCCTCGCGACCAGCAAGCTGCCTTATCCATCGAACCGCCGTATACGGACCCGTATGTACAGCGATGTGGGAGGGGGAGCCGTAAGGCTTCCCCCCTATCCCGATTACCGAGCCTTGTCTTGTAAACGATGACAAACAGCATTCTGGAAATGCTTGCTGCCGAGGCAGCGTTCATCCGGCGATATTATAGTGGCGGTACAGCGGCTGTTAAATGCGCTCCAAAACAACGGGACAGAAGCAGACCGTGCTTTGAAACGATCATGCACATCTGACGTGTTGTATAAATTTATCTACGTTACTCCGTACGTCATGCGTAAGATCAAGCAGATGCTTGGTTGCTTCAAGAACCTCATTGGAGGCCGCATAGGTCGTGCCGGCTTGGCCGTTAAGTTCGAGACTATTCCCGACGACAAGCCGAGAACTCTTCGCTGCCAGTTGCGTGTTTTCTGCAATACCGGCTGTCGCTGCCGATTGCTCTTCAATCGCTGAGGATATTTTCGCGGCAAACGTACGAAGATCTCGGATTGCTGTAATAAGCATTCTTTGTGTTTGCCGGCTCTGAGGTCGTTTCAGAGAGGTTCTAGTGGGATATGCCGCCGCACAATACGCTCGGCGGTCCATCTCAAAATGATCTCGCTTATAGTGTTGGCAACACGCGCGCGTGACACGCTCGCATCCACAATGCGGCCGTTCGGGAGTGTGCGAACGAGCGCTAAATAGGCTTCACGCTGACGGGCGGTCACTTCAAAGGGCACTTCTTGCTTTCGCGCTTGCAGAATGTCCGGAGGGGCGTCCAGCAAAACAATCAAATCCGGTTTTGGGATGAAACGCCACAACAGCCGCAGCAATCTGACCGGCCCGCCGTAGCGATAGCGTTGTTGATCAACCAAAATGTCGACGAAATGTCGGTCGTACAGCACCAGCGTCGATCGTGCGAGCGCGAGTCGAAGCGTCCCGAACGCCAATGCGTGATACACGAACCAGTACGCCAATCGCACGAGCGACACGGGTAGTGAGCGCGGCGGCAGTCCATGCGGTTCACTGGTCGAGCGCTTGCCACGGCGAATGAAGTGGCGCAGGCTCGGCGCAAAGCCCCAACACGTCCAATGCGCAAAGACGTCCGACAGCTTCGGCCCAATCGCATCGATGACCGACGATTTGCCTGCGCCGTCGGGACCGAGAAATACGACGCTGACGCCGCCAGGCCGTAACAGCCGCTTTGCGCGCCCGAGAAGACCGCGCACTTTGTTTGCAAGGAAGCGTAGCGGCCGCCGGCGCACGGCGCGCCAGCGCAACTCGTCATGGAGGTCAGCGAGCCGCTCGCACACGGGGATCCATTCGCCAGTGCGTGCGGCCTCGAGAATGAGCTTAGCATTTACGTCGGTCCAGAACCGAGCAACCTGCACAGCGCAGCGTTCGGGATCTTGCTGGAAAAGCTTGCTCAGCCAGCGCGCGCGCTCATTATCGAGCGTCTGCTTGGCGATGGAGCGCACCAACAGCGCCCCGAATTCGATATCGATCGTGGGTATGTAGCATTGCG
Source organism: Hyphomicrobiales bacterium (assembly GCA_016185205.1). Lineage (GTDB taxonomy): Bacteria > Pseudomonadota > Alphaproteobacteria > Rhizobiales > Xanthobacteraceae > Pseudolabrys. The sequence goes on along the minus strand of JACPOA010000059.1, from coordinate 6,893 downwards.
TGTAGCGCCGGCGACCCGCGAGAATCTCGCCCCCGCTATAAAGCGGCAGATCGTTGACATCGCAATCGGTCGCGAAATCGAGTGTCAGGAAACAGGGCGACCCATCGGGGTTCCGGCCCGCAAGCACGAAGAAATGGCCCACGTATCGAACGACCTCAGCGCCGATCCGGTGGCGATTTCGACGAAAGAGCACGAGCAAGTCGTGCGCCCGCGTGTTCGCGCCGACGATGCAGTCTACATCGGACTCGATATTCGCGAAAAAGTTACCGTAGCCGTGCAGCACGCAATAAGGAATACCGGCGCGCTCAAGCATATCAAAAACGCGCAACAGGATACGGCCGCTCTCGCTGCGCGGCTCAGGAACCACGGCGGCCGTCGGATAAATCTCGCGCGGTTTTAATATCGTCAGCACCGGGCAGGTTCCCCGGTTTTTTCGCCAGCGGGGGCGGCATTTGGCACCAGCAGCAAAAATGCCATCCAGCGGCTAATGCTTCCCACAATTTCGACCGCAAGCACACCATAAGCCGCGCCGAGCAGGCCCCAGTTCAGAAGCAGCGCCGCGATCAGAACGAGGCTCAACATCGCCGTCAGTGCGGTCACGCCAGCGACGCTGCGCGCGCGCTCCGCCGCGGCAAGCGCGATCGATGCGGGTGTTCCGACGGCGGCCGCGAGCGCTGCGACAGCGAGCACGACAAGCACGGGCCCATACCCCGCGTAAGACTCACCGCGATAGAGCAACTGCATCATGTCCTCGCCGCACGCGAACACCGCGAGCGAAAAAATACTCATCAATCCGCCAAGCAGAGCCGCGTCGATGCAGGCCTGACGCCGCAGCGCCGCAACGCCTTGCTGTTGCAGAGTGCGCACGAACTTCGGCAGCAGCACATTGTAAAAGCCGTAAAGCAACGGGTTGGCGAATGCCACGATGCTCGTACATGCAACGTAAACGCCTGTCACTGCCGCGCCGGCGATGACCATCGCGAGCCAAGGCGTCATATAACCTTGCGCCTGTATGGCGAGCTGGCCGGACAAGAACCATTTGCCCATCTGCCAGCTTCGCCAGAACGTCGGCACAAGCTGCCGGAGGTTGCAGGAAAATTCATGTCGCGCGAGATAAAGCCAGCCGAAGCTGGCGACACCGCAGACGATACCCATCACCGCCAGCGCGTTCGCCGAAGAGAGCCGGCCGAACCAAGCGAGCAGGGCGAGCGAAAGCAGCGTCAGCGTGGCCACCGCGCAATCGAGCAGGAGTGCGCGCGCAACGGCGAGATGCGCAAAGGAAAACTTGCGCGCGAATTCGCGCATCAGCACAAACGGGGTCACGCCCGCAAGCGCCCAGCCAATCTCGATCAGTCCGCGATCAGCATCTAACGCGGAGGCCGACAGCGCCGCCGCGCCCGCGACAAAAGCCGCCGCTACGGAGAGCAAGACGCTCAGGCTGAACGCGCTAAAGGCATGTTCCGCCGGCGCGCCGGTGGGACGATGCAACTGAATCGAATAGGGCCGCGTAATCAGCGATTCCTGTGTCGCGATCAATAGCGCCAGGACGGAAACACCGACGGCATAGGTCCCCAGATGATCCGGGTCGGTCCAGCGGCCGATCATCACGAGCAGAAAAAAACTGGTGATGGAGACGACCGCCTGGTCGGCCCAGCCGAGCACATGACTCCCGGACATCAGGCGCACGACGGGCGCAGCCATGGCGGTCAGCGGAGCAGGATTTGTGATCGTGGCAGGCTGCATCGGATATTCAATCTGCCGTTACGCGCGCGACCAGTGCTTTGACCGCAGTCTTCGCGGCGCGATTGGCGTGCACGGCGCGCGCCAGCGCGGAAAGCCGCAACGGCGCGTGGCGTGGCGCCAGCGTGAACATCAGGTCGGCCACTTCGGTCCGGCCCGGCCACAACCTGTCGATCACGTGCGCGCCGGCCGTCGCCGCGTCGAGGCGCCTCGCCCAGCGCTCGGTCAGGAAACTGCGAATCACCTCGACTTCAAGCAAAAGTCCGGCGGAATAGGCCTGGTAGGCCTCGTCGTAAGTGCATTTCACCGTAAAGCCGGTCCCTCCAGCGAACGCTGTCAGGCTGACCGCGATCGACGTGCCATTGAGCGTGAGCACATCCGCGCGGCAGATCGAATCGGCCGCGCCGCCGATGAAAGCATCAAGCGCGAATTGTCTGGTTTCCGGAAGGCACGCCAGGGCAGTTCCACGCTGGCCTTTCCAGCCACTCGCTTCGATCTTAAGGAATGCTTCCACCGCGCGCGTGAGCCCGTCGCCGGCGCGATGGCTTTCGTATGCGACCTTGCCGATCTCTTCCAGACGGCGCCGGTTGCGTGCGAGTTCTCTGCGCCGCTTTGACGAGAGGTACGTCCGCATGTGTCCGTCGAAGCTGTCGCCAGGTTCAAGCGTCGCGCGCTGAAACGCATTGGATATCTGCCAAGGCCGGTCGTCTTTTTCAAGCGCTTCGATCATGGCGCGGCACGCAGCGCCCTGTGCATTCACGGTCGGAATGATCCACTCGCCTTCATTGATCGTGCTCAGAAGATCGATGAGCCCCGCTGCGGCTTCGGCCGAATACGCCCGTTCCAACAACGGCGTGCAGCCAAAGGTATAATCAGTCTGCCATGCGCGGGCCGCGGTGCCGAAAAACGGCAATGCGATCTTCGAGCGCGTGAACGGCAGCAGTGCGATGAGTTTCGGGCCTTGCCATACGGCGGCAAAGCGCAGGCTCGGGGTGCGCTCGATGTTGTCGATCAGCGCGCGCGCATAGCGCGGCGAATAATAGACGTTGTCCTCGATTGCCCGTGCGCACAAATCGTCCCATGCGGGCGCGAGCGCGGGCAAAGCCTCGCGTTCCAGGACTTCGCCGCGCAACCGCAGCTTCCAGTCGGGAACTTGCAGCATTCAGTGTCCCATCCTGCGCGCGTGACACCCTTTTGTGTGTACTGTTCGCCCGCCGATCCGCCGTCGGTCTAAGCCGATAGCAGGCGGGGGCTACGATATTCTTTATAGGTCATCTATTGCTGAGCAGTGTGGGAAACAAACCATTAACCTCAACCTTGCATCTCCCAACACGCACGAACTCGTGCACCGGGTGGATGCGAGACTGCCGCGTCCTATGGTTAATGAGAACCGCACTGGCCTCATCGGCGAACCTTTGCTTAACCGCTGCCACAGTAGTCTGCGCCGATTGGCCGGCGGTAGCGGCCCTGCGCGGCGCGATCATTTGACTTGCCGCACCGCATCTTCACCCGCCGAGGCAGGGCGCAAAGCCGATGAACAAGAATGCCATGGAGCGCGTGCTGGTTTTTGGCGACGACATGCGTATCTTCTTGGCCGTTGCGCGCTCGCTCGGTCGCGCCGGCAAGGAAGTGCACGCTGCGCCGTTCAACTGGCATGCGCCGGCGCTGAAATCGAAATACATCCACGCCGTTCATCGCCTGCCGCGCTATTCCGACGATCCGAACGCGTGGCGCACGGCTATGCAGGAGCTTCTTCGCAGCGCCTCCTTTGATCTCGTCATACCCTGCTGCGATGATCGTTCGATTCTGCCCTTCCATATGCACCGTGAGGATTTTTCGGCTTACCGCGTCGCAATTCCGAATCCCATGAGCATGGACTTTCTGTTTGACAAGCAGGCCACGCGTGAACTCGCCACGCGGTTGGGCATCCCGGTCGTGCCGGGTTTGCGCCTGAGCGAGGAGGACAACGCGCCCGATCTTGCTGCGCGCTACGGACTGCCGTTGGTGATCAAGCCGCGTCGGTCCTATTGGCCGGATCGGCTCGATGGCTGGGGCAAAGTGTTCATCGTCGAAAGCGAGCATGAACTCACAAGGATCCTCGCCGAGCTTCAGGATAGGCCGCGCTATCTGGCCGAAGGCTATTTTAAAGGCGTCGGCGTCGGCGTTTCTGTGCTGGCCGACAATGGCCAAATTCGCCACGTATTTCAGCACCGGCGGCTGCGTGAGGGCTGGGGCGGATCGAGTTCCTACCGCATCAGCGAAGTCATCAATCCCGGGCTCTATAGCGCGTGCGAGGAGATTTGCCGTCACACCAATCTGACCGGCGTTTGCATGTTCGAGTTCCGCTTCAATCGGCAAACGCAAAAATGGGTACTGCTCGAAACCAATGCGCGGTTTTGGGGATCTTTGCCGCTGCCCTTGTCACTCGGCTTGGACTTCCCTCTCTACCTCTACGATCTGCTTGTGCATCGTCGCCATCACGCGCCGGTGCAGTACACCTGCGGCGTTCGAAGCCGCAACGTGGTGCTCGATGGCCTTAACCTTGTGGAGAGCTTGGGCCGTCTCCATTGGAATGAGATCGGCGCGTGGCTTGTCGAGTCTGGACGCTTTCTGATGCAGCCAGTCGGCTGGCTCACTGGCCGCGAGCGCTCGGACAGTTTCGTGCTGGATGACATGCGCCCAGGTTTTGCGGAATGCGCGATGCTATTGACGAGCATGCGGCAGAAGTTGGTGCGGAGCCGCCATGCGCAGCTTGCGCGTCGCCGCAGCGAGCAAGTGGCCTGATGAATGATGCAACAAGTACAACTCACGCTGGGCACTGCACCGCATTGCCTCGAGCCAGAACCCCTAGCCGAGATATTGGTGCGGCGCTCCGCCGTCGCGATCCCGCCATTCTCGATTACGGCTGATCTCGACTCGCTGGAAAACGAGTGGCGCGGATTTAAGCGACACGCCGATTGTACGCCGTTTCAGACGTTCGATTGGCTCTCGATCAGGCAGCGCTGCATCGGGGCTTGCGCAGGCGTTACTCCGGTCATCGCGTTTGCGCGCCGCGCGTGCGGCGATTTGCTGTTCATCCTGCCGTTCGCCGTTGAGCGGACGGGCCATCTGCGCAAGCTCACGTTTCTCGGACACGCGTTGTGCGATTACAACGCCCCGCTGCTTGCACCGGAATTCTCGCGGAACATCTCTCCCGCTGCCTTTGCGGAATTCTGGAAAGCCGCCCGCGCGCGGCTTGGCCAGACTTACAAGCACGACATCGTCCTGTTCGACAAAATGCCGGAAAGGTTGGCGCGCAGGCAAATCCGATGCTCGCTTTCGCCACCATGCATAATCCGGCAAGCGCGCATGCAACGGCGCTTGGAAACGACCGGGGGCAGTTCTATTCCCAGAAGCGCTCGTCCGCGACGCGCCGCAACGATCGCAAAAAACGCAAAAAGCTTGCTGAATTCGGCGAAGTACACTTTATCACGGCGACGACGCCGCAAACCGCGCGAGAGATGTTGGCCGCGCTCGTTGCGCAAAAGAGCCGGAAATTCCAGCGCATGGGTGTGCCGGACTTGTTCGCCAAGCTCGGCTACGTGGAGTTCTTCGCATCGGTGGCGGCGAACGCGCGTTCGCTGGTTCACGTCAGCGCGCTGCAACTTGGCTCAACCTGCGCCGCGGCAAATCTCGGCCTGACATTCCGCGGCTGCTACTACCACATTCTCGCAAGCTATGCGGAAGGCCCTGCGGCGCATTTCGGTCCCGGCGTCTCGCATCTGCAAGAGCTGATGCGTTACGCAATTGAAAAGGGATGCACGCGCTTCGATTTCACGATCGGCGACGAACCGTACAAGCTCGATTGGTCCGATACTAAAGTCGATCTCTATGACCATGTGAGCGACGTTCGATTGCTCGGCCATATCGGCGCGGCGGTCATTAGCGCAGCTTTCCGGATCAAGCGCTTTATCAAGAACTCGCCGGTCATTTGGCGCTCGATCTGTTGGCTGCGATCCGCCTTCGGCTCCTGAAGCAATCGACTAAATCAAATTCTTCATTACGTCTAACAGCTGCTCTCGTTGGTCCTCGATCCAAATTTTGCTTCAGTCGCGGCAAGTCATTTGATGGCACTTAGCGACCAATCCGGCTCATGTCTTGAAAGGTCCATAGGACTAAGAGCGGACAAACAAGAGCGTCGGCCTTGACCAGTTAGGCCGTCATTGACCCATGGGCGACAATAGACGCGCCCGCAAACTTCTGCCCAAAGCTGCTTTTAGCCTGTGTGTACCGAAAACCTCATCTGGCGATGATTTCGGTGTTGCGCGGGAAGCTGCTCAGCCAAACCAAGCGGAAGTGGCGCTAGAATCCGAATGGCCCCCTCTTTGAATTGGATCGCGATTTCAATTACATACGTGTTCGTATTTTTGACCTGAGTGGCGCGCATGGAACGAAATTGCATAATAGCTCGCCTAGCAGCAAAACCCATATGCGGCGAGCGCGTTGCCGCGAATGCAACGCAAAGCTCGCTTAGGATCCTACATGCGCTGCCGGGTGCCGCCGTTATCGGCGTTCGATCGTAAGGCGGCGGACCACCGCAGCCAGTTTGTCACTTCGCCTTCTGTATCTTGGTCACCGTGAATTGCCCGTTAATGCGCTCGGCGTTGAACGTCACCTTGTCGCCAGCCTTGACGGCCGTGAGCATGGCGGCGTCCTGCACGCGATAGACCATCGTCATTTCGTCTTCCATGTCGAATTTTTTCATGGGGCCATGCTTGATGGTGATCTTGCTCGCCGAGTTATCGACCTTGGTTACCGTGCCGTCGGTGAGTTCGGATTGAGCCCAAACATGACCCGCGACCGATAGGTTCAGCATCGCAGCCATGGCGACCGCCAACAGCAAAAGTGTTTTTCTCATCGTCCGTCTCCTCTTTTTTAATCGTGCTCGTTTTATTTCACATTGATCACGCCATGCATCCCGGCCTCGCGATGGCCGGGGATCAAGCATGCGAATTCGAATTCGCCGGCCCTGGTGAAGCGCCAGACGATGTCTGCGGTCTTGTTTGGCGCGAGACTCTTGCCATTCGGATCGTCGTGCTCCATGTCGGGATACTTTTTCATCAGCTCGGCGTGCTTGTTGTTGTCTTCGACGCTGGCCAGCACGAATTCGTGGG
>JACPOA010000058.1 GCA_016185205.1 Hyphomicrobiales bacterium | reverse complement strand
TCCGAGGATCGACCAACGGCGAAAAGCATTCTGCAAAGCGGTCCAAAATCGTCTCCTGCCAAAACGGGAGACACGTTCAGAATCAATTTTTCCTTCCCTGGCAATAGCTTGCCCCCGCACACATGCGATTCCCCTGCCCTTTCAGGGGAGGGATTAAGCGTGGCCGAACTCCTCGCGGTGCTCATGGTGGTCGCGGTCGTCACCGCGCTGATGGCCGGCTATCCGGTGGCGCTGACGCTCTCCGGCGTGTCGCTGGCCTTCGCCGTGTTCGGGCATGCCATCGGCGCCATGAACTTCGCCATCCTCGGCGCGCTGCCGCAGCGCATTTTCGGCGTGATGACCAACGAGGTGCTGCTGGCGATCCCGCTGTTCATCTTCATGGGCGTGATGCTGGAGCGCTCGCGCGTCGCCGAGGAATTGCTGGAGACCATGGGCCGGCTGTTCGGCACGCTGCGCGGGGGCTTGGGCATTTCGGTCATCATCGTCGGCACGTTGCTGGCGGCGGCCAAAGGTGTGGTCGGCGCCACCACCGTGACCATGGGCTTGATCGTGCTGCCGACCATGCTGCGCTTCGGCTATGACCCACGGCTCGCCGCCGGCACCGTCGCCGCCACCGCGACGCTGGCACAGATTTTCCCGCCCGCCACCGTGCTGGTGCTGCTCGGCGACCAGCTCGGCAACGCCTACCAGGCGGCGCAATTGTCGCAAGGCATCTTCGCGCCGCGTTCGGTGAACGTCAGCGACCTGTTTGCCGGCGCGCTGATCCCCGGCTTCGCGCTGGTCGCGCTCTATCTGATCTACCTGATCGCGGTGGCGATCTTCTTCCCTAAGGCCGCGCCGTCGATGCCGCCCGATCCGGGGGCGCCGCGCGGTTTTGCGCTCGCGCGCAAACTGACGCAGGTGCTGGTCGCGCCGGTGCTGCTCATCTTCGCCGTGCTCGGATCGATCCTCGGCGGCATCGCCACGCCGACCGAAGCGGCCTCGATCGGCGCGGTCGGCGCCATATTGCTTGCCGCGCGCAAGAGTGGGCTCGGCGGGCTGATGAGGCCGGTGGTGGAAAAGACCACGCAGATCGTCAGCATGATTTTCCTGATCCTGATCGGCGCCACGCTGTTCAGCCTGGTGTTCCGCGCGCTCGGCGGCGACGCCATGGTGAACGCTGCGCTCTCCAATCTGCCGGGCGGCGTCAACGGCGCGGTGCTGGCGGTGATGGTGGCGATGTTCCTGCTCGGCTTCGTGATGGACGCCTTCGAGATCATTTTCGTGGTGGTGCCGATCGTGGCGCCCGCGCTGTTGGCGATGCCCGGCGTCGATCCGGTCTGGCTCGGCATCATGATGGCGGTCAACCTGCAAACCTCCTACATGCACCCGCCGCTCGGGCCGACGCTGTTCTACCTGCGCGGCGTGGCGCCGCCCGAGATCACCACAAGGCATATCTATGTGGGGATCATCCCGTTCGTGCTGATCCAGCTCTACGCGCTTGTCCTGCTCTGGTTTGTGCCGGGGCTTGCGACCCTGCTGCCGCATGCGCTTTATGGGAAGTGAAACGCGAGGGGCTATGAAAGCTGCCGATCTCTTCAATCTGAAAGGCCGTGTGGCGCTGGTGACCGGTGCCTCCAGTGGCTTGGGCCGGCAATTCGCCCGTGCGCTGGCCGATAATGGGGCAGCGGTTGCGCTGGTGGCGCGGCGCGCCGACCGACTGAGAGATTTGCAAAAGTCAATCGAAGCCGGCGGCGGCCGCGCCGTCGCGATCGAGGCCGACGTCACCGACCGCGCCGCCATGGCGGCCGCCTTCGATGCCGCCGAAAAAGCCTTCGGCACGGTCACCATTCTCGTGAACAACGCCGGCATCGCGCAGTCGCCGCGTCGCGCCATCGAGGTCACGCCCGAGGAATGGCGCAAGGTGCTCAGCGTCGATCTCGACGCGGTCTTCCACAACGCGCAGGAGGCCGCGCGCCGCATGTTGGCTGCGGCTAAGCCCGGCGCCATCATCAACATTTCCTCGGTGCTCGGCTTCGGCGTGTCCAAGGGTGTCGCGGCCTACGCCACCGCCAAGGCCGCGGTGGTCCAGATCACCAAGGCGCTGGCCGTCGAACTCGCGTTCAAGGGCGTGCGCGTCAACGCCATCGCGCCCGGCTGGTTCGTCACCGAGATCAACGACAAATATCTGATGAGCGAAGCCGGCGCCGCCCTTAAACGCGATATCCCAATGGGCCGCTTCGGCAACGACGGCGATCTCGACGGCGCGCTGCTGCTGCTCGCCTCCGACGCCGGTAGCTACATCACCGGCGCCACCATCGTGGTCGACGGCGGGCAAGTCATTCAGATCAAGGGCTAAAGGGGACAACACATGGACTTCACACTCTCTCCGGAAATCGAGGACATCCGCCAGCGCGTGCGCGCGTTTGTCGAAAAAGAGGTGCTGCCGCTCGAAGCCGATCCGCAAAATTTCACCGAGCACGAGAACATCCCGGAGGCGCGGCTGGCGCCGGTGCGCGAAAAAGCAAAAAAGGCCGGCCTGTGGGCGCCGCAGGCGCCAAAGGAATTCGGCGGCATGGGCCTGCCGATCGTGGCTTGGGCGGCGATCTACGAGGAGGCGGCGCGCTCGATCTTCGGGCCGCTGGCGATCCATTGCATGGCGCCGGACGACGGCAATATCGGCCTGCTGATGCGCGCCGGCACGCCGGCGCAGAAGGAGAAATGGCTGCGGCCGCTGGTCGAGGGCAAGGTGCGCTCCGCCTTCGCCATGACCGAGCCGCATCCCGGCTCCGGCTCCGACCCCGGCATGATGAAGACGCGCGCCGAGAAGAAAGGCGACCGCTACATCGTGCGCGGGCACAAATGGTTCATCACCGGCGCCGAGGGTGCCGCGCACCACATCCTGATCGCGCGCACCTCGGACGATCCGCGCAAAGGCCTCACCGCCTTCCTGCATCACAAGGACCAGCCCGGCTGGCGCATCGTGCGGCGCATCCCGATCATGGGGCCGCACGAGCACGGCGGCCATTGCGAGATCGAATATGACGGGCTGGAAATCCCGGAAGAGAACATCCTGCTCAAGGTCGGCGACGGCTTGCGCGTCACGCAGATCCGGCTCGGGCCGGCGCGGCTGACGCACTGCATGCGCTGGCTCGGCTTCGCCAAGCGCTGCATGGAGATCGCGCAGGAGTATGTCGGTAAGCGCGAGGCCTTCGGCGTCAAGCTGGCCGAGCGCGAGAACATCCAGATTAAGCTCGGCGAAGTCGCGCACCAGATCGCGATCGGCCGGCTGCTCACCATGCACGCCGCCTGGAAGCTCGATCAGGGCTCGCGCGCGCGCAAGGAAATCTCGATGGCCAAGATCCAGGTCGCCGATACGCTGCATAATGCCGCCGACGTCGCGATCCAGGTCAACGGCGCGCGCGGCTATTCCAAGGACACCATCCTGGAATGGGTCTACCGCTACGCCCGCGCCGCGCGGTTGGTCGACGGCGCCTCCGAAGTGCACAAGATGGTGCTGGCGCGCTTCATGCGCGAAGAGGGGCGGGATTTCTGGAAGTGGGGGTGACTCCTGCTGTCGTCCCCGCTTGCGCGGGGATGAGCGGGTGTGAGATCCGATTCAATTGTCAAACAGCGGACATGCGCCATCGCCCGTATTTTTGGCGGCGCCGGGTACGCCGTAGGCTTTTTCCGTCCCCCTCAAAAGATGAGGGGATGGCGCGCCGAAGAAGCGCGCAGTAACAGGGGCACCGCTTGCGCGATGCCCGGCGCCTCTCGGCGCGCCACCCGGACAACGCGTCCGGGCTCATTTGCGGCGGTTCTCCTTACGGCGCCGGGCCGCGCTTTCAGGCGAGCCGAAGCCCCACCTGTCAGCGAGCTCCTCGCGGCGGGTCATAATGCCCGCGGGCGGAGGCCGGCGCCGCCCGGGGGTGAGGGGGTACGTTCGTCCCCTTCCCGCAGGCGCCGCATCCGCTCCCACTTCAAGACGCCTCATGAAGCGCCCCTCGAAGGATCGGACGCGCTCAATATAAGGGCGCCGGAAGGGGGGAGGATAAGTTTTTTTTCAAAGGCAATTATGTAAGCGATGCACGCGCTTAGTTGTCGGACAAGTTTTTTATGTTTTTGCGCGCTAGTTGCCCGTCGCCTTGCGCAGCGCCGCCACTTCGCTGCGCGCGGCCGCCATCAAATACTGCACATCCGAGGCCGCGACCACGAAGCGGGCGCCGAGCGCCACCAGTTCGGCAACGTGCGCGACATCGGCGCGGATGCCGCCGACGCCGAGATGCTTGTTGTGCGCCTGGCAGGCCTTCGCCGTGCTCTCGTAAGCCGCGCGCAATTTCGGGTGCTTGAGTTCGCCGGGAATGCCTAAGGCGGTGCACAGGTCGTTGGAGCCGATCAGCAGCGCGTCGATGCCGGGCACGGCGGCGATGGCGTCGGCATTGGCGATGCCCTCCGGCGTCTCCAGCATGGCGATGCACAGCGTCGCGGCATTGCCTTGGCGGTTGACCTCGGCGAGCGGCGTCGCACGATAACCTTGCAGCGGCCCGGCGCCGCCGACCGAGCGTTCGCCGAGCGGCGGAAACCGGCAGGCGCGCGCGAAGGCTTCCGCCTGCGCACGCGTGCTCACATTCGGACAGACGATGCCGAGCGCGCCGGCATCGAGCAGGCGCGTGGCGTCCTCGAAATTATGGCCGGCGATGCGCACCAGCGGCGTGACGCCGACCGGCAGCGCCGCCACGCAGATCTGCGCCGCCGCGTCGAGCGTGATGGTGCTGTGCTCCATGTCGATGAACAAGGCATCGAAGCCGCAGGCGTCCGCGACCATGGCGATCTCGGCGGTGCGCGCCAGCCGCGTGGCCATGCACAGCGCCACCTCGCCGCGCGCCAGGCGCTCCTGCATGCGGTTGGTAGGGGTCATGGAAAATCTATGCCCGTCATCCTGAGGTGCGAGCCAACGGGTCCGCGCGAAGCGCGGCCCGATGACAGGCTCCGCGAGCCTCGAAGGATGAACGGCCAAATTCTTTGAAGCATTGGCCGTCGCCCTTCGAGGGCCGCGCTATGCGCGGCCACCTCAGGGTGACGGAGAGAACGTAGAAGCGCGCTGCAAAGAAACGTGATATTCATGGCACGGTACAATGCCATTAGTTCCGATAGTTCGTGTCGATATTGTCGAGGATGCGTAAGTAAGCCGCCCAGTCGTGACTGCCGCGGCCGGCATCGTGGTGCTCGTACTGCTCGGCGGTCTTGGCGCAGACCTCGGGTGGAATCTCGATCAGTTCGTTGCCGGTGGCCTCCATCATCAGCTGAATGTGGGCGGCTTCCAAGAGATGCGCCATCAGCACGAAGGCCTCGCGCGCGGTTTTGCCGACCGTCAGCATGCCGTGATTGTGCATGACCATGGCGCGGTTGCTGCCGAGGTCCTTGTTGATGCGCGCGCGTTCGCCGAAATCCTCGGTGATGCCCTCATAGGCGTGATAGCCGATGCGCTTATAGAACCGGATTGCCGGCTGCGACAGCATGCGCAGGCCGCTCTTCAAGCCGGCGAAGGCCATGCCGATCTCGGTGTGGACATGCACGGCGCAGTTCACGTCCGCGCGCGCCGCCAGCACGCCGCCATGCAATGTGAAGCCTGGGCGGTTGACGCCGGATTTCTCGTCCAGGTCGCCGTCCATGCTGACCTTGACCAGGTTGGACGCGGTGACCTCGGTGTAGAGCAGGTCGTGCTTTTTCATGAGAAACATGCGCGGCTCGCCCGGCACCCGCATCGAGGAGTGGTTGTAGATGACGTCGTCCCAGCCATAATGCGCGATCAGACGATAGACCGCGGCGAGATCGACGCGGGCCTGCCATTCCGCCGGCGAAATTCCATCCCGTGAAATTGCCGCGGCTGTCGCCAGTTTGGCATGTGTGTTCATCGCTCACGTCCTCCCATTTTGTCGCAAGCCTAGCATATCGGGTTCGCTTGGCCAGATGGAGTGGCGCCGATATAGAGAACTCATGAACAAACCTATTCAAATCCGCATGGGCGGCTACGGCCCGCCCACCACCGGTTTCAGCAAATCGCTGAAATTCATCGGCAGCACATTGCAGGCCGAGTTCGGCCCACGCGTGGCGATCGAGTACGTCTGGAACATCATGGACCGCGGCTACAAGGCCGAGGACATCCTCACGCTGGTCGAGAACGGCGAGATGACGCTCGGCTATCAGTCGTCGAGCTATCTGACCGACCGGGTGCCGGAACTGGGCTTCGTCGACCTGCCGTTTTTATTCGTGAATAACAATCAAGCCCGCGCGGCCATGGACGGCGCGCTTGGGCAGCACCTCGCAGCGAAAACCGAGGAGCGCATCAATTACCGCATCCTCGGCTGGTTCGAGAACGGCTTCCGCCACATCTCCAACCGGCTGCGGCCGGTGCATCTGCCGGCCGATCTCAAGGCCATGAAAATCCGCGTGCTGCCGAGCGAGATCCAGCGGCGCACCTTCGAACTGCTCGGCGCGGTGGCGATGCGCATGGACCTGACCGAAGCCATCGCCATGATCAAGGCCGGCACATTGGACGCGCAGGAAAATCCGCTTGCCAACACCGTCACCTATGGCGTGCACAAGTTCCACAAGTTCCACACGCTCACTTCGCATTTCTATATTTCGCGGCCGATCTTTCTGCACCGGCCATCGTTCGAGGCCTGGCCGGACGATCTCAAGCGCGCGATGCAGGCGGCGGTGACGCAAGCGGTGGCGTTCCAGCGCCAGCTCGCGGTCGAGGAGCACGAGCAGTCGCGCCAGGCAATCGAGCAGGCCGGCTGCGAGATCGTCGAGCTCAACGCGAAGGAGCACGCCGCCTTCGTCGAGGCCGTCACGCCGCTTCTGGCCGACGCCCGCACGATGTATGGCGAGGCGATGTTCGGGATGGTGCCGAAAATTTAACCTCTCCGAAAGCATAACCGGCGCGGTTTACGCGGCCGAAACCACTCTCTTGTAGAGAGCGGGCATGCATTCTCCAGTCGACCGCCCCATCGCGCTGGCGCTGCGCGGGCTCAGCAAGCGCTACGAGCGCCCCGCCGTCGATGCGCTCGATCTGACCGTCTATGCGAGCGAGTTCTACACGCTGCTCGGCCCCAACGGCGCCGGCAAGACCACGACCCTGCGCATGGTGGCCGGATTGCTGCGGCCGGATGCCGGCTCGATTCATATCGATGGCATCGACGCGCTGGCCGACCCGGTCGCGGCCAAGCAGATCACCGCCTGGCTGTCCGACGAGCCGATGATCTACGACAAGCTGACGCCGTTCGAATATCTCGAGTTCGTAGCCGGCTTATGGCGCATCGAGCCGGGTGTCGCGGAAACGCGCGCGCGCGAATTGCTCGGCTGGCTCGGTCTTGCGCCGCACGCACACGAGCGCTGCGAGGGATTCTCCAAAGGCACGCGGCAGAAGGTGGCGCTCGCCGGCGCGCTGGTGCACGACCCCAAGCTCATCATCCTCGACGAGCCGTTGACCGGGCTCGACGCCGGCTCGGCGCGCCAGGTCAAGAACGTGCTGCTCGAGCGCGTGCGCGCCGGCGGCACCGTTATCATGACCACGCATATCCTCGAAGTGGCCGAGCGCATGGCCGACCGTATCGGCGTCATCGCCGGCGGGCGGCTGATCGCCGAGGGCACGCTTGACGAGCTGCGCCGGCAGACCGGCAAGGGCGCCAGCAGCCTGGAAGACACGTTCCTCACTTTGGTCGCCGAGCAGGCCGCGTGAATAGCCCTGCGACACTGAGCTGGCTTGCCGGCCACGAGATGCGTCTCGGCTGGCGCGACTGGGTCGCGCTGATGACGGCAGGGCACCGCCACCGCGCGCGCACCGTCGCCATCGCGCTCGTCGTCTTCGCCGTCTTCATGCATTTCTTCGCCTATTGGATCGTGGCGGGCTATGCCGACGCCATGCTCGCCTCCGACACCGCGACGCTGGTCGGCGTCACCGGCACGCTGATATTGTCGTGGTCGCTGTTGCTATCGCAGGCCATGGAGGCGGTCACCCGCACCTTCTATGCGCGCGCCGATCTCGATCTGATCCTGTCCTCGCCGGTGTCGGCGCGCAAAGTATTCGCGGTACGCATGGCCCGCATCGCCGGCGCGTCCGTCATGATCGCCGTGCTGCTGGCCGCGCCGTTCATCAACGTGCTGGCGCTGCGTGGCGGCGCCCGCTGGCTTGACGCCTATGGTGTGGTGGCCGCCATGGGCGCGGTGGCGACGGCGGCAGCGCTCGCGCTGACCGTCGCGCTGTTTCGCACTGTGGGCGCCAAGCGCACGCGGCTGATCGCGCAGATCGTGGCGGCGGTGATCGGCGCCGCTTTCGTGATCGGACTGCAGATCGCGGCGATCTTTTCTTCCGGCAACATTTCGCGCTTCACGGCGCTGCAATCGCAATGGATGCTGGCGCACGCGCCCGACGCGTCCAGTGCGTTCTGGTGGCCGGCGCATGCCGTGCTCGGCGATGCGCGCGCGCTGATGGCCGTGGTCGCATTTAGCTTCGCTTTGCTGGTGATTGCCATCGCGCTGTTCTCCGGGCGGTTCGGCGAACACGCTTTGGCGGCGGCCGGTGTTTCCAGCACGGTGGTCCGCCAGCGCCGTTGGTCGGCCGCCTTTCGCCGCCGCTCTCCGCCCCGCGTGCTGCGGCAGAAGGAGTGGACGCTGCTCGCGCGCGACCCCTGGCTGATCTCGCAGACGCTGATGCAGATTCTCTATCTGCTACCGCCGGCCTTGTTGCTGTGGGTCACCTTCCGCCATGGCGACTCCTATGTCGTGTTGATTCCGGTGGTGGTGATGGCGGCCGGCCAGTTGGCCGGCGGATTGGCCTGGCTGTCGATCTCGGGCGAGGACGCGCCCGATCTGGTTGCCAGCGCACCGATCCCTACCGGCCGCATCCTGCAGGCCAAGATCGAAGCGGTGCTCGGCATGATCGCGCTGGTGTTTGCGCCGATCGTGGCGGTGCTGGCCTTGGATGCATTGTTCGCCGGCCTAGTCGCGGCGCTCGGCATCATGGCGGCGGCCGCAGCCGCCACGCTCATACAGCTCTGCTTCCGCACCCAGGCCAAGCGCAGCCAGTTCCGCCGCCGGCAGACCTCGTCGCGCATCGCGACCTTCGCCGAGGCGTTTTCATCGATCGCCTGGGCAGGGTCCGCGGCGCTGGCCGCCGGCGAAACATGGCACGCGCTGTTTCCGGCGCTGGTTGCGCTCGCTATTCTCGGCGGCGTCTGGCTGATTAGCCCGAAATCTTAAGTATAGGCCGCGCGAGAACGCTGGCGCGCGACCAGTAGCCCGACAATCAGCATATTGAGAATATTGGCGCCGACGCCGGCGGCGAAGGCCGGCGCATAAAAGCCGAAATAGTCGTAGAGCAGCCCGGCGAGCCAGCCGCCGGCCGCCATGCCGAAGCCGCTGAACAAGAGCAGCGTCGGGATGCGCCAGGAGGCTTGCGAGGCCGGGAACAATTCGCGCAGCGCCAGCACATAGGCGGGGATGATCCCGCTGAAGCCGAGGCCGAAGGCGGCCGCCACCGTGAACAGGCCGACCTCGTTCTGCGTGAACAGGAAGGCGATCATCGCCCCCGCCTGCCAGACCGAGCCGATCAGTACGGTGGCCAGGCCGCCGATGCGGTCGGAGATCGCGCCCCACACTTGCCGGCTGAGGAAGGCGGTGCCGAGCAGCACCGACAGCATCAGCGCGCCCATCGAGCGGCTGATGCCGAGATCGCTGCAGAAGGCGACCAGATGGCCCTGCGGCATCGCCATCGGGATGCAGCACAGCACGGCTGCGCCGCACATCGATGCGAAAACAAGATTGGGCGGCAGGCCGAGCACGCGCGCTTGGCTGTGCGCGCCGCCGGCTGCCGGCGCGGCGTGCACGACTTCGGGCGGGTGACGAAAATAAATCGCCGCCAGCGGCACGATGATGACAATCTCGGCCAGCGCATACCATAGCATGGTCTGCCGCCAGCCGAACGCGGCGATGGCGCGCTCGAACACCGGCGGCCACATGGCGCCGGCGAGATAGCTGCCGCTCGAGATCAGCGCCAGCGCCGAGCCGCGTCTTCGGTCGAACCAGCGGCTGACATAGATGTACATCGGCGCGTTGATGCCGCCGAGCCCGATCAGGCCGATGAACAGCCCGTGGCCGATCCACAGCGGCCAGGGCGGGGCCAGTGTCGAGATCGCTAGGCCGAGGCCGATCATCAGCGCGCCGAACAGCACGGTCCAGCGCGTTCCGACCTTGTCGGCGATGCGGCCCATGATGATGCCGCCGGCGCCGGAGCCGAGCCAGGCCAGCGCGCTGGCGAGCGCCGGGATCGAGCGCGTGCCGTCCACTTCGGCGGCGATGTCCTTGAGCGCGACCACGGTGATCCAGGCGGAGCCGAATGCCATCATCATGATGAGCAGCGCCACCGCGGCGACCACCCATGACGCTTTGCTCTCGATCGACGATAGAGGAGATTGCAACATCAAGTGGGCACCCGGCTGGCCGTCCCTTTTACAGGGCGCACAATTTTTGACCAGCCACGGTTTCCCCTCCCCTGGAGGACCCGCAAGGGGGAGGTGAAGAGAAGCTGGCGCGCGCCGGGATGAGAAAATTGGGCCACGAGTTGCTGCTGCATTGCGCCAAAATGCGCCAAACGCGGGCCGGCTGAAATTTCCTTCTCCGCCATGCCCCGATTACGAAATTGACCGCAGGGCCTTGCAATGTCACGCTTTCTTGCGCGTCGCCGGCTTTGCGTCCGCTGGCGCGAGCCTATATGAGTGGGGCACGGGCGCCACTACGATACCGCCGCATTGCCAAGGGCCGCCATGACGCTTCGACCCGTCAACCTCGACGACAAATACGACCTGAGCCAACAGCACGTGCTGGTGACCGGCTATCAGGCCTTGATCCGCGCCTGCCTGATGCAGAAGGCGCGCGACCGGGCGGCCGGGCTGAACACCGGCGGCTATGTCACCGGCTATCGCGGCTCGCCGCTCGGCGGCCTCGACCAGCAGTTCATGCGCATCGGTCGCCAGCTTGCCGCCGCCGACATCAAGTTCCAGCCCGGCATCAACGAGGACCTCGCCGCCACCGCGCTGTGGGGCAGCCAGCAAGCCGAATTGCGCGGCGAGGGCAAGTTCGATGGCGTTTTCGGCATGTGGTACGGCAAGGGCCCGGGCGTCGACCGCACCGGCGATGCGTTCCGCCACGCCAACCTCGCCGGCTCGTCTAAACATGGCGGCGTGGTCGCGCTGATGGGCGATGACCATACCGCGGAATCCTCCACCACCGCGCATCAGTCGGAATTCCATTTCGTCGACGTGATGATTCCGATCCTCAATCCGGCCGGCGTGCAGGAGATCATCGACTACGCACTCTACGGCTGGGCGATGTCGCGCTACACGGGCGCCTGGACCGCGCTCAAATGCATGCATGAGACGGTGGAGTCGACCGGTGTGGTCGACGGCAGCTTGGATCGCATCAAGATCGTCACGCCCACCGATTTCCGCATGCCCGAGGGCGGTCTGAACATCCGGCTGCGCGACACTTTCCTCGGCCAGGAAGCCCGCCTGCACGATTTCAAGCGCGACGCCATGCTCGCCTTCGTGCGCGCCAACAAGCTCAATCAGATCGTCACCTCCGGCGGCCGCAATCCGAAGATCGGCATCATCACCACCGGCAAGGCCTATCTCGACGTGCGCCAGGCGCTCGACGAACTCGGCATCGACGAAGTCAAGTGCAACAATCTGGGCCTGCGTCTGTTCAAGATCGCCTGCGTGTGGCCGATCGGCCGGCAGGAATTGGCCGAGTTTGCGCAGGGGCTCGACCTCATTATCGTGGTCGAGGAGAAGCGTTCGCTGATCGAAGTGCAGGTGCGTGAGGAACTGTACGGCAGCGCCAATCAGCCGGTCTGCATCGGCAAGAAGGATGAGCAGGGCAACTGGCTGTTTCCGGTCAAGGGCGCGCTCGATCCCAACGACGTTGCGGTCTGCATCGGCGAGCGGCTGCTGCGTTACGGCGCCAACGAGGAATTGGCGGCCAATGTGGCGCGGCTCAAAGCGGCGCAACGCGCGCTCTCCGAGACCGTCGACATAGCGCAGCGCATTCCCTATTTCTGCTCGGGCTGTCCGCACAACACCTCGACCCGTGTGCCGGAAGGCAGCCGCGCCTATGCCGGCATCGGCTGCCATTACATGGCGCAATGGATGGACCGCGATACGCTCGGCTACACCCAGATGGGCGGCGAGGGCGCCAACTGGATCGGCGAGGCGCCGTTCTCCAACCGCCCGCACGTGTTCCAGAATCTCGGCGACGGCACCTACAATCACTCCGGCTATCTCGCCATCCGCGCGGCCATCGCCTCCGGCGTGAAGATGACATACAAGATCCTGTTCAACGACGCGGTGGCGATGACCGGCGGCCAGGCCAACGAGGGCGGCCTTAACGTGCCGCAGATCGCCCGCCAGGTCGCCGCCGAAGGCGCGTCCCGCGTGGTCGTGGTCACCGACGAGCCGTGGAAATACGCCAAGGACACCGACTGGCCGCGCGGTCTGACCGTGCATCATCGCGACACGCTCGATGCGGTGCAGCGGGAGCTCGCAACCGTGCCCGGCACCAGCGTGCTCATTTACGACCAGACCTGCGCCGCCGAAAAACGCCGCCGCCGCAAGCGCGGCACCTTCCCCGATCCGCAAAAGCGCGTGATCATCAACGACCTGGTCTGCGAAGGCTGCGGCGATTGCGGCGTGAAGTCGAACTGCGTGTCGGTGCAGCCGCTGATGACCGAATGGGGCCGCAAGCGCACCATCGACCAGTCGAGCTGCAACAAGGATTATTCCTGCCTGAAGGGCTTCTGCCCGTCCTTCGTCACCGTGCACGGCGCGAGATTGAAGCGCGGCGAGGGCGTGGCCGAACCTGCCGACTGGCCGGCGCTGCCCGCGCCCGCTTTGCCGCAGACCAACCACCCCTACGGCATCATCGTCACCGGCATCGGCGGCACCGGCATCGTCACCATCGGCGGCATCGTGAGCATGGCCGCGCATCTGGAAGGCAAGGGCGTCGGCGTCATCGACATGGCCGGGCTCGCACAGAAGGGCGGCGCCGTCTCCAGCCATATCCGCATCGCCAATACGCCGGACGACATCCATGCCATCCGCGTCGCCGCGGGCGGCGCCGATCTGGTGCTGGGCGGCGACATCGTGGTGGTCGGCGCCAAGAAAGTGCTGGGCGCCATCAAGCCCGGCAATACGCGCGTGATCGTCAATACCGCCGAATTCCTGCCCGGCGACTTCACCCGCAATGCCGATTATTCGCTGCCGACCGAGCGGCTCAAGCGCGCCATCGTCGGCGCGGCCAGCGCTTCGCGCAGCCATTTCATCGACGCGAGTCGTCTCGCGACCGCGCTGCTCGGTAATTCCATCGGCGCCAATATGTTCATGCTCGGCTACGCCTATCAGACCGGCGCGCTGCCGCTGTCGGCGGAGGCGGTCGAGCGCGCCATCGAGATGAATGGCGAAGCGGTGCCGATGAATATCGCGGCGTTCCGCTATGGCCGCCGCGCCGCGGTCGATCCGGCCGCGCTCGAAGCGCTGATCGCGCCGCGGCCACAGACGGAAAACGACTCGCTGCGGCTCTCGCAGTCGTTCGCCGAGACGGTGGAGCGCCGCGTCGCGTTCCTCACCGCCTATCAGAACAAGCGTTATGCCCGGCGCTATCGCAACCTCGTCGAGAAGCTGCGCGCGGCGGAAGCCGAAAAGGCGCCCGGCCAATGCGCGCTGTCGGAAGCGGTGGCGCGCTATCTGTTCAAGCTGATGGCCTACAAGGACGAATACGAAGTGGCGCGGCTCTTCAGCGATACTTCGTTCGTCGAGCGGGTGAAATCCACCTTCGACGGCGACGATCTGCGCTTCGAATTCCATCTGGCGCCGCCGCTGCTGGCCAGGCGCGATCCCGTGACCGGCGAGCCGAAGAAAATGTCGTTCGGACCATGGATGCTTAACGTGTTCGGCGCGCTGGCGAAGTTCAAGGTGCTGCGCGGCACGCCGCTCGATTCGTTCGGCTACACGCAAGAGCGCCGCATTGAGCGCCAGTTGATCGCCGACTACGAGGCGTTGCTTGAGACGATCGCGGCGCAACTGACGCCGGCCAATCACCAGATCGCGGTCGCGCTCGCCGCCATCCCGGAAAAGATCCGCGGCTTCGGGCCGGTCAAAGCGCGGCATCTTATCGCTGCCAAGGCCGAGGAAGCCGACTTGCGCGAGCAATTGCGCACCGGTGCGACGCCGTTTCTCAAGGCCGCCGAATGATCGCTGCGGAGCAGCTGCGGCGCATCGCTTTCTGGTCGCTCGACCTGCGTGAACCGGAATTCGAGCACGCCCGCCGCGGCGTCGTCGAAAAATCCTACGCCCAGGGCGCCTATATCTGCCATCGCGGCGACCGGCTGGAGTCGTGGACCGGCGTTACCGCCGGCCTGGTCAAGCTCAGCATCGTGTCGCGCTCCGGCAAGGCGGTGACGCTCGCCGGCATCCGTGCCGGCGGTTGGTTCGGCGAGGGCACCGTGCTCAAGAACGAGCCGCGTCACTACGATCTGGTGGCGTTGCGCGCCACGCGCATGGCGCTGATGGAGCGCGCCACCTTCCTTTGGCTGTTCGAGAATTCCGTCGCCTTCAACCGCTTCCTGGTGCGCCAGCTCAACGAGCGGCTCGGGCAGTTCATCGCCTTGGCCGAATACGATCGCATGCTGGATGCGACGGGCCGGCTCGCGCGCAATATCGCCTGGCTGTTCAACCCGGTGCTCTACCCGAATCTCGGCATGCAGCTGGAGATCTCGCAAGAGGAGATCGGCCTGCTCTGCGGCCTGTCACGGCAGGCCGCCAACAAGAGTCTGCAAATTCTAGAAGGCAAAGGGCTGCTGCGCGTCGAGCACGGCGGCATCACGGTGCTGGATCTGGAGCGCCTGAGTCGCTACGGCGGCTAGCGCAAATTGCCGCCGCCGACACGTGTCTGCATCCCTAGGATGACCTGGCGCCCTTGTCTGTCAAGTGGCAGCTAGTCGAACAGATCATTTGGCTGCAATCTGTTATAGAAGCTCCATAAGGGGTTCCGGTGGCGGTATCCGCCGCCGCTAAAATATCATGCGCGGGCAACGCGCAGGCTGGCCGGGAGGTTAAGGCTGTGTCGCAAAACGTCGCCGCGTTGGCGGATACGTTTCCTAAGTTATTGATTCGCAACGCCCATTTGCATGGGGCGCGGCCCTCTATGCGGCACAAGGACCTCGGCGTCTGGCAGACCTGGACCTGGGCAGAGGCGCTCGAAATCGTGCGCGCCTATGGCGTCGGCCTCAACCGGCTCGGCCTTAAACGCGGCGAGACCATCGCCATCGTCGGCGCCAACCGGCCGAAACTCTATTGGTCGGTGATGGCCGCGCAGATGCTGGGGGCCATCCCGGTGCCGGTCTATTCGGATGCGGTGGCCGAGGAACTCGCCTTCGTGCTGGCCCATGCCGAGACGCGCTACGCCGCGGTCGAGGACCAGGAACAGGTCGACAAGATTCTCTCGGTCAAGGAGAAGCTGCCGAAACTCGAGCAGATGGTCTACGACGAGAAGCGCGGCCTGCGCGACTACGACCACAATCACCTGCATGCGATGGAAGACGTGATCGCGGCCGGCCGCAAGGCGCTCGCCGATCCGGCGGTCGGCCGCTGGCTCGAAGCCGAGATCGCCGCCGGCAAGGGCTCCGATCCGTCCATCATCCTGTACACCTCGGGCACCACCGGCACCTCCAAGGGCGTGGTGCTCACCGGCGAACGCTCGATCAAGGCCGCCACCGACACCGTCGCCTTCGATCACCTGACCGAGAAGGACGTGGCGCTCGCCTATCTGCCGCTGGCCTGGGTCGGCGATCATTACCTGAACTATGCGCAAGGCCTGGTCGCCGGCTTCTGCATGGCCTGCCCGGAGAGCGCCGAGACTGTGATGGCCGACCTGCGCGAGATCGGCCCGAGCTTCTATTTCGCGCCGCCGCGCACGCTTGAGGCTCTGCTCACGCGCGTGATGATCCGCATGGAGGACGCTGGCTATATCAAGCGCAAGCTGTTCCACTATTTCATCGGCGTGGCGCGGCGCTATGGCGAACGCATCCTCAATGGCCAGCCGGTCGCCCTGACCGGCCGGCTGCTCTACGCGATCGGCAATATCCTGCTCTATGGCCCGCTCAAGAACGTGCTCGGCTTCTCGCGCGTGCGCGTGGCCTATACCGCGGGCGAAGCCATCGGCCCTGATCTGTTTGCGTTCTATCGCTCGATCGGCCTCAATCTGAAGCAGCTCTACGGGCAGACCGAGGCCTTCCTCTACGTCACCGCGCAGCCGGACGGCGAAATCTATTCCGACACCGTGGGCCCGGCCTGCCCGAACGTCGACATCCGCATCGCCGACAACGGCGAGGTGCTGTTCAAGTCGCCCGGCATGTTCGCCGGCTACTTCAAGGATGCCGCCAAGACCGCCGAAACGATGACGCCGGACGGCTATGTGATGACCGGCGACGCCGGCTACTTCGACGAGAAGACCGGGCACTTGAAGATCATCGACCGCGCCAAGGATGTGGGTAAGCTCAACGACGGCACGCTGTTCCCGCCGAAATACATCGAGAACAAGCTCAAATTCTATCCCAACATCCGCGAAGTGGTGGCCTACGGCGACAAGCGCGATTTCGTCTGCGTGATGATCAATATCGACCTCACCGCGGTGGGCAGCTGGGCCGAGCGCAACAACGTCGTCTATGGCTCCTATCAGGAACTCGCCGGTCACCCGCTGGTCTACGACATGATCGAGAAGCACGTGGCCGAAGTGAACCGCTCGCTCGCCGCCGACAAGGTGATGGCGGGCACGCAGATCAAGCGCTTTCTCATCCTGCACAAGGAACTCGATGCCGACGACGGCGAGCTCACGCGTACGCAGAAAGTCCGCCGCAGCTTCATCGCCGAGCGTTACGCAGCCCTGATCAAGGCGCTGTATGACGGCTCCAAGGAGGCCGATATCTCGACCGAGGTGACGTTCGAGGACGGCCGCAAGGGTGTGCTCAGCGCGCGCGTGAAAATCCGCGACATGACGACCTATGAGCACGAGATCATGCGCGAGGCGGCCGAATGACGAGTGGCCGAAGCGGGCGTGCGGCAGGGAGCAACGCGATGCGTGCGCATCGCGCACGGCCTTGCCGACGATGGTCCGGGTCTAGGCCGGAAGGTTCTCGCCAATGACGCAGTTGCAGCAGCAGACCGACTTCGCGAACCGGCTCACCTTCCACGATTCGCTGCAGGCGGCGGAGGTCGATTTCAGCCGCGTTACCTTCTCCAGCAAGGAGCAAGTCGATCGCATCTACGACGAGATCGATCAAAAACTCGCGGCGACCGGTCAGCGCTGGTACTTCATCGTCAATTACAGCGACTGCGTGATCGAACCGGAGGTGTGGGCCGATTTTGCCGCACGCGGCAAGAACTCAAACATCAACCATAGCCTGGGGACCGTGCGCATCGCGGCGTCCGACAAGACTCGCGAAACCATACGTGAACGCGCCAAGAGCGATTTTTTCCGTTCCAACATCTTCGACACGCGAGAAGCGGCGATCGCGGCGGTGACCAATATGCGCCGGCACAACGAGGCGCTTAAGGCCCACCAGCAACCGGGCTCGGGCGTCAATCGGGAAGCGATCCTGCGCGTTGACGACGTATCGCTCAGCTTCGGCGGCGTGCACGCCATCGAGGGAGTCAGTTTCCAAATCGAGCGCGGCGAGATCTTCGCCATCATCGGGCCGAACGGCGCCGGCAAGACCTCGATGCTCAACGTTATCAACGGATTTTACCACCCGCAGCGCGGCACCATCACATTCAAGGGCGAGAAGCGCGTCGACATGCGGCCCGACCTGGCCGCGGCGCAAGGCATCGCCCGCACATTCCAGAATGTGGCCTTGTTCAAGGGCATGAGCACGCTCGACAACATCATGTCCGGACGCGTGTTAAAAATGAAACGGGGCATCTTCGCGCAGATGCTCTATTGGGGACCGGCGCTGCGCGAGGAGATCGAGCACCGCAAAGTCGTCGAGGACATCATCGAATTTCTCGAGATCCAGAACATCCGCAAGGTGCCGGTCGGCAAGCTGCCGTACGGCTTGCAGAAGCGCGTCGAGCTTGGCCGCGCCCTCGCCATGGAACCCGACCTGTTGTTGCTCGACGAGCCGATGGCCGGCATGAACATGGAGGAGAAGGAGGACATGTCGCGCTTCATCCTCGATGTGAACAACGAGTTCGGCACGACCATCGCGCTGATCGAGCACGACATGGGAGTGGTGATGGATATTTCGAATTTCGTCGTGGTGCTCGACCACGGCGTGAAGATTTCCGAAGGCCGGCCGAATGAAGTGCAGGCCGACCCCGTCGTGCTCCGCGCCTATCTTGGCATCGCAAATTGAAGAGCCGCTCATGTTAGGTCCCATCATCGAAACCTTTATCGGCGGTCTGTTGACGGGCATTCTCTATTCGCTCGTCGCGCTCGGCTTCGTGCTGATCTTCAAGGCCTCGGGCGTGTTTAATTTCGCGCAGGGCGCGATGGTGCTGTTCGCCGCGCTCTCGCTTGCGCGCTTGTCGGAGGTCATGCCGCTATACATCGCGCTCCCACTCACCATCGCCATCATGGTGGCGCTCGCCTATGCGATCGAGTTCCTGGTGCTGCGGCCTCTGATCAATCAAGAGGGCATTATCCTCTTCATGGCGACGCTCGGGGTGGCAAATTTCCTCGACGGTTTCGGACAAACAGTCTGGGGCAGTGACATCTACAAGATCGATCTCGGCATGCCGAAGAACCCGATTTTCATTTTCGAATCGGTGTTTCCCGGCGGTCTGCTGATTGACCCGTCAGAGCTGATCGCCGCGGTCATCTGCGCGGTCCTGGTCGTTGTGCTGGCGATCTTCTTTCAAGTGACGCGCGTCGGGCGCGCGCTGCGCGCGGTCGCCGACGACCACCAGGCGGCGCAATCGGTCGGGATTCCGCTCAATCAGATCTGGCTGATGGTCTGGGCGGTCGCCGGCATTGTCGCGCTGGTCGCCGGGATGATGTGGGGTGCCAAGCTCGGGGTGCAGTTCTCGCTCGCGCTGGTCGCGCTCAAGGCGCTGCCGGTGCTGATCCTCGGCGGCTTCACCTCGATCCCGGGCGCCATTATCGGCGGCCTCATCATCGGCGCGGGCGAAAAGCTCGCCGAAGTGATACTCGGACCGGTGCTGATCCGCGCATTCGATCTCGCCGGCGGCGGCATCGAGAACTGGTTCGCCTATGTACTCGCGCTCATGTTCCTGCTGGTGCGTCCGCAGGGCCTGTTCGGCGAGAAGATCATCGAGCGAGTGTGAGGGCCACGTGTTCTATCGCGAAGCCGGGCAATTCAAGACGACCTACAACGCCGACCAGGCGATCTTTCCGATCAGCCAGGATCGCTGGTTCGTCACGGCCGTCGTTTTGTTCGCGTTTCTCGGCGTGCCGCTGCTCGCCGGCCAATATCTCTTCACCGAGGTGCTGATTCCGGTTCTCATCCTCGCCATCGCGGCCATCGGTCTCAATATCCTGACCGGCTATTGCGGGCAGCTCTCGCTCGGCACTGGCGGCTTCATGGCGGTCGGCGCCTATGCCGCCTACAACCTCGCGCTGCGGCTGCCGGAGTTGAATATCATTGTGGTATTTCTGCTCGCCGGCGTCATGGCGATGCTGGTCGGTCTGCTGTTCGGGCTGCCGTCGTTGCGCATCAAAGGTTTCTATCTTGCGGTCGCCACGCTCGCCTCTCAGTTCTTCCTCGAATGGGCGTTCGCGCGCGTCAAGTGGTTCACCAATTACGCTCCCTCCGGCTCGGTTGCCGTCGGCAAGATCGAATTTTTCGGATTCCCGATCGAAACGCCGATGCAAAAATATTTGTTCGTGCTCACGCTCGTGGTTGTATTCGCGCTGGTGGCGAAAAACCTCGTGCGTAGCCGTATCGGCCGCATGTGGATGGCGACACGCGACATGGACATCGCCGCCGAGATCATCGGCATCCGCCCGTTGACTGCGAAGCTATCCGCCTTCGCCATCTCTTCGTTCTATATCGGCGTGGCTGGCGCCTTGTGGGGTTTCCTGCGGCTTGGCGCATGGGAGCCGCTCGCCTTCGACATCAATCGGTCGTTCCAGGTGCTGTTCATGATCATCATCGGCGGGCTGGGCTCGATCCTCGGCTCGTTCCTCGGCGCGGCGTTCATCGTGCTGACCCCGATCTTTCTCAACCAGCTGCCGAGTTGGCTGGGTATCCCGCTGTCGACCGCGGCGATTTCGCACATCGAATTCATGGTGTTTGGCGCCTTAATCGTGTTTTTTCTGATTATCGAGCCGCACGGCTTGGCTCGGTTGTGGGCGATCGGGAAGGAAAAGCTCAGGCTGTGGCCGTTCCCGTATTGAGGCGCGGTCGAATTGCGCGCAGAGTTCACGTCAAGAGCGGGCCTCGACCCCGTGTCTTGAAAACAAGCGAATGACCGGATCGCGTCAGAGGCGACTGGTCTAGCAGGGAGGAGAGAGAGAAATGAGTAGGAAAATCCAAGTGTTTGCTGTGGCGCTCGTGCTCGGTGGGGCGGCTTTCACCGCGCCGGCGCTCGCGCAGAACGAACAGTTCATCCCCAACCTCGTCTATCGGACGGGAGCCTATGCGCCGAACGGCATCCCATTCGCCAACGGGGTTGCCGACTACTACAACTTGGTCAACGAGCGCGACGGCGGCATCAACGGCGTCAAGATCGTGTTCGAGGAATGCGACACCGGCTATGCGACCGATCGCGGCGTCGAGTGCTACGAGCGTCTCAAGGGCAAGGGTCCGACCGGAGCGGCCTATGTTATTCCGCTGTCGACGGGCATCACCTATGCACTCACCGAAAAGGCGCCGGTCGACAAGATTCCGATCATTTCCATGGGCTATGGCCGAGCCGACTCGCGCGACGGTTCGGTGTACCAGTGGAACTTCCCGATGGTCGGCACCTACTGGACGGCGGCCGATATCATTCTCCAGCACATCGCCAAGAAAGAAGGCGGCTTTGACAAGCTCAAGGGCAAGAAGGTCGCCCTCGTCTACCACGACTCGCCCTACGGCAAGGAGCCGATCACGTTGCTGCAAAAGCGGGCGAGCATGCATAGTTTCGAGCTCATGCTGCTGCCGGTCACGCATCCGGGCGTCGAGCAGAAAGCGACCTGGCTGCAAATCCGTCAGAATCGTCCCGACTACGTCCTGCTGTGGGGCTGGGGCGTGATGAATTCGACCGCCATCAAGGAGGCGGTCGCCGTCGCCTATCCGCGTGAGAAGATGTATGGCGTTTGGTGGTCGGGGGCGGAGCCGGATGTGCGTCCCGCCGAAGACGGTGCCAAAGGCTACAATGCCGCCACGCTGCAGCATTCTGCCGGCCAGTTCAAACTGCACGAGGATCTCAAGAAGTTCGTCTACGACAAGGGCAAGGGCGTAGCGAAATGGGACGAGACCGGCGAGGTCCTTTATATCCGCGGCGTGATCAATGCCATGCTTGGTGTCGAGGGGATCCGCACCGCGCAGGAGAAGTACGGCAAGAAGCCGATGACCGGCGAGCAGGTGCGCTGGGGTCTTGAGAACCTCAACCTGACGGCTGCCCGGATCAAGCAGCTCGGCTTCGAAGGCGTGCTACAGCCGATCAAACTGTCGTGCTCCGATCACGAGGGCGCGCGCACCGGGCGCATCCAGACCTGGGACGGCAAGAACTGGAAGATCACGTCGGACTGGTACACTGGCGACGACTCCGTGATCGGACCTCTGGTCAAGGAGACGGCGGCGAAATATGCGGCGGAAAAGAAGATCACGCCGGTAACCTGTCCGGCGTCATAATGACGGCCCATTCGACCGAACAACAACGGGAGGCGGCGGCAACGCCGCCTCCCGCCACCGTGGCGATGGATCGGGCGCAAGCGGCGCCCGCGCCGGCAGCCGCATCGATCCTCGCGCTCAACAACATCGAGGTTGTCTATAACCGCGTCGTCCTGGTGCTGAAGGGCGTATCGCTCTCGGTTCCCAAGGGACAGATCGTCGCGCTGCTCGGCGCCAACGGCGCCGGCAAGTCCACCACGCTGAAGGCGATTTCCAATCTGCTGCATGCCGAACGCGGCGAAGTCACCAAAGGTTCGATCCTGTTCGACGGCAACGAGGTGCATAACCTCTCGCCCAACGAATTGGTTCGCCGCGGCTGCATCCAGGTGATGGAGGGCCGCCACTGCTTCGGCCATCTCACCATCGAGGAGAACCTGCTCACCGGCGCCTACACGCGGGCCGACGGCAAGGCGGCGATCAAGCGCGACATGGAGCTGGTCTTTTCGTATTTCCCCAAGCTGGCCGAGCGCAAGAACGCGCTGGCCGGCTACACCTCGGGCGGCGAGCAGCAGATGTGCGCCGTCGGCCGCGCGCTGATGTCGCGCCCGAAAATGATCCTGCTCGACGAGCCGTCGATGGGCCTGGCGCCGCAGATCGTCGAGGAGATTTTCGAGATCGTCAAAGACCTCAACGACAAGGAAGGTGTCTCGTTCCTGCTCGCCGAGCAGAACACCAACATGGCGCTGCGCTTCGCGCGCTACGGCTATATTCTGGAGAACGGCCGCGTGGTGATGGACGGCGACGCCAAGTCGCTGTCCGAGAACGAGGACGTCAAGGAATTCTACCTCGGCATTTCCGGCGGCCGGCGCAAGAGCTTCCGCGAGGGCAAGAATTATCGCCGCAGGAAGCGCTGGCTGGCCTAGGCCATTCCTCTTCCTCCCTCCGAAAGGGGGAAGGAGCCACCCCACAATGGCCGTGCATCTGATGACCGACCACTACGATACCCTGGAAACCCGCGACCCCGCCTTGCGCGAGCGCGAGCAATGCGCGCGGCTGCCGGAGATCGTCAAGCGCGCCATGAGCGCGTCCGGCTGGGCCAAGCATCTCGCCGGCATCGACCCGAAATCCGTCACCTCGCGCGCGGCTTTGGCCAGGTTGCCGGTGCTGCGCAAGTCCGATATCGCGGTCCTGCAGAAGGACAATCCGCCGTTCGGCGGCCTCAACGTCACCGCGCCCGGCAAAGCGCGCCGGCTGCTGATGTCGCCGGGCCCGATTTTCGAGCCCGAAGGGGAGGGCGCCGACTGGTGGGGCGCCGCGCGCGCGCTTTATGCCGCCGGCTTCCGCGCCGGCGATATCGTGCACAATTCGTTTGCCTATCACCTCACGCCCGGCGGCTTCATCCTCGAATCGGGCGCGCACGCGCTCGGCTGCGCGGTCATCCCGGGCGGCGTCGGCAATACCGAGCAGCAATTGGAAGCGATTTCGCATTACCAGCCATCGGGCTATGTCGGCACGCCGGATTTCCTGAAAATCCTGCTCGACACCGCCGAGAAGACCGGCAAGGCGGCCTCCTCGATCAAGCGCGGCCTGGTGTCGGGCGCGGCGCTGCCGGCCTCGCTGCGCGACGAACTGGGCAAGCGCGGCGTCGCGGTGCTGCAATGCTATGCCACCGCCGAGCTCGGCGTGATCGCCTACGAGTCGCCCGTGCGAGAAGGCATGATCGTCAACGAGACCATGATCCTTGAAATCGTTAAGCCCGGCACCGGCGATCCGGTCGCCGCCGGCGAGGTCGGCGAGGTTGTGGTCACCTCGTTCAATGCCGACTATCCGATGATCCGGCTCGGCACCGGCGATCTGTCCGCGCTGATGGCGGGCGTCTCGCCCTGCGGGCGCACGAATAACCGGATCAAGGGCTGGATGGGCCGCGCCGACCAGACCGCCAAAGTGAAGGGCATGTTCGTGCATCCCAGGCAGATCGCGGAAGTCGCCCACCGTCATCCGCAGCTTGGCCGGCTGCGCCTGGTGGTCGGCCGCGAGGCCGAGCAGGACAGCATGACGCTCGCGGCGGAATGCGCAACGCCTGACGCCGTGCTGGAAAGCGCCATTGCCGCCACTTTGCAATCGATCACCAAGCTCAAGGGCGCGGTCAGACTGGTGGCGCCCGGTTCGCTGCCGAACGACGGCAAGGTGATCGCCGACGAGCGCATGCCATGAGTCCGGCCGGCGTTCCCGCGACGAGCGGCCGCATCGGCGTGCTGCTGGTCAATCTCGGCACCCCCGACGGCACCGGCTACTGGGCGATGCGCCGCTATTTGAAGGAATTTCTCTCCGACCGCCGCGTGATCGAGGAGAACCGCTTCAAATGGTGGCTGGTGCTCAATCTCATCGTGCTGACCGTGCGGCCGGGCCGCAAAGGGCGCGATTACGACAAGATATGGAACAAGCAGCGCGACGAATCGCCGCTCAAGACCACCACGCGCTCGCAGTCCGACAAGTTGGAAGAGATGCTGGAGAAAGTCGACAAGCGCATCCGGGTCGACTGGGCGATGCGCTACGGCAATCCGTCGATCCGCTCGCGCCTGGAGGCGCTGGCGGCGCAGGATTGCGAACGCATTCTGCTGGTGCCGCTCTATCCGCAATACGCGGCGGCCACCAGCGCGACCGTCTGCGACGAGGCGTTCCGCGCGCTTGCGCGCATGCGCTTCCAGCCGGCCTTGCGGGTGGCGGCGCCCTATTACGCCGAACCCGCCTATATCGACGCGCTCGCCGCTTCGCTCACCGCCGAGCTGGGCAAGCTCAGCTTCAAGCCGGATGTGATCGTCGCCTCGTTCCACGGCATGCCGGAAGACTACGTCGCCAAGGGCGACCCCTACGACAAGCACTGCCGCGAGACCACGGCGCTGCTGCGCAAGAAGCTCAAGCTCGACGACGAGCGGCTGATCATGACCTTCCAGTCGCGCTTCGGCCCGGCCGAGTGGCTCAAGCCCTATACCGACGCCACCATGAAATCGCTGGGCGAGCGCGGCGTGAAGAATGTCGCGGTCATCATGCCGGGCTTTGCCGCCGACTGCCTGGAGACGCTGGAAGAGATCGCCATGGAGAACGCCGAGATTTTCCGCCATGCCGGCGGCAAGAATTTCGCCGCCATCCCCTGCCTCAACGACAGTCCTGGCGGCATGGCGGTGATTCGCGACGTGGTGCTGCGCGAGCTCAAAGGCTGGATTTGATTTTTCCCCCGAAGCGCGGGGAGGGATAAGCCAATCAACGCCTCATTAACCATGTCGCTTTAACGTCCGTTAACCACTTCCCGCTGGTTGCGCGGGCGCGCGCCTATGGCCGTGCCGCGGCAACCGGAACCAGGAGGCCGCGGAAACGGACGTGCAGCGCCTTCCTCTCCTACGTTCGGCCGCGCCGCGCGGCCTGCTCGTCGCCGCCTGCGTCGCGCTGGGCGGCGGCGACGCCGTGGCGCAGATGGCGGCGCCCGATCCGCTGACGCCGCGGCTGTCGACCGATCCGCGCAATCCGCCGCGCTTCCAGCAATTCAGCCGGCCGGCTCTGGCGCAACTGGGCCCGCCCTTGGCCTTCACGCCGCCGGCTTCCGGCGCCGGCGACACCGGCTTCGATTCGACCAACACCCGCAAGGCCAAGGGCAAGGGCATGCCCAAGTCCAAGTCGAAAGCGCCGAGCGATGTGCGGGCAATCGCGCCCGGAGCGGCGGCGCCAGCGACCGTCTCGCCCTACCAGAAGCCGGTGACCAACAGCGGCAGCGGCGCCTATGCCGCCGCGCCCGGCAGTCCGCCGGTCGAGCTTGGCCCGATCCAGCGGCCGCCGAAGAAGCGCAAGGCGCGCGTCGAGCCGGACGATCCTTACGCGCCGCTCGGTCTGCGCACCGGCGCCTTCACGCTCTATCCGGCGATCGAGCTGATCGGCGGCTACGACAGCAATCCCGCGCGCGCCGCCGGCGCCAAGGGCGCCACGCTCACCACCGTCGTGCCGGAATTGCGAGCGCAGTCGAACTGGTCGCGCCACGAGTTGAAGGGCGAACTGCGCGGTAGCTATACCGGCTACAGTCCCGACACCTCGCCGACGCTGAGCCGGCCCTATCTCAACGGCAAGGCCGACGGCCGCGTCGACGTCAGCAAGCTGACGCGCATCGATCTCGGCACCCGCGTGACGGTGTCGACCGACAATCCCAACAGCCCGAATTTGCAGGCGGGCTTAGCCAAGCTGCCGATGTTCGCGACGTTCGGCGGTAGCGCCGGCATCGGTCAGAAATTCAACCGCTTCGATCTATCGCTCAAGGGCGATGCCGAGCGTACCGTCTATCAGCAGTCGACACTGACCGACGGCAGCACTGCCGGCAATGCGTTCCGCAACTACAACCAGTACGGCGCCATCCTGCGCGGTGGCTACGAGCTGCTGCCGGGCGTGACCCCGTTCGTCGAAGTCGGCACCGATGCGCGTCGCCACGATCTGCCCATCGACCCCTTCGGCTTCCAGCGCAATTCGAAAGGCGTCACCGGCAAGCTCGGTTCCACCTTCGACCTGCGCGGCACGCTCACCGGCGAAATCGCGCTCGGCTATACGCAGCGGAGCTACGAAGACCCGCGGTTGGACAAGCTCGCCGGCCTGATGGGCAATGCCTCGCTGATCTGGGCCGCGAATGCGCTGACCACGGTGAAGCTGAGCGCCAATTCCAATGTCGGGGAATCGACCATCGCCGGCGTTTCCGGCGTGCTGTATCGCGATGTCGGCTTGCAGATCGACCATTCATTCCGGCGCTGGCTGATCGGCAGCGTAAAGCTTGGTTTTGGGCTCGACGACTATGTCGGCATGTCGCGCGAGGACAAGCGCTTCTCGGCGGGCGTTGGGCTGGCCTACAAGCTCAACCGTTCGGCGCAGATCAAGGGCGAGTTCCGCCGGGACTGGCTGCGCTCCAACGTTACCGGCGCCGACTACACCGCGAGCGTTTTCCTGCTCGGGCTGCGTTTGCAGAGGTAGCTATTTGTCGCCGAGCAGGCGGCGCAGTTCGTCGCGCAGCTCCGGCGCGATGTCGGTGCGCGCCAGGCCATAGGCGATATTGGCCGAGAGAAACCCGATCTTGGAGCCGCAGTCGAAGCTGCGGCCTGCGAATTTGAGACCATAGAACGGCTGCGTGCGCGCCAGCGCCACCATGGCGTCGGTGAGCTGGATTTCCCCGCCGGTGCCGGCTGCCTGCTTTTCCAGAATCTCGAAGATCTCCGGCTGCAGGATGTAGCGCCCGGTGATGGAGAGATTGGACGGCGCTTCCTCGCGCTTGGGCTTCTCGACCATCTTGGTGATCGCGAATGCCTTGCCCTTGGGTGCCCCAACGCCGACGATGCCGTACATGTGCGCGCGCTCGGCCGGCACTTCCTCGACCGCGATGATGTTGGCGTTGGCATCTAACCCGTTGGCGGCGTCGATCATCTGGGCGAGGCAGCCGCGCGGATGCTGCACCAGCACGTCGGGCAGCAGCAGCGCGAACGGCTCATGGCCGACCAGTTCGCGCGCGCACCACACTGCGTGGCCGAGGCCGAGCGGCGACTGCTGGCGCGTGAAGCTGGTGGTCCCCGGCTCCGGCAGGTCCTGCGACAATAAGGCGAGGTCGGCCTTCTTGCCGCGCTCGACCAGCGTGAGTTCCAATTCGAACTGGCGGTCGAAATGGTCCTCGATCACGCTCTTGTTGCGGCCGGTGACGAAGATGAAATGCTCGATGCCGGCCTGGCGGGCTTCGTCCACCACGTGCTGGATCAGCGGCCGGTCGACCACCGGCAGCATTTCCTTCGGCACGGCTTTGGTGGCGGGCAGGAAGCGGGTGCCGAGACCGGCGACGGGAAAGATGGCTTTGCGGATGCGGGTCATGCGAGATTCGAGCGGCGGCCGGTGAGTCGTTGCGTCCTATGAGGAGAAAGCATGCTGGTGCCTGCGGGTCCAGATACGGATAGATAAGGGTAGACTATTAACGTCCTCGAAACGATATCGCGGCACCTAGGGGTTACGGGCAAGAGCAGGGAGCAGACCGCAATCGGCATGCGAAAGACCCGATGCATCCTCATTGCCGCCGTCCTGCTGGCCGCGGCGAGCGCCGGCGCGGCGTCGCAGACTGCGCGCGACGGTCGCTACCCGGCTACGACCGGGACGATCCCGCCACCCGCTGCCGGCACGCAGCCGGCCGCGCAGGAATGGTCGGGTGAATCCGGTGCCTCCGGCCATCCGCTGATGACCGCCGAGGCAATTCGCGCGGCTGCGGCGAATTTCCGCGGCTGCATCGAGCGGATTTGGCCGCTGGCGGCGCGGCGCGGCATTACGCGCAATCTATTCCAGGCCTATACCGCGCAGCTGTCGCCCGATCTGCGCATCATGGATCTGCTCGACAACCAGCCCGAATTCACCAAATCGTTTTGGGACTATCTCGACCTGCTGGTGAACGATGCGCGCATCGCCAGCGGTCGCGCGCTGCTGGAAAAATATCGCGCCACCTTTGACGCGGTGGAGAAGGCCTACGGCGTCGACCGCTATACCGTCACCGCGATCTGGGGGGTCGAGACCAATTACGGCGCCATCGGCGGCGAACGTCCGGTGATCCGCTCCACCGCCACGCTCGCCTGTGTCGGCCGCCGGCAGAATTATTTCCGCGAGGAATTTCTGTCCGCACTCGAGATTCTCCAGCGCGGCGACGTCAGGCCGGACCGGCTGGTCGGTTCCTGGGCGGGCGCGTTCGGGCCGACCCAGTTCATGCCGACGGCGTTCAAGCGCTACGCCGTGGATTTCGACCATGATGGCCGCCGCGACGTGGTCGACTCGGTGCCCGACTTCATCGCCTCGACCGCCAACAACCTGCGCAAGGACGGCTGGGTGGCCGGGCAGACCTGGGGTTACGAAGTGGTGGTGCCGGCGACCTTGGATTTTAGGCTCGCCGACCATGCGCACATGCTGCCGATCCGCGACTGGGAGCGCCATGGGATCACGCGTCCCGGCGGCAAGCCGTTTCCGCGCCCCGACGACCACGCCTTCCTGCTGGTGCCGGCCGGCGTGCAGGGCCCCGGCTTCCTGATGCTGGCGAACTTCCGCGCCATCATGAAATACAATCCGGCCGAGGCCTATGCGCTGGCGATCGGCCATCTCGCCGACCGGTTGCGCGGGGCGCCGCCCTTCGTGCAGCACTGGCCGCGCTACGAGCACGTGCTGTCGCGCAACGAACGGCTGGAACTCCAGCAATTGCTGGCGCGCCACGGCTACGATGTCGGCGAGCCGGATGGCCAGCTCGGCGCCAAGACGCGGGCCGCGATCCGCGATTTCCAGACCAAGATCGGCCAAGTTCCCGACGGTTTTGCCTCGGCCGTGGTGCTCGAACGGCTGCGAAAGTAAGGGTAACCACCCGGCCACCTTCGAGTTGACATTTTTGGCAGGTTATTGACCCTGGCAGGGACGAAGGTCCGGGCTTGCTAGCGGCCCTTATCCTCATAAATTAAGCCTATGGGCGATCGCCATGGTGGGTAAAAAGCGGATGACG
This sequence comes from Hyphomicrobiales bacterium, assembly GCA_016185205.1. Taxonomy (GTDB): domain Bacteria; phylum Pseudomonadota; class Alphaproteobacteria; order Rhizobiales; family Xanthobacteraceae; genus Pseudolabrys. The sequence goes on along the minus strand of JACPOA010000058.1, from coordinate 94,291 downwards.
CGGTGGCTGGTCGGCACGGTCATTCTGGCCGTCGCCGAATGCGCGGCCGTGGTCGCGCTCGACGTTGCTCTCACCAATTCCGCCCAGGCGCAGTTTTTCGACGACGACCGCTACGGCGGCCGGCGTTATCGATCGGGCGGCGGCTTCTTCGGGGAGTTGTTCGGGCCCTCGAACCGACGGACATTTGAAGGCGAGCCGACTTATCAGGCGCCGGTCGACAATTCGCGCGCGCCGAGTCCGCGCAAGCCGGACCCGAAGGCCGAACCGGTGACGCCGACCACGTCGATCGTGGTGATGGGCGACGGCATGGCCGACTGGCTCGCCTACGGCCTGGAAGATGCCTTTTCCGATGCGCCCGAGATCGGCATCGTGCGCAAGAACAAGATCCACTCCGGCCTGCTGCGCTACGAAGCCAAGGGCGATCTCGACTGGTGGCACGTTGCGCGCGACCTGCTCGCGCAGGAGAAGCCCAGCTACGTGGTCATGATGCTCGGTGTCGGCGATCGCCAGAACATCCGCGAGAAGGACCTCGCCAAGGAAGCCGACAAGAAAGAGGCTGACAAGAAGAAGCAGCCGGACAAGATCGCCGTCGACAAGAACGCACCTAACAAGGACGCCGCGCAGAACAAGGGCGTGGCGGACAAAGAGGCCGAGGAGCCGGATCAGCCGTCGATCATCGCGCCCGAGCCGCAGCCGGGCAAGCGGACCAACGGCATCATCGAGTTCCGCACCGATAAGTGGGCGGAGGTCTATGCGCGGCGGATCGACGAGACGGTGGCGGCGCTCAAGAGCAAGGGCGTGCCGGTGTTCTGGGTCGGTCTGCCGGCCATCCGCGGTACCCGCTCCACCGCCGATGTGGTCTATCTCAACGACCTCTATCGCGCGCGCGCCGAGCGCGCCGGCGCGATCTATATCGACGTGTGGGATGGCTTCGTGGACGAGGCCGGCAAGTATTCGAATTTCGGCCCGGACTTCGAGGGCCAGGTGCGCCGGCTGCGCTCGAACGACGGTGTCTATTTCAGCAAATACGGCGCGCGCAAGCTCGCGCATTACGTCGAGCGCGAACTGCGCCGCTATATGAGCAATCGCTCGCTGCAGATCTCGCTGCCGAGCGGACCGGTTGTGCCGGCGCCGGCCGATGTCAAATCCACGGTGTGGCCGCTGGCGGGACCGGTGATGCCGTTGACGGTGGCGCCGATAAATTCCGATGAGCTGATCAGCGGCTCCGGCGCCGGCGTGGTGCATGGCGACGCCATCGCCTCGCGCGTGCTGGTCAAGGGCGAGCCGGTGGCCGCGCCCGCCGGCCGTGCCGACGATTTTGCCTGGCCGCGCGGCAACGCCGCCAATGCCGCGCCGCCGGTGGCGGCGGTCCCGGCGGGCACCGCTTCCGCTTCCGCGGCGGTGCCGGCCAATCCCTCCGCCTATACCGAGCCGGCCGTCGCGGCCGACAAAAAGCCGGCCGAAGCCAAGAGCGGCAGCGCCGGCAAGACGACGCAGAGCGCCGCGCCCAAGCCCAAGCGCGAACCGCAGCAGAACGCACCGCGTCCGCCGCAGCCGATCAGGCCGTCGGCCGGCCCGCTCGGCTGGCTGCGTTAAGCGCGCAACTCAACGCGGCAGCGTCGTCGATCCCATGAGGAACTTGTCGACCGCGTGCGCCGCCTGGCGGCCTTCGCGGATCGCCCATACCACCAACGACTGGCCGCGCCGCATGTCGCCTGCAACGAACACCTTGGGCACCGAGGTCAGATAGCGGTCGGTGTCGGCGCTGACATTGCCGCGGGCATCGAGCGCGACGCCGAGCGTCTTGAGCAGCCCCTCGTGCACCGGATGCACGAAGCCCATGGCGAGCAGCACCAGATCGGCGTCGACCTCGAACTCGCTGCCCGGCACCGGCTGGAACTTGGCGTCGACATGCACGCAGTGCAGCGTCTTCACTTGCCCATTCTCTATTTGGCCGTTGTCGCCGGTGAATTTCTGCGTCAGCACGGCGAAGTCGCGCGTGGCGCCTTCCTGGTGGCTGGACGAGACGCGCAGCTTGAGCGGCCAGTCCGGCCAGGTGAGCAGCTTGTTCTCGTGCTCGGGCGGCTGCGGCATGATCTCGAAATTGGCGACCGACACCGCGCCCTGGCGGATCGAGGTGCCGATGCAGTCGGAGCCGGTGTCGCCGCCGCCGATCACCACGACCTTTTTGCCGGTGGCGAGGATCGGCGCGATGTCCCCAAGCGGCTCGTTGCTGACGCGCCGGTTCTGCTGCGGCAGGAAGTCCATGGCGAAATGGATGCCCTTGAGCTCGCGGCCCGGGATCGGCAGATCGCGCGGCTTCTCGGCGCCGCCCGCCAGCACCACGGCGTCGTGGCCCTTGAGCAGCTGTTCGGCCGGCACATTGACGCCGACATCGGCGCCGTAATGGAACCGCACGCCTTCGCCCTGCATCTGCTCGATGCGGCGGTCGACGTGGATCTTCTCCATCTTGAAATCGGGGATGCCGTAGCGCAGCAGGCCGCCGGCCTTGGCCCAGCGCTCATAGACATGCACCTCGTGGCCGGCGCGCGCGAGCTGCTGCGCGCAGGCGAGGCCCGCAGGTCCTGAGCCGACCACGGCGACCTTCTTGCCGGTCTTCTGCGCCGGCGGTTCGGGCTTTAACCCTTGCGCGATGGCGCGGTCGGCGATCTCGCATTCGATGGTCTTGATGGTGACCGGGTTGTCGTCGATGTTGAGCGTGCAGGACGCCTCGCACGGCGCCGGGCAGACGCGGCCGGTCACTTCGGGGAAATTGTTGGTCGAGTGCAGGTTGCGCGCGGCCTCGTCCCAATTGCCGCGATAGACCAGGTCGTTCCAGTCCGGGATCTGGTTGTTGACCGGACAGCCGGTAGGCGCGCCGGTGACGCGGCTCACCCCATGGCAATAGGGCACGCCGCAATCCATGCAGCGCGCGGCCTGCTTGCGCACGTCGTCCTCCGGCAGCGGCAGGACGAATTCGTGCCAATGCTTGATGCGTTCGGCGACCGGCTGGTAGTCGCGGTCGTCGCGTTCGATTTCGAGAAAGCCGGTGACCTTACCCATACTACTCCGCGGCCTGCATCGTGGCGGCCTTCTCCTTTGCCATCTCAGCAAGCGCGCGGCGAAATTCGACCGGCATCACTTTTCTGAACAAGGGACGATAATGTTTCCAATCGGCGAGGATATCGGCCGCGCGCTTGGAGCCGGTATAGCGCGCATGGTTGGAGATCAGCGCATAAAGCCGCTCGGCGTCCTTGCAAGTCATATCCGCCAGCACGTCGACGCGGCCGTGCGATTCGAGCTCGCTGCCGAATTCCTGCTCGGCAATCGCTTCTTCCTCCGGCACCGGCTCGAGCTCGACCATCGCCATGTTGCAGCGGGATTTGAAACTGGCATCCTCGTCGATCACATAGGCGATGCCGCCCGACATACCGGCGGCGAAATTGCGTCCGGTCCGCCCGAGCACCACCACCACGCCGCCGGTCATGTATTCGCAGCAATGGTCGCCGGCGCCTTCGATCACGGCGATGGCGCCGGAATTGCGCACGGCGAAACGCTCGCCCGCCACGCCGCGGAAATAGCATTCGCCCTCGATCGCGCCGTACAGCACGGTATTGCCGACGATGATCGATTCCTCCGGCACGATGCCTGTGTCTGCCGGCGGCCGGATCACGATGCGGCCGCCCGACAGGCCCTTGCCGACATAGTCGTTGGCATCGCCGTCGAGCTCGAAAGTGATGCCGCGCGCCAGCCAGGCGCCGAAGCTCTGCCCGGCGGTGCCGGTGAAGCGCACATGGATGGTGCCGTGCGGCAGCCCGTCATGGCCGTAGCGCTTAGCGACCTCGCCCGACAGCATGCCGCCGACCGCGCGGTCGGTGTTGCGGATGACCGTTTGCAGGCGCACCGGCGCGCCGCGGTCGAGCGCTGCCTGCGACTCGGCGATTAGCTTGCGGTCGAGTATGTCGTGGATCTTGTGATCCTGCTTCTCGCAATTGTAGATGGCGGTGCTGGCGAGCGCCTTCGGCTTCATGAACAGCTTGGAGAAGTCGAGGCCCTTGGCCTTCCAATGCTCCACCAGCTTGCGCTGGTCGAGCATGTCCATCTGGCCGATCATCTCGTTGAAGCTGCGATAGCCGAGCGCGGCCATCAGCTCGCGTACTTCCTCGGCGACGAAGAAGAAATAATTAATCACGTGCTCGGGCTGGCCCTTGAAGCGCTTGCGCAGCACCGGGTCCTGGGTGGCGACGCCGACCGGGCAGGTGTTGAGGTGGCACTTGCGCATCATGATGCAGCCGGCCGCGATTAAAGGAGCCGTCGCGAAGCCGAATTCGTCGGCCCCTAACAGGGCGCCCACCACCACGTCGCGGCCGGTGCGGATGCCGCCGTCGACCTGCACCGAGATGCGGCCGCGTAGCCGGTTGATCACCAGCGTCTGGTGAGTTTCGGCCAGGCCGATCTCCCAGGGCGAACCGGCATGCTTGATCGAGGTCAGCGGCGAGGCGCCGGTGCCGCCCTCGAAGCCGGCGATGGTGACATGGTCGGCGCGCGCCTTGGAGACGCCGGCGGCGACAGTGCCGACGCCGACTTCGGAGACGAGCTTGACCGACACGTCGCCGGTCGGATTGACGTTCTTCAGATCGAAGATGAGCTGCGCCAGATCCTCGATCGAATAGATGTCGTGGTGCGGCGGCGGCGAGATCAGGCCGACGCCGGGCATCGAGTGGCGCACCTTGGCAATGATCTTGTCGACCTTGTGGCCCGGCAACTGGCCGCCTTCGCCGGGCTTGGCGCCCTGCGCCATCTTGATCTGCATCATGTCCGAATTGACGAGATACTCGGCGGTGACGCCGAAGCGTCCCGAGGCCACCTGCTTGATGGCCGAGCGCATGGAATCGCCGTTCGGCAGCGGCTTGAAGCGGTCGGCTTCCTCGCCGCCTTCGCCGGTGTTCGACTTGCCGCCGATGCGGTTCATGGCGATGGCAAGCGTGGTATGCGCCTCGCGCGAAATCGAGCCGAACGACATAGCGCCGGTGGAGAAGCGCCGCACGATATTCTTGGCGGACTCGACCTCCTCGATCGGAACCGGCTTGCGGCCGGCATCCTCCGCCGACTTGATGCGGAACAGGCCGCGAATGGTGACCAGCCGCTCGTTCTGCTCGTTCACGATCTTGGCGAAGGCGCGATAATGATCCTGCGAGTTGCCGCGCACCGCATGCTGCAGGCGCGACACCGTCTCGGCGGTCCAGACATGGTCCTCGCCGCGCACGCGCACGGCATAGTCGCCGCCGACGTCGAGCATCGAGCGATAGATCGGCGAGTCGCTGAAGGCGTCGCGGTGGCGGCGCACGGCTTCTTCCGCGATCTCCGCCAGGCCCACGCCCTCGATGCGGGTATGCGTGCCGGTGAAATATTTGTCGACGAAATCCTGGCGCAGGCCGACGGCGTCGAAAATCTGCGCGCCGCAATAGGACTGATAGGTCGAGATGCCCATCTTCGACATCACCTTGAGCAGGCCTTTGTCGATCGACTTGATGTAGCGCTTGATGACTTCCTTCTCGTCGAGCTTCTGCGGCAGCTCGTCCTTCATGGCGACCAGCGTCTCGAAGGCGAGATAGGGATTGATCGCTTCCGCGCCGTAGCCGGCCAGGCAGGCGAAGTGATGGATTTCGCGCGGCTCGCCGGTCTCCAGCACCATGCCGACCGAGGTGCGCAAGCCGCAGCGGATCAAGTGATGATGCACGGCCGCGCAGGCCAGCAGCGCCGGGATCGGGATGCGGTCGGCGCCGGCCTTGCGATCGGACAGGATGATGATGTTGCAGCCCTTGCGCACCTCTTCCTCGGCGCGATCGCACAATTGTTCGATCGCCCAGCCCATGCCGTCGGCACCATGCTCGGCCGGGAAGGTGATGTCGAAGGTGCGCGACTTGAAGTGATCGCCGCTCATCGCGGAAATCTCGCGGATCTTCTCGAGGTCGTCATTGGTGAGGATCGGCTGGCGCACCTCGAGCCGCTTGTGCTTCGAGGTGCCTTCCAGATCGAACAAATTCGGCCGCGGCCCGATGATGGACACGAGGCTCATCACCAGCTCTTCGCGGATCGGGTCGATCGGCGGGTTGGTCACCTGCGCGAAGTTCTGCTTGAAATAGGTGAACAGCGGCTTCGGCTTGTCCGACAGCGCCGAGATCGGCGTGTCGTTGCCCATGGAGCCGACAGCTTCCTCGCCGGTGGTGGCCATCGGCGTCATCAAAAACTTCACGTCTTCCTGCGTGTAGCCGAAGCTCTGCTGGCGATCGAGCAGCGACAGGTTCGAGATCGGCGCTTCGTTGGCGGTGCCGGGCAGTTCCTCCAGCACGATCTGCGTCTGCGCCAGCCACTCCTTGTACGGATGGCTCTTGGCCAGCGTCGCCTTCAATTCCTCGTCGGGAATGAGCCGGCCCTCGTCGAGATCGACCAGCAGCATCTTGCCCGGCTGTAGCCGCCACTTCTTGATGATGTCCTTTTCCGGGATCGGCAGCACGCCCATTTCGGACGCCATCACGATGCGGTCGTCGCGCGTGAGCAGATAGCGCGCCGGCCGCAACCCGTTGCGGTCGAGCGTGGCGCCGATCTGGCGGCCATTGGTGAAAGCGATCGCCGCCGGCCCGTCCCACGGCTCCATCATCGCGGCGTTGTATTCGTAGAAGGCGCGCCGGTCCTCGTCCATGAGCGGATTGCCCGCCCAGGCCTCGGGGATCATCATCATCATGGCGTGGGCGAGCGAGTAGCCGCCCTGGAACAGGAATTCGAGCGCGTTGTCGAAGCAGGCGGTGTCGGACTGGCCTTCGTAGGAGATCGGCCACAGCTTGTTGATGTCGCTGCCGAACAGTGGCGAGGACACGCTCGCCTGCCGCGCCGCCATCCAGTTGACGTTGCCGCGCAGCGTGTTGATCTCGCCATTGTGCGCGATGTAGCGGTACGGGTGCGCCAGCGACCAGGTCGGGAAGGTGTTGGTCGAGAAGCGCTGGTGCACCAGCGCGAGCGCGCTCTCGAAATCCGGATCGTGCAGATCGGGATAATAGGTGCCGAGCTGGTCTGCCAGGAACATGCCCTTGTAGATCACCGTGCGGCAAGAGATCGACACCGGGTAATAGCCGGCGGTGCGGCGTTCGCGGCGCCGATAGATCGCGTTGGAGATCGACTTGCGCAGGATATAGAGCCGGCGCTCGAACTCGTCCTCGGAGAATTTTTTCTTGCCGCGGCCGATGAACACCTGCATGTGCTTGGGCTCGGTCGGCTTGACCGATTCACCAAGCGTCGAATTGTCGGTCGGCACGTTGCGCCAGCCGAGCAGCGTCAATCCTTCGCGCGCGATGATTTCGGCCCAGATGTCGCGGATGATCTGCCGCCAATTGTTGTCGATCGGCATGAACAGATAGCCGATGGCGTATTCGCCCGGTTTCGGCAGCGTGAAGCCGATGCGCTTGGCTTCCTTGGCAAAAAAATTGTGCGGGATTTGCACCAGGATGCCAGCGCCGTCGCCCATGCGCGGATCGGCGCCGACCGCGCCGCGATGCTCCAGATTGGCGAGGATGCGCAGGCCGTCCTCGACGATCAAATGCGACTTGCGGCCCTTGATGTCGGCGATGAAGCCGACGCCGCAGGAATCCTTGTCGAGCGCCGGGTCGTACAGGCCCGCTGCCTGCGGCGTGCCGGGATCGGCGGTCGAGCCGACAAACGGCGCGGCGTAGCCGGCGTGCCGTGCAGGCTCCCGTCCGCCATTTCCTGCGCTGTTGTTTCGCTCGCTCATCTCGTCCTGCCTCGCCGGAAATCAGTCTCCGGCGTACTCACCGCGTCCGCAGAGCCATATAAGGCGTCGCGGCCGACACGTAACCGATCTCGAGAAGGGCAGCCTTGCCCGGTCGTCGCTGCCGTGGCTGCTCCCGTTGGGCGCCACCGCTATCGGCCCGTACCAGAAAGGCCGCCGCCGGGGGTCGCCGCTATTAGGACAGCATTACTGTCCTAATACACCATGCCAAATTTTGCCCCGCCACACAAGGCTGGTCCACGCCGGAATGGGTGGAACTTTGCGCTTTGTTGCGGCGGCGCTTCCTCGCCAAGCAAGAAGAGGACCACGAGCGCCGCATTCACGCAATGCCGTTGCGTGCGCGCCCGCCGGCCAAAACGCCGACCACGTTAACCGTTTAACGGTGAATTCGGGAAAAAGCGGCGGCCCGCCGAGGGTTGGCTATGGTGCGGGCCATACCAGGGGAGAGGGTGTCATGACCGATAGCATCGCGACCGCAGCGGGCGCGGCGGACGACGCGACGGGCGAAAAGACCGTATCGCGGCTGGCCGTCCGGATCGCATCGATGGCGCCGCCGCCGTTGAACCTGACGACGGAGCAGGAGCAGATGTCCCCGACGCCGCAGCCTGCGCCGGAGGCGGCGGCTGAAGCGCCCAGCACGCGCGCGGCGATCGTGGCCCGCGCCGACCAGCGCGCGCGCCGTTCGCGCTCGATCATCGGCCTGACGGTCGACAGTTTCGTCGCCGCCTGCTCGTTCATTCCCTACGCGCTGGTGGCGATTGTCCTGCGGCTGGTGATGGCGCGCTTGTTCTTCCTCGACGGCCAGACCCGGATCGAGGGCCCGCGCGTGCCGCTCAACGTGCAGGATTTCGATTTCTCGGTGGTGTTGCCGCTGCAGGTGAAGGTGGAGACCTTCGGCGCCTTCCTCAATCAATATGCCGCGGTGCCGGTGTCGCCGGTGGTCGGCGCCTATCTGCTGAGCTACGCGGAATTCATCCTACCGATCTGCCTGCTGCTCGGCTTCGCCACACGCTTCGCCGCGCTCGGCATGCTGATCATCACGGCGCTGATCCAGATCTACGTGGCGCCGGATGCGCTGTGGAGCGTGCATGTCTTCTGGGCCGCGATCCTGCTGGTGCTGCTCTCGCGCGGGCCCGGACCGATCTCGGTCGATGCCATCATCCGCTACATCGCGCGGAGATAAGGACCACTTTGTGAAACGGGCGCTGACGATAGCGGTGGCCACAGCGGCACTCGGCGCTACGCTGTCGATCGTTGCCGCCGATACCTCCAAGCGCGGGTTGCTGACACAAGACGTCGGATTGCCAGCCTACGAGATCATCGCGACCGTGCGCGCCCACGGCCTAGCTCCGATTAGCGCGCTGGCGCTGCGCTGGCCCTATTATGTGCTGCATGCCTACGATCCGCGCGGCATCGAAGTGCGCGTGGTCATCGATGCGCAGTTCGGCGACATTCTCTCGGTCGCGCCGGCGCGCCCGCTCGCCACCGCCTATACGCCGCGCTACCAACGAGGGGCCCGCATCATCCAGGTGCCGCAGGTTGGCGAGCGTGACGAGCCGGCCGCAACCGATGACGATACCGTGGAAGAGGTTGCGCCACCCCCGCCGCGCCGCGTAACGCCGCGGCTGAAGCCGCGCAGCGATGCCGCACCCGCATCGAAACGGCGCAGCAGTGAGCCGCCGGGTCCGCGCCGCAATATTTTGAGCGCGCCGCCGCCGCCCGCCGAAGGCCCGTCGCCGCTTCTTCCGACGCCGCCTTTCAATTCCAAGACCGAGCCGGTTGAACGATTCGCGTCGCCCGGCGGTCTGACCGTATCGCCGAGCACGCCGCCGCCCGGCTACACGCCACCGGCCGCGCTGCCGCGCGACGACTGAGCACTGAATTCAGTTTGATCAAAAACGAAAACGCCCCGGGGCATCCCGGGGCGCTGCCGTTTGGAGATTGACGCTGCGGGGTCAGGCCGCGACCTTGGCCTCGACCACCTGCGGCTTGGCGTTGCCCAAGGTTTGGCCATTGCCGATCGGGATCTGGCGCGGCTTCTTGGCCTCGGGGATTTCACGCACCAGATCGACGTGCAGCAGCCCGTTCTCGAGCGCGGCCGCCTTGACCTGGACGTAGTCGGCCAACTGGAACACGCGCTCGAAGGCGCGCGCGGCGATGCCCTGATAGAGCACTTCGCCGTTTTGTTCGTCCTTCACCTGCTTGGCGCCCTTGATCGTCAGCGTGTTCTCTTTCGCTTCGATCGAAAGCTCGTTCTCGCCGAAGCCGGCGACCGCGACCGAGATGCGGTATTCGGTCTCACCGGTGCGCTCGATGTTGTAGGGCGGGTAGCCCGGGGCGCTCTCGAAACCATCCATCATCGAGAACAGCCGGTCGAAGCCGACGGTGGAACGATAGAGGGGAGCTAGATCAAACGTTCGCATAAGCATATCCTCCTGAAGTTGAGCGACATGCGGGCGGTCTGCCAAATGGCCTGACCGGAGCCCGTGCGCAGCCGGAATGGCCTGCGCAAGGCAGATATGGGAGCGGCGCGGTGGGCTCGCAAGGGCCGGCTGCTAACGGTTAAGCTATTGAAATATATTTGATATTTATCAGTTGGCGGGGCACGATTGAGCGCACCCTTTAGCCGGTTGCTTGCGCATGATCTTGTCCGACCTTCCTTCGCTCGCCGACCCCGCCTTCGCGAAGCCCGCTTCGGCGGGCGAAGGAAGGAGCGAGCTTCGCACTCGGGTCCGGCCGGAGCCTGCCATCGGGCCGCGCTTCGCGCGGACCCGTTGGGCCGGCCCGAGCACAGGCTCCGGCGAGAAACCGGTACCCACCCCCGGATCAAGTCCGGGGGCATGCTTTTTCGGGATCATGCGCTATAAGGCCGCCACGCCATCGCGCACCCGGCCATTCGGCAATCCATGAAACTCGTCTCCATTCCCGCCAATCCGGTGCCCGATCACGTGGTGAGCGGCGCCATCAAGACCCCGGATGGGGTCTCCTTGCGTTTTGCGCGCTGGGATCCGCCGCCCGGCCGCAGGGGCACGGTCGTCGTGCTGCAGGGCCGCGCCGAATTCATCGAGAAATATTACGAAACCGTGCGCGATCTGCGCGCGCGCGGATTCGCGGTGGCGACCTTCGACTGGCGCGGCCAGGGAATGTCGGATCGTGCGCTCGCCGACCGCCACAAGGGCTATGTGCGGAACTTCTCCGAATATTCCGCCGACCTCGATGCCGTCATGGAGCAGGTGGTGCTGCCCGATTGCCCGCCGCCGATCTTCGCGCTCGGCCATTCCATGGGTGGCGCCATCGCCATCCGCGCCTGCCATGGCGGCAGCCGCTGGTTCGAACGCGTGGTGCTGTCGGCGCCGATGATCGCGTTGCCGCCGGGCCCGCTCACGCGCGTCGCCGGTCCGCTGGCGCGCCTCATGCGGCTGATCGGACGCGGCGGCGGCTATGTGCCGACCGGAGACGCCGCCGCCTATGGCTCGCAGGATTTCATCGGCAATGTGCTCACCTCCGATCCGGTGCGCTATGCGCGCAACGCCGCGGTGCTGGAGCAAGCGCCTGAGCTCGGTCTCGGCGCGCCGACCATCGCCTGGGCCGATGCCGCGATGCGCCTGATGAACCAGTTCGCCGTGCCGAGTTACGCCGGCAGCATCCGCCAGCCGATCCTGATGGTGGCCGCCGGCCGCGACGAAGTGGTTTCGACGCCGGCGATCGAAACCTTCGGGATGAACCTGCTCGCCGGTCGCCATCTCATTCTCGCCGGCAGCAAGCACGAGATCCTGCAGGAGCAGGATCATTATCGCGGCCAGTTCTGGGCGGCGTTCGACGCTTTCGTGCCCGGCACGCCGCTGTTTTGATGTTCTTATCCCTCCCCTAAAGGGGAGGGATTTTAAGCGTTCAGCAACTCCAGCGCGGCTTGGTGCACGCGCTTGTCGCCGGCGACCACGATGCGGCCGCCGCGCTGCGCCGGGCCGTTCTCCCAGGTGGTGACGATGCCGCCGGCGCCGGCGATGATCGGGATCAGCGGCACGATGTCGTGCGGCTTGATCTCGGTCTCGATGACGAGATCGATGTGGCCGGCCGCCAGCATGCAATAGGCGTAGCAGTCGCCGCCGTAGCGCGACAGCTTGACCGCGTTTTCCACGCGCGCGAACGCGGCGCGGTCGGCCGCGTTCATCAGCAGCGGGCTGGTGGTGAACAGCACGGCGTCGCTCAAACTCGCGCAGGCGCGCACGCGGAGATCGCGGTTGCCCGTGGGTCCACGGTATCGCGCACCGCCGCCGTCGCCGGCAAAGCGCTCGCGCGTGAACGGCTGATGCATCATGCCGAACACCGGCTCGCCAAACCGCATCAGGCCGATCAGCGTGCCCCACGCCACCATGCCGGAGATGAACGATTTGGTGCCGTCGATCGGATCGAGTACCCAGACATATTCGGCGTCGGTGCGCTCGCTGCCGTATTCCTCGCCCAGGATGCCATGGGCGGGAAATTGCTTGCGGATGAGCGCGCGCATGGCGTCTTCCGCCGCGCGGTCGGCCGCGGTGACGGGATCAAAACCGCCGGCCTTCTTGTTCTCGATCGCCAGCGCGGTGCGGAAGAACGGCAGGATGGTCTCGCCCGAGACGGAGGCGAGTTGATCGACGAAGCTGGCGAAATCGATGGCCGTCATGCGCTCACGGAAAAAACCTGTCGCTATCGGCCTATCGGAGACTTGCCCCGGCGGCAACCGCGCCTGCGGAGCCCGCACCCTGGGTGGCTGGTGAGCCCTGCAAATCTGCGGTTCCTGTTGCATTGCAGGGGACAGATTGGATTGATGTTTTCCCCTGCGATAAAAAAAGAGGCCTGTAAAAACGTTATTCAGCTATGCAAAAAACACATGTGAAATGGACTCTTAACCCTTGATTTTTGTGCAGCGCGGTGTAGCTTATTGCAATGCGGTAGCGATACCGCTGCCCTCCTTGGGCGTTTCCTCCCTAGACTTGGGCCGCTTGCCAACGCGAGCGGCCTTTTTTTTGGCTATTCCGCCGCCGCCCGGTACGGGCGCAGCTCTTCCAGCGGGATTTCGCCCAGCCGCCGCGCCAGCGTCTCCATGTCGGCCGCCAGGCGGCTGAAGGCGCCGATGCGCTCATAACGGCGCTCGTCCATGTAAAGTGCGCGGTTGATCTCGAGCTGGATGGCATGCAGGCCGGCGGCCGGGTTGCCGTAGTGCTCGGTGATGAAGCCGCCGGCATAGGGCTTGTTGCGGCTCACGGTATAGCCGAGCGAGCGCAGCGTCTTTTCCACCGTCTCCGAAACTGGTCCGACGCAACTGGTGCCGTAGCGGTCGCCCAGCACGAATTCCGGCCGCGGCCGCTCGTCTTTTTGCCCGGCGGTCGACGGCATCGAATGGACATCGATCAGCATGGCGGCGCCGAAATCGCGGTGCAGGCGGGTAAACAGCCGGCGCAGCGCGCGGTGATAGGGCTTGTACAGGCTCTCGATGCGCGCCAGCGCGTCATCCACCGGGATGCGCTGGTCGTAGATTTCCTGGGCGTCGCCGACCACCCGCGCCACCGTGCCCAAGCCGCCCGCCACCCGCATCGAGCGGGTATTGGCGAACGAGGGCAGGCGGCCCTCGAACATGCGCGGATCGAGTTCATAGGGCTCGCGGTTCACGTCCACGAAGCAGCGCGGAAAATGCGCGCGCATCAGCGGAAAGCCATGTTTCACCACGCCGGCGATGAGCTCGTCGACGAAGCTGTCCTCCGACCGGCGCAGGGTGCCGATATCGAGCCGGGCGACCGCTAGGAACGCGCGCGGATAGGTCGAGCCGCTGTGCGGGGAATTGAACAGCACCGGCCCCTGGCACGCCGGCGGCTCGAGGATCTCGAACGGCGGGTCGAGCTCGTCGCGGATTTCACTCATGGCTGCCGGCGGTCATGTGAAGGGCCAGATACCGTTGCAATCGGGCCGAATTCAGCCGGGCCCCTATACCGTCTATTGTCCATGCGCCGGGGCATAATGCCAAGTCCTGCTTTGGGTTCACCCGTTATTTACCCGGGGTAAGTCTTATGGGATGGCTGGGGCCGGCTTTCGGGCCGGCCGGGACGGGGCGTGAAAGTATTATGTCGAAAATCCTGCTGGCTGAAGACGATACCGACATGCGGCGTTTCCTGGTCAAGGCGCTGCAGAACGCCGGATTCGACGTCACTTCCTATGACAACGGCCTGTCGGCCTATCAGCGCCTGCGCGAGGAACCGTTTGAACTCCTGCTCACCGATATCGTCATGCCGGAAATGGACGGCATCGAGCTCGCCCGCCGGGCCGCCGAACTCGACCCCGACATCAAGATCATGTTCATCACCGGCTTTGCCGCGGTGGCGCTCAACGCCGATTCCAACGCGCCCAAGCATGCCAAGGTGCTGTCCAAGCCGATCCACCTGCGCGAGCTGGTCACCGAAGTGACCAAAATGCTGGCGGCCTGAGCGCCTTAGCGCATGATCCCGAAAAGTGGGAACCGGTTTTCGGATAAGATCGCGATCATGCGCAAATAATAGGCCGCTGGCCATGGTCTTGCCTCGCCAGTTTGGAGCCGATAAGACCTGACGGGTTATGGGCGCGTAGCTCAGCGGAAGAGCACCTCCTTGACATGGAGGGGGTCACAGGTTCGATCCCTGTCGCGCCCACCATAATTTGCACGGGCTTGTCCGACGCCCCGGCGGGGTCCCAGTGCCGGCAATCACATTTAAAAACATTAACCGCGCACAGCTTGAGCGCAATGCCGACGGACTTGCCACTGCCGTTGCGGTCTCACTGCCCTGGTCCACGTCCGCGACCAGCATCTTGCTGGTGCTCTGGCTGATCGCGCTGATTCCGACCTTCCAACGGTCCGATCTGCGCCGCGAACCGACACTGACAACGCTAGCGGGCGGCCTGCCGGTGGCGTTGTGGTCGCTGGCGCTGCTCGGCATGCTTTGGTCGGACGTCAGTCTTCACGAGCGTCTTTCGGGTCTCTCCGGCTATCACAAGTTGCTGGCAATTCCGCTGCTGTTTGCACAATTCCGCCGGTCGGATCGCGCCCAATGGGTGCTCGTCGGCTTCTTTCTGTCGTCCGTCGGTGTCTTGCTCGTCTCGTGGCTGCCGACCATTTTTCCCGGTCTTGAGAGTATTGCCTGGCGGAAGTGGCCGGGCGTTCCCGCCAAGGATTACATAACACAGAGTAGTATATTTCAGCTTTGTGTTTTTGCCCTCGTCTATGTGGCCGTCGATGACTGGCATCGTAGCCGCCGTTGGCGCGCGTTTATCCTTGCGGGCCTCGCGCTGCTGTTCTTAGCAAACATCGTCTATCTCGCGAGCGCTCGTACCACGCTCATGCTTATGCCGGTATTTATTTTACTTCTCGGATTCCGTTTGTTCGGCTGGCGCGGTCTCATTGCGGCGTTTGTAGCCGGAACGGTGTTGGCCGGTATCGTCTGGAACACTTCCGGCTACATGCGTGGGCAGCTGACCAGTCTCATCACAATTTGGAACTCGCCCGATGACATGCGCGCGCAGATGACTAATCTCATCAAAGGATCCAAGCTCGATCCCGGAGACGTGGGATTGGCCTCGGCCGGATTGCGACTCGAATACTATAAAAAATCCATTGCCATCATTGGGAACGCGCCAATCATGGGCCACGGCACGGGAACGATCCGTGCTCGCTTTGAGGACGCGGCTATCGGCAAGACAGGGGTAGCCGCCATCACCACGGGGAATCCCCATCAGCAGACGTTTGCTGTCGCCATCCAGCTTGGTCTGGTCGGCTGCGCGCTGCTTTGGGCGATGTGGGTCGTCCACCTTCTGCTATTTCGCGGTGCGGGTGTTGTTGCGTGGTTCGGCCTACTGGTGGTGCTGCAGAATATCCTCGGTTCGCCGCTCAACTCTAATCTCTTCGATTTTACTCAGGGCTGGATCTATGTCTTTGGGGTCGGAGTGTTGGGAGGCGCTGTGCTGCGCGCGGCCCCGGGTCGCACGAACGGCGCAACGTCGGGGAACGGCGCCAGTTAGTGAAACTGCTTTGTTCGCTAGCCTTCGCCATTTTCGGCAGCCAGCACCGAGCGGAGACCCTCATAAGTTTCAACCGCCGGACGCCATCCGAGTGATTCGAGCTTGCCAGTATTTACGACCAAGTTTCCACTTATGTGCTTCCAAAGCCTGCTTTGACCTGACAGCCATAATGCAAGCCGAATAATGATTGGGGGGACATATACCATCCCCGGTTTGCGTCCCTGCGCTTTGCGCAACATCGTGAAAAGATCCGGCAATGTGAACGGCACCGGATCCGCGACCAGAAATTTCTCGCCAACAGTGCTTTGGTTATTCAGCACGAAAAATATCGTAGCGATGAGATTGTCAATTCCGAGCAATGACCGGCGATTGTTGAAGCCCTTGAACGGAAGCAATAAGGGCGATGTTGCAAGCCGAACTAACGTTTTTATATTTCCTTTTGGATGCGGACCATAGATCGCGACAGGTCTCAGAATCGTAAATGGCAAGCCCGTCGAGCGTACCGCCAACTCGGCCGCAAGCTTTGAGCGCCCATAATCGTCAGTAGGATGAGGCTCGTCTTGTTCGCGCACTAACTGTGTTGACGAGGCACCGATCTGGGCCCGTACCGATGAAATAAAGATAAAGCGATCGAGGCCCACGTCTTTGGCCGCGCGAGCCAAGTTTAGCGTTGTCAACAAGTTGACTTGGTCGAACGCGCCAAATGCAGCAGCTCGACTATCGGCATGAGCCAGGCCCGCCAAGTGAATTACGACGTCTACGCCCCGGAGAATCGGCTCCCAGTCAACGGTGGTTTTGAAATCCGGTACGATGACGACATCAACCGAACTCGGAAACGACACCGGACGGCGCGTCGCTGCCCGGACCGCATAACCGGCCTGCAGCAAGGCCGCTACCAGTGGCCGCCCGACAAAACCGGACGCGCCCGTAACCAATACGCGCTTTGTTGTCACGTCCCCGTAACGCTTTCCGCGACTGGCATAAATTTCCGACGCTGCCAATGCTATTTCACCCACAGTCTAAGGTGCGCCCCGTGTATACAACGTTTCTCTTGTGGGGCTTCGGTGCACAATAAAATAAGTTACTAAAACGACAAGGCGTGTATAAATCCATCCGGCATTTCACATTTAACGGGCGATCACTTTGAGTTGCAAGGGGAAGATAATTACTCATAATAAGAAACGATTACGCATAACACGAAGGCTGTACGTCGAAACGCCACGCGGCGTCCTCGCGGTTGCTCCAGTAATTCGGTGAGATGCACGGTACCAAAGTACCCGCCGATGTGATTGAATCTGTTGTCCGTATGGAGACGCGTCGTCAACACAACACCGCGGCTTAATGAGTCCATGCTGGCCAACGCGCAAGTCGCTACTCAGGTGCCGCGCTCTAGCATTAGCGCGGCGCAGGTTGCCATATTGATGTGCACTAAGGACGGCGCGGCATTTCTTGAACAGCAGCTAAAATCGATCGCGGACCAAACGCACACGAACTGGGTCCTGTTCGTATCCGATGATGGTTCTACCGATAAGACTTTAGAAATTCTCAAGCACTTCGCCGAGACCCATGACCAGGCGATCACATTCAGAAGCGGTCCGGGCAGGGGGGTGTGCGCAAATTTCCTCTCGCTGGCGATCGATCCGAAAATCGATGCGGACTACTTCGCGTTCAGCGACCAAGACGATATTTGGCACAATGACAAGCTGCGGCGTGCGCTCACTTGGCTAGCCAAGGTTCCCGCAGACGTGCCCGGCCTCTATTGCGGTCGTACCGAACTGATGTCGATGGATAAACGGACATATGGTTTTTCTCCCCGCTTCAGGCGGCCGCCAACGTTCCGGAACGCGCTGGTCCAAAACCTGGGGGGCGGCAACACGATGGTCTTCAACCGGGCGACAAAAAAGTTGCTAGAGCTCGCGGGCACGGTCGACGTTGTGCTGCATGATTGGTGGCTGTATCAGCTGGTATCGGCGGCGGAGGGCAGGGTCCACTACGATCCCCAGCCGATGCTAAAATATCGCCAGCATCCGGATAACGTCATTGGATCGAATCTCGGCTGGCGCGCGCGTCTCGTTCGCCTTCGTATGATGCTGAACGGACGCTTTCGCGATTGGAATGCCACGAACATCGCCGCGCTCCGGCGACTGCCTGCACAATTGATAAGGCCGGGGAATCAAGAGGTCCTGGAGCTGTTCGCAAAAGCGAGGTCCGCTTCCCTTCTGAAGCGTTTGGACTATCTCAGGCAATCCGGCGTTTACCGGCAGACTTTACTCGGCAACATCGGTCTGTTTGCTGCGGCCATACTTAAGAAAATTTGATTATCTTCGCCGCTGTTGAATTTTCACGCCCTTTAGGGTACAAATATAAAAGTAAATCAGGGGTTTAGTATGATTTTGGTCACCGGCGGAGCGGGGTTCATCGGTTCGAACCTCGTTATGCATTTGATCGAGTCCAGCGAGACCGTGCTGAATCTCGACAAGCTGACCTACGCGGGAAATCTGCATAATCTCGCCTCCGTCGACAGCGGCCGGCATATTTTTGTCGAGGGAGATATTGGAAACCACGAACTCGTTTCTCGCCTCTTGGCACAACACCGGCCGCGCGCCGTCCTTAACCTCGCGGCGGAGAGCCACGTCGATCGTTCGATCCGCGATCCGGAAAGTTTCATCCAGACGAATATCGTGGGCACGTTTCGCCTGTTGAGCGCGTCCCAGGCCTATTGGGCCGATCTCCCGAGCGACCAGAAATCGGCGTTTCGCTTTTTGCATGTTTCGACCGACGAGGTTTACGGCTCGCTCGGCGCGGAGGATGCGCCCTTCAGCGAGAGCACGCCCTACGCGCCCAACAGCCCTTATGCGGCAAGTAAGGCCGCCGCGGATCATTTGGTGCGCTCATTCTTTCAAACCTATGGTCTCCCGGTATTGACGACGAATTGCTCCAACAACTACGGTCCTTACCAGTTTCCCGAGAAGCTGATTCCGCTCGTTATTCACAATGCACTGGTAGGCGAAACGATCCCTATCTATGGCGACGGGAAAAATATTCGAGACTGGCTGTATGTGACGGACCACTGCGCTGCGATCGAACGCGTTCTAGCGGGCGGGCGACTTGGCGAAACCTATAATATCGGCGGCGCCAGCGAGAAAGCGAATATTGAGATCGTGGAGTTGATCTGCGGCATCCTCGATGAAGAGCGCGCGCGCCGTGACGGTAAGTCGTATAAAGAGCAGATCATCTTCGTGAGGGATCGGCCAGGGCACGACCGGCGCTACGCGATCGACGCCAGCAAAATCCGCGACGATCTCGGCTGGGAGCCCAAGG
The DNA here is from genome assembly GCA_016185205.1 of Hyphomicrobiales bacterium. Taxonomy (GTDB): domain Bacteria; phylum Pseudomonadota; class Alphaproteobacteria; order Rhizobiales; family Xanthobacteraceae; genus Pseudolabrys. Next base: position 75,144 of record JACPOA010000058.1, on the reverse strand, counting down.
AGAGTTTCACCACGGGTCTCCGCAAGACGGTGAATTGGTATCTGAGAAATCAGGGTTGGGTCAGAAATGTCACCACAGGCGCGTACCGTGACTGGATTGCCGTCCAATACGATCGGGAAGGCGCGCAAGGGCCTCATTCTCGCCGGCGGCTCGGGGACACGTCTCTACCCGCTGACCAAAGCAGTGTCGAAACAGCTCCTGCCAATCTATGATAAGCCGTTGATCTATTATCCGCTCTGTACCCTGATGCTGGCGGGCATCCGAGATATCCTGATCATTTCAACCCCGGACGACACGCCGCGGTTTGTGCGGCTGCTCGGGAACGGTGCCGATTGGGGTCTTAATCTGCAGTACGCGGTGCAACCTTCTCCCGACGGGTTGGCGCAGGCGTTTGTCATCGGCCGCGAGTTCATCGGTCAGGATCATTCCGCATTGATACTAGGCGACAACATCTTCTATGGGCATGATCTCGCCGTCTATCTCCAGCGCGCCGCCATTCAGGCCGAGGGCGCAACCGTCTTTGCGTATCACGTGGGAGATCCCGAGCGATACGGCGTGGTGAGCTTCGATGATCATAAGCGCGCGATCTCGCTTGAGGAAAAGCCCAAGCAACCGAAATCAAACTATGCGGTGACAGGGTTGTATTTTTACGATGCCGAGGTCGTCGAAATTGCTGCCGGTCTCAAACCTTCGGCGCGCGGGGAGCTCGAAATCACCGACTTGAATCGGATGTACTTGGAGCGTGGCAAGCTGTCAGTAGAAATTCTCGGGCGGGGCTTTGCCTGGCTGGATACTGGGACGCACGAATCGCTCATCGAAGCATCGACCTTCATCGAGACCATCGAGCGCCGTCAAGGTTTCAAGATCGCTTGCCCGGAGGAGGTCGCCTATCGAGCGGGCTTCATCGACAACGGGCAGCTAGCGAGGCTGGCTGAACCGCTCGCAAAGAGCAATTACGGCCAATACTTGCTGCGCCTGGTCAAAGAAGGTTGTCTGTCGCAGCCATGAAGGTGATCCGCACGGAAATCCCGGATGTTTTGCTCTTGGAGCCTCGTCTCTTCGGCGATGAGCGAGGGTTTTTTTTAGAGAATTGGAATGCGCGCGAGTTCAATAGCGTCGTTGGGTCCGACGTCAAATTCGTCCAAGATAACCATTCTCGTTCTGCCTGCGGCGTTTTGCGCGGCTTGCACTATCAGATAAAACAGCCGCAGGGAAAGTTAGTTCGCGTGGCGCGCGGCCGCGTTTTCGATGTCGCTGTCGATCTTCGCAAATCTAAGCTGACGTTTGGTCGGTGGATCGGTATTGAACTCAGCGATGATAACCATCGGCAATTATGGATTCCGCCCGGTTTTGCGCACGGCTATCTCGTTTTATCGGAGAGTACCGACTTTCTCTATAAAACGACCGATTACTACGCGCCGGAGCATGAGCGCTGTATCATTTGGAACGACCCGGAGATCGGAATAGATTGGCCCTTGGACCGAGAACCGGTACTATCCGCCAAGGATCGGTTAGGACTTCCATTCAGCAAAGCGGAAGTCTTTGCATGAGGCTGATGCTGACGGGTGCCAACGGCCAAGTCGGTTGGGAGCTCCGGCGTAGCCTGATGACCATAGGCGACGTGATCGCAATGGACCGCACCGGCTGCGATCTTGCTCGACCCGGCGATTTGCCTCGCATCATTAGCGAGCTGAAGCCGGACATCATCGTCAACGCTGCGGCCTATACGGCCGTCGATAAGGCGGAGGACGAAGAACAGCTTGCGACCGTCGTGAACGGTACGGCGGTCGGCGTATTGGCCGATGAAGCGCGCAAGTCCGGCGCTCTCCTGATCCACTATTCCACGGATTATGTGTTCGATGGGACAAAGCAATCCTCCTACACGGAAGATGACCCTCTCAGTCCCATCAATGCCTATGGGCGCAGCAAGCTCGCCGGCGAGCGTGCCGTCGGTGAAGCGGCAGGTGATTTCTTGATCTTGCGCACATGCTGGGTTTATGCAGCGCGCGGAAACAACTTCGTGCGTACGGTGCTTAGGCTCGCACGGGAACGCGACGAGTTGCGCATCGTAGCCGATCAGGTCGGTGCGCCGACTTGGGCGCGCGAGATTGCCGATGCCACGGCGCTCATCGTTCGACAGGTGTGCCGTGAACGGCAAAGCGGAAGCTTCAAATCGGGAGTCTTCAATATGACCGCCGCGGGCGCGACCAGCTGGCATGGATTCGCCGAGGCCATTTTGGATCAGGCGATGTCCCGGCAGAGTGTGCAACTGAACAGGCCCAAGATCCGCCCGATCTCGAGTTTGGAGTATCCGCGACCTGCTGCAAGGCCGAAGAATTCCCGTTTGGCGGGCGAGCGATTGCGCGCACGGTTTGGGATCGCCCTGGCGGATTGGAAACAGGCGTTGGCGCTTTGCATGCAGGAGATGGCTTTGACCGAGACGTCATGAACGCGCATCAAGCGGCATGTGATACCACCACGGACAACGGTCGCCTCGGCGTCGGCCATTTCTTCGGTCACTTAGTCGGGGCTGCATCGGTCACTCGACAAGGCTAGTCAATAGCGATAAGCGAAGGCGCGCCGCGCGGGTGTCGCAAGTGCGCACAAGAGATTAGCGAACGTGATGTCATGACGGGTTACGCCAAGAAGAGCATCGACGACATCACCAAGGCGGCGCAGGTTTGGCGCATTTGGGTCATGCTCGGAACCACGGACATCCTCAAGCGCTACCGACGGTCGCGCATCGGCCCATTCTGGATCACGGCCAGCATGGCCGTGCTCGTGGCCGGGCTCGGTATCGTCTATTCGAGTATTTTTGTAATGCCCATCGGCGAGTATCTGCCCTATGTGGCGGTAAATTTTGTCATTTGGGGGTTTATTGCCGCCCTGGTGAACGAGGGATGTACCGCGTTCCTGGAATCAGAATCCTACATGAGGCATTTTCGCCTGCCCAAGAGCGCCTACGTGTTGCGCGTGATATATCGAAATCTCCTCCTGACCGCTCATAATTTTCTCATCATTCCCGTGGTGCTACTCGTTTTTGCAATACCAGTGCGTCCGGTCATCGTTTTAGTAATTCCGGCGCTTATCCTCATCGTACTGAACGGCTTGTGGATTGGTTTGTTGCTCGGAACGCTCAGCGCGCGATTCCGTGACGTCCCACAAACGGTTCAAAGTGTCATGCAAATAGTTTTCTTCATGACGCCGGTGGTGTTCCACACCAAGCAGCTTAGCCCGAGCGTGCAATCGGTGCTCGACTTCAATCCGTTTGCGGCGTTTCTGGCGATCGCACGGGATCCTCTCCTGGGCAACATGCCGCGTGCCCAGGACGTGATAGTGGCGGTCGCCTGCCTTTGCCTGGGGTGGCTCATCGTGCTTCCATTTTTCGGAAAATTCCGTGATCGCATCGTCTATTGGCTCTGAGAGCGACTGATGGCCAAGATCGAACTCCAAGACGTTACTGTCGATATCCCCGTTTACAATGTGCGCGGTCGGTCATTGAAATCGATGGTGTTTCAGCATGCGATCGGCGGCAACATGCGTGCGCGCGATCGAGGCGATGTGGTCGTCATTCGCGCCCTCGACAGGGTGAATGCGACCTTTTCGTCGGGTGAACGAATCGGTCTGATCGGCCACAACGGTGCCGGCAAGACCACGTTGCTTCGCGTGATGTCGGGAGTCTATGCGCCGACGACAGGCGACGCGCGGATTGAAGGTGAGGTATCCGGGCTGACCGACATCATGGCCGGGATCGACATGGAAGCGACCGGATACGACAACATCATTTACCGCAGTATTCTGCTCGGACATACCAATTCACAGGCGAAAGCTCTGGTTCCTGAAATCGAGGAATTTTCCGAACTGGGCGAATACCTCAACCTGCCAGTGCGGACCTACTCGACCGGCATGATGCTGAGATTGACATTCGCCATAACGACAAGCATTCGACCGGCGATACTGCTCATGGATGAGATGATCAGCGCTGGCGACGCCAGTTTCATCGAGAAGGCGCGCGCGCGGTTGCAGGGCGTGATTTCAAACGCGAATATTGTTGTCATCTCTTCGCATGTCGAGGGGGTCATTCGGGAATTCTGCAACCGTGTGCTTTGGATGGAGCACGGCAGGGTTATGATGGACGGACCGCCCGATGAAGTGCTCCGTGCTTATCACGAAGCCATGGATTCTTAGATCGTCGCGTCCTATAAATCCAATGCAACTCAAGCGTTACATCCGTGCGGCAGCCACGTCCTAAGGTCTGAGTTTCAATGAACGTGAGAAAACGCCGCGCTATCATCGTGCTTGGTATGCATCGAAGCGGCACCTCGGCCCTGGCCGGCGTGCTGGGGCTCCTGGGCGCGCGGCTGCCGGCCCGGCTGTTGCTCGGCAACGCCAGTAATCCAAAGGGTCATTTCGAGCCAGAACGTATTGTGACGGTTCACGATCGGTTATTGGCGGCGGCTGGAACGACTTGGTCGGGTTGGGAGGAAATCCCGCAGGCTTGGTTTCTCTCCGCGCCGTGCCGCGCCTTCGTCGACGAACTCGTCGAGGCGGTCAGCGAGGACTACGGAACGGCCGATCTTTGCATGATCAAGGATCCGCGCATGTGCCGGCTCATGCCGCTCTGGCGACGCGTGCTGGAGAAGATAGGCGTCGAGGCATGTTTTGCCATCCCGTTCCGCAATCCCGTGGAGGTTGCGAAGTCGCTGCACAGCCGCGATGGACTGCCGCTCGCCCACGGCTGCCTGTTGTGGCTTCGCCATGTTCTGGAGGCCGAACGCCAAACGCGCGGCCATCCGCGCGTGTTCTTGCGCTACTCGGATCTCCTCACCGGGCCGCGCTCCGTGATCGGTCGCATGCGGACGGGTCTCGGCGTCGCGTGGCCGCGGCAACTCAAAAGCAGCCTCGGGGAGATCGAGGATTTCCTCGATCCGAGCCTGCGGACCCAGATCGCCCAGGAGCGGGACATCGACCATATGGGAGATTTCTCTCCCTGGCTGCGGCAGGCTTATGAATGCTGCGAAGCGCTTGTACGTTCTCCCGCCGATAAAACTGCCAGGCGACGGCTCGACAGCCTGCAAGCCGCATTCGACGCCTCCGATGCGGCATTCACCCCCGTGTTCAAACATCAGACCGAGCAGTACGGCACGGAGCTTGCCGCGCTCCGTGAGACGCTCGCGGCTCGGCAGGCGGAACTCGCCAGCCTCGGCGAAGCACTGGCCGAGCGGGACAATCGGATTGTTGCGCTCCGCAATATGCTCGGCGAGCGGGACAGGAGGCTTGCGACGCTCGATCAGTCGCTGGCCGAAAACAAGGCGAGGGTCGCCAAGCTCGAGCAGGCTCTGGCCGAACGCAGGGCAAAAATCACGGCACTTGATCAGCTGATCGTTGCACGCGATCGCGAGCTGGCCGGGCTCCGGGATGCGCTGACGGAACGGGACACGACCGTCGCCGCGCTCGGGTCGACGGTCTCGGCCCTGCGAGCATCCACATCGTGGCGCATCACCGCGCCGTTGCGTTGGGCAAAGAGAATGCAGGGCAAGCTGCGCTATAGCGCTATTGGCTATCCGCTAGAGCTGGGGTGGCGGGTCTTGAAAACGCGTTCGCTTGCGCCGCTGCGCGAGTTGGGCGCTGTGCGGGTGATCTCACGGGAGAACATATATGTGCTGGCCCGCCGCATGTTCAATCGGCTGCCCATAAGCAACCATTTGAAATGGCGTTTAAAAGCGCATGCCATGCACTGGCGCTTCGTCCACTACCTCAATCCCTCGCTGGCGTTATTAACGCCTCCTCGGGAGGCAACTGGACGGAGTGAGAGCGGACAAGAAATTTCATCTGGCTCGGCCTTGCCTCCTGAATTTGCATCTTGGATCGTTGCCAATGAGCCATCGGCCGATGACTGGAAACAAATGACCGGCGACGAATTTCCCCATCGTCCGCTCATTAGTATCATCATTCCCGTCTACAAGGTTCCATCAGACGTCTTGGCAGCAGCTCTCGAGTCAATTGTGCTGCAGTCTTACCCGAACTGGGAGGCCTGTATCGCTTATGCGGATGACGCTGAGGAGAACTGGAAGTTAGTGGGAAGCTATGCACAAAGGGATCGGCGTTTCCGCGCGATCAGGATCGAGCACAATCGAGGCATCTCAGCGAATTCAAACGAGGCTCTCCGCCTCGCATCGGGGGAATTCATCGGGTTGCTCGACCACGATGACACTCTTGCGCCGTGGGCACTATACGCGATGGTCAAGAAGATCAACGAAGTGCCCGACGCAGATTTTCTATACTCCGACAAGGACTGTATTTCCGTGGATGGCAATCTCCGAATCGGTCCTTTGTTCAAACCAGAATGGAGCCCTGAGATGCTCTATTCAGTGAACTATCTTACTCACTTCAACGTTATGCGTCACTCGATAGTCAAGGAAGTTGGTGGCTTTCGTCCGGAAACCGATGGCGCCCAAGACTGGGACCTGTTTTTCCGCGTCACGGAGCGGTCGCGTCGTGTAAGCCGAGTCATTGGCATTCTTTATCACTGGCGCATGATCGCGACATCGGTCGCAACGGGCATAGCAGCAAAGCCCTATGCCCTGCAGGGACAATTACGAACGATTAAAGATCGCATTAATCGTTTGGCGTTGCCGGCAAGCGCCGAGCCGCATGACGAGTGTGGTTTTCGCATCCGCTGGAATTCTCAGCCATGGGAAGCCGATATTGTCATCGATGCCGAGCAGTCCGATGCGTCGCGAATTGACGATCTGTTGATGGCGTTGCCACAGGAGCGAGTTCGATCCGTCGTCATTGCCATCGCAGAAGAAACGACGCGCGACAACTACCCCTGGGGGGCGGCTCGGTGGGGCGAGCGGCTGACAATCCTCCAGAAGAGCCTCCGGGAGCTTTCCTTTGATGATGCGCCGCTGCTCCGGGTACTCTCCGCCGATGTCCTTGTTTTCGTTTCCTCTCAGATTGTGCGATTCGGTTCGGATTTCTTGATGGAGCTCGGTGGGTGGTGCATAGGACATCCCGACATCGCCTTCGTGAGCAGCCTCGTGCTTGACCTCGACGAACGTGCCGTCGAAGCTGGAGCCATTGTTGACCCGCACTTGAGGACGGCTCCTCTGTTTTGCGGCAGTGTATTACGGTCTTGGGGGTGGTTTGGTGGTGCGCTTTGGTACCGAAACTGTTCGGCGGCAAGTCCCTGGGCGACGGCAATACGACGGGATGCCTTCGAGAAGGCCGGAGGGTTGGACCCCGGCTCGACTTGGCAGGAGGCGTTTGTCTCGCTTTGCCTTCGCCTTCGAGCCGAAGGTAGACGAGGTATGGTAAACCCACATTCACGTGTGTACGTGAGTTCGGTGGCCAGTCCCGTGGTCCCCGCGGCGCCTTATGTGAACGATCCTTACTTTCATCCGGCTTTTACATCTGCATGTCCTCTCCAACTCGCGTCCACTCAGTGAAAACTGCATTCACGATGTTTCTTCGAAGGGTGCGACAATGCCTCCGCCCCGAAGCCAATCGTGGCAGCTTGGAAGCATACAGCCGCGACGCGATGATACTCGCGAATGCGATCGACTGTCGGATCAAGGATCTGGAGAGGCCCCAACAATGCCCGCAATTTCTCAACGCGGATCCGACTCAACGTTGGTGCAACTGGTACATTCCCACCTTTACCCATCCTTTTTTCGGCGGGGTGATGACGATCCTGCGGATCGCCGCCTACTTGCAGGATAAAGGAAGCATTCGCCAGAGATTCCTGATCTGCGGTAGTGCGAACCGCACTCAAATAGCGGAATTGATAGCAAAGCCGTTTCCGCACCTGCGCGAGGCCGAGGTTATCGTTCTGAATTCGCGGCGGGCTATCGCAGAAATCCCGCGCGCGGATTATTCGATCGCGACCCTTTGGACGACCGCATACATCTTGCTCAAGGTGAGGAACACCGCGCACAAGTTTTATCTGATTCAGGATTTCGAGCCTCTGTTCTATCCGGCGGGCTCGACCTACGCACAGGCCGAACTGACGTATCGATTTGGTTTTTATGGCATTGCGAACACACAGGAAATCAAACGCATTTACGAAACTCAGTACGGCGGCATGGCTCATACGTTAACGCCGCAAATCGATCCGGCCGTTTTCTATCCCCCACGGCAACCTCCTGCACAGTCGCCCAAGCGCATTTTCTGCTACATGCGCCCTGACACGCCTCGCAACGGATTTGAGCTCGCCGCCAGCGCATTCAGGAAATTGAAGAAGGAACATGGTTCAGCGATCGACATTGTTTGCGCGGGTGCGCAATGGAATCCGGAGCAGTACGGACTCGGATCGACCCTAACCAACCTTGGACTGTTGCCATATGAAAGAACCGGCGACCTTTATCGCTCATGTCATATTGGTCTCACGATGATGATGACGAAACATCCTTCCTACCTGCCGCTCGAATTGATGGCGTGCGGCTGCCTTGTGGTCGCCAACGATAATCCGGCAAACGCCTGGCTGTTGAAGGGGGGTACGAACTGCTTACTCGCCCCGCCGAGCATCTCCGCCATTGCGGAGACATTGGGGCGAGCCGTGGTAGAGTACGATAATCTGTTATTTTTGCGAGAGAATGCGCGACTGGATGTTCTCGCGCGCAGCTCGTGGGCAACGGAACTTGCCGGTGTGCTGGCGTTCTTGAATCATCCGTTGAAGTCATCATGATGGATACTCGACCATCACGCAGGCGAAGTCGGCAGTAGGAGTGCCAGATACAAAAATCTTCCGAAGATACTTCGAGCAGTTGCCCCAGTGGACGCCTTGTCGTCTGCCACGAAGGGGATATGGCTGGGAGGGTTTATTTGATAGACGAGAACGGACGCCGGCACTGGATGCCGAGCGAAAGACACGTCACGAGCTATGGATTTCGTTGGCCGAAGGACGTGCAAGAAGTCAATGAAACTACTATTAGGCAGCTTAAAATCGCTGGGCCGGCTCCACTCAAGTGGTCAAATGCCGATTGGGTCGCGCCGCCTCGTACGAGCGCTGGTGCTTTGCGGGAGATAGCAACATCCCGATTGACCGGTACCGGAATTGAGTTTGGGGCTGGAACTATGCCGGTTGCCGTTCCTTTGAACTGCAAGGTGGCGTTCGCCGATTTTTTGCCGGAAATGGAATTGCGTGCACGAGCATACGCCGCCCAGGGAAGCGACTTCGTCGAATTGAGTTACATCACCGGCATGGAGCAGATGGACGGCATAGCGGACGCGAGCCTCGACTTCATTATTGCTGCGCACGTGATCGAGCACACCCGGAACCCGCTTCGGGCGATCAAGAACGCCTATGAAAAACTTAGGAAAGAAGGTCATCTCGTGCTCTTTGTGCCGGACATGCGGCTTACCTTCGACAAACTCCGTGAGGTTACCCCCCTGGAACACCTGATCGCCGACTACGAGAGCCCTTCATCAGAGCGTGACGTGCTGCACTATGTTGAATTCTTCTCGCGGGCTTTCATTACTCCCATCGAGTCCCTCTACCAGCGGGTGCGCGATGCGATCGCGACGAACCACGATCTTCACTTCCACACATGGACCTATGAGAGCTTTCAGAATATGGTTTCGTACTGTCGGCAATCAATAAGTCCCTGGTCTGACGTGTGGTCCCATCCTGCGGCAGAGCAGGATAAGGATGCCAACGAGTTTTATTTTGTTCTGAGGAAGTGAATTCAACTATTTGATGATTGGCTCAAACGTCGGATCTTGTGGCAACTCTCCAAGTCAAATCCGCCGGTCGATCGCGCGCCATGGCCAAGGAGCGGGTCGCCTCAAATAGCGTGTGGCACCTAGGCCTCTGTCCCTGTTGTGTTGGCGCTCTGGCTGTTGTCTGGCGAGTCAGCAACTCCGGCTGTTCCGCTGAGCACCGGTAAATATTCCCGGCTGCGGTTCAGCGAATGGGTATCCAGTTTGCGTCGCCGCCAATAAACGCGGCGGTCGTGGCCTGCGTCCCATTCATCAGCCACATTACGACGCCGCCGCCGCTGGCGTTGCGCCAGAGAATGTCCGACTTGGCGTCGCCGTTGAAGTCACCGGTCCCGGCGATAGCCCAGTTTGCGTCACCGCCGACAAACGCGGCGGTCGTGGCCTGCGTCCCATTCATCAACCACATTACCACGCTGCCGCCGCTCGTGTTGCTCCACAGAATGTCCGAATTGCCGTCGCCGTTGAAGTCACCGGTCCCGGCGATAGTCCAGTTTGCGTCGCCGCCGATCGCTGCGGCGGTCGTGGCCTGCGTCCCATTCATCTGCCACATTACGACGCTGCCGTTGCTCGCGTTGCGCCAGAGAATGTCCGACTTGCCGTCGCCGTTGAAGTCACCGGTCCCGACGATAGTCCAGTTTGCGTCGCCACCGATACCCGCGCTGGTAGTGACCTGCGTCCCATTCATCAGCCACATTACGACGCCGCCGCTGCTCGCGTTGCGCCAGAGAATGTCCGACTTGCCGTCGCCGTTGAAGTCACCGGTCCCGACGATAGTCCAGTTTGCGTCGCCGCCGATACCCGCGGAGGTCGTAACTGTCGTCCCATTCATCAGCCACATGACGACGCTGCCGGTTGGCCCATAGCGCCACAAAATGTCCGACATCAAGTTGCCGTTGAAATCGCGCAACCTTGCCGGCACCGTCCATCCGATGTCCTTAAAGAGCGGGAGCTCCAAGATAGGGTTGTGGAGAGGCCCGGTGTAGTTCGGTTCCATGACTTGGTTAGGTACGAGCACCGTGTCCCAGTGCGATACGGAGGAGCCGCTTTCCGCGGGATTGGGGGCGAACATCCGGACATGATCGCCCACCGCGCCGGCCGTCAGGAGACCGCTGACCGCCCTGACATTGGCGCCCGTCCAATGCAGGTTCCCCGTGCTCGTGCTCGCCGCGACGCGCTGGGCATTGGTCATGCTGGGATAGTCTGGCGGGCTGGCACCGTGGTTTTCCAGAAAGCGCATGTAAGCGTCGTTGAAACCCTGAAGCTTGGCACCGGACGCCAGATCGACGAGGCTCAGAAAGCCCAGCCCGTGGCCCAGCTCGTGCAGGAGGACGCTAACGAAGTCGATCCGGTTGCCCGGAGTGTTTCCGTCCAGTCCGTAGTACCAGCCTGACGAGGACAGGCAGCCGGGGGTTCCGATATTGCTGCTGAATGTGGCGTTGATGTCGTCACCCGCGTCGAGATCGCTCCCATTCAGGGCACTGGCCAAGGCGACGGCATACCAGGTGCTGGCGACGGGGGCCCCGCTGAAGTCGCGATACACACTGATAGGGCCGGCAGAGCCGAGAATCGCTGAGCTGGCGTCGCATGTCAGGGGATTGAACTGGGCACGGACCCGGATCGTAACGTTGCTGGAGAGGCGCGAGGCCCAGATGTCCGCGGCGCGCTGGAACGCGATCAGCCGCTGCTGGCCGATCGTCGTGCCGGTATTGCCACCCACGGGAGCGGCGGCGGTCGGATCGTTGAAGCCCTCGCCGGCGCCGTCATTGTTGATAACGAGGACGGTCGCAGCGTGCGCGCCGGGAGACGCCGCCGCCGCTATCCCCAAGAGCGCAAACGCCAGCAGGAAGATGCACAGCCAGTGCCTATGCAACGTCATCGGAAGCCCCCAGATAATGTCGAATCGCTATTTGTGGTCGCCGGAATCGTGGATCCCGTGTTGCTCGCCGAGATGCTGCATCTTGACCTTGCCGTTGGCATCGATCGTGCCAATGAGCGGGCTCTGGAAGCGACCCTGAAGATCGAGCTTGACGCCGCCGCCAGGCAGCGGGCTCGGGACCTGCACCAGACCTTCATGCGATGTGCTGAGGGCGTTTTGCTCCTGCGGCGTCAACTGCAATGGCACGGCACCGGGAGCCGGCTCCCGCAGGATCGCGCCCGTCTTTGGATCGATGTGGACCCTCAAGCCGGAGGCCCCTTCGGACACGGCGGCGGGTTTCTCGACAGGCGGCTGGGGACCACTCGTGCCCGACCCGGTCTGTTCATGTCCGGAGGTCACGTCTTCGGACAAGGCTGGTTGCGCCGTCACGGCGAAGCAGGCGGCAACGCCGAGCAGGCTCGTCAGCAGCCTGCGGGTTACCTGCTTCCCGTATCTTCGGGCTTTCATGGGATCTCCTTTCCCGGGGACACGTCGCCGGTGACGCGCCACGCGTCTCTCATCCACCACCAACGCGCGCCGCAACTAATAGTGCCATGCGGGTGATTCTATCTATTTTACGCAGCGATTAGGCCAGCAACTTCGCTGTGAAGATAACGTTGCCCCTTATCCTAAACTAGTCGATTCGGGGGCATTTTTCCTCTGGCGTCCGGCACGATTATGACAGTGCCCGCTCCGTCAACGGCCCTTTCCCCGCGCCGACCCCGGAACACGTCCAAGTCACCAGCGTGGGGATCGTGCAGCAGGGGCCTACTTCAATACCATCGAAGACGAGCCCGTTTCGGCCGATACCAAATCTTGTTGCCCGCGATCTTCTAACGGTGTTGCGAGCACCCGGCACAAACGCGCTTTTCGCTGAGATAAGCTGAATGGTTAATTTGAAGACATTATCACAGCCCGATGATGACCTCACCAAGGAGCCAAGACAGCCAGATTGCCGGCGCGAAAAATAAGCCGAACGGCAGACGCGACGTCGCGTTGAATGGTTGCTGAGCGACCAGATGCCACGTGACATAGGTCATGAGCGCGACCAGCGCCGCGATTTCTATCGCCACGGGGATCATCACCCAATCAAGCCACGCGCCGGCGACAAATGCGAGCTTGACGTCGCCGAGCCCGATGCCCTCCCGCTGGCGCCACCATCCATAGGCCGCGCGCAGCGCGAGGAAAAACAGCATGGTGAGCGAGCCGCGCAGGGCCGCAGCCGCGATGCCGCCGACGATCGATGCCGTATCTGCAATGCCGGCGTTGACGATGGCGAGCGCGAGCGCGGCGGCGGAAAGCCGATTGGGAATGATCATATGCCGGAAGTCGACAATTGCGATCGCCAGCATGAGGAGCGCCAGTCCCGCGCCCAGAAATCCGCCGGCGCCGGGCACTGCCCAGATGCTGGCGGCGACGGCCATAAGGCCGATCAAACCGACGACGATATCGGCCAGGCGAATTTGCTTCATTGCAATCGGCGCATTCCCGGTCGGAAGTTGCAGCGCCATTGGCTAGGCCCCGTATCGCACAATACGCCAAATTTGCGCGGCGCCGACAGCGGCACGGCGTAACGTGTCAGCGCACGGAGATAGGCTGACTGGATCCTTGCGGGAATCTGGGCGATACGGTGCCGACGCGGGCTTTTAGTTTTGCGCGCAATGCTTCCGCGACCAAATGGGCGTCCACGCTGTCGCGAATGATCTGCGGCCGAATGAAGATGATGAGTTCGGTGCGCTGCGCCGTTTTGTTTTGATGCGAAAACACGTCGCCCAGATATCCGGGCAGCTGATCGAGTACCGGAATGCCGTTACGCGACTTGTTTTGGGTTTCGCTGATAAGGCCCGCCAGCAATACCGTCTGACCGTCGGCGACAGTCAGGATGCTTTTGACTTTCCGCTGAGAAATCGTCGGAGTTAAAGTGCCCGTTGCGCTGGAGTTGGAGACGTTGCTGATTTCCTGTTCGATGTCGAGCCTCACCGTGTTGTTGAAGCTGACGCGCGGAACGACGCGCAGGATAATGCCGGTGTTCTGGTAGTTGATGGTGTTGACGATGGCGTTGTTGGAAGTGAGCACGGTCGCCGTGCCGGTGGTGATCGGGACCTGGTCGCCGACTTGCAAGGTGGCCACGCCGTTGTCGATGACCACTAGCGAGGGATTGGAGAGGATTTTGACGTCGGTGACCCCATGCAAGGCATCGATGACGGCTTGCGGCGTCTTTTCGGACCCGATCAGGATGTTGAAGCCGGGCAGGACGCGGCTCAGCACCGCATCTTTAATCGTGTTGACCGCCGAACCGGTGTCGGGCGGGGCGCCGACATTGGTGCTTTTCAGAAAAAACTGCACGCCATAGGTCAGGCTGTCGTTCAGCGTGACCTCGGCGATCGTCGCATCGAAGGCGACTTGCAACTGAGGCCGGTCGATCTGGCGCAGCGCGCCTTCGATAACGCGGTAGTCTTCTTCGTTTGCATAAATCAAAAGCGAATTATTGGTCACATCGGCGGTAATACGGACACCTGGCATGATTGTATCACGCGCCGAAGCGCCCCGCGGGTTGCTCAGCGCACGCGAGCCGCCGCCGGTTAATTGATTCTCAGAGGCAGGCTGTCGGTTCGCTGTCGAGCCCCCGGTGAGCCGCGCGACCGGGGTTGGCATAGGTGGACCAACTGGACCGGCTGCAACAGGACCGCTCGTCGTGGTCATCACGCCGCCTTCCGGCGCAATCTGGCTTGACGCAGTGTCGATCGTGCCGGCAGAACCACCCTTGAACATTTCGTTCAATATTTGCGCGATATTACGCGCGTCACCATAGCGAACGCGATAGACCTTCACGCCGGTGGTCGAAATTTCCGAATTGTCGAGTCGACGAATCCACGTCTCTGCGGTTTTGAGCAATGCCGGCTTGCTTGTGACAACGAGAATGGCGTTCAGCCGGGCGATAGGCTGCATCTTGACGAGGCTTTGGCTGATGCCACCGTCGCCGCTGTCCATGATTTTTTCGACTTCGAAAATGATCGGCTCCGGCGCGCTGTGCCGTACTGGAAAAATCCCGACGGTTTGACCGCGCATCCAATCTGTATCGAAATTCAGCACAGTTTCGACGGCAGATCGGCGCTCCGGTCCGGTGCCTTGGATCAAAAGCATGTTGCGGGCCGTATCGACCCGCACCGCGCCTGGTTTGGTCGCAAAGCTATCGAGAAGCTTGATGAGCGTGGCGGCCGATACAAATCGCACCGGGACGACACTGATCCCGTAGCCCGCTTGGGGCCGGCCACTATTTGCGGTGACGACATCGAGACGGCCGTTTGCAACCGCCTCATTGCCGGGAACAAGCCGATATCCATTGCTTTCACGGACAAGCGCGACATTGCTGACACGCAGCGCGCTTTCGAGGACGTAGAGGACCTCGCTTTTGGGAACGGGTCGTCCCGACGTCAGCGTGACGGTTCCTTGCACGCGCGGATCGATAATGTATCCGGTGCCGAGAATATCTCCGAGAATGACTTTGGCGACGGTGGTAACCGGGGCATTTTCGAAATTGAGATCATACCCATCGCCGCTTGCCGACGGCTCGGCGCCTTCGAGCGTTACAACGGGAGTGCTGTCCGCGCGGTCCGCGGCGCCATTGTAGACGACGCCGCGAAAATCTTTCGAACGATTGGCTGTCGCCGGTCCAGATGGCTCGGGAAATCGCGGCAGCAGATCAATTGATTGCGTTTGATCTAGAATATTTGGTGAGGCTTTTTGCGCATTGTCTGGAATCAAATTATTGCATGCAGCGAGCATTACGCCGCCGATCACTACAATGATCCCCGCCGGTCCCAGGTGAACCGACCGACACCAACGCACGAAATTACCGATGAATGACAATGAACGCGCCCCAGTTACGCCACACGCGTCAGCCCCCGCTCGGCGCTAACGGTTTGTAAGTTCGTATTATTTGACAATTTTTTTGCATAGTCGATAATTATCTCGTTATATGTCAAGGATAATTTGCGATAGTTAATGTTGAGGCGTGCCGATCGATAGGGGCGGGTCGTCAAATATGTCGGAAGGTTTCGCCAAGTATTTGGTCAGCAAGAACCTTATTGCTGGGAATTTTATTTCTAAACTTGACGCGCGAAATGTTTCGGGTTCCGGCCAACCCTTGCGAAGATTATGGGAATTGACCGACTTGTCGGCGAACGACTTCGCCGACGAGGTTGCGCGTTTTCACGGTATCGCCCGCATGAGCCTGGCGCAGCTCATGGAAGCATCGGCGATCGTGGGGCTCAGTAGTTTCCCCGGCAGGCCGCCTGCAGAATGAGCTTGTCGAGCGTCAGATCGGAGACCGCCCGGCGAAGCCGCGTATTCTCTGTCTCAATATCCTTCAGCAGATCCTTCAGCCGCTTCACTTGCTCGGTCTTGAGCCCACCGAACTCTTGGCGCCAGCGATAGTACGCGGTCTCCAAATAGCAAAAACTCCGGGCGACGAATGTCGTCCGGAGTTTGTCTTTATGCCGACGCTTTCAGCGCCAAGAAAAGCGCAGACCCGGCCGCGTTTCAGCGCCGGCGCCTTATTTCGGCGTTAAGGCGTTCATCGTACCGGCCACGCCGCCGTTACACACGTCGGCGCCACACGCTCCAAATCCGGTAAACTGGACCGCGTTGTTCCCGAACGAAGCCACAACGCCACCGCCTGAGTAATTAACGCCGGTCCCGTTCCCCGTTACGACAGAATCGTTCAAGACAACGTTGCCGCCGTTAACGGCGGTAATCCCAGTTGAGGCCGCCTCGACTGCCGATTTGATTATAAAAACGCGTGATCCACCTCCGTTGGCAAAGACCGCGCCCGCGCCGGCATTGAGCACCGTGGCCCGGTCTAACGAAACGCGGACCACCGGGGGGCCGGGCGAGGCGGCAGCCGGCGTGACCGCAGAGACGGCGGCGCCGGCCATCGAGAAGAAGGCGCTATCGGTGACGGCATTGTCGACCGCACCGTTCGTTCCATCCGACTTGATGCCGAAAGTACTGCTATTGTGCACTTCGACGTTGGCGAAGTAGGTCTTCACGGGGGTGCCGGAGCGAGGCTTGACCAGGATCAAGCCGCCGGCACGGGAATATCTCAATGCAGTTTTAGCCGTTCCAGCCTTGTAAGCCCGGTGGCTGGTGTTGCGGAACCGATTCCGGCAAGGGCGGGACAAGGCCTGGCACCGCGATGGCATGAGGCGGGCCTATGACGGAATTATCTGAGGGCGGCACTGGGACGGACAGGGACGACGGCGAAGCGCGGGGAACGGCCAGCGTTGCACCGTTCGCATTTGGAAGCGGCGGCGCTATGGGTTGCCCAACTTGGGTGGTGGCGTCCCATCCTTGCACATCGGACGCGCGCGGCGGCGCAGGCAATTCCGGTTGCCTCGCATCCGCCACGACCTGACGTCTCGATGCGGACACGCCGCTGCCGGCCACTCCGGTCCCGACGACGATGAGCTCGCCGCCGCCGGCGGACGACTGCATGACGTAATTGTGGCCCTCCAACAGGCGCGCGATCACGCGCTGCAGCGACCCGGTATAGGTTCCCGTCAGCACACGATTGAGCGCGCCGGATGTGCGATAGTGCAAATTGAACGACGCGCCAAGGGCGGCCAGGACCTCTTCCACCGAGGCCTCGCGCGTCTCCACGATCACAGCATCCGCTGGGCCGGAGACGCGGACTTCGGCAAGAACAGGCTGCGCAAAGGTTTGCAGCAGCGCAGCAAGCCAGATCGCCAGCACCAGCTTCCAAAGGCCGATTTTATCGCGGCGCGACGGCATTACGGTCGGTTCCTTCCGTTTCGTTTTCGAAGGTCTGTATTATAATATTATTCGTTTCCGCTGGGTTCGGCAACGTGAGAGCCACTGCTGCTTTGCGCGTAAGGGAACGCTCGGTCTTCGTGACAAAAACGATTGCATGACAATTGAACAATTGACGATGCCAGCGCCCGACCGGCGCTAACAGCTTGTAAGCTCGTATTATTTGACAATCTTTTTGCATAGTCGATAATTATCTCGTTATATGTGAAGGATAAATTGCGATAGTTAACGCTGAGGCGTGCCGATCGATATGGACGGGTCGTCAAATACGTCGGAAGGTTTCGCCAAGTATTTGGTCGGCAAAAACCTTATTGCTGGTGATGTGATTGCTAAATTTGACGCGCGAAATGTTCCGGGTTCCGGCCAACCCTTGCGAAGATTGTGGGAATTGACCGACTTGTCGGCGAACGACTTCGCCGACGAGGTTGCGCGCTTTCATGGTATCGCCCGCATGAGCCTGGCGCAGCTGATGGAAGCATCGGCGATCGTCGGACGTTTTTCGCCACGCTTTCTGCGGGAAATGATGGTCTTTCCGTACGAAACGGCGGACGGGCGTTATGGAATAGCGGTGACAGACCCGAACGACGGGGCGCCCGTTCGAGCCGCCGAGATCGTGCTGGGCGGACCGGTGGCCATCACGGTCGCGTCATTCGAGGATATCGCCACCGTTCTGGCGGCGCGGGTCGGCGGCGACGACCTGGCCTTGCCGGAAGTTGCCGATGCCGCTTCCGCTCATGCCGACAATGACATCGAGAATCTGCGAGATCTCGCGAGCGGAGCGCCCATCGTACGCGCCGTGAACGACCTGCTCGAGAAAGCGATGGAGTTGCGGGCCAGCGACATCCACATCGAGCCGTTCCGCAATGGCCTCGTTGTCCGGATGCGGGTCGATGGATTGTTGCGCGCGGTCGCCGCGCCGGCGGGAGCCTTGCCGCAGGCGTTGATTTCGCGCATCAAGATTCTTTCCGGACTGAATATTTCCGAACGCCGTTTGCCGCAGGACGGCGCCGCGCGTCTGCGCGTGGCCAGGTCGGAGATCGATATCCGCGTTGCCACCATGCCGACCCAGCATGGCGAGTCGGCCGTTGTCAGGCTATTGCCGCGCGATCGTGGATTGCTTGAGTTCGCCAAACTCGGCCTTTCGGACAAAGACGAACCGCGAATGCAACGTCTGCTCTCCCTTCCGCACGGGATGATCATTATCACGGGGCCGACCGGAAGCGGAAAAACGACGACGCTGGCAACGATGCTGTCGATTCTCAATGAGCCGACCCGCAAGATCCTGACCATCGAGGATCCCGTCGAGTACGAGCTCAATGGCGTCAATCAATCGCAGGTGAAACCGTCCATCGGTCTGACCTTCGCCACGGCGCTGCGCGCCTTCGTTCGCCAGGACCCCGACGTGATCATGGTCGGCGAAATTCGCGATTCTGAGACCGCCAATATCGCGATCCATGCCGCGCTGACCGGCCACCTTGTCTTGACGACGTTGCATACCGAAACGGCGGCCGCGGCGCTGCCGCGCCTTTTGGATCTCGGCGTGGAGGGCTTTCTCCTCAAATCGACTTTGCGCGCAACCATCGCGCAGCGGCTCGTCCGCATCCTGTGCGATCGATGCAAAGTCCGTAAGAAATTGAAGGCCGAGGATATTGCCGAGGACCCGCGGTTTTCCGTGCTCGGGTTCCGTGCGGGCGACACGATATTCGAGCCGCATGGCTGCGACCGCTGCGGCGGCACCGGTTACCGCGGCCGCAGCGGTATTTTCGAAATCATCGAGATGACCAGTGGTGTGCGCGATCTGATCACGGAACATACCGACTCTGAAGTCATTCAGCGCGCCGCCGTCAAAGCCGGAATGGCGTCGATGATCGACGATGCAATCGCCAAATGCCGGATGGGGGTGACATCGGCCGCGGAAGTTCTCCGCGTGACGACTGTGGGAGCCTGACTTGCCAAATTTCCGGTACCGCGCCATGACGCAAGGCGGCGAATTGGTAAGCGGATCGATTACGGCGCCCACCGCCGCGGAAGTGGCAAACCGCATCGAATTTCTCGGTCTGGTCCCGATCGAGACCGTCACCGAGGCGGGCGGCAATTACAAAGAACGGTTGAAGTTTTCTCTGCTGTCGCGGCCGCGCGCCGAAGACGTCACGGTTTTTACCCGCGATTTGGCGCTCCTGCTGAAGGCGGGCGCGCGCATCGACGATGCGCTTGATCTGCTGGCCGTCGATATCGATATCGGGCGGCTGCGCTCGGTGGTCGCGCAAATCAGAGGCCGCGTGCTGGCCGGCGAAAGCTTCTCGGAAGCGCTCGCGCATCATCCCACATTGTTCCCGGCGATGTATGTCGCGCTGGTGCGCGTCGGCGAGGCATCCGGCGCACTTGACCACATTCTCGACGTGCTCGGCAGCGAACGCAACCGGGCCGAAGCCATGCGGCGCAAGGTGGTCGATGCGTTGCGCTATCCGGCTTTCGTGCTATTCGCCGCTTGCGGCGTGCTGTCATTTTTTCTTCTGTTTGTTATTCCGCAATTTGCCGCGGTGCTGCAGGATTTCAACGCCAAGCTCGATCCCATCGTGGCGACGCTTTTCGGCCTGTCTAAATTCGTGCGCGCGCACCTCGAGATGATAGAAGCGGCAACCATTGTTCTGATTGTCGGCGGCTGGCTTGTGTTCCGGCGTGCAGCGGTGCGGGCAAAGATCATCGGCGTCTTGACGCGGTTGCCGCTGTTGAAATCCGTCGTGCGGTTGCACTACACCGCTTTGTTTTGCCGCAACCTCGGCATTCTTCTTGGCAGCGGGGTTGCGCTCACAACGACGCTTCGTATCCTTGTCGATATGCTTGGATCGGCCGACAACGCGGCGATCTGGAATAAAGCCGTGGACCGGGTTCGGCACGGCGGGAAACTATCGGACGCGCTTGCCGATACGACGCTGCTTCCGGCGATGGCTATTCGGATGTTGCGCATTGGCGAAGAAACCGGGCAGTTGCCGGTGCTCTCCGGTAACGTTGCGGAGTTCTACGAGGCCAAGCTTCAGCGCAGTCTCGATCGAATTGTCGGGATCACGGGTCCAATTGCGATTATCATCATCAGTGCTATTGTCGGCGGTCTGATCGTATCCGTGATGACCGCCCTGCTGTCGGTCACCCAAATCATCGAGTAGGGGGACATGATGGTGATGCTTTTAGGCAAACGAATACGCCAAAAGCGCGCGCGCGGCGAGGGCGGCTTCACGCTGATCGAAATTCTGGTCGTCATTGCCATCATCGCGCTGATCATGAGCCTGGTCGGCCCGCGCGTGCTGAATTATCTCGGAGAATCGAAAGTCAAGGCCGCGAAAATTCAAATACAGAGTTTTGGCAGCGCGCTCGATCTGTTCAATCTTGATACCGGCCGTTATCCGAACACGTCGGAAGGCTTGACGGCTCTGGTGCAGTCCCCGGGAACGATTCCGGCCTGGAACGGTCCGTACCTGAAAGGCGGCGTGTTGCCCAACGATCCGTGGGGTAAGGCATATGTTTATCGTTCGCCAGGCGAGCACGGCCCCTATGATATCATGTCCTATGGCTCCGATGGTCAGGAAGGCGGCACAGGAACGGCCGCCGATATTGCCAGCTGGACCCGCTGAACGCTTCGCCGGCGAGGGTGGCTTCACCCTCATCGAAATCGTGTGCGTTCTCGCCATCATCGCGTTGCTCGCCGCCATTCTGCTGCCGGAAATTCCACGTGGCACGTCGCGTTCGCGGCTGGAAGCCTATGCGCTGGAGATCGCCACGCTCCTCAAGACCGACCGTAACGCAGCCATCCGTCAGCGCGTCGCAACCGCGACCGAAATCGATGCGATAGGTCGGTCGGTACGGTCGGGAGCGTCGGCGCGCGCCGTTCGTGTGCCAAACGATGTCCAATTTGATGCGGCCTTAGCCAGTCGCTGCAATCAACGCGAAGCCGGTTCCACGATCGTATTTTTCGCCTCCGGCATGTCGTGCGGCGGTGTTATTGCGCTGACGCGGCTTGGTGTAGGCTATCAAATTCGCGTCAATTGGCTCACGGGAGGCGTGGAAATTGTGCCGCTTAACGTCCTGTAAGCACGCGCGTGACTCTGCCGGCTTTACGCTGATCGAGGTGGTCGTCACCTTGGCGGTGATCGCCGCTATTTTATTGTCTATTGGTTCGTTGGTCAGCGTTGACGTCCGCAGCACCCGTGCGCTCGATGATCACCTGGTCCTCGTGGAGACGGCGCGCGCGATCGAGACCGAGCTTCCTGACCGCAACCGCCTGACCGTCGGTACATTGTCTGGAGAAAGGAACGACCAACTTTGGCGCGTCGATGTGCAGCTTTTTCCCGGTGTCCTCGACGCGCAAGCGAGCACGCCATGGGTGCCGCTGACGGCATCGATCACGGTGCAAACGCCGCGCGGAACAAGGTTCAGTATCACCACCGTGCGGCTCGGCCGAAGGCCATCGGGATGAGCAAGCGAAGATACTGGCATTCGGACGGCGAGGCGGGGTTTACGCTGTTCGAGATGCTCGTTGCATTGATCCTGATGGTCGGTATCCTTGCGGCGCTAGCCACCGTGACGGCGCAATGGCTGCCGAATTGGAATCGTGGCTTCGTCCATGTGCAGCGTACGGAACTTTTTGGACAGGGTCTCGAACGTCTGGTCGCCGATCTCTCGGCGGCGGAATTTGTGACGGCAAATGGCAAGACCAAGCAGCCGTTGTTCGAGGGCGATGAGTTCGGCGTGCGTTTCGTGCGAACGGCGGTCGGGCCCAACACGCGGCCCGGCCTGGAAGTCGTGCGCATCTCGACAATGTCCGATGACCGTGGTGTGGCATTGGTGCGCGCGCGCACGCCATTCGTGCCGCTTCCCGTAAACGCCAAACTCCGCGACCTGGCGAATTTCTCGGGCCCCGTGGTCCTCATACGCGCGCCTTATCGGGCGATCTTTTCATACGCGGGCGCCGATCATGTTTGGCAGAACAGCTGGCACGATGCAGACCGGTTGCCTGTCGCCATTCGTGTGTCGATCCGCGACGCGGCGACGCAACGCACACTGGCGGTGTCAACGGCCACCGTCCTTCGCATGAACGCGCCGGCGGAATGTGCCCGGGCAAGAGCTGTCAAGGATTGCATTTACCCGCCTGTCAATGCGTCGCCCGCCGTTTCGTCCAATCTCGACAAATGAAAAAGTAGCGGCGCAGGGCAGCCACGTGACCAGGTCTTAAAATGGCGTCAGCGGCATTCAAGGTCGGCCGAAAATCCAGTGACGGATTTATTTTGGTCGCCGTGCTCTGGATTCTCGGCGGGTTGGCGGTGCTGGCGGCGATTTACGCGCTTTATGTGGTTAATGCCGCGACCAGTCTCGAAGCGAACAACGACCGGATTCAAACCAACGCCTCCGTGTCGGCGGCGCTCGAGCTGACGGCGTATTACTTGGGCGCCGTAAAGCCGCAGGAGCGGCCGACCAGCGGGCAATTCAACTTCCGGGTTGGCGGCTCGAATGTGGCGGTTGGGTTTCGGTCCGAAGCGGCCAGAATCGATCTCAATTCGGCGCAGCCGCCATTGTTGGCGGGCTTGTTCAGAGTGTTCGGCGCTCCGTCCGACGCGGCGAACAATTATGCTGAACGCGTCATCGGGTGGCGCGCGAATGCAACGAACACAAATCCGGATCAGGACAAGGAGACGACAGCCTATCGAAATGCCGGCTTGACCTATGATCCACGCCAAGCGCCGTTCACGAACGTGCAAGAACTCTGGCTGGTGCTCGGGCTACCCCCGGCCTTTGTCGAGCGTGCAATGCCTTTTTTCACTGTATTCAGCGGTATGCCAACCGTTAATGTCATAGATGCCGCACCTGAGGTCATTGCAGCCCTTCCTGGGATGACGCCGGAGCGTCTCGATGCCTTTCTTAAACAACGCCACGCGCTGCGGCAGGATGTAAATTCCGTATTCCAGTTGCTCGGTCCCGCGCGGGTCTATGCAACCGTGCAGGGAAGCAAGGCAATAAGGGTGACGGTCCGGGTCGAACTGGCCAAAGGTCGTCACATTAATGCCGAGGCCGTTATTCTCCTGCTGGAAGACGCTCCAGACCCCTATCGCGTGTTATCTTGGACGGACGACTTCGACGGATGAATGGCGTACCATGGATTGGGGAAACGGCTTGCGATGAATATCCTGCGCCAAATCATTGACGGCTTTTTGCGCTGGATGGATGGTGTCGCCACGACCGTCGTGACCATGCTTGATTGGTTGGTGGCGCCGCGTCGGGTTCGGCTCGCCGAACAAGAGAATGGAACATTTATACTTCAGACGCCGGTCGGAGATTCATCGGCGTCCTTGTTGCAGGTGAAAATTTCAAACGGCGTTGCCAGTTGCGCCGGCAATGCGACGACCATGCTGAAAGGCAGCAGGGTCGAGCTTGCGATGCGGCCGGATCGATTTTTCTTTCGCGCCATCGAATTGCCGCGACGCGCCACGGAATTTCTCGATGGCGTCGTGCGCGCTCAAATAGATCGGATCACGCCCTGGGATGCCGGTGAAGCGGTCTTCGGTTGGAGCGAACCGACGGAACTCGCAAGCGATCGAATTTCGGTCACGGTCGCCGCCGCGGCTCGCCCGCAGATTATTCCGCTCGTCCAAGCGATCGGCCATCTTGGCGCGAAATCGATCGCTGTCTCGACGACTTTGCCGAACGAACAGGCCGACAAAGCCACGATCAAGATTTTTGAGCAATCCGCGGCGGGCACGCTCGAAGTTCGACAAGTGCGTCGTGCGCTGATCGCCGTGCTGCTCTCCCTTGCGGTGCTCTCGGGGCTGGCGATTTCCGCCGGCATCGTCGTCGGCAACGATCTGCAAAATCGCCAAACCGATGTGTCGCGCCGTATCGCCGAACGTCGCGGCATCATTCGCGCCGGAAGCGACGCCGTCAGCAATTCCGCGCTGGCCAATTTGGCGCGTCAGAAAAATCAGATGGCGGCGAGCGTCATTGTGATCGAAGCTCTATCGAGCATTCTGCCTGACAATACCTATGTTACGGAACTCCGCATCGAAGGCGAAAAGGTACAGGTCGTCGGCATCAGCGGCGATGCTCCGTCGCTGATCCGCCTCATCGAGCAATCGCCGCATTTCGATCGCGCGACATTTTTCGCGCCGACAACCCGGTCGCCTTCCGATCCAGGAGATCGCTTTCACATCGAAGCTCGTATTAAACCGGTATTCTCGGCCCCGTCATGAACGCCGCTCATGCATTCGACCGCGCTCTCGTACGCAACCCCGCCGTCGCGGGGGCGGCCTATTTCATTCTGATTGCCGCGTTGCTGGCGACGATCTGGCTGGCGCTGGCGAATATGCTTGAACAACGCGCCAGTCTTGCCGCCGCGGTCGATATTCTAAACCAACTTGAGGCGCGCCAGCGGAGCACGGACCCGGTGACCCTGCCGGCCGGCGCCGTGCCTGCCGGATCCCCGTTTCTCGGTGGCGATACGATCACGGTCGGCGGCGCCGCGCTGTTGCAGCGGGTGGCGGGCGCGATCACCCGGGTTGGCGGCAGCGTGCAGTCTTCACAGGTGGACTTGCAGGGACCGAAATCCAAAGATGGCTTTATAACTTTGCTCATCAGTTGCGAGGTGGGGCAGGCTAACCTGCAGAAACTGCTTTACGACCTGGAAGCCGGGATGCCGTTCTTATTTATCGATCAATTGGTCATTCAAGGGCCGCAAGAGTCCACCGTCGCGCGCAACGATCGAATGCGGGTATTGGTCGCGGTATCGGGTCAATGGAAGGGCGCAAAATGATGTGCCGGCATGGGCTCATGAGGATAATCGCTGGGCTTTGCGTTGTTGGCGCTTTGGAAAACGCAACGTTCGCGGCGACGTCGCCGGATGAGATGAAATCCGATGTCGATCGCGGGGCAATAAAGTTGGAAAGGGATCCGGCGCAAGCCGCCAAGGAGCGCGTCCTGTCCGGCAATCCGCTTTGGGCTATTCCGCTCGGGTCGCTCGCGATCACACGGGAACGGCCGATCTTCTCACCGTCCCGGCGCCCGCTCGCGCCGGCGGTGATAGCGCTGCCGCCAAATGTTACACAACCAAGGTTAGTAACCCCGCCGGCCGCGCCGCAGCGTCCCAACCTGACGCTGGTCGGGACCGTGGTCGGTACCACTGAAGGATTCGGGGTATTTCTCGATCAGACGACGCATAACATCGTTCGCCTGAAAACCGGCGAGGGACATGCCGGCTGGATTCTTCGGTCGGTCAAAGCGCGCGAAGCAACGCTCGAGAAAGAACGACAAACCGAGACGCTGCGTCTTCCGGCTCCCGGTGAAAATAGTCCGGGCGCGCAAAAAAAAGATGAGCAATTGTAATTGGAAAGATGGCCGCGGCGCAAAATCGTGAGCTATGAATTTCATATGCTGGTTGGTGTCACCGTGTCGAAATCACCTTTGCGCTGATCAAGGGTGGTAGCCGGCTTTTTGCACGACGATGTTCACGGTTTTGTTATATGAATTCTCTGTAATTAGACGATGGCCGTGGTAAAAGTATTGCAACTCTAGGGAGGACCGCATGCGAAAACTCGCCTATTTGTTTGCGTTTGTTGTAGTAGCAATCTCGGCCACCTCGTTCGTTACACCGGCATCCGCCCAGGCGACGCGAACTTGGGTCTCAGGCGTCGGCGACGACGCCAATCCGTGCAGCCGCACGGCGCCGTGCAAGACTTATGCGGGCGCCATCTCGAAGACGGCCACCAATGGGGAGATCAACTGCCTCGATCCGGGTGGCTTCGGTACGCTGACGATCACCAAGTCGATCAGCGTCGTGTGCGACTACACCGAGGGTGGCGTGCTCGCCGCCCTCGTCAATGGATTCATCATCAACGCTCCGGCCGGCAGCATCGTCACCTTGAAGGGTCAGGACATTGAGTGCGTCGGCACCGGTCTCAACGGAGTCAACATCATTGGCGTTGGCGTCACCGTACACCTCCACAAGCTCCAGGTCAGGAATTGCCGCGGCTCTCCTGGCAGCGGCGTCCTCGTCGCCCCGTCGTCCGGGACGGCAACTGTTGACATTGCTGACAGCTACCTCACTGACAACCTCGTCGGTGTCGAGGTGAAGCCCACGGCAGCTGCCAATGCGAACGTAACTATCAGCAGGGTCATAGCGGCCAGCAATACAACGGGCTTCCGCGGCAATGGCACGGCCACCACAGGAACGATCAATGTCACCGTCGTCGATAGTGTGGCGACGGGTAACGTCGGAGCAGGAATCAACGCAACCGGGGGCACGTCCCCGAGCGTGCAGATGATGCTTCGCCGTGTCTCCACAGTGTACAACGGAACCGGTATCAACTCGAGCGGCGCGACCGCGACTATCCGGTTCGGCGAAACGGTTGTTACCGGGAACGCCACGGGCACGACCGCCACCGGCACCTTGTCCTCCTACAGCACCAACTTCATCAACGGCAACACGGCGGACGGGCCCAATCCGGGAACGATTGCGCCGAAGTGACCGCATGCGCGGCCTCCGCGCATAAAAACGACTTCGGGCCGGCAAACCGGCCACTGTCAGCTTCCGCGCTCCGTCCGGTATAGTCCGTACGGAGCGCGTTGCTTTTGGCAAATGAAGAATCTGGATGCATTACACGTCGCAACGGTAGATATCGACGCTGGTGTGCTTTCCAATAAATTGGATATTGCGGAAACGACCGGTGCGGCGAAGGCTGCTCGCAAGCGACTCGTGAAAGAAAACCATCCCGTTATGACGAATTGCGTCAGTGTCCGCCGAAAATCCGGACACCAGCAGCGAACCGAGAGTCTTGTCGGCTAGAAAGCCTATCAATTTGTGATAGTTGGCTTCCGTCTCTTGATGGATGAGGACTTCAAAACAAAGCACGATTTGCGCAACGGGTATCTCGGTCGTTGCCCCATGATGAAATTCCCAATCCGGCCGTGCCTGTCTTGCCAAACGTAGACACTCTTCGGACTGATCGATGCCGATATAGCGCTTGATGTTCAATGCCTTCACAACCTCAAGATCGCCGCAGCCGACATCGAGAACCGACGACGCGGTTTCGATCCCCTGCTGCTTCAAAAGCTCGCGCTTGTACGCCACGTTCCCCCCGCGCGAGCCGACGCCCGAGCCGCGCTCCGGGAAGCGCCGGTAACGCATGTCCCAGAACACCTCGTTATTGAAGCCCTTGGAAATCTGCGCATTCGCGCGGGTCACCGCGTCGACCCCCGCCGGAATGGAATCGGGTTTTGGGCTGATGCGCCCGAGAACGTCGAGCAGCGCCGTGTGATAATGTATGAGCGCCACCGGCCGCGCCGGATCGAAGAAGCGGTGGCCGCCTTCGATATGGACGTAATAGTTGACGTTCGAAGGCGCCGGCTCGAACGGAAGGCCCATGTGCTGGACCGCCAGCCAGAAGCTGACTTGGTCGACGTGCTGCTGCTTGCCAACGCGCCTGAGCGGTTCGATGTGATCGAGCAGCCACAGCGCCCAGTAGCGCCAGGCGATGGACAGCTTCTCCGCGTTGGCGCGCGGAACCGAATAGAACCCGCCATTGCAGTTGGCGAGATAGGTTTCGCCGCCCAAGGCGTCGGTCGGGACGATCACCGGCAGGCGCGGCAGGTTCGTCGCCGCTGCGATTTCCCCCAGCGTCGCCAGCGGCGGATTGGGGTAGTCGACGGCCTTGCCGGTAATGGCGGTCTTGCTCAGGAACGGCCGCAAGTCGGACACCACGATCATGTCGGTGTCGAGCAGAACGGTGACGTCGTACTCGATGCCTTTTAGGTTTTCGAGCTGGTTGAGCTTGTTGCAGTGGCGTCCGTCGCCGAAGCGCGCAATCTCCAGGACCCGGCAGCCAAGATCGCGAAATATCGCGCGCCGGTCTTGCGCGACTTCGGGCGTGCATTGCACGACGACCGACGATGGTCCGCCGCAATGCTCGATCAGAGAATGCGCGAGATGCCAGCCTTCGTAGACATAGGCCGGATCGTTATCGATGATGAAAGAGAAGATGGTGCGATCCGCCGCCATTAACGCTCATCCCCCGCGACGCAACTCATTGAATATATCGAAGTCTGCTAAGCATGGGTTTGGCAATGCTCTCGAAATCTGCGATTTCGGCCGCTGTCAGATCCCGCCGGAAACGGCCGACCTGCTCTTCATTTGGCGGCTCGAGCGTGCGCTGGTGGATGCTGCGATGCGCCTCCCGCGTCGCAAAAAGCCTGCCGTCGGCTTCGAGCAATTCGCCAAGCTCGGCGATGCGCTCGGCCGCCCGCTCATGGTGGCGCAGCACGGCCGCGTCGAACGGCAAATCGATGAAGGCAAGAACACTCCGCAGCACCGGCTCCGGCCGTTCCACCAGTTCCTCGTAGCGGACTTCGAGATATCGCCCGGGATAGGCTGCGCCGGCTTCAAACCCGGCATTGAGCCACTTGAGCCAGCTTTCCGCGAGTGCCGGTATGTCATTGCCTGGGCCAAACCAGAGCTGCCGCATCGAGGCCGCGATGTCGCGTCCGTCACGCACGATGTGGACGAACACGGCTTCCGGCAGCAATTCCGCGATCGTCGGAATCCAGAAGATATGCCCTGGGGTCTTGTCGCCGAAGCGGGTCTTGCCGTGGTTGGCGGCGTAAAGCCGGTAAAAGGCGCGCAACCCTTCCGCGACGGAAAAGGCAGCGCCCATTTGAGCAAATGCGCCGCGCAATGCGTCAGCCGAAACGTGCAGATCATTCCAGCGCTGCGAGGCGGTCATGGCGCCGAGCACCGCCTGCGGAAGCTCGGCCGCCGGCGGCGCGGCGCGCGCGAGCTGGAAAATCTCGTTGAACATCGTCTCCGGCGGAATAGCCATGGCGGGATGCGCATCGAGCATCAGGCGCAGCAAGGTCGAGCCCGATCGCGGATAACAGACGATGAACGGAACTGGCGAATTCATGATCTAGGCGGGCGATCCGCTGCCTATGAGTTGCGTAACGCGGGCCAGTTCCTCGTCGGTCAGATGCTCCGCATAGAAATGGCTGCGCGTGAAGTCGATCGGCCGTGAACGTCCGAATGGAATTCGCAGCAGTCCGAAAGGCGTGAGTCGTTGCCTCATAATTTCCTCTGGGGGCATTTCGCCGTCCGTCCAGGGCGCGCCAAGAAGCCCTTCCAGAAATCGCTCAAGACCGATGCGCCGCACGACGATCAGACTCTGCTGAATCATCGAGGCCGCCACCGCACCATGAAGGCCGACACCGTTCACGGTCGGTGTACCGAGAAGGATGTCTTCGCTCGCGTCGCCAATGGCGTGCGTTAGCAAATCCTCGCCATGTATCAAACAATCCTGTTCGACATAAACGTAAAAGTCGGCGTCGCAACAGAGCGCATACATCGCCCCGTTAATGACGGTGCGTGTGAAGCCGGAATATTTCGTCTTGATCAGCCCCACGCGCAGATCGTTAGGATGGCCGTAGTTACGATCGAGTTCAATCCACACCAATGATTTATCCGAAGGGCGGTCCGGCTTGATCGGCGAGGCACAATCGGTCACCACAACCCGCAACGGCTTCAAGCAGCGGTGAACCTGGCGCAGCCATAGATCGAAAAACGCCGGGGAGCGGGTGGCCGGGCTTCCAATTCTCCAGGCGGAGGGGGCGCCATCGCACCACCAGCCGCTTCCCACGATGACCTTCGGCTTTCCGCTGTTTCCATTCAACGAGTGAGTCATCCTTCCCCCGGCCCGATGGTGACGCCTTTGTCCATTTCATTTTACCCGAGCCGGGCCGCCATGCGATAGGGGCGACGGCCGGCGGCGATCAGCGCAGCGCCGCAGCGCAACTGTTCATCGATTGAGACATTTCCTGTTGGCCGCGCATTGGCCCGCCATCAAATCCGAACCATGCAACTCCGGCACCGGCCGCCACGCCACCGCCAGTGCTTGCGCTTTGGCAAGCTGAGCCGGCGACATTTTTGTCGCGACTGAATCTCTGATCCGGTAGGAAAATTCCCGTTTGGGTCCCGACGCGCGGGTCGCCGCCAAATTCAGCCATTTGTGAGCTTCAACAAAATTTTCCGGAACGCCATGGCCCTTGTTGTACAGCAGGCCCAGCATGTATTGGCTTTCCGAGTTGCCCTGATTGGCGGCCCGCAGACACCAGCTTGCTGCTTCCCGGTAGTTTTGCGGCACGCCTCGACCATATGTGTGCATGAAACAGAGAACGGCTTGCGCGCGGGGATCGCCATTCTCGGCCGGCGATCGCAACAATGCGGCCGCTCGCGCATAGTCATGTCGCTTGAATGCGCTCAACCCGTCGCGCAGTTGATCGGCATGTGCTGGTAAATTGGCGGCAATCACCGCGAGGAATATCCAGCCCGTCAGCATGGTCGTTCGTCGCATTCTTGCCGTCCTATGACTCAACCTTGATCAATATTAATAACGGCATTCTGCCGCAGGCCTTGAATAATCAAATAGCAGTCGATTTTGTCCAGTAAATTACGCCAACCATTTGATTTATCATACATTTATTTACGGAGGGGTGGCGCAGCACGCGGCTCATTTTGCATTGCCCCGCGAAATGATGACTTATCGTGATACCAGAGTCTCGCGGGCGCGCAGCACGATTTGACGAAGCGGCGCAGCCGCCGGACCGAGCGCCTTCACATCGGAAGAAATGGCTATTCAGCGCCAAATTCCCTGATAAACAGGAACAGCACGTCATCACACGTGGGCCACAGCTCATATCCCTGTCGCCGCCCACCTTTCCGCTTGCCGAATCTTCCTTCCACTCACCTGCCGGGCAATGGCGCATCCACGACGCTGGCTACTTATTGTTGTCGTAACTCTCGTCCTCGCCGGCGTGGCGGCGACGGTGTGGGGTTTCACCCTGGGGCTCACGGCCGAAGCGCTGGCCGCCTGGATCGACGGCCTCGGCATCTGGGCGCCGATCGGCTTCGTCGTGCTCTATGCGGTCGCCACCGTCGCCCTGGTGCCGGGCGGCATTTTCGATCTGGTCGGCGGCGCGCTGTTCGGGCCCTATCTCGGCAGCGCGATCAATCTGCTGGGCGGCACGCTCGGCGCCGCCTTGGCCTTCCTGTTCGCGCGCTACATCGCGCGCGACTGGGCGCAAGTCCGCGCCGGACCCCGGTTGCAGGGCATCATGCGCAGCGTCGACGAGGAGGATTGGCGATTTGTCGCCTTCGTGCGGCTGGTCCCGGTCATCCCGTACAACATCACGAATTATCTGCTCGGCGTCACGCGCATTCCGTTCCCGCGCTATGTGCTCGCCACTTTGGTGTTCATGGCGCCGTCGACGGTCGCCTATACCTGGATCGGTCACGCCAGCCGCCAGGCCATCGCCGGCGATACCGAAAATATCAAATACGCCTTGCTCGCACTCGCCTTGATCGCGCTAGTGCTGCTGGTGCCGCGCTTTTATAAGAGAATACGCAGCAGCTAGCCCCAGAACTCCCGCGACGCGATGCGCGCCCCTTCCGCCATGGCGGCAAGCTTGGCGAACACAACGTCGGGATCGACCGCCGCCTGTCCGACCCAGGTGCCATAGCCGCAATCGCTGCCGGCGATGACGTTCTCAGCGCCAACCAGTCTGGCGTAGCAGCCGATGCGCTGCGCGATCAGTTCGGGATGCTCGATGAAGTTCGACTTCGATTCGATCACACCGGGAATCAGCAGCTTGCCGTCGGGCAGCGTCACGCGCTCGAACAGCGCCCATTCATGCGCGTGGCGCGGATTGGCGGCCTCGAACGAGATCGCGTTCGGCTTGGTCATGAACACGATGTCGATGATGTCGGCGAGCGGCACGTCGCGATGATGCGGGCCTTCGTAATTGCCCCAGCACAGGTGCAGGCGCAGTTGCTCGGGCGAAATATTGCACAGCGCATGATTGAGCGCCTCGACATGCAGCCGCGCACGCTTGCGGAATTCGGCCAGGCTCAAATCGGCGTATTGGATGTGGCGGCCCATGGCAAGGTCGGGACAATCGATCTGCAGCACCAGGCCGGCCTGGGCGATGGTCTCGTATTCGTGCCGCATGGCCTCGGCGATGGCCGCCAGATAAGCCTCCTGGCTCGGGTAATGCTCGTTGCGGAAGAACAGCCCGATGACGCCGGGCGAGGCCGCGCTCATGAAGCCGCCGGCAGCCGTCACGTCCGCCAGCGCGGCTTTCAGGTTGGCCACGTCGGTGGCCGCCGCCTGCGCGTCGCGCAGGCCGATCGGCGCATTGCAGGCCGGCGTCTTGCGGCGCGAGCGGCCGGGGTCGCCGAACACGCGCTTTTCCAGGCGCGGGAACTCGGCCAGGTCCTGGTAGACGAAGGTGTTGCCGCTGCCGCCGAAGCCGTCGAGCCGGTCCTTGATGTAGGTGGCATAGCTCGGCTTCGACATTTCGCCGTCATTGATCAGGTCAATGCCGGCCGCCGCCTGTTTTTTGACCACTTCGGCCACCGCCGCCCGCACCCGTTCAGCCAGCGCCGCCGGTTCGACCGGCACGCCTGCCTCCTTGGCGTACATCGTCCGGATAAGGTCGTCCGGCCGCGGCAGGCTGCCGGTATGGGTGGTCAGAAAGCGCTCAGTACTCCGCTGCATGGCCGGCCTCCGGCGCGGACTGTAGGGCAGGGCCCGCCCGCTAACCACTGGGGCGAGTTTCGTTGACAGGGGCGGGTGGGGCCCTTATGAACCGGCTCAAAGGAGCATGATCCCGAAAAGTGGGAACCGGTTTTCGGAAAAGATCATGCTCAAACAAAATATTAGTTGAACCCAGAGCCCGTCATGAAAGTCCGTAACTCCCTGAAATCCCTGCGCGGCCGCCACCGCAACAACAAGGTCGTGCGGCGCAAGGGGCGGGTCTATGTGATCAACAAGACCAATCCCCGTTTCAAGGCACGCCAAGGCTAAGAACAAAGGCTAACAGCCAGGGCCGACCCCTCGCCTGGGTCCTTCACCATCGCCGTATATTTGCCTTAAGCGGCGGAGAGATTAGTCTCCGCCCATGCGCGCACGATTCCTCATGGCTCTGTCCGCCGCCATCCTGATGGCCACGGCTTTTGGCGCGCCGGCTTCCGCCCAGAAAGGCACCTGGATCGGGCCGCCGGCGCAGCTGCCCTCGGCCGGGCGCGGCGACCGCACCCGCAATCTCGATTTCCTGTTCGGCGCGCTCAAAGTGGCGCCCGACGACACCATCGCCAAGGCGATCGAGGAGCGCATCTGGGCGCAATGGGTGATCTCGCGCAGCGACACCGCCAACCTGCTGATGACGCGCGTGAAGACCGCGATCGAGGCGCACGAGATGGATCTGGCGCTCAAACTGCTCGACTCGGTCGTCAAGATCAAGCCGGACTATATCGAAGCCTGGAACCGGCGCGCCACGCTCTACTACATGAAGAAGGACTACGGCCGTTCGCTCGCCGACATCCGCGAGGTGCTCAAGCGCGAGCCGCGCCATTTCGGCGCGCTGTCGGGCCTGGGGCTGATCCTGCAGGACATCGGCGACGACAGGCAGGCGCTCGAAGTCTATCGCCGCGCGCTGGCGGTCCATCCGCGCCTGCAGCGCATCCCCGATGTGGTGAAGACGCTGCAGGAAAAGATCGAGGGCAGGGATATTTGAGCCGCGTGGATTCATAAACGCGCAGCCAAAACTCATAAGCACTGCGGCTGATCGAATGTATGCTTTCAGCGTGAGAGCAGACATCATGATGAGCGAGCGTTACGTTCGCTAATGACCCACAGCGATCGTCAGCGTCGGCCTTGTCTTCAACGACGATGGCCGAGCCTGATACCTAACGCTCTTGCTTTTTGGCGCAGTGAGCCGACGGTACGTTTCATCAGCCTTGAAATTTTCTTTACCCGCAGCTTGTCCTTCGAATAGCGTCTTAGCTCCGCCACTTGAGCCCTAGTCCAAGCCATTCGTTTCGTGCGTCGTTGTTTTGCTTTCTTAGCCATTCGACTCTCCATGTCATTGAAAAATAGGTATTAGCCGATGTCTCAACAAATCTGACCTGAGGCATCCATGTTTCGATGCTACAACACTGCATCCTTGGCAGCCTTTACCGGCCGAGCCTTGACGATCTTCCGAGCCGGCTTCGCCTTGAATATTGTCGGCTCCTTTGTGAACGGATTGATGCCGCTCCGCTCCTTTGTTGCTGGCTTCTTGATAACAACGAATTTGGCAAATCCAGGCACAACAAAGGCGCCTGATTTCTTGAGCTCCTTGTAGCCTATCGCGGCGAGCGACTCGATGACGGCCTTGACATCCTTGCGCGTCATACTCTTCGAATGCTCCGCAGCGATCTTTTGAATGAGTTCCGACTTGGACATCACCTTGGTCATGCTTCCTCCATATCTTCGAATCATGCGTGAATAAGTTAGCCCGAAGCTTACGGTTGAGGGGACCTGGAAGATCGCTGTGATGCTGCAATTCAGGGGATAAGTTGAAGCAATCCGGCGCCGACGGCCTCGATTATATCCCGAATCCTCGGAGAAGCCCGCCCCGCCCCCAACAAGAATTTATTCAAGCATCCTCTTGACAACAATCCTAGTGGCATATATGCCTAATCCCACCCCGCGCACGAGGGGCGTCTACCGGTGACGTTCGGCGGATGGCGCGGGGAGCGGCGCCCGCGCGCCCGGCTTCGTCAGCCGGACTCCCGGGGGCCTCGGGGCTCCGCCCTACGGGCACAACGACCCGTGCGCGAGGAGCTCGCTGGACGCTTCCGCATCCGATGCGGAAGGCGCAAGCGCGGCCCGAGGTCGATGAAGACGCCGCGGTGAAGCGCCGGGAGGCGGGCGCGTCACGGCACCGATCGCCGATGACGCGCGCTGCGCCCGCAAGGCGCGGACTGTGTGGCGCCTTTCGGCGCTTCGCCGCCCTCGTTGCCGCTTAAAGCGCGGCGAGGGGACCAAGCTGGCAAGCCCCGGGCGCGTGAACCGCGTCGCGGCAATGCGCAAGCACGCCCGCATCGCTGGATCACCGACATTTCACGCCAAGCGACAGGAGCAACCCATGAGCATGACAGCCTATGAACCGGCCGGCGCGGCCGCAGCGGCAGACGATTGGACCCCGCAGGACCTCGCGGCGCACAAGCGCTATTGCACCTGGCTGCAATATTGGCGCGACTGCCAAGCGCCGGCCTGCCGCCGCGCGCATGCCTGCGCCGGCGATCCGACGGCCTGCTTCCTCGGCCGCTGGTTGCGTTTGTCCGACGCCGCCAAAGTCTGGGTCGGTGCCGGCATATCGGCGCTCGATACGGGCCTGTCGGCGCGCAACGCCGCCGGCGCCGCCGATCTCGCGCTGCTGCAGCACGTCAAGAAGGCCGACCGCCTGCCGCGCCACCCGCCGCGCCGCAAGCGCTGGCGGCTGGTGGCCGATGCAGACCCTGCGGACGACGCTTGCTGCGAGACGCACGCGCACCGTCATGAGGCCGACAAAGGGGAGCGCTAGGGATTATGCATGGCGGCCGATTGAATGTATGTTTTCAGCGGAAGCGCAAACAGAGGAGCGAAGGCGATGACGAAACGCATTGCCCTGATCACCGGAGGCATGGGCGGTCTCGGCGAGACGATCTCGACCAAGATGGCCGATGCCGGATATCGGGTCGTCGCGACTTACTCGCCCTCCAACAAAACGTCGAACCAGTGGCTCGCCGATATGAAGGCGAAGGGGTACGACTTCAATGCCTATGCTTGCGACGTTGCCGACTTCGAATCGGCCAAGGCTTGCATCGCCAAGGTGACGGCCGAGGTCGGACCGGTCGATATTCTGGTCAACAATGCCGGCATCACCAAGGACACCACCTTCCGCAAGATGGACCTGGCGGCATGGAAGGCCGTGATCGGCACCAATCTTGACAGCGTGTTCAACATGACCAAGCAGGTCTACGACGGCATGATGGATCGCGGCTGGGGCCGCATCATCAACGTCTCCTCGGTCAACGGCTCAAAGGGTGCCTTCGGGCAGACCAATTATGCCGCGGCGAAATCCGGCATGCATGGCTTCACCAAATCGCTGGCGCTCGAGTCGGCCAAAAAGGGCGTCACCGTCAACACGATCTCGCCCGGCTACATCGGCACCAAGATGGTGATGGCCATTCCGAAGGAAGTGCTCGACAGCAAAATCCTGCCGCAGATTCCGATCGCGCGACTTGGCAAGCCCGAGGAGGTTGCCGGCCTCATCATCTACCTCTGTTCCGAGGAGGCCGCTTTCGTCACCGGCGCCAACATCGCCATCAATGGCGGCCAGCATATGCAGTGAGCCTCGCTCGACTGACCGGCCTGCGTCTCGACGAACTCTGGTGAGACTGCCTATGTCACACACCTCCACCGTGCCCCATTCGGTCCACCTGGTCGGCAGCATTGGGCTCAACGGCGTCGAGGATGTTTTCAGCACGGTCGGGCCGTTGCTGGGACGCCGTTTGCGGCGCATCCCCGATGGCGAGCCGGGCCCGCGACGCTTGTGGGTCAGCTTCCAGTATCCGCTGCTGCGCTCCAGCCCATTCCTGCGGCCGGATCCGAGCGGCGCGCTGCGCAAGACGTCAGGCTTTCCGCTGCTATGCCTCGGCGAGGGCGTGAGCGCGCAGGACGTGAGCTTCGGGGAACTTGGCTATGCCCGCGAGGCCCGCGCCTCCTATCTCGATTTTGTCGCGGCGCGCGAGCGGGGCGACATCGCCGCCGGCATTCGCTTCCAGATTTGCCTGCCGACGCCGATGAGCGTGATTTACGCCTTCTGCACCGCGCGCGACGTTGTCGCCATCGAGGCCGCCTACGAAACCGCGATGGTGCGCGAGGTCGAGGCGATCTGCCGCCACATCCCGCACCGGGATATCTGCATCCAGTGGGACGTCTGCCACGACATGATCGTCTGGGATGGCCAGCCGCAGGATCAGTTCCCGCTGGTCAAGGCGTCAAGGGACGACATCGCTGCGCGCTTCGCGCGCATCTGCGCGCCCGTTCCCGACGACGTCGAACTGGGCTTTCATCTTTGCTACGGCGATTTCGGCGGCAAGCATTTCTTCGACCCCGTCACCGCCCGGCATCTTGTCGATATCGCAAACGCCATCGCCCGCTCGGTGCGGCACAGAATCGCCTATATCCATCTGCCGGTGCCGCTGCCGCGCGCCACCGATGAATTCTTCACGCCGATGCGCGACTTCCAGCTCGCACCGGAAACCGAGATTTATCTCGGCCTCATTCACGCGTCCGACGGTGTCGCGGGCGCTAAGACACGGATCGAACTGGCGCGTCAATACCTGCCGAAATTCGGCGTCGCCACCGAGTGCGGCTTTGCGCGCGCCCGCAAGCTCGATGTGGTGCAGCGCCTGCTCGCCATCCACGCCGGTGTGACGGAGGAACCCTAAACTGTCCCGCTCAATCGCCCGCCGCCTCGCTGCCCACATAGGCAATGCGCAGCATGTTGGTGGCGCCGGGTGTGCCGAGCGGCAGGCCGGCGACGATGATGACGCGCTGGCCGGATTTGGCGAAGCCTTCCTTGAAGGCGATGCGGCAGGCGCGCATCAGCAGCTAGCCTCATTTCCGCTTGCGGGGCCGAGCGGACATCCGAGAACTGCGACCTTTGACCACCTGCGTTGCAAATGACCCGAAACGGACATCACGGCAGCACCGAATTTTCGTCGAAGCGTTATCGCGCCCGCGTTTCAGTCCACGCCTCGGGCATGGCCTTCAGGTGTTTGCGCCTTGAATGGCATCGACGACCCCCGCCGTTACGTCAGCCGTTCTGGCCTTGCCGCCGAGATCTGGCGTGTGAAAGCGCTTGTCGGCGGTAACCCTTTCGATCGCCTTCATGAGGCGGTCCGCCGCGTTTTTTTCTCCCAAATGGTCAAGCATCATGACCGCAGACCAAAAGGTGCCGATCGGGTTCGCAACGCCCTTGCCCATGATGTCGAACGCCGAGCCGTGAATAGGCTCGAACATCGAGGGGAAGGTTCGCTCGGGATTGAGGTTCGCCGTCGGCGCAATGCCCAGCGAGCCGGCGAGCGCCGCAGCCAGATCGGACAGAATATCCGCATGAAGGTTGGTCGCCACGACCGTGTCGATCGTCTCCGGCCGCATAACCATGCGCATGGTCATGGCATCGACCAGCATCTTGTCCCAGGTGACGTCCCTGAACTCGGCCGCGATCTGCGTCGCGATCTCGTCCCACATGACCATGGCGTGGCGCTGTGCGTTGGACTTGGTGACGACTGTTAGGAGTTTCCGCGGCCGCGACCGGGCTAGACGGAAGGCAAATCGCATGATCCGTTCGACGCCGGCGCGCGTGAACATGGCGACGTCGGTTGCCGCCTCCAAAGGCGAGCCTTGGTGCACGCGGCCTCCGACGCCAGCATATTCGCCTTCCGAGTTCTCGCGCACGATCACCCAATCGAGTTCGCCGCCGTTCACGTTGCGCAGCGGCGACGTAATGCCCGGTAGGACGCGGGTCGGACGGACATTGGCGTACTGATCGAAGGGCTGGCAGATGGCGAGCCGCAGACCCCACAGCGTAATGTGGTCCGGGATGTCCGGATGTCCGGCAGACCCGAACAGGATGGCGTCGTGCTTCCTGATTTGGTCGCGCCCGTTCTCCGGCATCATGCGGCCGTGCTTTTTGCAGTACTCGCCGCCCCAGTCGAAGTGGTCGATCTTGAACGCGAAGCCGCCATCGCGCTTGGCGATTGCAACCAGTACTTCGATGCCGGCGGCAACGACTTCCGTGCCGATGCCGTCGCCGGGGATTGCCGCGATTGCGTACGTTTTCATAATGGATGCCTAGTTACCCTTGACGCCCGCCGCCTTAATGACCGTGTCCCATCGCTTCACCTCGGCGGCGAGGTATGACTTTAGGGCATCGGGCGTTGCGAGAGCCGGAGCGACCGGCTCGGTGCCGAGCATGGCGAAGCGATCGATTACTTTCGGGTCCTTGAGAGCGACCTGAAGCGCGGCGACAAGCTTATCAGACACGTCTTTGGGCAAGCCCTTCGGCGCCCACATGGCGTGCCACGCCGACACCTCGAAGCCCGGGATCGCGCCGCTGTCCAGCGTCGGCAAGTCCGGCAGCGAAGAGACCTTGACCTTCGTCGTGACGGCGTAGCCTTTGATCCTGCCTTCCTTGATCTGGTTGGTGGTGTTGGTCGTCTGGTCGCACATGACATCGAATTGGCCACCGACAAGGTCGTTCATGGCGGGGCCTGTCCCGCGATAGCCGACACCCTCCATCTGCACGCCGAGCTGCTTCATGAGGATCAGGGTGCACAAATGCGAGGCCGAGCCGATGCCGGCATGGCCATACAGTACTTTGCCCTTCTGCGCCCGTATCCAATCCAGAAGCTCCTTGATGTCCTTCGTCGGAAGCGCGGCCTTGGACACCAGCGTCATGGGCACGTCGGTGATGCGGCCGAGATGGTCGAAGTCGTTCACCACATCGTATTTGAGGTTCTCATAGAGAGCGGGCGCCGTCGCCTGCGCAATGTGCCAGACGGCGATCGTGTAGCCATCGGGCGCTGCCTTGGCCACGCGGGCCATGCCGATCGTACCGCCGGCTCCGCCGGCGTTCTCAACGACCACGGTCTGTCCGAGCGTCCGGCTCATCGATTCCGCGACGAGACGCGCGACCGTATCGGTCGGGCCTCCGGCTGCAGCCGGGACGACCAGCGTGATCGACTTCGCCGGATAGGCAGCCTGCGCTAAAGCGGCGTTCGGTGCAGCCGCGGCGGTCAGGGCGAGTGCGCCAACCAACAGCGCATGAGGAAAGAAACCCATGGGCTACTCCCTTGTTTCATCGTTTGGATCATGGCGCGTCCTTTCCCGGACGCTTGCCCCTCTTTAGGGCGGCATCAGTCCTACCGCAATTGCCAGCGGATTATACAAATTATTGATATAATTGTTGGACTGAGGAACGAGAGGCGCATGGAACTGCATCAGCTTCGCTGCTTTGTAGCGGTCGCCGAAGAATTGCATTTCGGCAGGGCCGCCCGCCGGCTCGACATGCTCCCGTCGGCGCTGGGTCGTCATATCCGACTTCTTGAGGAATCGCTTGGAACGCAGTTGCTGCTCCGAACAACCCGAAACGTGACGCTATCCCAGGACGGCGTCGCCTTTTTCGA
Organism: Hyphomicrobiales bacterium; assembly: GCA_016185205.1. Taxonomy (GTDB): domain Bacteria; phylum Pseudomonadota; class Alphaproteobacteria; order Rhizobiales; family Xanthobacteraceae; genus Pseudolabrys. The sequence goes on along the minus strand of JACPOA010000058.1, from coordinate 34,591 downwards.
CGATGCCCGTTCGCTACTCGCGCAGTCCGACAAAATCGGCCGACATTTTCGCGAACGCGGCCGCAGGCGATCCCAGATTCTGAGAGTCGGCGCAATTGATACGGCCGCTGCAGGATTGGTGCCTGAACTTCTCCACGATTTCCGTAAGCAGCGTTCCAACGTCACCGTACAACTTGTCGAGGACAAGACTGTTCGCCTCTTGCCGCGGCTGCTCTCTGGGCGTCTGGACCTCGCGTTTGTCCGGCCTCCGGAGAACCTCGACAAACGGATCGAACTCCTGATGCTTTTTTATGAGACACCGGTCGTTGCTGTACCGTCGCGGCACAAGCTTGCGAGCCGTAGTCGTCTATTCATCGAAACGCTCGTTGATCAGCCTTTGATTGTTCCCGATCGTAGTTCGCGGCCCCACAGTCATGACCTGACTATTAAGTTATTCGAACAAGCGGGCCTGCGTCCCACCATCTCTCAGGTTGCCGAGGAAAAGCAGACGATCGTTAATCTCGTTGCGGCTAAGGTCGGCTTAGCAATCGTTCCTCGATGGGCTTCGCGTTTTGCAGTCGCAGGTGTGCGCTTTGTGCCGCTGATCGTAAAACAGGCGGAAGACCTGAAAATTCTACCTCTTGCCGTGGCTTGGTTGCGGGAATCGCGCGATCCTCTGCGCGAAGAAATGCTGGCAGTCTTGCGATTACGGTTGCAAACGTACGCGGCAAGAGCATGATCGACACTGCAATAAGAACCGCGCGGCAACTATTGATGTGTTGGACGGACGCCCGCTCCCGGCATCGAATGCCATAACGTGGTTCGCCGAAGATAGCGAAAGGGAGCTTCTGTTTTTCTGCGTCGCAGCGAAGGACGCGAATGGCCCTTCGCGTCATTTTTCTGCCGCGCAACAATTCGGTCGCTTTTGGAGCAAAGCGGACATCGACTGAGCCGCGTTCACGGAAACGAATTTACGAACTAATGCTCTCGTCCTTTATCGCCTCTTGCCCCACATAAGCGATACGCAGCATGTTGGTGGCGCCGGGCGTGCCGAGCGGCACGCCGGCCACCACGATCACGCGCTGGCCGGCCTTGGCGAAGCCTTCCTTGCAGGCTATGCGGCAGGCGCGGTTCACCATGTCGTCCTGGTCGTGCGCGTCCTCGGTGACGACGCAATGCACGCCCCACACTACCGCCAGCCGGCGGCCGGTGGCGATGTTGGGCGACAGCGCCACGATCGGCGGGCGCGGCCGCTCGCGCGCCATGCGCAGGCCGGTCGAGCCCGACGAGGTCCAGCACACCACAGCGGCCAGATCGAGCGTGTCGGCGATGTTGCGCGCCGCGTCGGCGATGGCGTCGGCGCCGGTCGCCTCCGGCGTGGCGCGCTGCGAGTCGATAATGCTGCGGAACAACGGATCGCCTTCGACCTCCTCGGCGATGCGGTTCATGGTCGCCACCGCTTCCACCGGATATTGCCCGGCCGCCGATTCCGCCGACAGCATCACCGCGTCGGCGCCTTCGAAGATGGCGGTGGCGACGTCGGAGACTTCCGCGCGCGTCGGCACCGGCGATGCGATCATCGATTCCAGCATCTGCGTGGCGACCACCACCGGCTTGCCGGCGGCGCGCGCCGAGCGCGTCATCTGCTTCTGCACGCCCGGCACTTTCTCCAGCGGCATTTCCACGCCGAGATCGCCGCGCGCCACCATCAGCGCGTCGGTCACCTCGAGGATCTCGGCCAGCCGGTGCACCGCCTGCGGCTTCTCGATCTTGGCCATGATCGCCGCGCGGCCGCGCGTGATCTTCTTGGCTTCCGCGATGTCCTCCGGGCGCTGGATGAACGACAGCGCGATCCAGTCGATGCCGGTCTCCAGCGCGGCCTCGAGATCGGAGAGGTCCTTGTCGGTCAGCGCCGAGAACGGGATGGTCGAATCCGGCAGGCTCACGCCCTTGCGGTCCGACAGTTTGCCGCCGACTTCCACGCGCGTGGTGATGCGCTTAGGTTGAGCCTCCGTGACGGTGAGGCGCACCTTGCCGTCGTCGATCAGCAGGCTGTGGCCCGTCTCGACGCCGGCGAAAATCTCCGGATGCGGGAGAAAAGCGCGGCTGGCGTCGCCGGCGGCCGGATTGGAGTCGAGCACGAACGTATCGCCGTTCTTCACCTGCACCGATCCGCCGGCAAAGGTGCCGAGCCTGAGCTTCGGTCCCTGCAGATCGACCAGAATACCGATCGGGCGTCCGGTCTCGCGTTCGACGGCGCGTATCATGGCGACCAGTTCGCGCATGCGATCCTGGCTGGTGTGACTCATATTGATGCGGAACACGTCGGCGCCGGCGGCGAACAACTTGCCGATCATGGCGGCATTCGAGGAGACCGGTCCGAGGGTGGCGACGATCTTGGCGCGGCGCAATCGTCTCATTGCAAGCGTCTCATCGTCGGCCGTTATCGGCTGGAGGCGTGGTCGGCGCGGCGCTCGGCGGCCGCGAGGGGCCCGGCGTACGGGGTTGCAACGGCCGGTCGGGGGTCTGCTCGGCACTGTCGGTCAATTGCACCGTCCACGAGCGCTGCTCGCTGGTGTCGACCTCGAAGAACCCGGTGCGGTCATAGCCGCGCGCCAGGCAGTTGTCGGTGCCGCGGATGGTGAACTCCTTCTCGCGCGAACACATATAGGCCTTACCGGACCATTCGCCGCCGCGGTCATAATCGACCGCGTAGATGTAATAGTAGCGCGCAACCAGCGCGCCGCGCAGCAGTGTTTCGCACGATCGCGCCGAAATGTTCCACCAGCCTTCGGTAGTCCAGCCTTCGGCGTCCTTGTAGCCGATGGCGACACCGACCCGGCCGCCGGTGTTGTTGCACAGCCGGAAATCGGCCATGGCCGGATGCGCCGAAAGCGCCAGCAGCATGGCCGGCACGGCGGCGCGGGCGACGATGCGGGTCATGCGGCTGCTGGCGGTGCTGAGAGGCAATGCGGTCACGATGCCGTTGAATGTCGATAGGACTATGCGGTTTTCGCGTGAGCCGTCATGGCCTGTCAACGACGATGGCGCGAAAGTCGTTCACGTTGGTGTAGGTCGGCCCGCTCACCAGCAAATCCCCGAGGGCTTCGAAGAAACCGGTCGAATTGTTGTCGGCGAGAAAGGCGGCGGGATCGAGGCCAAGGGCCTTGGCCCGCGCCACGGTCTCGCCGTCGAGCAGGGCGCCGGCCGGGTCGGTGACGTTGCCGGCGCCGCCGTCGGTGCCGTCGGTGTCGGCGGCCAGCGCCGCCACGGCCGGCATGCCGGCCAGCTCGATCGCCAGCGCCAGGGCATATTCCTGATTGGGGCCGCCACGGCCCTGGCCGCGCATGGTGACCGTCAGTTCGCCGCCCGACAGGATCACCGCGCGGGCGCCCTTGGCGCTCAGCTCGCGGGCGAGCTGGGCGTGGGCCGCCGCCACTTCGCGCGCCTCGCCCTCGACATCGGCGCCGAGCGAGATGCAGTCGTAGCCGGCGGCCGCGACCGCCGCTTGCGCGGCACGCAGGCTATCGGCCGGCCGCGCGGCGAGCGCAAACGGACTGCCGGCGAACACCGGGTCGCCGGGTTTGGGCGATTCATTGGCCGCGTCGCCGAGCGCGCGGGTCACGGCGGCGGGAAGCTCGAGCTTGAACTTGGCGACAATCGCGCGGGCGTCGGCGAGCGTGGTCGGATCGGGCACGGTCGGACCGGAGCCGATCGCCGAAGGATCGTCGCCCGGCACGTCCGAGATGGCGATGGTGACGAGGCGGGCCGGATAGGCATGACGTGCCAGCCGTCCGCCCTTGATGCGCGAGAGATGTTTGCGCACCGTGTTGATCTCGCCGATATTGGCGCCGGAGCGCAGCAGCGCGCGCGTGACCGCCTGCTTGTCGGCGAAGGAAACGCCGTCGGCGGGAGCGATCCAGTTGGCCGAGGCGCCGCCCGACATCAGCACCAGCACCAGGTCGGCGGCGCTGGCGGCGTCGGCGAAGTCGAGCGCGCGATCGGCCGCTTCCAGGCCGGCGGCATCGGGAACCGGATGGCCGGCTTCGATCATGCGGACAACGCGCGTCGGCCGCCCATAGCCATGGCGCGCTACCGCGATACCGGAAAGCCGTGCGGCCGGCAGCTTCAGCCGATCGAGATAAAAGCTCTCCGCCGCTTCGGCCATGGAGCCGGCCGCCTTGCCGGCGGCGAGCAATATGACCCGGCCATCTGGCGGCGGCGGCAACAGCGGCGGCAGGCACGCGGCCGGGTGCGCTGCGGCTACCGCAGTGCGAAACAGGTCGCCAAGAAAAACGCGCAGGGAGCCGATCATGCCACAACCATAGCTGCCCATGGGCGCAAAAATCTGGTTATATTTCCCGCAACGACGTCAAGCCCAAGTCGGCACACTGCTAGACTTCCGTTTGATCGATCCGTGCCCAAGCCGCGCTCGCGGTTAAGGCGCCAAGACATGCGGAAAATTCCGCAAATCACAATGACTATCCCTGGGGAGGGACGACATGGCAGCAATTTCACTCACCGTAAACGGCAAAACGGCGACGGTCGAGGCTGAGCCCGACACGCCGTTGCTCTGGGTCGTGCGCGAGCACATGAAGCTCACCGGCACGAAATTCGGCTGCGGCTCCGGCCTGTGCGGCGCCTGCACCGTGCATATCGACGGCAAGGCAATGCGCTCGTGCCAGATCGCGGTCTCGAAAGTGGTCGGCAAAAAAGTCACCACCATCGAGGGCCTGTCGCCGACCGGCACGCACGCGCTGCAGAAAGCCTTTATCGCCGAACAGGTGCCGCAATGCGGCTACTGCCAGTCCGGACAAATCATGCAGGCGGCGGCGCTGCTCGCCACCAACAAGAAGCCGACGCGCGAGCAGATCGTCACGCACATGGACGGCAATCTCTGCCGCTGCGGCACTTATCCGCGCATCGTGCGCGCCATTCAACGCGCCGCTCGGGAGGCCTGATGCCCATGACCATACACATCAAGAACGGATCGATCGACACCGATATCAGCCGGCGCGGTTTCGTGGCAGGCAGCGCTGGAATGACCTTCGCCTTCACGCTCGGCGGTCTCAGCCGCGGCGGCGAGGCGCTCGGCGCGACGCAGCCGACCAAGTTCAACGCCTTTGTCAGCATCGCTGCCGACAACACCGTCACCATCGTTTGCCCGGCCGCCGAAATGGGGCAGGGCGTATACACCGCGTTGCCGCTGATCCTGGCGGAAGAGCTCGACGCCGACTGGTCGAAAGTGAAGATCGAATTCGCGCCGGCCAATCCCAAACTTTATGGCAATCCGCATCACCTGTTTCACGGTGCGCAGATCACCGCGGCCAGCGTCGCTGTGGCCGGCTATTTCATGCCGTTGCGCATGGCCGGCGCGCAGGCGCGCAAGGTGCTGCTCGATGCCGCCGCCGACAAATGGAAAGTGCCGGTGGCCGAGCTCACCACCGACAAGAGCACGATCAGCCACAAGAAGTCCGGCAAGCGCATCAGCTATGGCGAGGTCGCGGGTTTCGCGACCGTGCCGGCCGAGCCGCCGAAGGTGTCGGAAGCCGATCTCAAGAAGCCGTCGCAGTTCAAGCTGATCGGCCGCAAGGATATCGGCCGCAGCGACGTGCCGGCGAAGGTGAACGGCTCGGCGAAATACGGCATCGACGTGCAGGTGCCGGGCATGGTCTACGCCTCGGTGCTGCAGTCGCCGATGGAAGGCGCCAAGCCGAAGGACGGCGGGGTCAACATTCCCGACGTCATGAAGATCAAGGGCGTCAGCAAAGTCATCCCGCTGCCGTTCGGCGTGGCGGTGATCGGCGACAGCGTGGAGGCCACACGCTCCGGCGTGGAGGCGCTCAAGGTGACCTGGGACACCAGCGGCGCCACCGCCGCCGGCTTCGACTCGGAGAAGGCGAAGGCTGACTATGCCGCCAAGGGCAAGGACCCGAACGCCGAAACCAAGGTCGAATACCAGGTCGGCGATGCCAAGGCGGGGCTGAGCGGCGCGGCCAAGACGGTGGAGGCGGCCTATTGGACCGAATACACCTATCACGCCCAGATGGAGCCAATGAACGCGGTTGCCCAGGTCTCGGAGGACGGCAAATCGGCCGACATCTGGACCGGCAGCCAGTTCGGCGCGCTCGCCGCGGGGATCATCTCCGGCATCCTCAAGACCACGCCGGACCAGATCAGGGTGCACCAGCAGTTCCTGGGCGGCGGCTACGGCCGGCGCATCTGGCCGGACGCGGCAATCCAGGCCACCATCCTGTCCAACATCATCAAGAAGCCGGTGAAACTGATCCTCACGCGCGAGGAGGACATCGCCGCCGCGCGGCCGCGGCCGATGACCCATCATTTGCTCAAGGCGGGGCTCGACGCCAAGGGCAACGTGGTCGGCTGGCACCACCGCCTGGTGTCGGAGAACGTCGACGCGGTGGCGGCGCCGCCACGCTTCAAGGCGACCGGCGGCAAGGACTATATCGGCGCGCGCGGTCTCGATCAGGCGTTCTACGCTATTCCGAACGCGCTGGCTGAATATGTGCGTGAAAACCGCGGCATGCGCGTGCATGCCTGGCGCGGCATCGGCTCCGGCTACAACAAGTTCGCAGCCGAAGCCTTCCTCGACGAAGTGGCGGCCTCGGCCGGCAAGGATCCGCTGGCGCTGCGGCTGGAACTGACCAAGGACAAGCCGCGTGCCAACGCGGTGATCAAGGCGGTGGCCGCGATGTCCGATTTCAAGAAGAAGCGGCCGGGCCATGGCATGGGGCTAGCGTTCTCCGACTATCACGACACGCTGTCGGCGGGCGTGGCCGAAATCTCGCTCGACGCCAAGACCGGAAAGATCAAGGTCCATAACTTCTGGATCGCGGTCGATCCGGGCGTGGTGATCCAGCCCGACAACGTGCATGCCCAGCTCGAAAGCTCGGTGGTCTATGGCTTGAGCGCGGCGCTGATCGAGGAATTCGCGGTCAAGGACGGCGCCGTCCAGGCCAGCAACTTCGACAGCTATCCGGTCATGCGGATGAGCGAGGTGCCGGAGATCCACACCAGGATCGTGGCCACCAATAATCCGCCGAGCGGCATGGGCGAGATCGGCGTGGTGACGGTGGCCCCCGCGATCGCCAACGCCGTGTTCCAGCTCACCGGCAAGCGGCTGCGTCACGTGCCGATGACGGCGGAGCGGGTGAAGAAGGCGCTCGCCTGAGCTAGGCGCAAACAAAAGCCCGCCGCGTTCCAGCTCGGAGCGCGGCGGGCATTTTATTGCCTATGGAACTGACGCCCGCGCGCGCCTATCTTTGCAGACAGGAAAGGCAGGATACCGCCCATGGACGACAAGACCCGCACCGAGCTGGAAGCCGCCGTCTACCGCCGCCTGGTCGAGCATTTGCGCAAGCGCAGCGACGTGCAGAACATCGACATGATGAATCTCGCCGGCTTCTGCCGCAATTGCCTGTCGAACTGGATGAAGGACGCCGCCGATGCCCAAGGCGTGGCCATGAGCAAGGACGAGAGCCGCACAATCGTCTACGGCATGCCCTACGAGGAATGGCGCAAAAAGCACCAGAAAGAGGCCACGGGCGAGCAGAAGGCGGCATTCGAAAAGTCCAGCCCCAAAAATTAAACCTTGTGTACAGGTGTGAATGTCGGGGGCTTTGCGTTGACGCGCTGGCCTCGGCACCTGAATTCTCCTTATGACAAGGGCAGGGAGACCGCCCGAGTTAATTCAAGGAGATCGACGATGCCTGCCAACGCAGCGGCCGAAAAAGAACAACCCGCAACCCGCTTCGCCAAGGATCAGCTCAAGGCGATCGTCGAGCGCATCGAGAAGCTCGAGGAGGAGAAGAAGGCCACCTCCGACGACATCCGCGACGTCTATGCCGAGGCCAAGGGCAACGGCTTCGACGCCAAGGCGCTGCGCACCATCGTGCGCATGCGCAAGATGGATACCGACGAACGGCGCGAGCAGCAGGAGGTGCTGGAGACCTACCTGCACGCGCTCGGGATGTTGCAGTAATCTCTATCGTCCCGGCCAAGCGCCCACCGACTGAAGCTTCGCATCAACGAGAACAAGAGCAAGGCGACGCGCGCGACTAAGGCCAAGTTCCTCGGCTTTTCGTTCTGGGTGGCCAAGGGACGCGTGATCCGTCGGCGCATGGCACCCGAGGCCGTTGAACGCATGAAGGAGCGCGTGCGCGAGCTGACCCGGCGCAGTGCCGGCCGCAGTCTCGCGCAGATGGGCAAGCCGCTTGGGGTGTATCTGTCGGGTTGGAAGGCTTACTTCCGGCTGGCGGAAACACCGGGCACGTTCGCCGATATCGACGGGTGGGTCCGCCATCGGCTGCGGGCCGTGCAGCTCAAGCACTGGAAGCGAGGCCGGGTCGGCTGCCAACTCCCGCCGCTGGTGGCGTAACTCGGCGATGGCGCTCAACAAGGCGTTGCCGAACACTCTCCTTAAACGGCTGGGAGTCGCAAGCCTTGCCAGCAAACCTCAACCCATCAAACCGCCGGTGCGGACCCGCATGCCGGATGGTGTGGCAGGGGACGCGGAGGTCATAAACTTCGCGCCCCTATGCCGATCAGGGCCGAGCCGAAGGCTTATTTCTTCTTCTCTTCGGTCTTCAGGAAGCCGGAGAACTTTTTCTGGAAGCGCGAGACGCGGCCGCCGCGGTCGACCAAATGCTGCTGGCCGCCGGTCCAGGCCGGGTGCGACTTCGGGTCGATGTCGAGATGCATGACATCGCCTTCCTTGCCCCAGGTGGAGCGGGTGACAAATTCGCTACCGTCGGTCATCACCACCTTGATGGTGTGGTAGCCGGGATGGATATCCTGTTTCATGACTGCGGTTCCGTGGGGCGCGCGCCGGGCACGCCGGAATGGGCTGAATTTGGCGGGTCTATACAGGACGTAAGGCCGCCCGGCAAGCCGCGGATTTGCCGCTGAATTTGACCGCCATCAAGCGGGCAGGGCATAAGTCGGCCGCCCGACAGGCCGTCGATCATGCGCTCGGCGGCCTTTCGCAATGATGCCTGGGGCTCGTCGCAGAGCATCCGGCCACGGCTTCGTGTGGGAACAGGGACGATGGATAGATTGGAATTCCGTGCCGCCAGTTCGCTTGCGGCCGTCTTCTCGGTCCGCCTGCTCGGGCTGTTCATGATCTATCCGGTGTTTGCGGCCTATGCCCAAGGGCTGTCCGGCGCGACCCCCTATCTGATCGGCGAGGCACTGGGCGTCTATGGACTGAGCCAGGGGCTGCTGCAGATCCCCTTCGGCCTCTTGTCCGACCGGTTCGGCCGCAAGCGCATGATCGTCATCGGGCTGGTGATTTTCGCGATCGGCAGCATCGTGGCCGCGGTCTCGACCTCGATCGGCGGCGTGATCGTCGGCCGCGTGCTGCAGGGCGCCGGCGCCGTCGGCTCCGTGATCCTGGCGCTGGTGGCCGATCTGACACGGGAGGAAAGCCGCACCAAGGCGATGGCCATGGTCGGCATCACCATCGGCACGTCGTTCATGATCGCGCTAGTGACCGGCCCGATCCTTGCGAATTTCATCGGCGTGAGCGGCATCTTCTGGCTGATGGTGGGACTGGCGCTGGTCGGCATCGCGATCACTGAATTCGTGGTGCCGAACCCGCGCCGCATCAGCATCCATCGCGATGCCGAAACCGTCCCGACCTTGATCGGCGCGGTGTTGCGCAATGGCGAACTGCTGCGGCTCGACTTCGGTGTCTTTGCCTTGCACGCGATGCTGACCGCCAGCTTCCTGGTGGTGCCCGGCCTGCTGCACGACACGGTGGCCGTATCGCCCCACGATCAGTGGATGATCTATCTGCCGGTGCTGCTGGTCTCGGTTGTCGTGATGGTGCCCGCCATCATCGTGGCCGAGAAGTATCGTCGCATGAAGGGTGTGTTCGTGAGCGCGGTGGCTGCGCTCGTGGTCAGCCAGATGATGTTCTACTTCTGCGTCGGCAACCTCTATGCCTTGCTGACGGCGCTCACGGTCTTCTTTGCCGCCTTCAATGTGATGGAGGCGAGCCTGCCCTCGCTCATCACCAAGGCGGCGCCGCCCGACGCCAAGGGAACGGCCATCGGCATCTATTCGAGCCTGCAGTTCCTTGGCATCTTCGTCGGTGGCGTGGTCGGCGGCTGGGCGCACCAGACCGGCGGCACCGCCGCCGTCTTTGTGATGACATCGGTGATTGCGCTGCTCTGGCTGATCGCGGCGGCGACCATGCGGCAACCGAGCTATCTAACGACCCGGCTGATGCATGTCGCGGAAGGCGTCGACGCGGAGAGCCTCGCCGCCCGACTGCGCCGGGTGCCGGGTGTGGCGCAAGCCGTGGTGATCGCGGAGGAAAACGTTGCCTACCTGAAGGTCGATGCCCGATCCTTCGACGCCGCCATGGCGGAGTCCTTGGTCGGCGCCTCCTGAGCGCGAGCCGCGGTTTTGTTGCGGGCAACGTCTGGCCGCGATTTAAAGTTGCCACAGCGGCGCCCAATTTCAGCCGCGACACCTCCCTGCGGCAGCCACGACTCGCTGTGAGCATGACGCCGTTCCGTTCACGATTTCCTCGGAGGGGTTCATGCGGTTATCCGCGCTTGCTGCGACTTGCGTCGCAGTCTCGTTGCTGTTCGCCGGCGCCGCCGGCGCCGCGCCAAATTCCGAACCGGTTCGGCTCACCGGTCCGGTCAGCCATGACAATCTCGCGATTTATTTCGTCCACGGCGTATCGAAAACCGGTCCGGTGCCGCTCACGCTGGCCGAAGCCATGGCCCAACGGGTCGTGCAGGTGCGCGAAACCGGCAATGTCAATTCGCTGGAGATCGAAAATCTCGGCGACCAGGACGTCTTTGTTCAGGCCGGCGATATCGTGAAGGGCGGACAGCAGGACCGCACGCTCACCGTCAGCCTGTTGCTGCCGCCGAAATCCGGCCGCATCCCGATCGCCTCGTTCTGCGTTGAGCACGGGCGCTGGTCGGCGCGCGCCGGCGAGGACGTGCGGACATTCTCGACGTCGGCCGCCACGGTTTCGTCGCGCGAGATGAAGCTGGCGATGCAGGCGCCGCTGCCGGCGAGCCCTACAACTGGTTCCGGCGCCATGGACACTGGCGATCGCCAGCAAAAGGTTTGGGACGGTATACGGCATGAGCAGCAAAAGCTCAGCGCGGCCACCGGGGCCAATGTCAGCGCGCCGGCTTCGGCGACCAGTCTGCAGCTCGCGCTCGAAAACAAGAAACTGGCCGAGGTGAGGAACGTCTATGTCGCCGCGCTCAAACCGGCCGGCGAGCAAGGCGATGACATTGTCGGCTACGTATTCGCCGTCAATGGCAAGATCAACAGCGCCGAAATCTATGCATCGAACGGTCTGTTCCGGAAAATGTGGCCGAAAATGCTGGACGCGAGCGCCACCGAGGCCATCGGCCAAAAGCACGAGCGCAAGGACGAAGTCCCAGCGGTCGATGCCGTGATGGCCTTTCTCGCCGGCGTCGACGGCGGGCGGGCCAGCGAAAAGCCGCTCAATTTCGGGGTGCAGCGCGTGACTCGCGAAACCGCCAAGGCCGTCATGTTCGAAACCGCGCCGGCCGCCGCTCCCTGGGTGCATCGCAGCTATCTGGCGAAGTGACTCTCGCGTTCGCTCTCCCCGCATTGCGGGGAGGGAACGCATTGGTCGCGCCCTCGCGTTTTCATGCGTGAGCCCGCCACGCCATCCTGTTTACCGCGATGCCCGAGACCGGGTTTTTGTCTTCGCCGGCGTAGACGAAGCCGTGCTTTTCGTAGAAGCGGACGGCGCGGAAGTTGTCCTTGTTGACCAGCAATTCGAGGCCGGCGGGCGACAGGCGCTTGGCCTCCTCGAGCAGCGCAAGTGCTACGCCCGCACCCCACTGCTCGGGCGCCACCACGATCTGATCGAGATACTTCGTCTTCGGGTCGACGGTGACGAAGCCGGCGAGCGCGCCGCCGGTTTCCGCCAGCACGATGCGCGCCACTGGCACCAGCTCGCTGCGCCAGCGTGTCCGCCACCAGTCGACGCGCTTGTTGAAATCGAGATGCGGGTAATGCTGCGCCCAGGTGCGCCGCCACAGCTCGATCGCCGCGTCTTCGTCGGCGGCGGTGTAGGGGCGGAGCTTTAACTTGTCATCACCGGGCCGCCGCGCAGCGGCGTGTCCCGGTGATCCCGATTCAATCGGCACTGTCGCGCGTCCCTAAGCGAGATGGCCGGGACAAGCCCGGCCATGACAATGAAAAATCACCGTTCCGTCAGCTTGAACTCGATGCGGCGGTTGCGCTTGTAGGCGTCCTCGGTGGCGCCGACCTCGATCGGCTGGAATTCGCCGAAGCCGGCGGCGACCAGATGCTGCGGCGATACGCCCTTGCCGACGAGATATTGCACCACCGCGATGGCGCGCGCGGCCGACAGGCCCCAGTTCGACTTGAACACGCCGCCGGTGACCGGGCGCAGGTCGGTATGGCCGTCGACGCGCAATACCCAGGCGATGTCGCCGGGGATCTGCTTTTCCAGCTCGACCAGCGCGCTCGCCACCTTGTCGAGTTCGGCGGTGGCCGCCGGCAGCAGGTCGGCCTTGCCGGTATCGAAGAACAGCTCGGATTGCAGCACGAAGCGGTCGCCGACCACGCGCACGTCCGGCCGATTGCCGAGAATCTCGCGCAGCTTGCCGAAGAAGTCCGAGCGGTAGCGCGACAGCTCCTGCACGCGCTGCGCCAGTGCCACGTTCAGCCGTTGGCCGAGATCGGCGATACGTCCTTGCGATTCCTTTTCCTTCTTCTCGGTGGTGTCGAGCGCCTGCTCGAGTGCGGCGAGCTGGCGGCGGAACGCCGCGATCTGCTGGTTGAGCACCTCGACCTGCGCCAGCGCGCGGGCGGAAATCTTCTTCTCGCCTTCGAGCTGGCCGGACAGTTCCGACACCTTGCCCTGCGCGGCGGCGGCTCCGGCTCCGGCGCTTTCGGCCGCGCTCTTGAGACGGTCGCGCTCGCCCTCGGCGCCGGCGAGCGAGGCGCGCAATTGCGCGAGCTGGTCCTCGAGATTGACCTTGCCCGACTTCTCCATCGACAACAGATCGGTGAGTTGCGCGATCTGCGCATTGAGGCGGCTGAGCGCGGTGTCCTTGCCGGCGACTTCCTGCTGCAGATAGAATTGCACCACCACGAACACGGTCAGAATGAAAATAATGGACAGGATCAGCGTCGACAGCGCGTCGACGAAGCCCGGCCAGTAATTCATGCCGCTTTCGCCGCGGCGGGTTCGGGCAAGGGCCATAGGCTAATCCAATTCTGCCAATTTTCCTCGGTCACGCCACGCATGCAGGCGACTCCCTCTCCCCGTTGGGGAGAGGGTTGGGGTGAGGGGGTCTAGGACTCTCGATAGGCCGTGACCCCTCACCCGGCGCACTTCGTGCGCCGACCTCTCCCTATGGGAGAGGTGAAAGTGCGTGTGCGGCGCGCGCGTGCGCATCACGCTAGCGGTCCACCTTCTCGCGCACCATGACTTCAAGCAGCTTCTTGATCTCGCGCTGCTGTTCGGCCTGGCCGTCGACCCAATCGCGGATCAACTGCTGTTCGGTGCGCATGTGATGCACCAGGCCCTGGATCGCCTCGGCCAGATTGGCCATGGCGACCGAGGCGGCCTTGCCGGAGCCGGCCTGATCGACCGCCTCGCGCAGCCGCTCGATCGCGCCGCGTACCTCGCCGGTAACGCCGGCGGCGGCGCCCGGCTCGGCCGCGTGGTCGTAGACCGTGGTCGACAGCCAGTCTTCCAGTTCGGTGTAAAAGCGGTTCTGCGCCTGGCTCGATTGCAGATCGAGGAAGCCGAGCACCAGCGAGCCGGCCAAGCCAAACAGCGAGGATGAAAACGAGATGCCCATGCCGCCGAGCGGGGCGGCCAGGCCCTCGCGCAGCGAGTCGAACATGTTGCCGGCCTCGCCGCCGGTTTTCAGGCCCTGGATGACATTGCCGACCGAACTCACCGTCTCGATCAGGCCCCAGAAGGTGCCGAGCAGTCCGAGGAACACCAAGAGGCCGGTCATGTAGCGCAAGATGTCGCGCGCCTCGTCGAGCCGGGTGGCGATCGAATCGAGGATGCCGCGCATCAGTTGCGCCGACATCGCCATGCGCCCGACTCGGCTGCCCAGGATCGCCGCCATCGGCGCCAGCAGCACCGGCGGCCGGTCGACCGCCAGGCCCGGATCGGCCAGGCGGAAATTGTTGACCCAGTCGATTTCCGGATAAAGCCGCGCCACCTGGCGCACCGACAGTGCAATACCGATGGCCAGCACGCCGACGATCAGCGCGTTGAGCCCTGGATTGGCCATGAACGCCACCACGATCTGCTTGTGCAGCAGGAAGGCGACCAGCCCGCCGAGGACGACGAACACCGCCATCCGAAACAGGAAGATGCGGGGCGACGACAGTTTGAGCGGATCGAGTTCTTTTGCCATGAGCTTGAAATGTTAACGCGCGAAGCACGGACTATGCTCCGCACTATGGCACAGACCCGGACCAAGAAAAAAGCAGTTGTGCCGGAACTGTGCCGACAGGGTAAAGCCGCCGAATGAGTTGAAATTGCGGTGGCGTCAACCCTTCGCCGCCTCTTTGAGCACGCGCACCAGCTCTTTCTGGATGGTCTCGTTGCCGGCCACGACATTGCCGCTGGCCAAGGCGTCGTCGTTGCCCTCGCAACCGGTAACGAAGCCGCCAGCCTCGCGCACCAGAATTAACCCTGCCGCGATGTCCCAGGGCTTGATGTCGCGCTCCCAATAGCCGTCGAGCCGGCCGGCGGCGACCCAGGCCAGATCGAGCGCGGCGGCGCCGAAGCGGCGCAAGCCCGCGACCTGTTCCTGCATCAGGCCGGTCTCCTTGTGCGCCAGCGCCAGGTCGCCGCGACCGATATGCGGCAGTCCGCAGGCGATCACCGAATCGGCGAGCCGCTTGCGGCCGGCGACGCGGATGCGCTGGTCGTTGAGGAAGGCGCCCTTGCCCTTCTCGGCAAGGAACAGCTCATCGCTCGCCGGGTTGTAGACCAGGCCGGCGACGATGGCGTCCTCGCGCTCGAGCGCGATCGAGATGGCGAATTGCGGAATGCCGTGCAGGAAATTGGTGGTGCCGTCGAGCGGATCGACGATCCAGGTATGGCTCTTGTCGGCGCCCTCGCGGCGGCCGCCTTCCTCGCCCAGGAAGCAGTAGCCCGGCCGTGCCTTGGACAGTTCGGCAAACAGCGTCTCCTCGGCGCGCCGGTCGGCGGCCGAGACGAAATTGGCCGGGCCCTTGAGCGAGACCTGCAGCTTTTCCAGTTCGCCGAAATCGCGTTTGAGCGCGCGCGCGGTCTTGCGCGCGGCGGCGATCATGACATTGAGCAAAGCGGAGTGGTGCATGGCTAATCTCGCTTATCCCTCCCCTCTTGCGGGGGAGGGTGGTCGACGAAGTCGACCGGGTGGGGGGCGCTTAGCACACTTATAAACGAGACCCCACCCCGCTCGCTTTCGCTCGCGACCCTCCCCGGAAAGGGGAGGGATAAGAAGGGATCAAGGCCGCAGCGCAGCCTGGGTCGACAGCCACTTGGTGGCGGCCTGCTGGGCGGCGTCGCGCACGGCTTGCGTCTGCTTGCCGGCGAACACGTCGAGCTCGGGATCGCTGGCGCCGCCGGCCTTGGCGATGGTGTGCCACTTGATCGCTTCGGTCGGATTGGCGGGCATGCCGCGCCCGGCCATCAGGATGCGCGCCAGCCGGTTCTGCGCGATCGCGCTGCCGCGCCGCGCCGCGATCAGGAAGGTGCGGGCGGACGCGCTCTCGTCCTTGTCGATGCCATCGCCGTTGAACTGCGCGATGGCGAACTCGACCATGGCGTCGACATTGCCGGCGATCGACGCCTTGCCCATCAGCAGCGTGGCCTGACGCGGATCCTTCGGCACGCCGCGGCCTTCCTTGTACATGGTGGCGAGCGCGTATTGCGCCTCCGGATTGCCGGCGTCGGCGGCGGCACGGAACAGTTCGGCGGCGCGATTGAAATCCTGCGGGAACTGCTGGCCTTGCAGATAGAGCAGGCCGAGATCGTAGCTGGCGGCCGCGTGACCGAGCTTGGCGGCGCTGGCGAGCAGGCGGGCGGCTTCGTCGACATTGCGCGCGCCGGCGCGGCCTTCGAATGCAAACATCGCCAGCGCGAACATGGCGTCGCGGTCGCCGGCTGCTGCCGCCTGCTTGTACCATTGCGCCGCCTTGCCGTCGTCGCGCCCGATGCCGAGGCCTTGCGCGTAGAGTTCGCCAAGCAAGGTCATCGCGCGCGGGTCGTTCTGCTGCGCGCGCTTGGTCGCCTCGGCGAGCGCGGTCAGATAGAGGCCGCGCTGGTAGGCGCCGTAGGCGATGTCGGCATTGTCCGGGGGTGCCGTGGCCAGCGGCGCGGCCGGCTTTTTGGACGGCGTTTTGGTCTGCGCCAGCGCCGGCGCCGCGAGCACGATGGCGGCGAGCGCGACGATCAGGCTGCGCCAGGCGCCGGTCATGCCGTTGGCTCCGGCAGCAGCAGGCGCTGCGCGGCGTCGGCGATGGTCGCGGCGGCCGTGCGCGGATCGCGCCAGATCCAATCGCCGAGCGCGATGAAATCGGCGCCAGCACGCACCAGCGGCGCGACCTCGTCAATGCTGGCGGCAAAAGCGACGCAGGGCGCTTCGAATACTTCCGCCCACCAGGCGACGCGCTCCTCGATCGCGGCAAAGGCTGGCCGCACGCCTTGCGCATCTGGCTCGCCGAACATCACGTAATCGGCCCCGGCTTCCGCCGCTGACATGGCGTCGTGCCGCGTCGTCAAACCGCCGACGCCGGCGATGCGGTCGGGCTTCAGGACGTCGAAGGCCGCGCCAAACTCCGCCATGCCGGTCAGATGCGCGCCATCGCAGCCGGCGCGCGCGACCAGATCGGCATGGCCGTCGAGCAGCAGCGCCACGTCTTTGTTCTGTGCGACAGGCCCGAGCGTCTTGGCGATATTGATCAGCGCGCGCTCGTCGGTCCCGGCCAGCCGGAGCAGCACGGCGGCGACGTCGCCGGCGACCAGCGCCGCGGCGAGCGGCGCGCTAAAGGTGGTCGAGTCCGCGATGCGCGGCGTCACCAGATAGAGGCGCGGCGCCGGGCGCGGGTCGGCTTGTTTGGGTCGTGAGGCCATGGTCCCCGCATGCTAGCTCATTCGGGCGAAAAATTGGCACCGCAAATCGAATTTGCTCTAGCATGGCGTGCAAGGCCGCCAAACAAGGTCGCATCAACAGGACTTGGGGACATGCTCAAACGCGTGGCGTTGTTGCTGCTGTGCCTTTCCACCTGGCCGGCGCAGGCCGCCGATTATCCCGCCCACGCCATCAAGATGGTGGTGCCGTTCGCGCCCGGCGGCGGCACCGATGTGCTCGGCCGTATCATCGCCCAGCGCCTGTCCGAGCAATGGGGCCAGCCGGTAGTGATCGAGAACCAGCCCGGCGCCTCCGGCGGCATCGGCACGCGCGCCGCCGCCAAGGCCGAGCCCGACGGCTACACGCTGCTGATGGCCTCGACCGGCGCACTGATGGCGGCTTCCGCCGCGCTCGCGCCGGATGGCGCCTTCGACGTCAGCAAATTTTTCGCGCCGATCACCATGGTGGCGGCGCCGCCCTATCTGGTGGCGATCAACCCGAACGTGCCGGCCAATTCCATTTCCGAATTGATCGCGCTGGCGCGCGCCAAGCCGAAATCGCTGTCGTTCGGCTCGTCCGGCATCGGCACGGCCTCGCATTTGTCCGGTGTTCTGTTCCAGAAGGACGCGCGTGTCGAGATCTTGAACGTTCCCTACAAGGGCACCGGACCGGCGGTCACCGATTTGTTGGGCGGGCGCATCGACATGATGTTCTCGCCCTCGACCACCGTGCAGTCGCTGCTCGACGGCGGCAAGCTCAAGGCGCTGGCCGTGACCAGCGCCAAGCGCTCGAAATTTTTCCCGCAAGTTCCGACGGTGGCCGAGAGCGGGCTGCCCGGCTACGAGTCGGTCGGCTGGTTCGGCCTGCTGGCGCCGGCGCATACGCCGAAGGACATCGTCGACAAGCTCAACAGAGCGGTGGTCGCGATCATGGGCGAGAAGGATGTGATCGAGCACATGGCCAAGCTCGGCGCCGAGCCGGAGCCGCAGACGCCGGACGCGTTCGCCCGCTATATAAACGCGGATGTGGCGAAATGGAGCGCGCTGGTGAAGGAGCAGGGCATCACCATTCCGGGCGCGGGGAAATGACTCGTCATTCCGGGGCGCGCGAAGCGCGAACCCGGAATCCAGAGCCGCGCTCAGTGATCGTATCTAGATTCCGGGTTCCGGCCTTCAGCCGGCCCCCGGAATGACAACACTCACTTCGGCATCGGTACCGGACCCATGTCCTTGGGCACCTTGTAGCCCTTCTGCACCGCCGGGCGCGCGGCGATGCTCTCGTACCAGCGCCGCACGTTGGGATACTGCGTCATGTCGATGGTCTGCCACTCGAAGCGCGAGATCCACGGCCAGATCGCGATGTCGGCGATGGAATAGTCGTCGGCGACGAAGGCGCGGCCTTCCAGCCGCGTGTTGAGCACCTTGTAGAGCCGGTGCGCTTCCTTGAGATAGCGCTGCTCGGCATAGGGCGCCTTGCCGGGATTATATTTCACGAAGTGATGCACCTGGCCGAGCATCGGGCCGACGCCGCCCATCTGCCACATCAGCCACTCGATCACCTTGTAGCGGCCCTCGCCCGACTTCGGCATGAGCTTGCCGGTCTTGTCGGCGAGATAGATCAGGATGGCGCCCGATTCCATCAGCGACAGGTTGTTGTCGCGATCGACGATCGCCGGGATGCGGTTGTTGGGCGCGATCTTGAGGAAGTCCGGCGCGAACTGCTCGTCCTTGTTGATGTCGATGGCGTGCACGGTGTAGGGCAGGCCGAGTTCTTCCAGCGCGATGGAAACCTTGCGGCCGTTGGGCGTGGTCCAGGTATAAAGATCGATCACGGGTGGGTCCTTTGAATCGCGGGATGCAATAACGTCATGGCCGGGACACTTGTGTCCCGGCCATGACGCGTTCTTTATCGAATTATCGGCCGCGGGTCACGCCGCACACGCAAGCGTGATCGCGCCGCCTTCTTCTCCAAGGCCGGCCAGCCAGCGAGGGCGACGGCCGGAACGGCGCGTGCCGGATGTCATCCGATACCTATCCAGCTTTGACATTGCAGCCTTGCCGAAATCCCCAATATTGATCTGGCGCATTTTATATTCAAAAAACAGCATGTATTCGTCGATCGTTTCAGAACTGTGCCGTCGCCGGGCGGCCGCGCGCCGGTCCGGCGCATGAAATCAAGGGGGCACCATGCCGACCCAACCGCATCCCTCCCGAGCCTGGCGGCTGATGTTTGCTGCGCTGATTGCCGCTGTCATCGCTAGTCCTTCCGCGCTGGCCGCGAACGACGCGCCCGCTCGCGTCGATCACTCCAAGTTCGAGGCTTTGCGGGGGCCGTTCTCGACCGGCCCCGAGGTCACCAAGGCCTGCCTGACGTGCCACACCGATTCGGCCAAGCAGGTGCACAAGAGCATCCATTGGACCTGGGACTACACCAATCCGCGGACCGGACAGAAACTCGGCAAACGCAATATCATCAATAATTTCTGCGTCTCGCTGCAGTCGAACGAACCGCGTTGTACCTCCTGCCATGTCGGTTTTGGATGGAAGGACAGCAAGTTCGACTTCAGCTCGGAGACGAATGTCGATTGCCTCGTCTGTCACGAGCAGACCGGCACCTACAAGAAATTTCCGGTCGATGCCGGTCATCCCAATTACGTGCCCAAGCAGTTCCCGCCGGGCAAGGCTTGGCCGGTGGCGGATCTCGCCAAGGCGTCGCAAAGCGTTGCCGTGTCGACGCGGCAAAACTGCGGCGTCTGTCACTTCTTCGGCGGCGGCGGCGATTCGGTGAAGCACGGCGATATCGACTCGACGTTGTCGAAGCCGAGCCGCGATCTCGACGTGCACATGGCGGCGGACGGGATGAACTTCTCGTGCGCGACCTGCCACAAGACGAAGTCGCACATCACCTTCGGTTCGCGCTACGAGACGAAGGCGACGTATAGCGCCGGCGTCGATGCGCCGGCGAGTTGCGAATCTTGCCACACGCCGGCGCCGCACAAGGCCAAGTCGGCGGCCGTGCTCAACAAACATACCGAAAAGCTCGCCTGCTCGACCTGTCACGTACCGGAATTCGCGCGCGAAAAACCGACCAAGACGATGTGGGACTGGTCGACTGCCGGCAAGCTGCAGGACGGCAAGCCGTTCGTCGTGCGCAACAAGGCAGGCGAAGTCGATTACGATACGATGAAGGGCAACTTCGAGTGGCAGGCCAAGGTGGTGCCGACCTATCGCTGGTTCAATGGCGAGATCAGCTACACGCTGCGCGACCAGAAGATCGACGACGGCAAGGTCGTGCCGATCAATGTCGTGGGCGGCTCCGCGACTGACGGCAAGTCACGCATCTGGCCGTTCAAAGCGATGCGTGGCAAGCAGCCTTACGACCAGGTCAACAAGACGCTTCTGTTGCCTCACGTGTTCGGCAAGGACGACGCGGCATTCTGGGGCAACTTCGATTGGGGCCGTGCGCTGGAGGCGGGCATGAAGTCCGCCGGTCTTCCCTATTCGGGCAAGTTCGGCTTCGTCGAGACGGTCTACTATTGGCCGATCACCCACATGGTCGCGCCGAAGGAAAAGGCACTCGCCTGCAACCAGTGCCATTCGCCGAATGGCCGGCTGAAGGACGTGCCCGGTCTGAAAATGCCGATGTTCCAGTAACGAACATAACCGATGAAAAAACGACGCCGGGCCCATCGCCCGGCGTCGGCGTTTGTGCGCCCGGCATGGGCATCGACTTGGAGGTGGAAGGGGGCGCGGAGGTCATAAACTCCGCGCCCCTATGCCGACTTGTGTGGGCGCGCGAGCCGGGACCCATAACCCCTGAACTATCGATAACGCACGGCGTATGGGTCCCCGCTTTCGCGGGGACGACAGTGTTTACGTTTGGAATGAATTACCGCAGCGACGCGGTCTGCGTGCCGAAGATGGCGGTGGCCAGGAACACCACCGCCTGGCCGCTGAAGCGGTCGCCGACCATGCCGAGATGCGGATCGGCCGAGAACGTCATCACCAGCGACAGCGACGGCTTGTGCAGCAGCTCATGCAGCGGCCGCGGGTCCACTGGTCCGAGCCGCGTGGCGCTCATGAAGTCGCTCACGCTCGGCGTCAACATCGCCGCGCGCAGCCAGGGATCGGCCAGCGTGCCGGAAACCTGCGTCATCGCCGCCGTCAGCGGCGGCTTGGATACGATGGTTGTGTTGGACGAGGCCGGGATCAGCGCGGCGGTCGCCGGCAGCCGCGGCATGGTGGAACCCATCGGGCGGACGCGCGCCGGGGCCGGCGTTTCGGATTCCGCGGCATAGGCGAGCGCGACCGTGGCGGTGCTGCCGGTGGCGGCCGGATCGATGCCGGCCGTTTCAAACGGCGACGCGGCGGCCGGCGGCGGCAAATCGCCAGTTTCGACCGTGCCGCGCCAGTAGCCGCGATTGTCGAAGAGGCCGGTCGGCAGCGACGCCGACGCCATTGCTAATTTCTGCTCGGCCGGCTTGGGTTTTGCCGCCGCGACTGCGACCGCTTTCGGCCGCGCCGCCGGCAGCGGCACGATGCGCTCGACGGCGACATGGGTCGGCGGCGCGATGCTGGCAACCGTGGTGGCTGCGCGCGCGCGTTTCGGCGCCGGCTCCTCGCGGAGCCTGTCATCGGGCCGCGCTTCGCGCGGACCCGTTGGCTCATCCTCATCCTTGGCCGTACCGAAGATTCTGGCGAGCAGGTTACGCTTGGGCTTTTCGATGCTGGCGGTGATCACGCCGGCATCGCGGGCGGCTTCAAGCGAAGTCCCGGACGGGATGCCGCCGCGGCGCTCGACGTCGGCCAGCGCCAGCGCATAGCCGGGCAGCGGCTGCCCATCGGACGGGATGTGCACGGTGCGGCCGTCGGGGAACACCCTGGCCAGTTGCTGCTGCGTCATGCGCGGCCAGTGGCGGATGGTGCCGGTGTCCAGATGCACGAACGGCGAGCCCGAGGTCGGGTAGAAGCCGACGCCGCCGCGCTGCAGGCGCAGGCCGACGGTGCGGACTTTTTCCAGCGGCACGCCGGGAATGTAGAAATCCATCGCCTGGCCGTGCGTGTGCTGGCTGGATTGCGCGACGCCGCTCGAGCGCGCGCGCAGCATCGAATTGGTCTCCGGCGAGCGATAGCCGCACACCACCTGGATCGGCTCGGTGCCGTCGACCTCGCGATAGGTCTCCCACAACAAATCGATTAGATGCGGATCCATGCGGACGGATTTTTCGCGCCGCCAGTCGCGCATGAACCAGTCGATCTTCTTCAGCGCGGCGTCGTCATAGCGGCCGTTGCGCTTGTAGGTGATGGTGATGTCTTCGCCGGTGTGCAGGTGATGGAA
Source organism: Hyphomicrobiales bacterium (assembly GCA_016185205.1). Classification (GTDB taxonomy): domain Bacteria; phylum Pseudomonadota; class Alphaproteobacteria; order Rhizobiales; family Xanthobacteraceae; genus Pseudolabrys. The sequence goes on along the minus strand of JACPOA010000058.1, from coordinate 12,128 downwards.
GGAGAGGGTGCGGGTGTCGCCTTCGGCGGTCGCCGTCTGCAGCGCGTTATTGGCGCCGAGCAGGAACAGACCGGTCACGCCCAGACGGGCGCCGGTGCGCAGCAGAATCGCAACACCAACAGAAAGCCGATGCGCGGCGCTGACCGACACTGCATGATTCCGTGAAAATAGCCGTCCCACAGTCGTCGCTACGCCCCCGTCTGGCCGTCGCGACGACGACCACGCAGTGTTGTCGGTAACGGTTAACGCCTCCTTAGCGGAGGACCCCCGTATGGCTCCGGCCTTGCTAGCGGGCGACCGTGGCGGAAAATGGCCAAGGTGGCGGCGGCTCTGGGGCCACGGCTATGGAACTTTGGCCGTGCGTTTTGGTCCCGGCATTGAACTAATATTGTTCAGTCCGTCCGAAGATGGCGAACGGGTTGAACGTGTCACGTCGCTCGACCCGGCGCAGCATTTCCTGGTTGGACCTTGCCGTCGCCAGATACCGCTTGGTGTCCTGCTTGGGGTCCTGCGGCGGAGCGACATCGGCGATGCGGCGCTCGGCGCTGTGCAGGATAGCGTGGATGCGCGCATCGAGACCGTAGATGTCGTCGCGCAGCACCAGCCGGCCGTCGTCGACGAAGGCGGTCTGGTAGGTCAGGTGCACCATCGGCCGGTCGACCAGCTGGAAGGTGCGTTCCTCCTGGTCGAACATGGCGTTGATCTGCTGCGCATTCGGGGTCTGGCCGTTCATCGTCAGACGCAGCATGACCTCGCCGAATTTGGTCGGGTCCTCGACTCGCATGCAGCCGTGGCTGAAGGCGCGCCTGTCGTACTTGAACAGCCGCTTCTCCGGCGTGTCGTGCAGATAGACCTGGAACTTGTTGGGGAAGGCGAACTTGATGCGGCCGAGCGCGTTGGCGGCGCCAGGCGGCTGCACCACGTTGATATTGCCGTCGGACCCGCGCTTCACCTCGAGACCCATGCGCTCGAAGATTTGCGGATCGCTCTCGTATGCCGGCAGCAGCTCGTTCTGGATGATCGACTGCGGCACGTACCAGGACGGATTGACAATGATGTGGTCCATCGGCGCCGTCACCAGCGGTGTCGGCGTCTGCTGCTTGCCGGCGACGATCTTGGTGCGCCAGACCAGACCGTGATCGCGCACCACCTTGAGGGTGAAGTCCGGGATATTGACCATCACATAAGTGCGCCCGAGATCGCGCGGCAGCCAGCGCCAGCGTTCCATATTGGCGGCGACGCGATCGATCTGCTGGCTCGGCTTCGGACCGTTGATGGCGGCGAGCGTCTTGGCATCGATCAGACCGGTCGGCTTGATGTCGGCGCGCCCCTGCACCTGCTTGACGGCGTTGAGCAGCGCCTTGTCGTAGCCGAGCTCGCCCGGCTTGCCGGCAAGTCCGAGCTTCTCGCGCAACGCCGGCACGCGCGCATCCTTCTCGCCCGGCTGGATGGCGGCGCCGTCGGCAATGCGATTGTCGGGCTGCGCGGGAGCGCGGCGCAGCTCGGCGAGCTTTTCCTTCAAGGCGCGGAAGCCTTCGTGCGGCGGATTGAAGCTGTCGAGCGCGGCGTCGGCGTCGCGGGCATCGGCGATTTTCTTGAGGATGTCGGCCGGCTCCGGCGTGTGGTTGCCGTAGTCGACTTCCGCCGCGACACGCATCGGCGCGATGCGGCCGACCGCCAGATGGCGGGCAAAGGTCAGCACCGAATTGGTGAGCTTGATATCGCCGTCGGCCAGCGCCTCGGCGCCGGTCAAGCTGGCGAAGTCCGGCACCGGGTAGTCGACCGCGTCGAGCCCGTCGACTTCCGCGGTTTTGAGCCGCGCGATCACCGATTTTGCGATCGACGTCAGCTGTCCATCGTTGATCCACAGCGGCGCGTAGCTACGCGCGGCATAGAATGCTTCGATCGCCTTGCGTTCGGGCGCGCCGGCGATGCGCTTCTCGAACTGCTTGCCGGTGACGATCTCGCGCAGTCTGTCGACGATCTGGTTGTCGCCGGTCTGCGCCGGCGGCAGCGGGCTCACCGTTTCGACGCGGTCGGGCGCGGCGATCACGAAACTCGGCGCGGCGACCATCGCCGTCAGCATGGTGCCGGCCAGCAGAGGAACGAATTTATTATGACGCATAGCACTCACTCCGAACACAACATCACCACAACGCATCAAATTGTTCGTGGCGTTTTAACCGGGCAGTTTCCCAGCGCGCCACGGACAGGATTGCAGCGCCATTATGCGGTGGGATCAGCGGCGGACCGAAAGAATTTCGAACGCCATTCGCGTCAACCTTCGATCAAAGCTAACGCGGCGCGATCGTTAAAATTTTAAATATTAACCGCACTCGCGTCGTCGTTTACCTTTGTGTCGACGTCGTCGATCCCGAGCCCTTCCAGCTTACGATAGAGCGTCGATCGCCCGATTTTCAGCCGGCGCGCGACTTCCGACATCTGCTCGTCGTAATGCGCGATGGCAAAACGGATGACTTCGCTTTCGATATCGCCGAGCGGCCGCACGTGGCCGTGCACATCGGTCAAGTGCAGGGATGGCGCCGGCATGGTTAATGCCGCCGCGTTGCGCGTTGGTGCACCGGAGCGGTCGTCCGGCCAGCTACTGACCATCGCCGGCGACGGCTCGATCCAAGGCTCGGAGAAAGGCTGCGCGGCGATGGCGTCGGGCGCGACTTGGCTGGATACCTGCGGAAATTCGTTGACGCCGATTTCCTCGCCGTCGGCCAGCACCACCGCGCGGAAGATCGCGTTTTCGAGCTGGCGCACATTGCCCGGCCAGCGGAAGGCGGTGAGCAGCGCCTGCGCCTCGGCGCTGATGCCGCGCACGCGCTTGCCTTCCTCGGCCGCGAAGCGGGCGAGGAAATGGCGGGCGAGGGCGGGAATGTCCTCCGGCCGCTGGCGCAGCGGCGGCACCGAAATCGGAAACACGTGCAGGCGGTAGAACAGGTCCTCGCGGAAACGTCCGGCGCGCACGTCGGCGATCAGATCGCGGTTGGTGGCGGAGACGATGCGCACGTCGACCTTGATGTTCTTGTGCGAGCCTACCGGCTCAACCTCGCCCTCTTGCAGCGCGCGCAACAGCTTTACCTGCGCGGCCGGTGGCAATTCGCCGACCTCGTCGAGGAATAGCGTGCCGCCATCGGCCTCGACGAATTTGCCGTGATGTTTTTCGGTGGCGCCGGTGAAGGCGCCCTTCTCGTGCCCGAACAGGATCGACTCGACCAGGTTCTCCGGCATGGCGCCGCAATTGACCGCGACGAACGGCTTGGCGCGGCGGGCGCCCGAGCCGTGGATGGCGCGCGCGATCAGTTCCTTGCCGGTGCCGGATTCGCCCTCGATCAGCACCGGAATGGCGGAGGCGGCCGCCTTGTCCAGCGCGCGCAGCACCGGCTGCATGACGGGCGAGCGGGTGATGACGTCGGCGATGGTGAGCGTGCCGTCGCGGCTGCGCTTGAGCCGCTGCAATTCGCCGGCCAGCGCCTTGGTGGCGAGCGCGTTGCGCAGCGAGACCTGCAGCCGTTCGGGGCTGGCCGGCTTGACCACGAAATCGTTGGCGCCCGCGCGCATTACCGACACCACAGTGTCGATGCCGCCATGGGCGGTCTGCACGATGACGGGAATGTCGCAGCCTGCCTCGCGCATGCGCGCCAATACGCCGAGGCCGTCGAGGTCGGGCATCACCAGGTCGAGCACCACGCAGTCGATGTGCGCGGGCTGAGGCCCGGTCAGCAGGCCGATCGCCACGTCGCCGCCCGCGGCCGTGAGCGACTGATAGCCGAAGCGCTCGACCATGGCCTGCAGCAGCCGGCGCTGCACCGGATCGTCGTCGACGATAAGCACTGTTTCGGACATGACGGGACCCCAACGCGGCGCTTGTGCCGATTTGGAGCAATGTGAGCCCGGAGCCTTAATTGCGTGTTAACTTCGATATTCGGAAACGCTCACGCCCGGTAAAATAAGGCAAGTTCCAAACACTCGGGCTCGGCCTTGACCCGTGCGGCAAGATCAGGATTTTCGGCAGAAGCTGAATTGCTCGACCCGCTTGGCATGGTGGTACAGCCCGCAGAGCACCTCCGGGCCTTCCTTTTTGAAGACGTGCTTGACCGGCTCGGCTTGACTGACCGCGATATGACTGGCGATCAGCGCAACCCCGATTGGATAAGCCCACGGGTGGGTGTGCAATTTCACAAGTTTCATCAAAAGCAGCGCCGCTGCGATGACGACGAGCGGGTCGGTCAGAATAAAATATTCAAGTTTCAAGTCGCGCGTCATTCCGATCAGGTCGACCCCCCAAACGGTGAGCATCAACACGCCAACCTGCAGCACGAGCTTACGCTCGCCGCTACGCCATGCAAAAACCGTGGCAGCGATCACGAACCATTCGAGAAAGATCGTCGGCCGTGGCGACGAGTGCAGGACGAAAGTGCGCCGCGCAGCGAGGTCGATGGCAGACGTCAGAATAAATTGTAAGCGCTGGCTGCTGAAGAGTCCGTTGCCCTGAGCGATCTCGGGCGTGGACCCCACAGCGAAGATGTACATCTGCTCCAACGGATTGACCACAACGGCAACGTCGTGCGGGTTATGTTGTATATTAAGGGCGAGCAGGCCGAGTGCTGCCCCGCCGATCACGGCGGCAATTGCCGCCAACAATTCGGAAACGGGAACGCGCCAGGCAACCGCAAACGCGACCATGCCCAGCCCGATCCAGCCAGCAATCACGAATTGATATGAACCAAACCTGTCGCCGATCAGCGGCCGCAGGCCGAAGCTGGCAGCGATATTCGGGGTAAGCCCTTCGGTAATCAGTCCCGCGGCTGGAATAGCCAAAAACACAGCAAACAGCGACAGCAAAGCCGCCATCAACCAGCCCCGCCAGCCGTTCCAAAAGCCGGATGGCCGATCCGGGCGCGATCCAAATGGCAAGGCGACCAGCGGCAAAGCACAGATAAGAAAGATGGCCTGAACTTTGTTCAGCATCGCGAGCATTGCAAGCAGGCTGGCGACACCCAACAGAATTGGACGCCAGGGCGACCGTTCGCTTCGCGCGGCAATGATCACGATGAGAAACGCGATCGCCACCAAGCCGCCTGCTATCAATTCCGTTCGTATGATACGCATTTCCATCATAAGGCCGCCGGAGAAGGCCAGCGCAAACGCACCGAGCGTTGCGATGCGCCAGTCGCGAACAAGGCGGCGCAGCAAAAACGCAAATACGACGACGAAGGCGATCGCCATAGCGAGGGAGAGCACACGTCCCGCCTGGGTGGCATAGGTCCAAGCCCGCGCAAAATTCGCGGCCTCGCTGACCGGAGGGATGGCCGACAACGATATGACGTCAAGCAGGCCGACGGCATGCAGGAGGCGCAACCAGCCGCTCAGCAATATGATGTTCAGATAGCCGGGATGATCGAAATATTCCTGCGGCAGGCCGTCATTGAGCAAGAACCCATTATAGACAATCCAAAGATCCATATCGGCGATGCGCCAATAGGGATACCAAAACCCGCACAGCAGAAATGACAAAATCATTGCCGCCGTGATCGCGATCAGGCCCTTGCCCCAACTGAACAGAATGAGGCGATCGAGAACATTGGCTGAAGCGCCGGGCTGCATGGCGCCGCCGGCTCTGACCAGAATTGATCGGAAAAATTCGAATTTCGATCTAAAATAAGAACCCTGGTCCACGCGTGGCCTCTTAAATGTTCTAGTATCACGGTACCGCTAAGGGCTGCGTTGCACAACAAATTGCTGTTTCCAAGCGACCGCATCGGACTGAAACTGCCGCGTACGGCCGCTGTTGAAAACTGCTTCATCGCCATCGCATCGCCACGACCGGCACCCTAGATGATGCGCTGACCGCCTGCTTTCCCTCCCGCATAAGCGAAACCTTCCCGTCATGGCCAAAAGCGCGACCCGCAAGACGCCGACCAATACACCCAAACTCGGCGCGCTGCCGGAATGGGACCTCACGGACCTCTATTCCGGACTCGATGCGCCTGAGCTCAAGCGCGATCTGGCGCAGTCCGACGCCGAATGCGTGGGTTTCGAGCAGGCCTTCAAAGGCCGCCTGCAGGCGCTGGCTGCGGGCGAGGGGGCGGGCGCTAATCTCGCCGCCGCGGTCAAACGTTACGAGGCGCTGGAGGACAAATTAGGCCGGCTGAGCTCCTATGCCTCGCTGGTTTATGCCGGCAACACCACCGATCCGCTGCGCGCCAAGTTCTACGGCGACGTGCAGGAACGCATCACCGCCGCCTGGGTGCACCTGTTGTTCTTTTCGCTCGAGCTCAACCGCATCGACGACGCGGCGATTGACGCCGCCATGCGCGATCCCACGCTCGGCCATTACCGGCCGTGGATCGAGGACGTACGCAAAGAGAAGCCCTATCAGCTCGAGGACCGGGTCGAGCAACTGTTCCACGAGAAATCGGTCACCGGCTATTCGGCCTGGAACCGGCAATATGACGAGACCGTCGCCGGCCTGCGCTTCAAGATCGGCGGCAAGGCGCTGTCGATCGAGCCGGCGCTCAATCTGCTGCAGGACGTCGATGGCAAGAAGCGCAAGGCGGCAGCGCTTGCGCTGGCGAAAACCTTCAAGGAGAATCTGCGGCCGTTCACGCTTATCACCAACACGCTCGCCAAGGACAAGGAGATCTCCGACCGCTGGCGCGGCTTCAAGGACGTGGCGGACGCGCGGCACCTGGGCAATCGGATCGAGGGCGAGGTGGTGGAGGCGCTGGTGGCGGCGGTGCGTGCCGCCTATCCGAAACTGTCGCACCGCTACTATGCGCTGAAGGCGAGCTGGTTCGGCAAGAAGCGGTTGCCGCATTGGGATCGCAACGCGCCGCTGCCCAAGGTGGCGCAGCGCACGATCCCCTGGGCCGACGCGCGCGCCACCGTGCTCACCGCCTATGGCGCATTCTCGCCCAAGATGGCGGAAGTCGCCGACCGTTTTTTTCAGAAGAACTGGATCGACGCAGCCGTGCGGGACGGCAAGCAGCCGGGCGCCTTCGCGCATCCGACGGTGCCCTCGGCGCATCCCTATGTGCTGCTCAATTACCAGGGCAAGCCGCGCGACGTGATGACGCTGGCGCACGAGCTCGGTCACGGCGTGCATCAGGTGCTGGCGGCGCCCAACGGCCCGCTGATGGCGCCGACGCCGCTCACACTGGCCGAGACCGCATCGGTGTTCGGCGAGATGCTCACCTTCAAGAAGCTACTGGCCGCGACCACCGACAAGAAGCGGCGCAAGTCCATGCTCGCCGCCAAGGTCGAGGACATGATCAACACGGTGGTGCGGCAGATCGCGTTCTACTCGTTCGAGCGCAAGGTGCATCTCGAACGCCGCAACGGCGAACTGACCGCCGACAAGATCTGCGAATTATGGATGTCGGTGCAAGCCGAGAGCCTGGGGCCGGCGATCGAATTGAAGGAAGGCTACCAGACGTTCTGGTGCTACATCCCGCACTTCATCCATTCGCCGTTCTATGTCTACGCCTATGCCTTCGGCGACTGCCTGGTGAACTCGCTTTATGCCGTCTACGAAAAGTCCGCGTCCGGCTTTGCCGAGCGCTATCTGGCGATGCTCTCGGCCGGCGGCACCAAGCATCATGCCGAGCTGCTGGCGCCGTTCGGGTTGGACGCGCGCGATCCCAAGTTCTGGGACGGGGGGCTGGGGGTGATTGCCAAGCTGATCGACGAACTGGAAACACTGGACGGCGCGCGCTAATTTGATATTTCGGACTACAACTTAGCGTAGTAGACTTGGTTTGAAAGAAAAGCCTGCGCTGAGGGAGCGATCCATGCATTCGATCAGGCTTGCTGTTGCGAGCGCTGCGTTACTGTCGCTTCTCTCGCTCTCTGCGCGGTCTCAATCCCACGATGATGTAGTGAGATGTCAGTCCATTGAGGATGTCCAGCGACGAGCTTCTTGTTTGAGTATGATCAATCAGGCGCGGCCAAAAAATCCCTCAGGGTCTCATCCTCAACGCAGCTATCCCAAGCCGCCTGCGGCTGAATTTATTGCGTTCGGCTCCCGCGCGGGGATGGAGATTACGGTCGTCTCAAAACAAGGAATCGGGACTGTTCAAGCGGTTATCCGAGCCCGCCTAACTGCGGAAAACGCCAAACGCTACTGCGATAACTACGTTCGAGATTCGTCCCAGCGCTGCATCGAAGAGTTTTTGAGCAACACTCGTTTGGCAGATAGTATTACGGCGAATTGTGAATCAGGCACGTTCACTACGTTCTACGGTGAGAAATTTCAATTTTTGGGTAAAAGTCTGACGCCCGACTCTATGGCTGCCTATGTTGTAAGAAATCTCAAAGATAACAGTACTCTCGATGGAAGTTCGGCGTCTGGACTTTCTTACAACATGGATCAATTTAATGCTCTTTGTCCTGGGCGGTCGACGATAGCCATGAAACAGATGCCGCCAACTGTTCAGCCCAAGTCAGATACTCAGAAAATAAATAGAGAGTTGCAGCAGTGCCTATTGCCTGAGGCGCAGTATGGAAAATACTCCTCTTTTGACGGTGGAAAATCCGCAAACAGTCTTCTTGATAAATGCAAGCGTGAGTACCTCGCATGGGTTGATGAATGCGAACGAAATACGAGCGCCACGGGGGACACGACAGAAAGTTGCATTATGAAAGTAATGATCGCCGCCCAAGCGGCCATTAAATTGTTTGGTAAATAATAATGCATTTTCGTTTGTTTCGACGATGCATCACTCAAAATGACCCAACCTACACTCGTGGGCATGTGATTGACTGGTGGTTGAATAGCGGGGCGGTGTTGTTTGCACTCGCTGCCGCCGCTTTGTTGTTGTATTCGTCATTTTCGCCACCGATAGAAATACATTGGGATACTCCATTGGAAAGCGATCCTAATGGAGTGAAAAGAATAGCAGCGGCGTTGAGCCTAATCTCCGCTGTGTGCGCTGGGATCAAGCTGTTCATCAAACGCAACTAGCCGTTTACGCAAGTACCGGATGAACGACCGGCTTTGCCGAGCGCTATCTCGACATGCTGGCGGCCGGCGGCACCAAGCATCATGCCGAGCTGCTAGCGCCGTTCGGGTTGGACGCCCGCGAACCCAAGTTCTGGGACGGTGGCCTGAGCGTGATCGCAGGGTTGATTGATGAGCTGGAGGCGCTGGACGCGGTTGGATAACGCTTTGGAAACAAGCCACTACAAGTCTGTTGTACAGATGTAAAACTTGCGTTATACAGATGTATAACGTCGGAGCTTGGCCATGAATGAAAAGCCGCGCAATCCGGAAATCGAAGGCTACCTGCTTCAGATCAAGAAGATCGGCAATTCGCTTGGCCTGATCCTGCCGAAGGAGTTGTTGGCGCGGCTGAAGCTCAAGGAAGGCGACAAGTTCCACATTGTCGAGCAGACCGAACGCGGCATCAGACTCAGCCCCTACGATCCTAAGCACGCCAAAGCGATGGATCTCGCGCGTCGTTCATTCCGCAAATATGCCGATACCTACAAGGCGCTGGCGAAATGAGCGACGGGCCTGAATGGCTCGACATCGATATCGTTTTTGATTTTCACGCCGAGCAGCTCGCCCTGTTCGGCGGCGCCGATGGCCTTCGCGACCGTGGATTACTTGAGTCGGCACTGGCGCGACCGATCAATAAGTTTGGCTACGGTGAAAGATCGATGGCGGCGCTTGCGGCGGCTTACGGCTTTGGCATCGCGCGCAATCATCCCTTCATCGACGGCAACAAACGGACTGCGCTCGCTTCGATAATCGTGTTTCTCGGTCTCAACGGACTCGATCTCGACGCGCCGCAGGAGGCGGCGACGGCGATGATCCTCGGCCTTGCGGCTGGAGAGGTTACCGAGGAATTGCTGGCGCATTGGATCGCGGACCATGTCCGGCCGCTCGACGCGCCTGGCATCGCGCCGTGACGTGCTTATCTCCTCAATTGCGCTGAGTGACCGAACAATATGTCCACCGACCGCGAGAAAAACCGCTTCTCCGCCCGCGCCAAGCGCTACGCCAATGTCGGCAGCAAGGTTGGCGGCGTGGCCGCGCGCATGGCGGGGGCGAGGCTGCTCGGCAAGCCGCAGGATCGCGCCGCCAATGCCCTCGGGCTCGCCGCCGCGCTCGGCGGCTTGAAGGGTCCGATCATGAAGGTGGCGCAGCTGCTCGCCACCATTCCCGACGCGCTGCCAGCGGAATATGCCAACGAGCTGATCAAGCTGCAGAGCCAGGCGCCGCCCATGGGCTGGGCCTTCGTCAAGCGGCGCATGAGCGCCGAGCTCGGTCCCGACTGGCAGTCGAAGTTCAAGGAGTTTGAGCATCGTCCGGCGGCGGCCGCCTCGCTTGGCCAGGTGCATCGTGCGCGCGCGCGTGACGGCGCGGAGCTGGCCTGCAAGCTGCAATATCCAGACATGCAGTCGGCGGTCGAAGCCGACCTCAGTCAATTGCAATTGCTGTTCTCGATCCGCAAGCGCTTCGATCCGGCGCTCGACACCACCGAGATCGCCGTGGAGATCGCTGCGCGCTTGCGCGAGGAGCTCGACTATGAGCGCGAGGCCAAGCACATTGCTCTCTACCGCGCCATGCTCAAGGACCATGACGTCATCCGCGTGCCGAATGTCTGGCCGGAACTGTCGACCGGCCGGCTGCTCAGCATGGATTGGCTCACCGGCCGCAAGCTGCTGGCGCACAAGGACGATACGCTCGAGCATCGCAACCGCATCGCCACCGCCATGTTCGCCGCCTGGTGGTTCCCGTTCAGCCGCTTCGGCGTCATTCACGGCGACCCGCATCTCGGCAATTACACGGTGTTCGACGATGCGAAAGACAGGCCGGCCGGCATCAATCTGCTCGACTATGGCTGTATCCGCATTTTCCCGCCCAGCTTCGTCGGCGGCGTGGTCGACCTCTATCGCGGATTTCTGCACGGCGATGACGATCTGGTGGTGCACGCCTACGAGACCTGGGGCTTCAAGCGGCTCAATCGCGATCTGATCGACGCGCTCAATATCTGGGCCCGTTTCATCTATGGCCCGCTGCTCGACCAGCGCGTGCGCACCATCGCCGACGGCGTCAAGCCCTCGGAATACGGCCGCAAGGAAGCCTTCCGGGTGCACCAGCTGCTCAAGGCCAAGGGCCCGGTCATGGTGCCGCGCGAATTCGTGTTCATGGACCGCGCCGCCATCGGGCTGGGCGCGGTGTTCCTGCATCTGGCGGCGGAGCTTAATTTTTATCAATTGTTCAATGAGGCGATCGCGAATTTCTCGATCGAAGGCGTGGCCGCGCGGCAAGCCGCCGTGCTGACCGAGGCCGGACTTAAGTCGTAGCGCGCGATTGCCAACAAGTCCGTCCCCGACTTGATCCGTATCAAAATCATGCCGGCGCGGAATGATATGTGAGGCGCCTGTTTCGCTACGAACTCACCCCCCTCTTAGGGCCGCAACCGTTGCTCTGGGCACTCATTTGCGCTACCTGACTGCCTCCCACCATTGCGATCCCTGGAGACATCTCATGGCCGACCACGGCACCGTCGAATACGCTACCGCGCCTGGAAACGACTATCCGGCGCACGAGAGCGGGTACGAGCAATTCGTGCATTTCACCGTCGTTGGCGTCCTCTTTGTGCTCAATCTGCTGTTCGGCCTGACCGTCGGTGGCGTGATGGGGCATTGGTTCACGGCGCTGCCGATCTTCATCCTCGCGTTTATCGGCTTGGTGCCGGGCATGTTCAGCGGCTCGAAGACCTCGAGCATCGTGGCCTTCGTGCTCTGTTTCCTGATCTTTGCGTTCACTGGGCTTTCGCCCCACTGACGCATGATCCCGAAAAGCTTGTCCTCGGACTTGATCCGTGGATGGGAACCGGTTTTCGGAAAAGATCATGCGCAAGTGAAAAAGCGAAAGGTGGGAGAAGCGAATGCTTATTGCCGTTGCGCGTGAATCCGACGCTGGTGAACCGCGTGTTGCGGCGACGCCGGAGACGGTGAAGAAATTCAAGGCTTTGGGCGCCGAGGTCGTGGTGGCGCGCGGGGCGGGGGTGGCGTCGGGGATATCCGACGCCGACTACGAGGCCGCCGGCGCCACGGTCGGCGACGACGTCGGCAAGACCGCCGACCTGGTGCTCAAGGTCAAG
>JACPOA010000057.1 GCA_016185205.1 Hyphomicrobiales bacterium | reverse complement strand
GCCATGTTGTCCTCGTCAATCAGTAGGGACGGTCGCCACGCACCAGCATCCGATACAGGCGGCGATGCTGGCTGTGATCGTAATCGAAGCCGGCTTTGTGCAATGAGGCGCGGTCGTCGATGATCAGCAGATCGCCCTTCCTGTACTCGTGCGTATAGCAAAATTGTGGCTGCGCGAGCCTGTCGGTCAAGTCCTGCAGAAAATCCTGGGTTTCTTCGGGCGACAGGCCGGTCACCGTCTCGGTCTTGGCCTTGTGAAACCACGCCGCCTTGGTGCCGGTCTCCGGATGGGTGCGGACCAGGGGATGTACCGTCGGCGGTTTCGTCGACTCGAGCTGGGCCTTCACGATATCCGGATTGGCTGTCTTCATCCGGGCGCTGCTGATCAGCGTATTCTCGGTCTTCGCGTCGACGATCTTCAATTTCACGTCGTCGGGAAGCGCTTCGTACGCGGCGCGCGCGTTGCAAACCGATGTCCCGCCGCCCCTGTCCGGCACGGCCACCGCATACAGCATGGTGAACTTGGGCGGGAACTCCTGGTTGGTGTGGTCGGTGTGCCAGGTGGCATTGCCGCCGACTTTTGCCGGCTGGCCCTTGCTGTCCAGGTGCCGGTTGTCGAGCACACTGATCAACGGAAAGCCGTCAACCAGATAGCGGCGGTTCTGGTCCTCCATCAGCTCGCCGAACATTTCTCCAGCGGCTTGCAACTGACCCGGCGTGAGATGCTCTTGCCCGCGAATCACAAGGACCACGTTTTCGACGACAGCATCGTAAAGCTCCTTCCGAGTCGCGCCGTCGGTGGGACGCGCAAGGTCGATGCCCGTGACGATGGCGCCGATGTGCTCCTTGACCTTCTCGATCTTCATGGCCTGGGTGAGAATCGTCGATGCGGCAGCGCTCATGATCTGGCTCCTCACTTCGCCAATAGCATCGGCCGAATATCGGCATCTATCAAGTATTGCCCGATAACTATGTCGCGCCTAGCCGTTGGTGGCGCGTGAATCGGCCGGCGCCTCGGCGCGCTCCGTCATGCCGTAGTCGCGCACTACGCTCGCGATGCGCAGACGATAGTCACGGAACACGCCCGCGCGGCCGCGCTTTTGCGCTTCGCGGTGGTGCTCGACGTTGCGCCACGCCGCAACTGCGGCCTCGTCGCGCCAGAAGGACAGCGACAGGAGCTTGGTCTCGTCCGTCAGGCTCTGGAAGCGCTCGATGCTCAAGAACCCGTCGATCTGCTCCAGCTCGGACTTCAGCCTGGCGGCGATGTCGAGATAGGTCTGCTTGCGGCCGTCGGCCGGCGATACTTCGAAGATGACGGCGATCATGGCTGCCTCCTCCATGTGGAGAGAAGATAGACCTCTTTACGCCGCCGATCTTTCGGCTCCGGTCGAAGCATGCCGCCAGTCGAGCCCGATATCGAGCACCTGGGCGCTGTGCGTCAGCCAGCCCGCCGAGATCAGGTCGACGCCGGCGGCCGCGATGGCGGGCGCCGTCGACGGCGTGATGCGGCCCGATGCCTCGGCGATGGCGCGGCCGCCGATGCGGCGCACCGCCTCGGCCAGCGTCTCGGGCCCCATGTTGTCGAGCAGCACGGCGTCGGCCTTCTCGGCAAGCGCCTCGTCGAGCTGGTCCAGCCGATCGATCTCGACCTCGATCTTGACCAGGTGACCGACACCTGCGCGCGCGGCGCGGATCGCCGCACCGACGCCGCCGGCCGCGGCGACGTGGTTGTCCTTGATCAGCACGGCATCGTCGAGCCCAAAGCGGTGGTTGATGCCGCCGCCGGCGCGCACGGCGTATTTCTGCAGGGCGCGCAGGCCGGGCATGGTCTTGCGCG
>JACPOA010000056.1 GCA_016185205.1 Hyphomicrobiales bacterium | reverse complement strand
GGCGACGGCGCTCAGGATCGTCATGGACGAGCAGGGCATCGCGCTGTCGCGCCGCCGCATCACGCTCTCGACCTCGGGCGTCGTGCCCATGATCCCCAAGGTCGGCGACGTCCTGGACGTCAACCTCGCGGTCTCCCTGCATGCGGTGAGCGACGCGGTGCGCGACACGCTGGTGCCGATCAACCGCAAATGGCCGATCGCCGAGCTCCTGAAGGCGTGCGCCGCCTATCCCGGCGCTAGGAACAGCCGCCGCATCACCTTCGAGTACGCCATGCTGAAGGGCGTCAACGACAGCGACGCCGATGCGCGTGAACTGGTGAGGCTGCTGAAACCCATCCATGCCAAGGTGAACCTGATCCCGTTCAACCCCTGGCCCGGCGCGCCCTACGAGTGCAGCTCGAACAACCGCATGCACCGTTTCGCCGAGATCGTGAACGACGGTGGCCTGAGCGCACCCATCCGCACGCCGCGCGGACGCGACATCTTCGCCGCCTGCGGCCAGCTCAAGAGCGCGAGCGCGCGCAAGCGCGGCGAGCGTGTGCGCGACATCGAGGCCAAGGCCGGCGTTTGACGCTCCGCGGTCTTACCGGTAAGATCGCGTCATGGCTGAGACGACGATTTCATCCAAAGGACAGGTCGTGTTGCCGAAGGCGTTGCGCGAAAAGCGGCGCTGGAAGGCAGGCACCAAGTTGACCGTGGAAGAACGGCCGGAAGGCCTGTTGCTCAAGCCCCTTGAGAAGAAGAAGAAGTTTACCGTCTCAGATTGGCGCGGGATGCTGAAGTACAAAGGGCCGCCCCACACGATCGAAGAGATGAACGCTGCCATTGAAGAAGAAGTCAGGCGGCGCCATGCGCGCGGTCGATACTAACCTCATCGTGCGCATTTTCGCCGAAGACGATTCGGAGCAGGCTGACATTGCTCAAAGCACATTGGCCGCCGATTCTGTCTTTCTTCCCAAGACAGTGATGCTTGAGTTCGAGTGGGTCATGCGCAGCGTCTATCGCAAGCCTACGGCAGCAATCGCGGCGGCGATCGATCGGATGCTGGAAACTGCAAATGTGCAGGTAGAGGATCAGCCGTCGGTCATGCGCGCGGTTGCTTGGTTCAGGCAAGGCATGGACTTCGCCGACGCGCTCCATCTCGCTTCCAGCGGCCACGTCGACAGCTTTGTCACATTCGATGTCGATTTGCGCCGCCTGGCCGCGCGCTTGAGTGTCAAGCCGCCGGTCGTTGCCCCGTAGCAACCAGGCGAACGCGCCCGATCTTCAGTCCGATTGCTTTGCTCCAAGGCCGGCGTTTGGCCGCGACCGGCTGGCTCAGAATCGCTTCATGAACCAGTGCCGCGTGTGGCCCGGCGGACAATCGTCGATTCGGCCGAATTCGGTGTAGCCGTGGCGGCTGTAAAAGTCCGGCGCCTGAAAGCTCATCGTGTCGAGACGAATGCCGACGCAGCCGCGTTCCCGCGCGATCGCCTCGGCCTTCATGAGCAGGCGTGAGCCGATGCCCTGGCGGCGGTAGGGCTCGGCGACCGCTAAAACATCGATCGAGCATCACGACCAGTAGGTCTGTCCCAGCAGGCCGGCCTGCACCTTGCCGTCGGCGTCGCGCGCCAGCAGCCACAGGGGCACGTGCTTGGTCGGCCCGACATGCCCGGTATTGAAGTCGCCGAGCAGCGTGTTGACCGCCGTGAACGGGTTCTCGGCGGCTCGGCTGACTTCGTCGAGCGAGAGGGGAGGCAGGACGGTGGACATCGCTCAGCCCTGGCGCGTGAACGCCGAGATTTTCGACAGGAAGGCGCGTTCGCTGGCGGCGGGTTTCAGTCCCGCCGCTTCGGCCCACGCAGCGACGCTGCCGTTGGCGTACTCGGCGTAGTACGGCTCGTGGAAATAGTGCGGGAAGAGATCGAGCAGGCCGTCCCAGGACGGCTGGTCGCCCTTCTGGATCGAATCGACGATGACCACCAGCCCATCCGGCTTCACCACGCGCGCCATCTCGGCCAGCGCCTGCCGGCGGATCGTCTCGGGCAGCTCATGCAGCAGGAACGACGACACCACGAGATCGAGGCTCGCATCGTCGAACGGCAGCTTCTCGGCCGCGCCCTCGATCAGCTTTACGCGCGCGGTCCGGCCGATCAGGCGGCGCGCTTCGGTGAGATAGGGCGGGCTGAGATCGAGACCGGTGAACTTCATGCCGGGCCAGGCGTCGTGCAGGAAGGCAAGCAGGCGTCCGGTGCCGCAGCCGACGTCGAGGCCCGCGAGATGGCGTTGGTTGCGGCCGGTCATCCACTCCGCGATGGGCTTGAGTGCACGGCGGCGCATGACGTCGGCAGCGCCGGTGAACAGCACCTCGACCTGCGTGTCGTAGATCGCGGCCGAATGGTCGCTTAGCCAGCCGTCGCTCTGGAAGTGGAAGTTCTGGCGGTAGTAGTCGGGCAGCCCATCGCCCTGTTCGCCGGGCGGCAGCTCCTCGCTCTGGCCATGGCGGCGCGCGTCGACCTGCGGCAGGTCGCGGAAATAAAGAACGCTGCGGCGCAGAAATTCGCCGGGATCGAAGGACAAGGGGCGCGGCGTCGGGAAGAGGCCGGCCTTGATGTCCTGCCATTCGCGCTCGAAGACGGCGCGCATGTCCTTCGTCAGCTCGTCGCGCGAGGGCGTCGGCCCGACCGGGAAGTCGGGCTTGGGCATCGGCTTCAGGAGCCGCCGGCCGGCGGCGTAGTGGCCGGCATACCAGGCGACACGCGCGGTCTGGCGCGCGGCATAGGTGAGACGATCTAGGGCAGAGGCCATGGTCCAGGTATCTTCCAGGCCATTATAGCGCCTTTGCGGCAGGCTTGCCCGCGCAGGCTTCATGGCTATATTCGCGC
>JACPOA010000079.1 GCA_016185205.1 Hyphomicrobiales bacterium | reverse complement strand
TCTTCTCTTCGCGGTCATGCGCCGTTCCCCGACAGCCGAGAGTCCCGGTGCGCCGTGCAGTCCTCCGCGCTCAGCGACGGGGTGGATTGGCTGCGGTCGTGCAGCGCTCGAACCGGCGCAGCGCATTTTTCCATCGGAGTGACGGAGCATCATCACAGGCAATCGGGCGTGGTCCGAAGACACCACGAGGGCGTCGGCCACAGGCAACGTATGGCCTGCCCCGCTGCAAGCGATTTGCTCGATGGACATTATAGTCTGCGTCAACGTATTCGGCCTCGACATCAAATGTCCTGCCAAGATGGAGATCCGCACGCTCGGGTCCTGCTAAGATACGCGGCCTCAAAAGGGCCATTGCCTGACGACAGGTCTACCGAACGTCGATCGACTGTTGGGCCATCTATTCGCGCACCACTCGCAGATTCTTTGCCGCTCGATCGCGCTCCGACCGCTAGAAAGTTGTCATACCGCGACGGGATTCACAGCAAACGTCCTGCCGCGCGCCAGCACGGCCCAGACAATTCTGGCCAACTTATTGGCAAGGGCGACACCTCAGCGAATCGCTCGTAGCAGGCTTGCGGCAAGGAAATTCCTGGAGGTCTTGTCGTATCGGGTGGCGATGGCACGGAATTGCTTGAGCCCTGCAGTAGAAGTTTTCGATGAGATGGCGGGCCTTGTACATGTCTTTGTCATAAGGGCGGGGGTTTTTTCGGTTGCTCTTGGGCGGAATGACACAGGTCTTGCCCGCTTTCCGCAGAGGTTCGATGACGCGCTGGTCGGCATCGAAGGCTTTGTCGGCGAGCAGAGCATCGGCTTTCATGTGAGACAACAGCGCGTCTGCCCCTTGCAGGTCATGGGCTTGGCCTGGGGTCAGGAAGAAGCCGAGTGGATTGCCGAGAGCGTCGACCAAGGTATGGATCTTGGTGCTCAATCCGCCTTTGCTGCGCCCAATCGCTTGATGTTCGTGGTCTTTTTTTGGGCGCCGGCACTATGCTGATGAGCACGCACGATAGTGCTGTCGATCATGGCGTATTCGTTGTCCGGGTCGGTCGCCAGAAGCTCGAACGTCCTGCGCCACACACCGCTCTCGGCCCATCTGCTGAAGCGCGTGTGAACCGCCTTCCAATCGCCGAATCGCTCCGGCAGGTCGCGCCATGGGATGCCCGCGCGATAGTGGTAAATCACGGCATCGACGAACCGCCGATTGTCCTTGGCGGTCACCCCGACATGCCCCGCACGTCCAGGCAGGAAATCCTGGTACCTCGTCACAGAGGTTTTGACGGGTTGAGGTTGAGCCAATCGAGGATTGGCAGGTCTTGAGGCGGGACGAGGATATCGATGCTTCGAGCGACGCCGGGCTGTCTGCGGATGAAGCCGTCGCGTTCGAGGCCGAGGACCATCTGATGAACCGAAGGCGGAGTGACGCGAAAATGCCGCTGCATGTCGGCTTCGGCCGGGGCCTGACCGAACATGCGCGTGTAGACGCAGATGAAGGCCAGATAGTGGCCTTGCTTTTCGGTGAAACGATGCGGGCCGATGCGGCGCGCAGTGCCTGATTTGTGACTCATCGTTCGATTGGTCTAGCAGTCTGCTGAAAAACCTGGCCGTTTTTCAGGATTGCTGATTCCATAGCGTAATTTTTGCTGTGGAGCATGTCGATGCGCGGTGAGTTCCGAGATCAGGGTGGACTGTTTTCCTACGTCGACCCCGAGAGCCGCATTCCAGCGGACCATCCGCTGCGCCAGGTGAGGACGCTGGTGCGGGCGGTCTTGAAGGATCTAAGCGGCAGCTTCAGCCGGCTTTATTCGCACGAGGGCCGGCCCTCGATCCCGCCGGAGCAGCTGTTGAGCGCCCTGCTGCTGCAAGTGCTCTACGGCATCCGATCGGAGCGGCTGCTGATGGAGCAGCTCGACTATAACCTGCTGTTCCGCTGGTTCGTCGGACTGTCGCCTGACGATCGGGTGTGGGATGCGACGTCCTTCACCAAGAACCGTGAGCGCCTGCAGCAGGGCGAGGTGTTCGACAAGTTCATGGCCAAGCTGCTGCAACAACCCGAGGTCAAGCGCTGCTGTCGGACGAGCACTTCTCGGTCGACGGCACGCTGATCGAGGCGTGGGCCTCGCACAAGAGCTTCAAGCCCAAGGATGCCGACAAGGACGACGACGGCTCCAACTTCCATGGCCAGAAACGCAAGAACGACAGCCATGCCTCGACCAGCGATCCCGACGCCAAACTCTACCGCAAGGCGGCCGGCCGCGAGGCCAGGTTGAGCTACATGGGTCACGCGGTCATGGAGAACCGCAATGGCCTGGCGATCGCTGGTATGGTCAGCCAAGCCAACGGCACCGCCGAACGACGCGCTTCGGAGGCGATGCTCAGACGCAAGGCGAGACGACGAGGCCGTCGCATCACGGTCGGCGAGGACAAGGCCTATGATAGCCGCGATCACGTGACTGCCCTGCGACAGATGAACGTCACGCCGCACGTCGCGCAAAACGACGCCTTGACCAAGACTGGGCGCCGCCGCACCAGCGCCATCGACAAGCGCACTACCCGACACGTCGGTTACCGTATCTCCCAGTCGTGCCGCGCCATGGTCGAGTGCATCTTCGGCTGGGGCAAGCAACACGGCACCATGCGCAAGACCAAGCACCGCGGCATCAAAGCCGTCGCCGGCGACTTCATGCTCAATCTCATCGCCTACAATCTCATCCGCATCCCAAAGCTCATCGCCCCCTGACAGTCGGACTCTGCCTGAACTTCGCCCTCAGCCGCCGACAAAGCCGCCAGCCCCCCGCAAAACCTCAAATCGACCCCGCAAACTTCAAGTTCATAGGTTCTTCAGCAAACTGCTAGTGCGGGGCTGGCAAACATGCTGGAGCCGAGTTTGACTGCGCGTCACAACCCGGCACGCCGTCGCGCACCATCCAGTTTTCATCGACCATCCTCGTTGCATGAAGGGCCGACTGCGAACGGCCATGTTTCAATCCAGGCTCACACTTTCCGCGCTCACTTGTGGCGACACCCGAGCCAGCGCTGGAAGAAAAGCAGGGATGCAATGAAGAAGAGAAGTGGGATCAGCAGCCATAAGCCGACAAATCCGATCCACCCCCAATCGAGATCGCTGCTCGCCACCAGTGTGGACATTGCCGTCACCCCCGCGCCACTGAAAGGCGGCGACTCGCGTTCGGCCGCCAGCGAGAAGCGCAATTTGACCGCGTCCTACTCGGACCGCGCCACAACGCAACACCCGTACCGAGCCCTCCGACTGTCGGCTAGCCGATGTTAGCGAGTATCGGAAAGACATCGAGCAGCCAATAAGCGATGACCGTGAGCTGGCCGGTGATCATCGCGATTCCCATAAGCACCATGAGGCCGCCTGCCAGGATCTGCAGGACGCGCCCAAGCCGGCCCATCGCCTTGAGCCGTGCG
>JACPOA010000076.1 GCA_016185205.1 Hyphomicrobiales bacterium | reverse complement strand
TTGGCGACGGCGCAGCCGGGGCGTGAGCGGATGCTGCTGACGACGGCGTATGCGTGTGGGTTGCGGATCAGCGAGTTGCTGCATTTGCAAGTGACGGACATCGACAGCGCGCGGATGGTGGTGAACGTGCGTCAGGGGAAGGGCGCGAAGGATCGTCAGGTGCCGTTGTCGCCGCGCTTGCTGACGGAGTTGCGGCAGTGGTGGAGCACGCATCGGACGCAGCCGTGGCTATTTCCTGGGATGGCCGGTGCGTCGTTTCGTCGTCGGCTGCATGCTGGGTGGCAACCGCGGCCGATGCATGCCGGGAGTGTGCAACGGCTGGTGAAGCAGATCGTGTTGCGATCGGGGCTGAAGAAGTCGGCGTCGATGCACACGTTGCGGCACAGCTACGCGACGCACCTGTTGGAAGCGGGCGTGGACGTGGTGACGCTGCAGAAGCTGTTGGGCCACAGCGACCTGTCGACGACGGCGCGGTATCTGCATTTGAGTCGTCGTCAGATGGCGAAGTTGCCGGACCTGCTGGCGTTGCCGCTGGAAGCGAAGGCGGTGCACGATGAGTGAAGCCGTCATGGCCGCGCGTCCGCTGTTGGAGGTGGCGGACGTGATCCGGAGCCATGGCGAGGCGTTCTTGCAAAAATACGGCAGTCATCTGAGCGTGACGCAGAAGAAGGCGTTGCGTGATCTGGGGTTGTGCCGAACGGCGGCGCTGGGCGGTCACGTGGAGCGTTGCCTGGACTGCGGGCACGAACGGCCGGCGTATAACTCGTGTCGCAATCGTCACTGTCCGAAGTGTCAGGCGTTGTCGCGCGCGCGCTGGTTGGAGCGTGAGTCGGCGTATCTGCTGCCGGTGGAATATCACCACGTGGTGTTCACGCTGCCTGCGGAGCTGGCCGAGTTGGCGTTGTCGAATGCATCGGCAATGTACAACCTGCTGATGCAGTCAGCATCGGCAACGCTGCGCGAGGTGGCAGCGAACCCGCAGCGTCTGGGCGCCCAGATCGGCGTGTTGATGGTGCTGCACACGTGGGGTCAGAATCTGCACCATCATCCGCACGTGCATTGCGTGGTGACCGGGGGTGGTCTGTCGTGCAACGCGCGTGGCGAGATCGAGACGTCGCCGCGCTGGGTGTCGTGCCGTCCGGGGTTCTTCCTGCCGGTGCGGGTGTTGAGCCGAGTCTATCGCGGCAAGTTCTTGGCGGGCCTGCGCGCGCTCGCCGCCCAGGGCAAGGTGACGTTGCCGGACCTGGGCCCGTTGTACGCCAAGGATTGGGTGGTGTACGCCAAGCCGCCGTTTGGCGGGCCGGAGCAGGTGCTGAAGTACCTGGCGCGTTACACGCACCGCGTGGCCATCAGCAACCATCGGTTGGTGAAGCTGGCCGAGGGGCGGGTGACCTTCCGCTACCACGACTACGCGGATTCACGGAAAGAAAAACTGCTGACGCTGTCGGCCGAGGAATTCTTGCGCCG
>JACPOA010000055.1 GCA_016185205.1 Hyphomicrobiales bacterium | reverse complement strand
CTATCCAAAGGGCGTCAAAGTCTCCGACGCCGAAATGGCGGCCATCAACATCGCGCGCCACGAATTCCATGGCGATTGGAACTACACCATCGCGCCAAACTCATCGTAAGATAGAGCGATTGTTCCCTAACGGGCCCTTAGAATGCTCCTGTTCTGCCAAAGCGCGCGTTGCTGATCAAAGCCGTTCGCTTCCGCGCCTGCGGCTTGTGCAGCTCCACGCCCTTTCTGGGTGGCCGGCGGGCCAGCTTGTGACAGCCCCGCTTAGGCGCCTCGGCCAGTGAACGCGCATCGAGGTCGCCATCGTGGCGGGCTCAGTACCGAAAGGACTAATTGTGACGACCGAAACCAACAGCAACCGCCCGACGCATCGCGTTTACGCGGTCATCATCAAGAAGGAAGGCCGGGAGAAAGGCACCTGGCTTGAAATCGGCGCCGCCTGGCCTCACTGCGACGGCAAGGGCTATAGCGTGAAGCTCGACGCCATCCCACGCTCGCCTGATGCCCAACTGGTCATCCGGGCGATCGATCCAGCGCTGGCCACCCTG
This sequence comes from Hyphomicrobiales bacterium, assembly GCA_016185205.1. Lineage (GTDB taxonomy): Bacteria > Pseudomonadota > Alphaproteobacteria > Rhizobiales > Xanthobacteraceae > Pseudolabrys. Next base: position 22,126 of record JACPOA010000055.1, on the reverse strand, counting down.
CCCGCCGGCTAGACCGCCGCCGGGAAGGGCGGCGCCCGTTGGGGCCGCCCTTCCCCACCACTCGGCTAACAGGCGGTTGAGCTACGGCGGAGCCGAAATTATCCTGCGGTTCCCAATAGCTTCCCAAAAACATCGCGCTCGGCCGCAGTTTCCCAGCCGGATTCTAGATTATTTATAATTTTCAAGAGGTTAATGGTGGGCGCACCAGGGCTCGAACCTGGGACCCGCTGATTAAGAGTCAGCTGCTCTACCAACTGAGCTATGCGCCCGGATTGCCTCTAGCGGGCACGCCCGCCAAGCGCGCGTCATCTAGCAAAGCGACCCCGCACTGTCCAGCCGCGCCTGCTATCCAAACTGCGTCCAAGCCGTCGCCCCATCATGGAAAAGCCGCCGGGCGAACCCGGCGGCTTCCTAGGCGGCTGTCCACGGCGTCAGGGAGACCACCGCCGGCCGCCGCCTGCACCTCGGAGCGAGGCTTACTGGGGCTGCGGGCCGCGCTCGGGCCCGCCGGGGCCGCGATGCATCCAGCCGCCCATCCCACGATGACCGTGCCGGCCGCGCTCGTTCATCGATTGCCGGTCGTTGAGCCGGGCGAGCATGACGAAGCGGTGCTTCTGTCCCTCGTCCAGGCTCTTGTAGAGCGGGCCGGCCGCCTCGGCGAGTTTCTTCAGCGCGGCGCCGCGCTGCGTCATCGCGTCGGCGCGTAGCGTAAGGCGCTCGACCGCATCCTTCGGCTGGTCGGCGCTGGCGCGCGCGGCGAAGCGCTCGGAACGCTGCTTGGCAAGATCGCGCAGCGCGCTTTCCACCGCCGGCCAGTTCTTCTCCTGCTCGGCCGTCAGCTTGAGCCCGGCGTGTAAAGCCGCGATGCGAGCGTCACCGAACGCGCTGATATCTTCCGCGCTCGGGTGCCAGCCCCGCATGCGGTCGGGTCCACCCGGACCCTGCTGCGCATAGACCAGCGAACTGCCGGCGATCGCCAACGCGGCCGTGCCGGCGAGAACAGTCTTCCACATGGTCGTGAACCTCCAAAGGTGTTTCCGTTGCCACCAATAGAAGAACGCGGCCTTGCCTTATCAAGTTAAAGTTTGGACAGAGATTAATTCAACGCAATCTTGATTGACGTTTGTTCATCCATGAAAAGCTTCGCTTACAACATGCCGAGAACGCGCGGCAGCCAGAGCGACAGTTCGGGGATATAGGTCACCACGACCAGGAACACCAACATGGTGAGCAGCCACGGCCAGACCGCGATGGTGAGCTCGGTGATGCCCATCTTGGCGATGCCGGACGCGACGTAAAGATTGAGCCCGACCGGCGGGTGGCACATGCCGATCTCCATGTTGACGGTCATCAGGATGCCGAGATGGATCGGGTGGATGCCGAGCCCGACCGCGACCGGAAACAGGATCGGCGCGGTGATCAGTACGATCGAGGTCGGCTCCATCACATTGCCGGCGACCAAGAGCAGAATGTTCACGAACAGCAGGAACTCGACCCAGCCGATGCCGGCGCCGGTGACCCAAGCGGTGATCGCCTGCGGAATCTGCTCGCTGGTCATCAGGAACGAGAACAGCACCGCGTTGGTGATGATGTAGAGGATCATGGCGCTCATGCTGGCGGAGCCGAGCAGCACGCGCGGGACGTCCGCAAGCTTCATGTCCTTGTAGACGAAAACCGCGATGAAGAAGGCATAGACCGCGCTCATCGCCGCCGCTTCCGTCGGCGTAAAGATACCGGCATAGATGCCGCCCATCACGATGAAGACGAGCAACAGCCCCCACACGGATTCGCGGAACGCCTGCGCGCTCTCGACCCAGGTCGCTTTCGGCATGCGCGGATAGTTGTTCTTCCATGCGCGATAGAACGTGGTGCCGCCCAGCATGGTGGCCAGCATGATCCCGGGGATAACGCCGGCCATGAACAACTGGCCGACCGAGGCGGACAGAACGCGCTGGCCGTCCGGACCGAATGCCACGCTGCCGCCGGTCGCGACCGCGAATATGACCATCACGATCGAAGGCGGGATCAGAATGCCGAGCGCGCCCGAGGTGGTGATGACGCCGGCGCCAAAGCGCTTGGGAAAGCCCTGCTTCACCATGGCCGGCATGATGATCGCGCCAATGGCGACCACGGTCGCCGGCGAGGAGCCGGACACCGCCGCGAACAGCGCGCAGGCCATGACGCCGGCCAGCCCGAGGCCGCCGTGCCAGTGGCCGATCAAGCTGGTGGCGAATCTGATCATGCGGCGGGCGACGCCGCCATGGGTGAGGAAATTGCCGGCCAGGATGAAGAACGGAATCGCCATGATCTCGAAGCTGTCGATCCCGGAGAATAATTTCAGCGCGACCGCTTCGATCGGCACCTGCGTCATCGTGTACATGAAGGTGAGCACGGTGAGCCCGAGCGCGATCGAAACCGGCATGCCGGTCAGCATCAGCGCGATCAGCAGGCCGAAAATGAAAGCGGTGCTCATCAGGCGAGTTCCTTGGCGACCGCGTCCTTATCGACGCCCTCGACGTGGCCGGGATCGTGATGCGGCAACTCGCCGGTCCAGAAAAACGCCCAGGCCACCTGCAGGAAGCGGAAGCACATGAGATAGGAGCCGAGCGGGATGCACAGATAGACGATCCAGCTCGGGATTTCCAAGTCGGGCGAGGTCTGGTCGGTCGGGTAAAGCCCAATGACGAAGCTGGCGCCCATGGTGCCGACCACGCCGGTAAACAGCGCGCCACAGAACAGGCTGAACAGCACCACCGGCCGGCGGTATGTCGGGGTGAGCTGATTGACCAGCACGTCGACGCCGACATGAATGCCGGTGCGCACGCCGTAAGCCGCGCCGAATTTCGCCACCCATATGATCATGTAGATGCTCAATTCCTGCGCCCAGGAAATGTGGAACCCGATCAGAAATGGGTAGAACAAGGGAATGCCGGTGCCGTAGCGGTGAACGACGGCCACGAAAACCAAAAGCGTCGCTGCCGCCAGCAGCGTCCCGATCAAAATCTCCTCGAGGCGGTCGAGGATACGTAACAACATAGTCCCCCCTGATACTTCAGCCGGCAATCAGATCGTGCCTTGCCGGTTTCGCGCGATGCCCCTCCTTCGCGGTCACTTACAGCGTGACCGCGAAGCCCCCAGGGCAGTTGCGAGCTCTTGCGCTCAAACGTGCAAGAGCTCGCTTGTGTTTGTTTTAGTGAGTGACGCCCTGCGTTTCCTTGAGCACTTCGTCGATCAGTTTCTTTCCGACGCGCGCTGCAACGTCGGCGTAGACCGGCTCCATGGCCTTACGCATCGCGGCGTTTTGCGCCGCCGTCGGAACGATGATCTGGGTCTTGCCGGCCTTTTTCATCTCTTCGAGTGATTCGGAGTTTTCCGTCTCCGAGATGCCGTTTCCGTAGGCCGTGGCCTCTTTCATGGCCTTGGTCAGCTGGTCGCGGATGTCGGCGGGCAGCCCGTCCCAGAACTTCTTGTTCGCCACCACGACGTAACCGATATAACCGTGGTTGGTCAGCGTCGTGTACTTCTGCACTTGGTCGAATTTCATGGTGTACATGTTGGACGGCGTGTTTTCCTGCCCGTCGACGACGCCGGTCTGCAGCGCCTGATAGACTTCGGAGAACGCCATCACCTGCGGGATTGCGCCCAGCTCGCGGAACTGCGCCTCCAGGACTTTCGATGACTGGATGCGGAATTTCAGTCCCTTGTAGTCTTCCGGCACATTGAGCGGCTTGTTGGCGCTCATCTGCTTGAAGCCGTTATCCCAAAAGGCAAGGCCGACCATGCCCTTCGATTCCGGCAGCTTGAGCATCCGCTGGCCAATCGGACCGTCGGTGACTTTGCGTAGCGCGGCTTTGTTGGGAACGATGTAGGGCAGATCGAACACTTCGTAATCTTTGATACCGATCGGGCCGAACTTGGAGTTCGACGGCGCCAGCATCTGCACGGCGCCGAGTTGCAGCGCCTCGAGCTCTTCCTTGTCCTTGTAGAGCGAAGAGTTGTGATAGACTTCGATCTTCACCTTGCCGTTGGTGTATTTCTCGCCGAGTTCCTTGAACTTCTCGGAAGCCTTGCCCTTCGGCGTGCTGGGCGCCACGACGTGGCTGAACTTCAGGATGATCGGCGCCTGCGCCATGGCGGCGCTAGGAGCTGCAAAAATGGCGGCAGCCGCCGCCGCGAGTAGTATTTTTCGCATCATGGTGTTCTCCTCCACGGATTTTCGAACGACCTCAATCATGTAGCGTTGAGGCCGTTATTGATGCAGGTCAACCGCTGAGTAAAGTCGCATTTATTCGAATTTCCGGCAAGCCAACATTGCCATTATGGGCGCAGACCCGCGCCGGCAAAGGATTGCCGCGGCGTCATGACGCGCTATTTTGCTCGATATCGAAGGAAACCGACAGGTAAAAAACGCCAAATGCCACGCCCTTGGCGGGCGCGTCTAACGTCAGGAGCAAAAGACGGAGAAATGCCCGGTTATTTCAGCGCCGCCACGACCACCGCGCCTAAGCCCATTTCCTGAGCCAGCCCGCTGGCCGCCCGCTTCTGCTCATCGTTGAGCACCGCGACCAATGGCCGTGCAGCGACCGCCAGCCGTTCGACGGCGGCGCTGGTGAGCACGATCTGGACCACTCGATTGCTGATCCGCCGGATGAAGCCGGCCGGCTCGGCGTGGGCCTGCTGCTGCCGGGCGATGTGGCGCAGCGCCGCTTCGACCGGCGTCCACAGGGGCTCCTGCTGCGAGGTCAGCCGCAGCGTGCTGCGAATGCGGCCGACATCGATCGAAGCCGCCGTCTGCGCCCGCTGCGTGGACGCGTAAGAGAATTCATTGGCGAAGGCTGCCGGTGTTGCCGGCAACAAACCGACCGTCGCGAGCGCGAAGATGCTCGCGCATACAGTGATCTTCATTCCGAAGGTTCCCCGATGGTTTGGGTGGCTGAGGCACGGCCGCGTAGCAGCCAATTTCGCCGCTGGCGCGTGCGAATTGCGGACGAAATGTGATTTTTGGGTTCCATGCGGAACCAAATATCGAAATGGAAAATGCCGCGCCTCAATCGAAGCGCGGCATTACGATCCTCGCGGTCTGCGCGTCAGCCGACGTCGGTGGAGTGAATCCGGTTCTCGACTCCGGGCATCCGGTTGCGCTTGCTCATGATCTTGTTGAGCGCGCCGAGATAGGCCTTGGCCGAGGCCACCAGCGTGTCGGGGTCGGCGCCCTTGGCCGTATAGGAACGGCCGTTCTCCGACAGCCGCACCGACACTTCGGCCTGCGCATCGGTGCCCTCGGTCACCGCATGCACCTGGTAGAGCTCGAGCTTGGCCTGGTACGGCACCAGCGCATGAATCGCGTTAAAGATGGCGTCGACCGGACCGTTGCCGGTCGATTGCGTGGTGATGTGCTTGCCCTCGATGTCGAGGGTGAGCGTGGCCGATTGCGGGCCCATGGTGCCGGCGATCACGGTCAAGGAAATGATCTTGATGCGGTCGTGCGCGGTGGCGATCTCCTCGTCCACCAGCGCCTCGATATCCTCGTCGTAGATCTGCTTCTTCTTGTCGGCCAGCGCCTTGAAGCGCACGAAGGCGTCCTCGAGCTGGTTGCCGGCCAACTGATAGCCGAGTTCCTCCAGCTTGTGCACGAAGGCGTGCCGGCCGGAATGCTTGCCCATGACCAGCGAGGTCTGTTTCACGCCGACGCTCTCCGGCGTCATGATCTCGTAGGTCTGCGCATTCTTCAGCATGCCGTCCTGATGGATGCCGCTCTCGTGCGCGAAGGCGTTGCGGCCGACGATCGCCTTGTTGTACTGCACCGGGAACGAAGTCGCCGCCGCCACCAGCTTCGAGGCACGCGTGAGCAAAGTGGCGTTGACGCCGGTGGTGTAGGGCAACACGTCGTTGCGCGTCACGATCGCCATGACGATCTCTTCCAGCGCGGCATTGCCGGCGCGCTCGCCGATGCCGTTGATGGTGCATTCGATCTGGCGCGCGCCCGCTTTCACGCCGGCGAGCGAATTGGCCACCGCCATGCCGAGATCGTTGTGGCAATGGGTGGAGAAACGCGCTTTGTCGAAATTGGGCACGCGCTCGCGCAACATGTGAAACAGCGCGAAATATTCGTCGGGCGTGGTGTAGCCGACGGTGTCGGGGATGTTGATGGTGGTGGCGCCGGCCTTGATCGCGGCCTCCACGCAGCGGCAGAGGAAGTCGTGCTCGGTGCGGGTGCCGTCCTCGGCCGACCATTCCACGTCGTCGGTGTGGCCGCGCGCGCGGGTGACCTGCGCGATCACCATCTCGTAGACCTCGTGCGGCTCCTTCTGCAGCTTCCACTTCATGTGCACCGGCGAGGTGGACAGGAAAGTGTGGATGCGATTGCGCTTGGCCGGGCGGATCGCTTCGGCGCAGCGGTCGATGTCCTTCGGCGAGGCGCGCGAGAGCCCGCAGATCACGGCGTTCTTGGCGCGCTTGGCGATTTCGTTGACGGCGGCGAAGTCGCCTTCCGAGGCGATCGGGAAGCCGGCCTCGATGATGTCGACGCCCATGGTGTCGAGCAACTCGGCGACTTCGAGCTTCTCTTCATGGGTCATGGTGGCGCCGGGACACTGCTCGCCGTCGCGCAAGGTCGTATCGAAGATGACGACGCGGTCCTTGTCGGACTGGGTCTGGGAAGCCATCGGATTATTCCTTCTGGTCGAATGCGCCAGGACGGCGCTCTATGGGGTGCTGGTCTTCAGTCCGTCTCCCCCGAGTGCCCAGGCGCAAACGCCCAGCCGGCCCTCAGGGGCGGATAAGGAGAAGCAGCGTGCCCAGAATGAGGGTGGCCGCGGGATCGGCCTTGGCGGCCGCCCGCTCGATCGCGCAGATGGTCTGCCGCGTCGACATCGCCTGTCACAACCCTCGTGTTCGACGGCTAAGGTCGCGGAACAAGGTAAAGTCCGCGTTAACCGCGCATCGGTTGCCGAGCTTCTAGCGGAAGCGGCCGGCGCAATGCAAGCGTGGCAGCCAGTTAGGTCAGCATTACTGTCTTTCGTCGTCCGCGCGCTCATTACATCCATCCGGTCACGCTCCATCGTTCTCGCGGCGCGGCGCGCGCCCGAGCTTTCCAAGTTTTCCCTCCCTTCGAAAAGGGAGGGGGACGGCGCGCCAATCAGCGCGCAGTCTTCCGGCACACGGCCATTTGCGACCGTGTGGCGCCTCTCGGCGCGCCGTCGCGGCGTCTTTGCGGCGTCGGGCCGCGCTTTCGGGCGAGCCGTTAGGCCCCACCCGTCAGCGAGCTCCTCGCAGCCGGTCCTAGTGCCGGCGGGCGGAGCCCGACGCCGCCCGAGTGCGTGCTCTGCTCAGCACGCGCGCGGGCGCCGACCCGATCCCCACAAGCCGGCGCAACCGGTTCGCGTCCCCTCGCGGGATCGGGCGACTAGGAATATAAGGCCGTTTGGGAGGGGGAGGATAAGTATCCGTCTTCAGCGCCCGCTCGACCTTCCTCAATTCCTTGAGCGCCTTGCCTTTGACCTTGGGGAATTCGAGATCAAGCGCCGCCAGTTCGCGCACGAGTGCGCCCGCCACCACCAGCCGCGTGAACCATTTGTGGTCGGCCGGCACCACAAACCAGGGCGCCTCCGGTCGGCTGGTCTGCCGGATCATGTCCTCATAGGTGGCCATGTACTTGTCCCAGAGCTTGCGCTCGGCGACGTCGCCCATGGAGAATTTCCAGCGCTTGGCTGGCTGCTCGATGCGGTCGAGGAAGCGCTTGCGCTGCTCGTCCCTCGATACGTTGAGGAAGAATTTCAGGACCCGCGTGCCGTTGCGGGCGAGATGGCGCTCGAAGGCGCGGATATCGTCGAAGCGCTTTTGCCAGATGTCCTTCGTGACGCACTCCTTCGGCAGCTTCTGGCGCTCCAGCAATTCGGAATGCACGCGCACGGTCAGAACTTCTTCGTATTGCGAGCGGTTGAAGATGCCGATGCGCCCGTTGGCCGGCAGCCGCTGGCCGATGCGCCAGAGGAAATCGTGCGCCAGTTCCTCCTCGCTCGGCTGCTTGAACGAATGCACCTCGACCCCTTGCGGATTGAGGCCGCTCATCACGTGCTTGATGAGGCTGTCCTTGCCGGCGGCGTCCATGGCCTGCAGCACGATCAGCACCGACCAGCGTCCGTCGGCATAGAGCCGTTCCTGCAAGTCCGACAGCCGCTCGATGCCTTCGCTCAGCATGGCCTTGGCTGCGCGCTTGTCGACGGTCAGGCCGTAGCATTCGGCGGGATCATGCGCCGCCAGCCGGAATTTCTCCGGCTGGTCGATGCGAAAGCGTTTGGCGATGCTGGTGAGCGACATGCCGCTTCTCCCGACGCAAGATTAGCCGGCGGCGAACCATTGCGCCAGGAACGTCGTGACGAAGCCCGGCATCATGGCATCGAAATCGCCGGGACCGCGCACGATGCGGATATCGCACAGTTCGGGCTGGCGTTCGCGCGCCAGCCGTTCGAGGATGCGCGCGCGCAGTGCCTCGGCGCTCAACGGCGAGCGCAACACCTTGATCGCCACGACGAGCGCGCCATCGACGACGATGGTCCAGCCCGTCTCGGCGGTGAATTCCGCCGCGTCGAGCCCGGTTTCCTCCTTGAGCTCGCGCCGCACGCTGAATTCGAGATCGACCTTGCCGTCGATAATGTCGCCGGGGTCGGGCGTGCCGCACGGAAAATAGATCTGGCCGGCATTGAGCGTGTGCGCGCCCATGACGCCGAGCAAGACCGCGCCGTCGGCGCCCACGAGCGCCGCCGCGCCGAAACAGTCATGCACCCCGGCGTGCGGCCGGCCCCAATGACCCCAGGCGGCAAAGCTCGCATAGTCGGTTTCCAGATAGCCGCCGCGCAGCACGCCGTCGCTGAGCACCTGGCTGTGCAACAGCAGAACGCGGCCGTTCCACAGCGCCGGCTTTTCGCGTTGCAGGCTTGCAAAATAGGCGTCGATCTCGGCGCGCCGCTCGATGGCAAAGGCCCACGGCTTCGGCGCGAAAGCGAGCTCCAGGCGGTCGACGCGATACAGCGCGGGCGCACTATTCATACGCGTTCCGCCTCGAACACGCGGCTCGGATTGACGATCTCGTCCTGCGCCGCCACCAGCTGGATTTCGCGCGCGCCGGCGTCCGCGGTCCTGGCCAGCACAGCGAAAATGGCGGAGGCGGCGCGCGACAGTGCCTCATCGATGCGGTGGCTGCGCAGATAATGCGCAAAGAACAATGCCGCGATGGCATCGCCCGCCCCGTTCACGTCGAGCGGCAGTTTCGGCGTGCGCAGGCGGAAACAACCGCTGGCGTCCGAGGCCAGCAGGTCGATGGCATCCGCCGGCGTCTCTTGCGTGTGCAGCGAGGTGACGAGGATCGCGCGCGGACCCAGATCGTGCACCGCCTTGACCGCGTCGCGCGCCTGCGCAAGCGTCTTGCTGGCGCGGCCGGATAAATAATCCAGCTCGAACTGGTTGGGCGTGATAACATCGGCGGCCGGCACCGCCTGGGCGCGCATGAATTCCGGGATGCCGTCGCGCACGAACACGCCGCGGCCGACGTCGCCGATCACCGGATCGCAACAGTAGCGCGCGCCCGGATTGGCGCGCTTGACCGCCGCCACCGCGTCGAGGATGGCGGCGCCGATGTCGGCCCCGCCCATATAGCCCGACAGCACGCCGTCGCATGTGCCAAGCACGCCGCGCTGGGCGATGCCGGCCACCAGTTCGCGGATCAGCGAAGCGTCGAACACCTGGCCGCGCCAGTCGCCGTAGCCGGTGTGGTTGGAGAATTGCACGGTATGCAGCGGCCACACCTCGACGCCCAGGCGTTGTAGCGGGAACACCGCGGCGGCATTGCCGACATGGCCATAGGCGACGTGCGACTGGATGGAGAGCAGGTTCATTTTTCCGTCATTCCGGCCGAGCGCGTGAAACGCGCGAGAGCCGGAATCCATAACCCCAGCCCTTAAGAATATGGCAGGACCAGGTCAACTCAAAATGATGGTGATTATGGATTCCGGGTTCGCCCGCCGCTGCCCTTCGGGCCACGGCGGGCGCCCCGGAATGACTGGAAACTACTACATCCCCTTGCCGGCCGCTTCGACATATTTGTTGGTGTAGGTCTTCGACAGATCGATCTTGGCCTTGGCCACGTCGGGCGAGGACTGCGAGAACACCGCCAACACCGCTTCGGCGCCCTTCGGGTCCATGCGGCCGGTCTGCGAATACATCGGCAGCGTGTTCTTGAGCGCGGCGATATAGAGCGGCACGTCCTTGCCGACCAGCTCGGGCGGCATTTTCGCGGCGATCTCCTCGGGCGAGTGCGAATGAATCCACTTCAGCGTGGACACGATCGCGTTGGTCATGCCCTGCACTTCCTTCTCGTGGCTCGCGATCCAATCCGCTTTGGTATAGAGCGCGCCGCCGGGATATTCGCCGCCGAACACGGCGAGCGTGTCCTTCTGCGAGCGCGTGTCGCTGAGAATCTTGAGATCCTTGTTCCTGCCTTGCAGCAGGGTGACCGCCGGATCGAGCATGATGGCAGCGTCGATGGTGCCCTGCTCCATCGCCGCGATGGCGGTGGCGCCCAGGCCGACGCCGATAACGCCGATCGAATTCGGATCGACGCCGTTCTTGCTCAGCATGTATTTCAGGAAGAAGTCGGTGGAGGAGCCGGGCGCGCTGACGCCGATCTTCTTGTTGGCGAGATCCTTAATCGAGTTGATTTCGGCGGTGTGCTTGGGCGACACCACCAGCGCGAAGCCGGGATAGCGGTCATAAACCACGAAGGACTGCAGGTTCTGCCCCTTGGCGGCGAGATTGACGGTGTGGTCGAAATAGCCGGACACCACGTCGGCGCTGCCGCCCATCACCGCCTTGAGCGCTTCGGAACCGCCCTTGAACTCGACCAGATCGACATTGACGCCGGCCTTCTCGTATTCGCCGAGCGCTTTGGCGAGCATGGTCGGCAGATAGCACAGGCACGAGGCGCCGCCGATGGCGAGCGTGACTTTCGATTGCGCGAGCGCCAGCCCGCTTGAGAGCAGCAGCGCGGCAAGCGTCGCGGCGATCCGCTGGATGATGGCGGGCATGGATATCCTCCCTGTTTGCATTGGCTTTTCAGCAGGCCATTTCGGCGGCAAAGATAGGCCAGCGCGGAGGGCCTGCCTAGGGCCTGCCCTCGCCCACCGCCGGCCGCCAGACCAGCAGCCGCTTCTCGACCATCGTCACCAGCGTATCGATCACGATCACGAAGGCGGCCAGCACGAACATGCCGGCGAACACGCCGGCGACGTCGAACACGCCCTCGGCCTGCTGGATCAGGTAGCCGAGCCCCGCCGCGGAACCGAGATATTCGCCCACCACCGCGCCGACCACGGCAAAGCCCACCGAGGTGTGCAGCGAGGAGAACATCCAGGACAGCGCCGACGGCCAGTAGACGTGGCGCATCAGCTGGCGCTCGCTCATGCCCAGCATGCGCGCATTGGCCAGCACCGTGGGGCTGACTTCCTTGACTCCCTGATAGACGTTGAAGAACACGATGAAGAATACCAGCGTGACGCCGAGCGCCACCTTCGACCAGATGCCGAGGCCGAGCCAGAGCGTGAAGATCGGCGCCAGCACCACGCGCGGCAGCGCGTTGACCATCTTGACGTAAGGATCGAACACGGCGGCGACGCGCGGCTGGCGCGCGAACCAGAAGCCGACCAGCACGCCGCCGACCGATCCGATCACGAACGCCAGCAGCGCTTCGATCAGCGTCACCCACAGATGCTTCCAGATCACACCGCTGGCAAACCAGGCGACGACCTGCTGCGCCACATCGAGCGGATTGGAAAAGAAGAACGGCGGCAGCAGCGTCCTGCCGAAAATCGGATAGGTCGTGAGCGCGTGCCAAAGCGCGATCGACACGACCGCGACCAGTACCTGCAAGACGATGAGCTGCACGCGCCGCATCACACCCCCTCCGTCTGCGCGTAGCCCTTGATCACCTCGGCCTTGAGCATGTGCCAGATCTCGCGATGCAATTCGTGGAACGCCGGATCGAGCCTCACTTCCGAAATGTCGCGCGGGCGCGCCAGCGGCACGCGCCAGTCGCCGATGACGCGCGCGGCCGGGCCTGCCGACATGATGACGACGCGGTCGCTGAGCGCGATCGCTTCTTCCAGGTCGTGGGTGACGAACAGCACCGCCTTGCGGTCGGCGTTCCACAGGTCGAGCAGCAGGTTGCCCATGATCTGCCGGGTCTGCGCATCGAGCGGGCCGAACGGCTCGTCCATCAGCAGGATTTTCGGATCGCGGATCAGCACCTGCGCTAAGCCCACGCGCTTGCGCTGGCCGCCGGACAGCATGTGCGGATAGCGGTCGCCGAACGAGCCTAAGCCCACGCGCGTCAACCAGCTTTGCGCCCGCGCGCGCGCCTCCGCCTGCGGCGTGCCCGCCGTCTCCAGCCCGATGGCGACGTTTTCCAGCGCGGTCTTCCAGGGAAACAGCGCGTCGGCCTGGAACAGGTAGCCGGCCTGGCGGTTGAGCGCGGCCAGCGAGGTTCCGAAAATATCGACGCCACCCGCCGACGGCGGCATCAGCCCGGCGGCGATATTAAGCAGCGTGGATTTGCCGCAGCCGGTCGGTCCCACGATGGCGACGAATTCGCCATCGGCAACATTGAGCGTGGCGCGCTCGACCGCGGTATAGACGCCGCCGCCGGCGAGCCGAAACGCCACGCCGACACCGGTCAGCGCGACCGCCATCGCCTGCCCATTATTCCGTGCGGTCGCTGTGGCGCCCTCGGCCATGTGCGCTCGATCCCCCTGCGGGCCGCAGGCTAACGGCTTGCCGCGCCAATGCAAACCACCGAGTTCGCGGGTTTCACGCCGCCATGTCGCATGCCATCATCCCTGCGATGACCCTCGACACTCGCCTCGCCGAAGCCTTCGCGCGGCTGCCGGATTATCTCGGCAGCCACGTGCTGGTGAGCCTGACCGCGCTCGCGCTCGGCTTAGGCGCCAGCCTGCCGCTCGCCATCGCCTCGCGTCATCGGCCGTGGCTCCGCGGCAGCCTGCTGGCGGCGGCGAGCGTGGTGCAGACCATCCCCGGCCTGGCGCTGCTGGCGCTGTTCTATCCGCTGCTGCTGGCGCTGTCGGCGCTGTCCGAGCGCGTGTTCGGCGCCGGCTTCTCGGCGCTCGGCTTTTTGCCGTCGGTGCTGGCGCTGGCGCTCTATTCGATGCTGCCGGTGCTGCGCAACACGGTGACCGGCTTGAACGGCATCGACCCGCGCCTGCGCGACGCCGCGCGCGTCATCGGCATGAGCGAGGGCAAACGCCTGCGCGAGATCGAGCTGCCGCTGGCGCTGCCGGTGATCATGGCCGGCATCCGCACCGCCGCGGTCTGGGTGATCGGCACCGCCACGCTGGCGACGCCGATCGGCCAGCAGAGCCTGGGCAATTACATCTTCACCGGCTTGCAGACGCAGAACTGGGTGTTCGTGATGTTCGGCTGCGTCGCCGCCGCCGTGCTGGCGCTGGCGGTCGATCAGCTGCTGGCGCTGATGCAGGCCGGCGTCGAACGGCGCAGCCCGGCGCGCATCGCGCTCGGTGTGCTGGGCGTGCTCGCGATCATCGCCGGCGCGTTGTTGCCCGGCTTGGCGCGGCCGCAGGCCACCTATGTGATCGGGGCGAAGACCTTCACCGAGCAATATGTGCTGGCGTCACTGATCAAAGAGCGGCTGGCAGTGGCCGGCCTGTCGGCAGCGCAACGCCCGGGGCTGGGCTCCAACGTGCTGTTCGATGCACTGGCGGGAAACGAGATCGACGTCGCCGTCGACTATACCGGCACGATCTGGGCCAACCGCATGAATCGGACTGACGTGCTGGCGCGCGACGAGGTGCTGGACCAGATGGCGCGCTGGCTTAAGGAGACGCATGGCATCCGCATGCTGGGCGGGCTCGGCTTCGAGAACGCCTATGCGCTGGCGATGACGCGCAAGAAAGCGCAGGTGCTCGGCATAAGCAACATCGCCGATCTCGCCCGCCACGCCGGCGAACTCAGCATTGCCGGCGACTATGAATTCTTTGCCCGTCCCGAATGGGCGGCGCTGGTCAAAGCCTACGGCCTGCAATTCCGCGCGCAACGCGAAATGCAGCCCGAATTCATGGTTCCCGCGGTGGCCTCCGGCCAAGTCGACGTGATCTCGGCCTATACCAGCGACGGTCAGCTCGCCAAATTCGATCTGCTGGTGCTGGACGATCCCAAGCACGCCATCCCGCCTTACGACGCGATCCTGCTGTTGGCGCCGCGCCGCGCCAATGACGAGAGATTGATCGCCGCCCTCACGCCGCTGCTCGACGCCATTCCGGTGACGCTGATGCGCGCCGCCAACGCGCGCGCAGCCGGTGGCGGCTCGTCGGCGGAGGAAGCGGCGAGGTGGTTGGGGAATGAAATCGGGAAAAAGTAATTGTCATTCCGGGGCGCGCGTGAGCGCGAACCCGGAATCCAGATACAGTCTCTGAATAAGTGTCTGGATTCCGGGTCCGGCGCTACGCGCCGTCCCGGAATGACAAAGACTAATTCTTGCTCTTGTCCACCAGCGCGCGCTGCCGGATCCACGGCATCATCTCGCGCAGTTTCGCTCCGACCTGCTCGGCGGGATGCTCGGCCAGCTTGGCGCGGGTGGCCTTGAACGAGGTCTGGTTGACCTTGTTCTCCAGCATCCAGTCGCGGGTGAAGCGGCCGGACTGGATGTCGGCCAGAATGCGCTTCATCTCGGCGCGCGTCTCCTGCGTGATCACGCGCGGGCCGGAGACGTATTCGCCGTATTCCGCGGTGTTCGACACCGAGTAGTTCATGTTGGCGATGCCGCCTTCGTAGATCAGGTCCACGATCAGCTTCATCTCGTGGATGCATTCGAAATAGGCCATCTCGGGCGCGTAGCCGGCCTCGCACAAAGTGTCGAAGCCCGCCTTCATCAGCTCGACCACGCCGCCGCACAGCACGGCCTGCTCGCCGAACAGGTCGGTCTCGCATTCCTCTTTGAACGTGGTCTCGATGATGCCGGCGCGGCCGCCGCCGATCGCCGAGGCATAGGACAGGCCAAGATCGTGGGCATTGCCGGAGGCGTCCTTGTGGATCGCCACCAGGCAGGGCACGCCGGCGCCGCGCTGATATTCCGAGCGCACGGTGTGGCCGGGGCCTTTCGGTGCGATCATCAGCACGTCGAGGTCGGCGCGCGGCTCGATCAGGTTGAAATGCACGTTGAGGCCGTGCGCGAACATCAGCGCCGCGCCGTTCTTCATGTTGGCGGCGAGGTGGTCGCGATAGATGTCGCCCTGCAATTCGTCGGGCGTGAGCATCATCATGACGTCGGCCCATTTGGCGGCTTCCGCCACCTCCATGACCTTGAATTTCTCGCCCTCGGCCTTCTTGACGCCGCCGGAGGACTTGCGCAGCGCCACCGCCACCTCCTTGACGCCGCTATCGCGCAGATTGAGCGCATGGGCGTGGCCCTGGCTGCCGTAGCCGATGATGGCGACTTTCTTACCCTTGATCAGGTTCAGGTCGGCGTCGCGGTCGTAGTAAATACGCATGGTACTTGATCCTTCGTTCGGCCAATGTTCGCTTGTTATGTCGGCAGCATTCCCCGCCGCGCAGCTTCTAGGTCGCCCGCACGGCGGGAGCAAGTCCTCGCCGCGTAGTTTCCTTATTTCCCGTCCCGCCGCCGCTGGATCTGCCGCCGGCCGGCATAGAGCAGCACAAAACTGGCCGCCACCAGCCCGTATTTGATCGTCTCCGGCATATGCGAGCCCTGCTCGAAGCAGTAACCGCCCTTGTTAGCGAGGCCAACAGTGAAACAGCGCTGGCCTTGCATTGTATAGGGTGAGGTCAATACGCCCAGGACCAGCAGGGGGATCGCCAGAATCGTCAGGGCCATCGGCTCACATCCCCTCCGGCTCGCATACGATGGCGGCGATGCCGGTGCGTACGACTTCATTATGCGCGGCCTTACGCGTCCGTTTCCAATAGCGGCGCTTAATTGTCCGCAACGCACCGCGCTGCCAGAAAAGAATGCGTCGTGACCCGCGGGAAAACGCATCGCACTCTTCGCCGCCTTTGTATCCGCGCGATCCCATCATCACCCTGTTCCTTGTCCGTCGGCGCTCAGTTACGGAACGGTAGCGATCCCCAAGAGGGCGGCGAGCCGCCCCCGAATGTCGGCCATCACATCGTTCGGCAATATCCCTACAACATCGCAACCGCGCGCCCAGCGATCGATTGATTTCACTTGGTCGACCAAGACCGCACCGCTGATCGGCAGCCCGTCAGGCAGAGCAACTTTGAATGGATACGGCGTCATGTTGGACGTGATTGGGCAGACGATCATGTAAGGCGTCTTGGCGTGATAACCGTAAGGACTCAAAATCACAGCAGGCCGATTCCCAGACTGCTCGTGTCCGACCTGAGGATCGAAATTCACATAGGCAAGATAACCTCGATCTGGGATGTCGTCTTCATCGGCGGGAATAGTCATCTTTTATGATCTCCGCGCCGACGGGTGGCCACTCCTCAAGTTCGGGAATATGACGGGGGTCAATTTGCGCGAGTAAATCTTCAAGGCGGTGGCTGGTCACGGCCGGGACCGGCCGCATGCGCAGTTCTCGTCCCTCGACCCACATCTCGACTTCGCAGCCCGGCGAGACTCGCAAGTCCTCAAGGATGGGTTTCGGCAGGCGAACGGCGGCGCTATTACCCCATTGAGAGATCTGACCTTTCATCACATATCTCCATTTTCGGATATCTAATGTATATCCGTAAGGTCGGATTGTCCAGAGTCACATCCCTTCCGGGCCGCGCACGATGGCCGCGATGCCGGTGCGCGCCACCTCGACCAGGCCGAGCGGCAGCATCAGTGCCACGAACTGCTCGATCTTGTCGCTGTCGCCGGTGATCTCGAACACGAAGCTCTCGGTGGTGGCGTCGATCACGCGGGCGCGAAAGGCATCGGCCAGCCGCAGCGCCTCGACCCGGTTGTCGCCCTTGCCGCGCACCTTGACCATGGCCAGCTCGCGCTCGATGGCACGGCCGGTGAGCGTCATGTCGACCACGCGGTGCACCGGCACCAGGCGGTCGAGCTGGTTCTTGATCTGCTCGATCACCATCGGCGTGCCGGTGGTCACCAGCGTGATCAGCGAGAGATGCGCCTGATGCTCGGTCTCCGACACCGTCAGCGACTCGATATTGTAGCCGCGGCCGGAAAATAAACCGATAACGCGCGCGAGCACGCCGGGCTCGTTGTCGACCAGCACCGACAATGTGTGGGTCACGTCGCGCTGCGCGGTCGGCGCCGCCGGATAGTGGCTCGTCGTCGATGTGGGAGCGTTCATTAGACCATCACCTTGCCTTCTTCGGTGATCGCGCTGTCGAGACTTTCAGCCGCGTCGCCGAGGATCATTTCATTATGCGCGCGTCCCGACGGAATCATCGGGAAGCAGTTCTCCTTCGGATCGACCACGCAATCGAACAGCACCGGCTTGTCGACGTCGATCATCTCCTTGATGGCGCGATCGAGATCGCCCGGCTTGGAGCAGCGGATGCCGTGCGCGTGATAGGCCTCGGCCAGCTTGACGAAATCCGGCAGCGCCTCGGAATAGCTCTCCGAGTAGCGTCCGCCGTGCAGCAGCTCCTGCCACTGCCGCACCATGCCCATGTAGCGATTGTTGAGGATGAAGATCTTGACCGGCAGCCGGTACTGCACCGCGGTCGAAAGCTCCTGCATGGTCATCAGCACCGAGGCCTCGCCGGCGATGTCGATGACCAGCGATTTCGGATGCGCCAGCTGCACGCCGACCGAGGCCGGCAGGCCATAGCCCATGGTGCCGAGCCCGCCGGAGGTCATCCAGCGGTTCGGCTCCTGGAAGCCGTAGAATTGCGCCGCCCACATCTGGTGCTGGCCGACCTCCGTCGTAATGTAGGTGTCGCGGTTCTTGGTCGCCTCATAGAGCCGCTGGATGGCGTATTGCGGCTTGATCACCTCGCTGGAGTGCCGGTAGGCCAGCGACTTGCGGCCGCGCCACTTGTCGATCTGCTTCCACCAGTCGCCCAGCGTCTTCTTGTCGGGATGAATGGCGCCGGTGCGCCACAGCCGCACCATGTCCTCCAGCACATGCGCGCAGTCGCCGACGATCGGCACGTCGACCTTGACGTTCTTGTTGATCGAGGATGGGTCGATATCGACGTGAATTTTCGTGGAGCCGGGCGAGAAGGCGTCGAGCCGCCCGGTGATGCGGTCGTCGAAGCGGGCGCCGATGCAGATCATCACGTCGCAATCGTGCATCGCCATGTTGGCCTCCAGCGTGCCGTGCATGCCGAGCATGCCCATCCACTGCGGATCGGCGGACGGAAACGCGCCAAGGCCCATCAAGGTCGAGGTGATCGGGAAGCCGGAGAGCTTGACCAGTTCGCGCAACAGGTCGCTCGCCGCCTTGCCGGAATTGACCACGCCGCCGCCGGTGTAGAACAGCGGGCGCTTGGCATGCGCCATCAGGTCCACCGCCTGCTTGATCTTGTCCAGGTCGCCCTTGACCTTGGGCTTGTAGCCGGTGTGCGGAAAATCCTTTGGCTTGGAATAGACGCCCTTGGCAAACTGGATGTCCTTCGGGATGTCGACCACCACCGGACCCGGCCGGCCGCTGGCGGCGATGTGGAACGCCTCGTGCAGCACGCGCGGCAGATCCTCGATGCGCTTGACCAGGTAATTGTGCTTGGTGCACGGCCGCGTGATGCCGACGGTGTCGCATTCCTGGAACGCGTCGTTGCCGATCAGATGGGTCGGCACCTGGCCGGTGATGCAGACGATCGGAATCGAGTCGCACAGCGCGTCGGTCAGGCCGGTCACCGCATTGGTGGCGCCGGGGCCGGAGGTGACCAGCACGCAACCGACCTTGCCGGTCGAGCGCGCATAGCCTTCCGCCGCGTGCACGGCGCCCTGCTCGTGCCGCACCAGGATGTGCTGCACCTGGTTCTGCGCGAAGATGGCGTCGTAGATCGGCAGCACCGCGCCGCCCGGATAGCCAAACAGATGCTGCACGCCCTGATCGGCGAGCGCCTGGATCACCATTTCGGCGCCGCTCATTTCCCGTGTCATGGTCGTCGTCCTTCATTGCGCATGATCTTCTCCGAAAACCGGTCCCCACTTTTCGGGATCATGCGCGCTTGCCTGTCTTTTTTCCTGCTCTTGCTTAGTCAGTTCGGCAATAAAAAAGGCCCGTAACGGGCCATGTCCGGACGCTCCCCTAGGCTGGCCCTCTCAGGGCTGCCCAGGCTGCGCCCGAACCTGTACGATTACGGTAATTTTATTGCGCAACATCGTGTCCGCCCGTACTTTCGTTGCGCGGTTTTATAGTGATGGCTTAGGCCCCGGTCAAGCATATTTTCGAGATACGAAAGCGGTTTAGCGCCCCGCCAGCTGGCTTTCGAGCGCCGTTTGCGCCTCCTCCGCCGCCACCATCGGCCAGTCCTTCATCTGGTTGCGGAACCAGGTGTGCTGGCGCTTGGCGTAGCGGCGGGTGTCCATGATGGCGCCGGCCGCCGCCTCGTCGAGTGAGATCTCGCCATTGAGATGGCGGATCAGCCAGGGCACGCCATGCGCCTTCATTGCCGGCAGCAGCGGATCGAGCTGGCGCTCGCTCAGCATTCGCACTTCCTCGAGCGCGCCGACCTTCAGCATGGCGGCAAAGCGTGTCTCGATGCGCGCCACCAGCGGCCTGCGCTCGCAGGTGAGGAAAATCTTGGCCGCGCGTGACGAGTCGATCAGGCCCGGCAGCCCGTTGCGATGCCAGTCGGTGAGCGAGCGCCCGGTCGCCAGCATCACCTCGAGCGCGCGGGCGATGCGCGAGCGATCGAGCGGCATCAGCCGATGCGCCGTCACCGGGTCACGCTCCATCAACTCGGCGTAAAGCGGCGCCACGCCTTCGGCCTGCAATCGGCTGCGCACATTTTCCCTGATATCGGCCGGGATCGGCGGCACGGCGGCAAGCCCCGAAGTCAGTGCCTTGAAATACAAGCCCGTGCCGCCCACCAGGATTGGCACGCGCTCCTGCACGGCGATGTCCTTGAGCGCTGCGCCGACATCGCGGCACCAGCGCCCGACCGAATAATTCTCCGCCGCATCGACATGGCCGTACAGCCGGTGCGGCACGCGCGCTTCTTCGTCAAGCGTCGGCCGCGCGGTGATGATGCGCAGGTCGCCATAGACCTGCATGGAATCGGCATTGACGATCACGCCGCCGAGCTTCTCGGCAAGCCGCAGCGCGAGCGCCGACTTGCCGCTGGCGGTCGGCCCGGCGATCAGGATGACGGGGGCGGACATCGGGTATGGGCCGCTAGTTCAGCCGCTTCGACGAGGGCCGCGGCGCCGGTTCCTCGACCAGCGCGGCGATCGGGCTGGCCTGATGGTGAGTCATCCGCCAGGCGTCGCGGACGCGCGCGAACAGATTGGTCGCGGCCAGCGCCGTGCCGGAAACGAATTCCACGCACAGCACGCGCGCCTCGCCGCCGGAGACCAGCACGGTTTCGTTGCGCGGGTCGATGCGCTCCTGGTTCGGATTGCCCAGAATCTGCCGGTAGGATTCCAGGATCGCCTGCCGGCCGATCAAAGCCGGCCAGCCGGGGTGAATGCAGGACACGTTGTCGTCCGCCCACAGGCGGCTCATCGCCGCGAAATCGGCGGTCACGAACGCGCGGTAATAGGCCGCGTTGGCGGCCAGAATATCTGTCTCGTCGCTCATGCCCCGTGAGGTGCAGGAATTGCCGGGGGAAATCAATCGGGAAAACGCGCATGACTTACGCGCGCTTGCCGCTTGTCGTCGGGCCTGCAATAAGGCCGCCATCACCCGCCGTCCCGGAGATCGCCTTGACGCTTATCAAACCCTTCCGCGCCCTGCGCCCCGCGTCCGGACGCGCGGCCGAGGTGCTGGCGCCGCCCTATGACGTGCTCTCCAGCGCGGAGGCGCGCGCGCGCGCCATGGGCAAGCCATGGAGCTTCCTGCACATCTCCAAGCCCGAGATCGACCTCGACCCGGCGACCGATCCGTACGACCGTGCGGTCTATGCCAAGGCGGCCGCGAATCTCGCGACGATGACCGCCGCGGGCGTCCTCATGCGCGAGGCCAGGCCCTGCTACTACGTCTACCGGCTGACCTGGCGCGACCGCACGCAGACCGGCTTGGCCTGCGTCGCCTCGCTCGCCGACTACGCGACCAATCGCATTCGCAAGCACGAGCTGACCACGCCGGTGAAGGAAGACGACCGCGTGCGCCAGATCGAGGCGATCAACGCGCAGACCGGCCCGGTGATGATCGGCTATCCGGCGCGGCCTGCGATCGACGCCCTGCTGGCGGCGGCCGCCGCGGGCGCGCCGCCAGTCGACGTCACCGCCGACGACGGCGTACGCCATCAGCTCTGGGTGATCGCCGACGACGCCGTGATCGCGGCACTCACGCGCGCGGTCGATGCCCTGCCGGCGCTCTACATCGCCGACGGCCATCACCGCTCGGCCGCGGCCGCGCGCGTCGCCAAAACGCGCGGCGGCGAGGGCTCGCACCAGTATTTCCTGTCGGTGATTTTCCCCGAACGCGAAATGACCATCCTCGACTACAATCGCGTGCTGAAGGACCTGAACGGCCGCACCCCCGAGCAGTTGCTCGCCGAGCTGGCCAAGACTTTCACGGTTGCTCCGTCAGCCGAGCCGGTGCGCCCGTCATCTTCGCACGACTACGGCATGTATCTCGCCGGCCGCTGGTACCGTCTGACCATCCATCCCGAGCTGGTGCCGAACGATCCGATCGGCCGGCTGCCGATCACCATGCTGACGCGCAACGTGATCGAGCCGCTGCTCGGCATCAAGGACCCGCGCACCGACAAGCGCATCGATTTCATCGGCGGCGCGCGCGGGCTCGCGGGCCTCGCCAAGCGCGTGGACTCCGGCGAGATGGCGGTCGCCTTCGCGCTCTATCCGACGCAGATGGCCGACCTGATGGCGGTGGCCGATGCCGGCGGCATCATGCCGCCGAAGTCGACCTGGTTCGAGCCCAAGCTCGCCGACGGCATGGTCAATCACGTGCTGGATTAGAGCGAAGTTGTTTTA
>JACPOA010000075.1 GCA_016185205.1 Hyphomicrobiales bacterium | reverse complement strand
CGGCCACCTCGGGCAGATGCGGCTTGGATGAATCGGCAACGGCCATCGGGCGCTCCTCAGTCCCGTTGTTTCACTTGGTGGACTATCGTATCGCGCGTTGACAGCGCTAAACAGCCGTTCATATTTGCAGGAAGAGAAGCGGCACAGACCGCTCACGCGCAGGGGACGGAAACTGGTTACTTTCTTTCAGCTTACCCTCAATGGGCTGGCCGTCGGCTGTATCTACGGCCTGGTCGCTCTGGGGTTCGTGCTCATCTACAAGGCGACCGAGCTGGTCAACTTCGCCCAGGGCGACCTTTTGATGCTCGGCGCCTTCGTCGCCTACATGGCGGTGGTCTGGTGGGGCCTGGACTACTGGCTCGCCTTCCTGATCTCCGTGGTCACCATCGGCATCTTCGGCGCCCTGCTCGACGCCACCGTGCTGCGAAACGTGATCGGCCAGCCGCAGTTCGCCGTGGTCATGCTGACCATCGGTTTGGGCGCGATGTTCCGCACCTTTGCCAGCGTCACCTGGGGCTCGGAGATCTACACCCTGCCCACGCCGTTCGGCGGCGTGTGGCAGGTCGGCGGCGTCACCCTCAGCCACCAGTATATCTCGATCGTGGTCGGCACGCTGGCCCTGTGCGGCGTGCTCTACGCCTTCTTCAACCACACGCGCATTGGCGTCGCCATGCAGGCGACTTCGCAGAACCAGCTCGCTGCCTACTACATGGGCATCCCGGTCAAGCTGATCTTCTCCCTGATCTGGGCGATCTCGGCCGGCACCGCGGCGGCCGCCGGCATCCTGCTGGCGCCGGTCACCCTGATCGACATCAACATGGGCCTGGCCGTGGCGCTGAAAGCCTTCGCCGCGGCGGTGCTCGGCGGCTTCGGCTCGATCCCGGGCGCGCTGGTCGGCGGCATCGTCATCGGCCTGATCGAGCTCTACGCCGGCGCCACCCTGCCCGACGGCTTCAAGGACACCGCGCCCTACATCGTGCTGCTGATCATGCTGGCGGTGCGGCCGCAGGGCCTGTTCGGCACCATGGCGCGCAAGAAGGTGTAAGCGGGCCATGCGTTTCCAGTTCAAGACCTCCTACAACCAGGACATCCGCCTGTTCAAAGACCGGGTCGATGCCTCGTGGTACGGCCTGCTCGCCGTCGCGGTTCTGGCCCTGCCGTTCTTGATGTCCGACTACTATGTCGGCGAGGCGACGTGGGTGTTCATCTACGGCGTCTGCGGCGTCTCG
>JACPOA010000031.1 GCA_016185205.1 Hyphomicrobiales bacterium | reverse complement strand
GGCTCAAAACATCCCGAAACTTCTGCATCCTGCGGTCCTGTAGCCACGTCGTCCGGTTCATCGTCCCTGCTCCTGCGCAGGCCACAAAACCGGACAACTCGTGTGCTACCTAACCCGGACAACTCGTGTGCTTACGACAGGGTAACGGGAGTTCCCGAGGCTAACCCTTCCTTCAGAATCTGCCCTTAAATTTGGTTAAACCGTCGATTGAGCGAATTCCACAGGCCGTTTGTGAGTGTTGCAATGGGTGCGCCCGCGTCTCTGCTGCCCGAATTGGAAGACGTCGTCCAGCATGGCTCGGCCGAAAGGCGCGCCGAGACGCTGCGGCGTGTCACCGGCCTGTTCCTTGACAGCGCCCCGAAGTTCAACGCGCAGCATGTCGCGCTGTTCGACGACGTGATCGGCTGCCTGATCGAGGAGATCGAGGTCAAGGCGCTGGCGGAACTCGCGCGCAGCCTGGCGCCGGTGCCCAATGCGCCGGCCGGCGTGGTGCGCCGGCTCGCCAAGAACGACGATATCGAGGTCGCCGGCCCGGTGCTCAAGACTGCCAGGCTCGACGAACCCGAGCTCAAGCACATCGCCGAGACCAAGAGTCAGGCGCATCTGCTGGCGCTGTCGAGCCGCGTCAGCATCGGCGAGGCACTGGCCGAGATTCTGGTCGATCGCGGCGACCGCGAGGTCGCGCGCAGCATCGCCACCAATCGCAATGCGCAGCTGTCGGAAAACGCCTTCAACACGCTGGTGAAACGCGCCGAGGAAGACGGCATCCTGGCCGAGAAGGTCGGCCTGCGTACCGATATTCCGCCGCGGCTGTTCCGCCAGCTTCTCATGCAGGCCAGCGACGTAGTGCAGAAGCGTCTGCTGGCGCAGGCCAGGCCCGACACCCAGGCCGAGATCCGCCGCGTGCTGGCGAAAGTGACCGACGAAGTCGCCGCCAAGGCCGCGCCGCGCAATTACACCGCCGCGCTCGCCGCCGTGCGCGCGCTGCACAAGGACCGCAAGCTCAGCGAGATCGACGTCGCCGAATTTGCCAAGGCCGGCAAATACGAGGAGACCATCGCCGCGCTGGCCACGCTGTGCGCGGTGCCGGTCGAGGTGGTGGACCGGCTGGTGAGCGGCGAACGCGCCGATCCGGTGCTGATCCTGGCGCGCGCCGCCGGCTTCGGCTGGCCGACCGTGCGCGAAATCATCAGCGCGCGGCCCGGCATCAGGCCGAACGGCGATACGCTCGATGCCGCATTAGAGAATTTCGAGCGGCTGACCGCGGCCACTGCCCAGCGCGTGG
The DNA here is from genome assembly GCA_016185205.1 of Hyphomicrobiales bacterium. Taxonomy (GTDB): domain Bacteria; phylum Pseudomonadota; class Alphaproteobacteria; order Rhizobiales; family Xanthobacteraceae; genus Pseudolabrys. The sequence goes on along the minus strand of JACPOA010000031.1, from coordinate 301,107 downwards.
TGCGGTTCTGGCAGGTACGCCAAGGCACCGGCGAGTAGTGACGAGCTAAACCTTCCGGAAAATAAAATACGCCGGCGTGCGGCCTTCGCGCTTGGCCTTGGCCTCGTAGCGCGTGGGGTGAAAATCCGGCCAGGGCTTGCGCCAGTCGGAGGCCTGTTCCGCCGTCCACACAAAATCAGCCGACCGCAGCACGCGCGCCAGCGCATAGGCCGCGTAGTCGGCAATGTCGGTCGCAAATCGCAATTCGCCGCCGCTTTTGAGAATTCGTGCCAGCCGCTTGAGGCTGTCATCCTGCACGAAGCGCCGCTTCCAGTGCCGCCGCTTCGGCCACGGATCGGGATAGAGCAGATCGATGCGCGACACTGCGCCGTCGGGCAGCCAGTCGAGCAACGCGCTGGCGTCGCCGGCATGCAGGCGGATGTTGCCGAGCGCATGGTCGTCGATCGCGACCAGCGCCTTGGCCGTGGCGTTGAGGAAGCCGTCGCTGCCGATAAATCCGCTGCGCGGGTTGGCGATGGCCTGCGCGATCAGATGTTCGGCGCCGCCGAAGCCGATCTCCAGCCGCACATCGTCGCGCGGCTGTACGAACAGCGCGCGCAGATCGGCCGGCGCCGGCTTGGCAAGGTCGAGCGCGATGCGCGGCAGCAGCGTGTCGAACAGCGCTATCTGGCGCGCGCGCAAGGGGTGTCCCTTGCGCCGGCCGAAGAAGGCGCGCGTCGGATGTTCTTCGTTATCGTTGGTTTTGTTCATCGCCACGCGCGGGTCTAGCCCGCGCATGGCGACAAGAAAAGCTACTTCACAGCGTTCTTGATGGCTGCCGCGAGGTCGGTCTTCTCCCAGGAGAAACCGCCGTCCTTGTCGGGTGCGCGGCCGAAATGGCCGTAAGCCGCGGTGCGCCGGTAGATCGGGCGGTTGAGCTTGAGCGTGCGGCGGATATTGGTGGGCGTGAGACGGAACAGCTGGGGCAGAACTTTCTCGAGCTTCTTCTCGTCGACCTTGCCGGTGCCATGGGTGTCGACCAGTACCGACATCGGGTCGGCGACGCCGATGGCATAGGCGACCTGAATGGTGCAGCGCTCGGCGATGCCGGCGGCCACCACGTTCTTGGCGAGGTAGCGCGCGGCATAGGCGGCCGAGCGGTCGACCTTGGTCGGGTCCTTGCCGGAGAAGGCGCCGCCGCCATGCGGGGCGTAGCCGCCGTAAGTGTCGACGATGATCTTGCGGCCGGTGAGGCCGCAGTCGCCGTCCGGTCCGCCGACCACGACATTACCGGTCGGATTGACCAGGAAGTCGGACGGCCGCGTCGGCATCCAGCCTTTCGGCAGCGCCGACTCGACCGCGCTGGCGATCAGCTCCTTGACCATGCCGGGCGTGTATTTCTTGCCGTTGCGGCTTTTCTCATTGTGCTGGGTCGAGACCACGACCTTGGTGCAGCCGACCGGCTTGCCGTCGACATAGCGCACGGTAACCTGGCTCTTGGCGTCGGGCTGCAGGTCGAACAACTGGCCGGCGCGGCGCTTGTCGGACAGCACCTTCAGGATCTTGTGCGCGAAATAGATCGGCGCCGGCATGAACGAATTCTTCTCGTAGACTTCGCTCTCGTTGCAGGCGAAGCCGAACATCATGCCCTGGTCGCCAGCGCCTTCTTCCTCGCCGCCCTTTTTCTTCTTGGCATTCACGCCCATGGCGATGTCGGGCGACTGGCCGTGCAGCAGCACCTCGATATCGGCGCCGTAATAGGAGAAGCCGTCCTGGTCGTAGCCGATATCCTTGACCACGCCGCGCGCGATCCGCGCGATCAGTTCGCGGTCGACCACCACCTTGGCGCCGTGCTTGTGGAAGAACGGCGCCTGGCCGCGGCCTTCGCCGGCAATGATGATCTTGTTGGTGGTCGACAGCGTCTCGCAGCCGAGCCGCGTGTTCACCTGACTGTCGTCGGCGATGCCGAGCTTGATGTCGTTTTCGAGAAACGCGTCGAGCACCGCATCGGAAATCTGGTCGCAGACCTTGTCAGGATGACCTTCGGAAACCGACTCGCTGGTGAACAAGAAATTGGTGTGAGCCACCGCTGAAACTCCTCCGTGGCGCGGTTCGACAGCCGCGTCGTTGCACGTGCGGGGTGTTTCTTGCAGTGGCGGCGAGCAAGGTCAAGATGCGGGCTGCGTGGGCAGATGCCTCGCAATCGTTGGGCGGACGAAAGCCTTATTCCTCGCCGGCAATCTGCTCCACCAGATCGACAATGCGCCGGCGCAATTTGCTGTTCTTGATCTTCATGAACGCCTTGGTCAGCGAAAGGCCGTCGGAGGTGGCGAGAAAGTCCGACACATAGGCCGGCGATGGCGCTTCGCTCATGCCGCCGGTATGACCCGGCATATTCGGCGCGCCTTCGAAGAAAAATGAAACCGGCACCTGCAGGATGTTGGAAATCTGCTGCAAACGGCTGGCGCCGATACGATTGGTTCCCTTCTCGTATTTCTGCACTTGCTGAAAGGTCAGGCCGAGGGCATCGCCGAGCTTTTCCTGACTCATGCTCAGCATCATCCGACGCATGCGCACGCGCGAACCGACGTGCTTGTCGATCGGGTTTGGCGCCTTCTTAGCCATCATAACCTTCTCCTATGCCGCTATTGTGAAACGTAATGTCACAACTATTGGCATTTATGCAATCCGTTATTTCCCATCAATTGATACACAGAGTAATGGAAGAATGAAAATTACCTATGCTTTTCAATGCTATTCCCATCCTCACCATCCCTGTCCGGTAACCACGAATCACACGACAATTCGCAGGGACGACAACTCAGGTCACGTGTTATGTGGCGGCTCAATCTACGGACGAATCCGACGATGACTCACAATGAGTAAACTTACAACCAATAAGAGAATCAAGACGTAGTCGCCTACCATCACGAAAACGGTCGGCCCGAGCGCCGTCGGCAGGGCCGAATCGAGCACGCCTTCGGCCCCCAGCGGCAAATAATTGACGATGCGGCCGACCGGGTCGACGACCGCGGAAATCCCGGTATTGGCCGCGCGCACCAGCGGCAGTCCTTCGGCGATGGCGAGCGCGCGCGCCTGCTGGAAATGCTGGTAGGGCCCGGTGCTGATGCCAAACCAGCCGTCATTGGTGACATTGACCAGCCAGCCCGGCCGCTCGCCGCGCGGCACCGCGGCGCCTGGAAAAATCACCTCGTAGCAAATCAGCGGCAACATCTTCGGCGCGCCCGGCACATCCATCGCGCGCCGGCGGTCGCCGGACAGGAAGCCGCCGACCATCTTGGTGAGCTGCCGCAGACCGAGCCGCTCGAGCAGGTTCTGCAACGGCAGATATTCGCCGAACGGCACCAGATGCACCTTGTCGTAGATGCCGTGGATCGAGCCGTCGGGATCGATCACATAGACCGAATTATAGGCGCGCGTGCGGGCCGCGTCGGGCGCCGCGCGCACCGCGCCGGTGATCAGTTTGGTGCCCGGCTTCAGCAAGCCGGCGATCAGCGCGAGCGCGTCCGGCTCGCGCGTGAGGAAGAAAGGGAATGCCGATTCCGGCCAGATCAAATGCGTGACGTCATGCACGCCGCCCGATTGCGGTCCGGTGGCGCGGTCGGACAGGCGCAGGTAACGCGCCATCACCTGTTCCTTGGCCGCGTAGTTGAATTTTTCGTCCTGCTGCAGATTGGGCTGCATGATGCGCAACTTCACGCCGCTCACATAGCTGGTCGGATGCGTCCATAATCTCGTCACGCCGTAACCGGTGAAGGCGGCGAGGATGACGAGGCCGATGAGCAGTACGCGATAGGGGCGCGGCGTATCGGCGGCATCGTCGGCGAGCACGGCCGGGCTGGCGCAGATCGCGATGGTCAGAAAAGTGAGACTCCAGATGCCGACCAGCGACACGCTTTGCGCCAGCGCCAGCGGCTGGCTGAGCGCATAGCCGAAGGTGTTCCACGGAAAGCCGCTGAGCAGGTGACCGCGCAGCCATTCCGCGACGGTGAGCGTGGCGGCGAGCGCCAGCAGGCGCGCTGGGCCCCGCACCCAGATCAAGCGTGCGGCGGCAAGTCCGAGCGCGGTGTAGAGCGCGAGATAGGCCGGCAATCCGGCGACCGCGACCGGCAGCAGCCAGCCGAAGGTCTTGGCATCGACCAGAAAGGCGTAACCGATCCAATAAAGCCCGGCGACGAAAAAGCCGAAGCCGAAGCACCAGCCGGCGCCGGCCGCGGCCACCGCGCCGCTCCAGCGGCCGGCGGCGGAGCCGTCCACCAGCCAGACCAGCACCGGAAAGGTCACGAACAGGATCGGCCAGGCATTGAACGGCGCCATCGCCAGCGCCGAAGCGGCGCCGGCAGCCAAGGCGATGGCTGCGCGCCGCCAACCGAAGGCGAGCACGATGGCATGCGCGATTTGGATGGCGAGGCGGGGAAGCGTCACGGGCGGCGCGCTGGTGCTGGAGAATTGGCCGACGGCCGGGTGGCCTCCTTCGATGCGGCGGCATCGTCGGTCGGCAATGACGGCGGCGTGGTGCCGGCGAGCACGGCATCCGGCTCGCCGCGTTTGCGCTGCTCGCGCGGACGGTCGCGCGGTTCCTTCAGCCGGGTGATGCGCACGCGCTTGACGCGGCGCGGATCGGCGTCGAGCACCTCGAATTCGAACAGGCCCGGCCCGGGGATCAACTCGCCGCGCAGCGGCAAGCGGCCGGCGCGCGTCACCAGATAGCCGCCGAGCGTATCGACTTCCTCGGCCGCGTCGCCGATGTCGAATTCGTGGCCGACGATCGCCACCACGTCTTCCAGCTTGGCGCGCGCGTCGGCGATATAGGAGCCGTCCGGCTGACGCACGAACGAGGCGGTCTCGTCCTCATCGTGCTCGTCGGCGATTTCGCCGACGATCTGCTCGACGATGTCCTCCATCGAGACCAGTCCGTCGCTGCCGCCATATTCGTCGACCACCAGCGCCAGATGGATGCGCGTCGCCTGCATGCGCGCCAGCAGGTCCATCACGCGCGCCGATGGCGGCACGAACAGGATTTCGCGCACGATCTTGGCCACCGACAACGGCATGGCGAGATCGATCGTTCTCAGGTCGAGACCGGCGGGAAACGGTTTCTTGCGCTTGGCGTTCTTTTCCGGGTTCACTGCCGCGCGCGCGGTCATGAAGCCGATCAGGTCGCGGATGTGAACCATGCCGATCGGATCGTCGAGCGTGTCGTTATAGACGACCAGGCGGGAATGGGCGGCGCCCTCGAAAACGCGCACCAGCGCGCTGATCTGGATGTCCTGCTGCACGGCAACGATGTCCGCGCGCGGCACCATGACGTCCCCCACGCGGCGCTCGCGCAGGCCGAGGATGTTCTTGAGCATCCGGCTTTCTTCCGGCGAGAAGCCGGTTTCGCCGGGCGTCATTTCATCGAGCACGTCCTTGAGGTCGGCGCGCATCGAGCCCGGCTTCAAGCCGAACAGCGTGCGGAAGGCGCGCACCAGCCAGTTTTCACCGCCCTCGCGGGTGAGCGGCACCGGCACCGGCAGATGGCGCGGTTCGAACGGCTGGCCGGAAGAGCTGGCAGTGGCAGGATCGTTGTCGGGCATGGCTGTCAGGCGTCGCCAAAATCGCGGTCAAGACCGTTCGCAAGATAGGGATCGGGCAGGTTCATGCGCGCCATGATTTTGCTTTCGAGGCCTTCCATTTCGTCGGCTTGGGCATCGGTCTGATGATCGTAGCCGATGAGGTGAAGAAAACCATGCACCGTGAGATGGGCCAGATGATGCAGGAAAATCCGATCTTCCCGGTCGCATTCTTGGGCAAGCGTCTCATAGGCCATGACGATATCGCCGAGCATCTTGGGTAGCGCGCCGGGCGCCGCAGCCGGCGCCGGAAACGACAGCACGTTGGTCGGCTTGTCGATGCCGCGCCAGTCGCGATTGAGGGCGCGAATCGCCTTGTCATCGGTCAACAGGATACTCACTTCGCCATCGGCTGTTGAGAGCGCCGCCGCCGCGACGATCGCCGCGCGCACGGCCTGCTCGGCCCGCGGCTGCGCCTGCCACAGCGGGGAAGCGACCTGGATGTCGATCGCCGGCGCTACCGCGCGCCGGCTCGGCGCCGGTCTCATTTTTTGTCCCCGCGCGCGGCCGATTGACGGTCATAGGCTGCGACGATGCGCGCCACCAATTCATGACGGATCACGTCTTCATGGGTGAAGGCGACATGGCCGACGCCCTCGACGCCCGCGAGCAGCCGCACCGCTTCCTGCAAGCCGGAGGTCTGGCCGTTCGGCAAGTCGACCTGGCTCGGGTCGCCGGTGACGATCATGCGGCTGTTCTCACCCAGCCGGGTCAGGAACATCTTCATCTGCATCGAGGTGGTGTTCTGCGCTTCGTCGAGAATCACGGCGGCGTTCGACAGCGTGCGCCCGCGCATGAAGGCGAGCGGCGCGATCTCGATCTCGCCGCCTTGCAGCGCGCGCTCGACGATGCGCGCGTCCATCAGGTCATAGAGCGCGTCGTAGATCGGCCGCAAGTAAGGATCGACCTTCTCGCGCATGTCGCCGGGCAGGAAGCCGAGCCGTTCACCGGCTTCCACCGCCGGCCGCGACAGGATAATGCGGTCGACTTCCTTGCGCTCGAACATCTGGATGGCTTGCGCCACCGCCAGCCAGGTCTTGCCGGTGCCGGCCGGTCCGGTGCCGAACACCAGATGATGGCGCTTGAGCGCGCGGATATAGGAGTCCTGCGCGGCGGTGCGCGCGCGCACCGGACGCTTGCGCAGATTGATTTCCTCGAAAACCGGGCGCGCGGCGGCCGGGTCGAAATCGAACAGCGAGCCTTGCGCGATCGCCTGCCGGATGGCGCCTTCGACATCGCCGGAGGCGAGGTCTTGGCCGTGCTTGATCTGTTCGTACAGCCCCTCCAGCACGCGGCGGGCCTGCTCGCAGGCGCCGCGCGATCCTTCCAGCGTGACGTGATTGCCGCGCTGCTCCGCCACCACGGCGAGGCGGCGTTCGATCAGCGCGAGATTTTGTCCGTATTGGCCGAACAGCACGGAGGCCAGCTTGTTGTCCTCGAAGGCGAGCACGATCTGCGTGGTCGCCGTCTCCTCGGAGGCGGCAGCGGACGGGATCACGGGATCCGATGTGCGCAAGGTGGCTCTCAAGCTCCTGCTGTGGCGAGGGCTGGCATTTCGGTCTTCCCCTCGGCGAGCGCGCCGAACAGCGTGTTGGTTCCGGTATCGGTGATGGCGACCGGCACCAGCGAACCGATCAGCTCAGGCCGCGCCATGACCTGCACTGTCTGCAGATATGGGGTTTTGCCGACCAGTTGCCCAGGGAGCCGGCCCGGCTTTTCCAGCAGCACCTCGACGGTACGGCCGATGAAGCTGGCGTTGAAAGCGCGCCACTGGCGGTTGATCACGGCCTGCAGCCGTTGCAGGCGCTCGGATTGTTCTTCCGGCGGAATCTGGGTTGCCATGTCGGCGGCCGGCGTGCCCGGGCGCGGCGAATAGGCGAAGCTGTAGGCGCAGGCAAAGCCGACCTCGTCAAGCAGCGTGAGCGTGGCGCGGAAATCGGCTTCGGTCTCGCCCGGAAAGCCGACGATGAAATCCGAGGTGAAGGCGAGGTCGCTGCGCACCGCGCGCAGCCGCGCGATCACGTCGAGATAGTCCCGGCGCGTATGCCGGCGGTTCATCGCCGCCAGCATGCGGTCGGAGCCGGATTGAACGGGAAGATGCACATAGGGCATCAGCGCCGGCAGATCGCCATGGGCGGCGATCAGATCGTCTTTCATGTCGCAGGGATGGCTGGTGGTGTAGCGCAGCCGCACGATGCCGGGCACGTCGCTGAGCCGGCGCAGCAATTGGCCGAGCGTGGCAGGCCGGCCGTCGGCGCCTTGGCCGTGATAGGCATTCACGTTCTGCCCGATCAGCGTGACCTCGCGCACGCCGGCGCTCGCCAGCCGTTCGACTTCCGTAGCGATCTTCTCGACCGGGCGTGAGACCTCGGCACCACGCGTATAGGGCACCACGCAAAAGGTGCAGAATTTGTCGCAGCCTTCCTGCACGGTGACGAAGGCGGCGATGCCGCGCTTGGCGATTACCTCGCGCGTGGGCGCCGCCAGCGCGTCGAATCTGTCCTCGACCGGGAATTCGGTATCGACGATGCGTTCGCCGGCCTGCGCGCGCGCGATCATGCCGGGCAGGCGGTGATAGTTCTGCGAGCCGACCACCACATCGACCGCCTGCGCGCGGCGGGTGATTTCCTGGCCCTCCGCCTGCGCCACGCAGCCGGCGACCGCGATCAGCATCTGGCGGCCTTGCGCGGCGGCTTCCTCCTTCAGTTCGCGCATGCGGCCGATCTCGGAATAGAGCTTGTCGACCGCCTTTTCGCGGATGTTGCAGGTGTTGAGGATGACCAGATCGGCATCGGCGGCCTGCGCGGTCTCGCTAAAGCCGGCGCCCGCCAGACTGTCCGCCATACGATTGGAATCGTAGACGTTCATCTGGCAGCCGAACGATTTGACGTGGACTTTGCGGGGTTTGTTCATGCCGCTCGGGTTTACCCGACTTGCCGTGCATTTGAAATGCGGAAATCGGCCAAGCCGACGGTCAACTGCCCATATGTTATTGATTTTATGACGTTTTTAAAGACACCGCCGCTCACGAGCCCGCATGCAGCGGCCGCGCGCGGCCGCGCAGCGTATCCGAGGTGATCTTGCGCACCGCGCCTTCGAGCGACCGGGTCATCGCCTTGCGGTCGGCGCTGCCGTCGGCCGCCACCGGCTCGCCATAGCTGACCACCGCGTCGACCGCGCCGCGCGCGATGAAGGCCTTGATGTGCGGCATGAAGTCGAGATCGCCGTACCAGGCCACGGTCGGACGATGCTGGCGGCCCATCGGGATGCCGTTCAGGCCGGTGTAGCAGATCGACATCGGCTGGATCAGGATGCCGCTCTCGGCGCGCGCGCTTGCCTCCTTGACCGCGCCGACCAGCGCCGAGCGGAACGGCAGCACGCGGTTGCCGTCGCTCGAAGTGCCTTCCGCGAACAGCACCACCGAGGTGCCGGAGGCCAAGCGCTTGACGATCTCGGCGATGGCATCGCCGGTCTGATGGCGGCGCGAGCGATCGACGAACACGGTGCGCTGCGCCTTGGCGGCAGGGCCGACCATCGGCCAGCCGGCGATCTCGCTCTTGGAGACATAGGCGATTGGCGTGATCGAGCCGATCGCCAGGATGTCGGCCCACGACACGTGATTGGAGACGAACAGCACCGCGCGGTCGCGCACCGGCTCGCCGACGACGCGCACGCGGATGCGCAAGACGGTGCATAGCGCGCGATAGTAGTTGACGGCGATCACTCCCCAGCCCGACAGGCCGAGCTTGACGAGCAGCCACTGCGCCGCGATCAACAGCGGCGTCATGGTGAAAAAGATGATCGCGACGAAAAGGGCCCGCGCCATCAGAGACTATTTCTTCTCGTCGTTGAGTGGCACGGCATAAAGCTCGAGCCGGTGGTCGACCAGTTTGTAGCCGAGCTTGCGCGCGACTTCGGCCTGCATCCGCTCGATCTCTTCCGACTGGAATTCGATCACCTCGCCGCTGCGCAGATTGATCAGATGATCGTGATGCGATTCGCGGCTGGTCTCGTAGCGCGCGCGGCCTTCCCGGAAATCGTGCCGCTCGATGATGCCGGCATCCTCGAACAGCCGTACCGTGCGGTAGACGGTGGAGATCGAAATGCGGTCGTCGACCTTGGCGCAGCGCCGGTACAGTTCCTCGACGTCGGGATGATCTTCCGAACCCGCCAGCACGCGCGCGATCACGCGCCGCTGCTCGGTCATACGCATGCCCTTGGCGACGCAAAGGGCTTCGATGTTTCTCCGTTCGGAGAGGTCTTTTTCCGGGATGGTCAAGGTGCTTGTCTCTGGCTCTGCGGTCCGGCTCTCATAGCATATTGAGCGCATGCGCGTCTTAAGCAAGATCGCGGCGCAGCACCAATGCGGCGGCGGTGCCGCTGGAGGCCGGGTAGTAATTGGGGCGGCGGGATATCTCCGCAAAACCGGCGCGGTCGTAAAGCCTGATGGCCGGCCTGTTGTGCTCGTCGACCTCCAGGAATACCGCGCGCGCGCCCAGGCCCGCCAGCCGCCGCAGATGCAGATCGAGCAGCCTGGCGGCGAGGCCGCGCCCTTGCTGGGATTGGGCGACCGCGACCGAGAGGATTTCCACCTCGTCCTCGACCAGCCGCGACATGATGAAGCCGGCTAGCTTGACCCCGCTGCCGGCGCGGTGCGCGATCACATGGCGGTCGAGCAGCAGGGCTTCCACCTCCGGCTCGCTCCAGCCGCGGCGAAACGAATGGCTATGCAGCGCGGCGATTGCGCCCGCATCGCGGGCGGAGGCTTCCGACAAGGCCGGCTCGCCGCGTGCGAATAGATTGGCAAGCCAGCTCATGACATTGCGCATGATCTTTTCCGAAAACCGGTGCCCACTTTTCGGGATCATGCGCTATATCATCTTCGCGCCAGTTGCGCGGCGTCCTGCGGCTGCGCGTCGGGCGCGCGCAGATAGAGCGGTTTCGGCGGCGATCCGGTTTCCACCGCGGCGGCGCCGAGGCGGGCCACCCAGTCGATGTCGGGAGCCTGTCGCTGCTCGATCGCGGACGGCGGGCCAACGCCGTCCGGCCAGGCCGCCGCCAACATATTGGCCGCGGTGCCGATGAGGCGCGGGGCGTCGGTCGCCGCCGCGCGCAGCGCTTCGCGCACCGGCACCAGCCGCGGCGTCACCAGCGTGCGGCCGCCGGGCCCGAACACTTGCAGATAGACGTGGTCGTGCCGCGCATCGATCGCCACCACCACCGGTAGCGTATCGTCGGCGGCGATCAAGGGCGCGGCGAAGGCGGCGAGCGTGGACAGCCCGACCGCCGGTTTGCCGGCGGCGAGCGCTATCCCGCGCGCGGCCGAAATCCCCACCCGCAAGCCGGTGAAGCTGCCGGGTCCGGTGGTGACCGCGATGCGGTCGAGTTCGGAAAAAGTCAGCCGGGCGCGTTCCAGCACGCGCGCGATCAGCGGGATCAGCGCTTCGGCATGGCCGCGCAGCATGGGCAGCGATTCATACGCGCTGACGCTGGCGCGCTCGGTGTCGAGCACGGCGGCCGAGCAGGCCTCGAGCGCAGTATCGATGGCAAGGACGCGCATAATCTGAGTTTAGCACCGCGGCGGCAAAAACAACGATGTCATTCCGGGGCGCCGCGAAGCGGCGAGCCCGGAATCCAGGGACGCGTATTGTGCTGGTAGCTCTGGATTCCGGGTCCGCGCCTACGGCGCGTCCCGGAATGACTGAAAACTAAACCGGCCTGACCTCGTTCACCTCGGGCACGAAATGCTTGAGCAGGTTCTGGATGCCGTGCTGGAGGGTGGCGGTCGAGGACGGGCAACCCGAGCAGGCGCCCTTCATCTGCAGGAACACGATGCCTTCCTTGTAGCCCTTGAAGGTGATGTCGCCGCCGTCGCCGGCGACCGCCGGACGCACGCGCGTCTCGATCAGGTCCTTGATGATGGCGACGGTTTCGGCGTCGTTGGCGTCGAAGAATTCATCCGCCCCGGCCGCGGCCGGCTGCGCATTGGCCGCCAGCAGCGGCGCGCCCGACAGGTAATGCTCCATGATGGCGCCGAGGATCGCCGGTTTGATCTGCTGCCATTCGCCCTCGGTCTTGGTGACCGAGATGAAGTCGGAGCCGTAGAAGACGCCGCTGATATTCGGAATGCCGAACAGCCGCTCGGCCAGCGGCGATTGCTCGGCGGCCTGCCGGTTCGGCATGTCGAGCGTGCCGGCGTCGAGCACGGCTCGCCCCGGCAGGAATTTCAGCGTCGCCGGATTGGGCGTGGCTTCGGTCTGGATGAACATCGATTTGCTCCTCAAACGGGTTCAAGGCCCGCGGATGGCAAAAACTACCCCGGATAGATGGCGCCTTGATTGACTAAGGTCAACAGGCCTTCATCAAGAACTGGCGTCGATATCCTCGTCGCTCAGATGACCGGGCACGATGGCGACCGGGATCGGGAAGGTTCCGGCGGTCTTGCCGAGGCCGGACACCAGCGGGCCGGGGCCTTCCTTGCCGGTGCCGGCGGCCAGCACCAGGATGCCGATATCGGCGTCCTCCTCGATCAGCTTGACGATCTGCTCGGCGGTGTTGCCCTCGCGGATCACGCGGTCCGGCGTGATGCGCGCGATGGCTTTCGCGCGCGCGGCGAATTTATCGAGCACCGCGTTGGCGGCTTCCTGCGCCTCGGCTTTCATGATGTCGGCGACGCCCAGCCATTGCTGATTGTGATCGCCCGTCTCGATCACGCGCAGCATGACGATCTGCGACTTGGTGCGGCCGGCGCGCTTGGCTGCCCAATAGACGGCGCGGTCGCATTCCTCGGTGTCGTCGATGACGACCAGGTATTTGCGCTTGTGGCCTTTTTCGAAACTGCTGCGCTTGCTGCTCATGCCAGGGATGGTGGCACGGCGCCCGCCGCGCCGACAAGCCACCTATATTGCAACGCGCAAAGCCAGGATCAGGCGCGTACGAAGCCGACGATATCCTTGACCGCCTTCATGGTTTCGGCGGCGAGCACCTGCGCGCGCTGCGAACCGTCGGCCAGAACCTGGTCGATATACATCGGGTCCTGCATCAGCTTTTTCATTTCGGCGCCGATCGGCCCGAGCTTGGCGACCGAGAGATCGGCCAGCGCGTTCTTGAAGGTGGAGAACTGTCCGCCGCCGAACTCGCGCAGCACGTCGGATTTGCTCACGCCCTTGAGCGCGGCGTAGATACCGACCAGATTGTCGGCCTCCGGCCGCGGCTCCAACCCCTTCTCCTCGCTCGGCAGCGGCTCCGGATCGGTCTTGGCCTTGCGGATTTTCTGCGCGATGGCGTCGGCGTCGTCGGTCAGGTTGATGCGCGAATAATCCGACGGCTCCGACTTCGACATTTTCTTGGAGCCGTCGCGCAGCGACATCACCCGCGTCGCCGGGCCCTGGATGATCGGCTCCGGCAGCGGGAAGAACGCCTCGCCGTAGCCATGCGCGTGGATCGACGGCGCGAAGTCGACGTTGAATTTCTGCGCGATGTCGCGCGACAGCTCCAGGTGCTGCTTCTGGTCCTCGCCGACCGGCACGTGGGTGGCGCGATAGACCAGGATGTCGGCCGCCATCAGGTTGGGATAGGCGTAGAGGCCGACCGAGACATTCTCGCGGTCCTTGCCGGCCTTCTCCTTGAATTGGGTCATGCGGTTGAGCCAGCCCAGGCGCGCGACGCAATTGAAGATCCAGGCGAGCTCGGCGTGCTCGGCGACCTGGCTCTGGTTGAAGATGATCTGCATCTTGGGATCGATGCCGCAGGCCAGGAACGCCGCGGTCACCTCGCGCGTGGCGCGCGGCAATTCGCTCGGGTCCTGCCAGACCGTGATGGCGTGCAGGTCGACCACGCAGTAGATGCAGTCGTAGCGTTCCTGCAGCGCGACGAATTTGGTGATCGCGCCGAGATAATTGCCGAGGTGCAGATTGCCGGTCGGCTGCACGCCGGAAAATACGCGCTCTTTGAACGCCATTGCCCCAGTCCTTTTGCTGGGGCGTCAATGCCACGCCGGAGGCGCGCGGCGCAAGTGCCTTAAGTACTCGTCCGCACGGCGGAAATGAGGTCCTTGAGCTTGGCCACGCCGAGCATTTGCAGCGCGGCGAGATAGGTCGCGACCCCGAGCGTCACCAGTACGATCAGCAGGGCGAGCCGGCCGAGCGATGACGCCGCCAGCGCCGGGAAGTGCGAATGGCCGGTCATCAGGGCATAAGCGACCACGGCGCCCATGACGATGGTGGCGAGCAGAATGCGCGGCAGCCGTCGCCAGCCGCTCGCGTCGAGCCGCAGCCAGCCGCGCCGATACAGAATGAGGCCGAGCAGCGTGGCGCCGACCCAGCCGGAGATCGCGATGGCGGCGGCGACGCCAACATGGCCGTAACGCGGGAACAGCAGCACGGCGCCGACGATGGCCGCGGCGAGGCCGCAAAGCGCGGCGAGCATCGGCGTATGGGTGTCGTCATGGGCGAACGACACCGCGCCGAACATCTTCTCCAGCACATGGCCGGGCAGGCCGGCGCAGATCGCCGCCAAGGCGGCGGCGACCGCCGCCGTGTCCTGCGGCCCAAAGGCGCCGCGCTCGAACAGCCCGCCGGCGATCGGCGCGGCCAGCAGCGCGAAGCCGGCCGCCGCCGGCAGCGCCAGCCCGAGCGCGATCTCGAACGCGCGCGACTGCACGCCTGTGAAACCATCGGCATCGCCGGCGCGCAGGCTGGCGGCAATGCGCGGCACGATCACGGTGGCAATCGCAATGGAAGCGACGCCGAGCGGCAGTTCGTACAGCCGGTTGGCGTAATACAGCCACGACAGCGCCGCCGGCGAGGACGACACCACCGCCGCGGCCGCGATCAGCTTGAGTTGCGGAATGCCGGCCGCGATCAGGCTGGGCACGGCGCGCGCGAAAAATTGCCGCGTCCGGTCGGGCACGCGAAGATGCGGGCGCCGCCAGCGCTTGCCGGTCCACAGCCACGTCGTTGCCGTCAATACCAACTGGGTGAGGCCGGCGGCGCTAACGGCAAAGGCAAGCCAAAAAGCGACGTAAAACGGCTCTATCTCTTCAGTAGGCAGCACGACAAGCGCCAGCACCATGACGATATTGAACATGACCGTGCTGACGGTGACGGCGGCGACACGGCCTTCGGCATTAAGCGCGGCTGAGATTACCGCCACCAGCCCGGCCAGAACGATGTAGGGCGCGGCCATGAACAGCAGGAAAGCCGCGAATGACTGGCGCCACTCGTCGAATCCTGGGGCGATGACGGCGATCGCAAAGCGCCCGAACAGGACCGCCAACAAAGCGAGAATGCCGGTGATGCAGAACATCGCCAGCAGGGCGCGCCGGGTCAATCGATCGGCATGGGCGGCGCCGTCCTCGGCCTGGCGCAGCGTGAGCCAGATCGGCACGAAGGCGCTGTTGAGCGCGCCTTCCGCCAGCAGGCGGCGGAAGAAATTGACCACCTGCAGCACCGCGAAGAAGGCCTCCGAGAGCGGCCCGCTGCCGAGCAGGGCGGCGATCCCGGCGTCGCGCGCGAAACCGAGCAGCCGCGACAGCAGGGTGCCGCCGCCGACGGTGGTGATATCGCGCGCAAGCGACATGGGATGGGCCTCCGCCCGCAGTGTAGAACATCGCGCATTGCCTCCGCACTCTCGCTCGCTATAGTGCGCCGCACTTATTCACGAGGTATCGCATGGCCGCCCCCCGCTACGACGTACTCGGCATCGGCAACGCCATCGTCGATGTGATCGCCCGCGCCGAGGACGATTTCCTGGTCGCGCATGGCATGCACAAGGGCACCATGGCGCTGATCGACGAGGCGCGCGCGCAGGCGATCTACGACGCCATGGGGCCGGCAGTGGAAAGCTCGGGCGGCTCGGCGGCCAACACCATCGTCGGGGTTGCCAGCTTCGGTGGCCGCGCCGCCTTCGTCGGCAAGGTCAAGGACGACGAACTCGGCCGCGCCTTCGCGCACGATATCCGCGCCGCCCGCGTCACCTTCGACACGCCGCCAGCCTCCGACGGACCCTCGACCGCGCGCTGCTACATCATGGTGACGCCGGACGGCGAGCGCACCATGAACACCTTTCTCGGCGCCGCGCAGGACCTGCACCCCAACGACATCGACGAGGCGACCATCGCCGCGGCGGCCATCGTCTATCTCGAAGGCTATCTGTGGGACCCGCCGCACGCCAAGGAAGCCTTCGTCAAGGCGGCGGCGATCGCGCACAGAGCCGGCCGCCGCGTCGCGCTCACGCTGTCGGACTCGTTCTGCGTCGACCGCTACCGCGCCGAATTCCTCGCGCTGATCCGCAAGGGCACCGTCGACATCGTGTTCGCCAACGAGCACGAGCTGCGCAGCCTTTATCAAACCGCCGACTTCGACACCGCAGTGAAGCAGCTGCGTGGCGATGCCAAGCTCGCGGTGGTGACGCGCAGCGAGAAAGGCTGCGTGGTGGTCTCCCGCGACGCGGTCGAGGCGGTGCAGGCCATGCCGATCGACCAGGTGGTCGACGTCACCGGCGCCGGCGATCTGTTCGCCGCCGGCTTCCTGGTCGGGCATTCGCACGGCAAGGATCACCGCACCGCCGCCAGGCTTGGCGCGCTGGCGGCGGCAGAAGTGATCCAGCATATCGGCGCGCGCCCGGCGGTCACGCTCAAGGCGCTGGCGGCCGAGAACGGCCTGCCGGTTTAGCGTCAGTCATGGAACTCGGATTGGTAACGAGTTGGTAACCGAACGTGGTTACCGATTGGTGAACGACCAATGCGAGGAGCGGGTCATGACCGATACGCCGCAGCACGAACAGGGCAAGATCGAAACCAAGAGCGACCTCACCAGTGCATTGCCGGCGGTCGAATCGCCGTCGATCTCGCCGGCGGTGACCGAGCCCGCGGCGGCGCCGGCGGCTGAGCCGCCGAAAAGCGAAACGGTGACCGCGGTGCCAGCGCCCCAAGTTGCGCCGGCAAAACTTTTCTCGCTGCCGCAGATTAAGTTGACCGCTCGGCACAAGCGCCATGCCCTGCTCGCCGCCTCGGTGGCGATCGCGGCCGCGCTCGGTGCCGTCGTCGGCGCGGTGGCGAGCGGCGGATTTGCCGCGCCCGCGCGCAGCGATCTCGCGCGCCTGGATGAAACCAAGGCGATGCAGCAATCGATCGCCCGGCTGTCGAAGGAGATCGCGTCGCTGAAGGCCAATGTCGAGGCGGCCAACAAATCCGCGCATGCGCAGGTCGCCAAAATCACCGACAAGCTCACCGAACGCCTCACCCGCGAGAGCGCGGAGATCACCGGCTCGATCTCGGCGCCGCAGACGGTGACGCCGGTGCCCCTGCCGAAGCCGGCGCAGCGCGTCGTCGCCATGGAGCCGCAAGCGCCGGCGCGTCTGCCGGTGGTAGCGGGCTGGACCATCCGCGACGTGTACGATGGCTTTGTCTATGTGCAGGGCCATGGCGATATCTATCGGGTCTCGATCGGTGCGCCATTGCCGGGTCTCGGCCGGGTCGAGCAGGTCAAACGGCAGGACGGCCGCTGGATGGTGCTGACGCCGAAGGGCATGATCGTCTCGCTGCGCGACCGCCGCTATTTCGAGCAGTTTTGAGCCTTACAGCAATCCGAATAACGTGAGGCGGTGCTTGCGGGCGCCGCCTTTCATTTGTCCGTGAGGCCGGTGGCGGCTTTTCGTGAACCGTGCCAGATTTACGCCCGTCAAATGTTGCGGGTGAGGCCATGCACGGCGCGTCACTGAAAACCCTGGCGGCAATGTGGGCGCTTGTGGCCGCGGCCGGCCAGGCTTGCGCGCAAGGCGCGGCGCCGCCTGCGGCTAAACCTGAAATGACCGAAAGCTGTCCCGGTCTGGTGGCCGAGCGGCCGCTGCCCTTTCGCCGCGTTGCGCTTGAGCGCGACCAGGTGCGCATCAGCTATGTCGGCCACTCGACCTTCCTGATCGAGAGCCCGCAGCTGGTGCGCATCGCCACCGACTACAATGATTACGTGAAGCCGCCGGTGCTGCCCGACATCGTGACGATGAACCACGCGCACTCGACCCATTACACCGAGAGTCCCGATTCGGGCATCAAACACGTGCTGCGCGGCTGGGCCGAGGACCAGAAGCCGGCGCGCGTCGACGTCCAGGTCAAGGACGTGCGTGTGCGCAACGTGCCGACCAATATCCGCTCATGGGCCGGCGGCACCGAGCGCCACGGCAATTCGATCTTCATCTTCGAGGTGGCCAATCTCTGCATCGCCCATCTCGGCCATCTGCATCACACGCTGACGCAACAGCAGCTCAACGAGATCGGCCGCGTCGACGTGGTGCTGGTGCCGGTGGACGGCACCTTGACGCTCGACCTCGAGGGCATGATCGAGGTGCTGCGCGCGCTGAAGGCGCCGCTGATCATCCCGATGCATTATTTCAGCGCCTATACGCTCGACCGCTTCCTGCAGCGGGCGCGGCAGGACTGGGACGTGGAGATCGCCGATGTGCCCTCGCTCGTGGTCTCCAAGACCAGTCTGCCGGCCAGGACGAAAGTGCTGGTGCTGCCCGGGCACTGATCGCCGCGACGCTGGTAAAATATTACAGGCCGGATTCACGCGGAAATCGCGAAAATTCAGGCGGCGCAGGTCTGCTCAATTTGCCAGCTCAATTTGATGTGAAGTGGCTCTGCCTCAACTCGGACCTAAAGACGGCCATTTATCAACAAAGGCCGTTGACGGTCCGGAACCAATGATTAGTTGTCGCGTTCTTGATTGGTGATTTTTTAGAGAATTCGAGGGGTTTTTGTATGGTTCAGACTTGGAGCAGTTGGAAGCGGTTCCCCGACGCGCAGATCGGCGGCCATCTCGAGGCGCCGATCGGGCCGGGGGTTTATGAGGTGCGCCATACGATGACCGGCCGCGTGATCGCGTTCGGCCATACCGGCAATGTTGCCAACGCGCTCACCGACCTGAAGCTCAACGGCGGGGTCGGCACCTTCGCCCGGCTGTTCCGCAAGCAGCCGCTGGTGTCGCGCGTCTCCGATCTCGAATACCGCACCTGCGCCGCGGCAACCCGCGCCGAGGCCAAGACCGCCGCCAGCCGCTTGCTGGGGCTGCGGCAGACCGCCTGGCGCCGGCGTATGGATCTGGGCGGGGCCGCGCATTACCCGGGCTAGCGCATGATCCCGAAAAGTGGGACCCGGTTTTCGGACAAGATCATGCGCAAATAAGACTCTTTTCTCGCAACGATTTTGATGTCGCGGCCGGCCATTGTGCCGGCCGCTTCGTTTTGGCGCTCGTCGCGGCAAGATGCTAGGCATGGCCCCGCTTCGACTTGAACGGACCGGTCCCGCATGCCTTACGCCATCGCCCCCGACAATGTGCGGCTGCATTACGAAGAGGTGGGGCAGGGCACGCCCGTGCTGTTCGTGCATGAATTCGCCGGCGACCATCGCAGCTGGGAACCGCAATTGCGCGAATTCGGTAAGCGCTATCGCTGCATCGCCTATGCCGCGCGCGGCTATACGCCGTCCGACGTGCCGGCCGACCCGAATGCCTACAGCTATAAACACGTGATGCGCGATTGCGTCGCCGTGCTCGATCATCTCGAAATCGAGCGCGCGCACATCGTCGGCCTGTCGATGGGCGGCTATACCGCGCTGCAGGTCGCGCTCAATCACCCCGGCCGCGTGCGCTCGATGGTGCTGGCCGGCACCGGCTCGGGCAGCGAGCGCTGGTACACCGACGCCTTCCATCAGCATTCACGCGAGCTTGGCTTACAGTTCGAGCGCGACGGTTCGGCGGCGGTGGCGCGAACGTACGGCCGCAGTCCGAACCGCATCCCGTTCGAGATCAAGGATGCGCGCGGCTTTGCGGAATTCGTCCGCATGCTGTCCGAACACGACGCGCAAGGCTCGGCCCATACCGCGCGCGGCTTTCAGGGCACGCGGCCCTCGCTCTACGATTTCGAGAGCGACATCCGGCGACTGGCGATCCCGGCGCTGATCGTGGTCGGCGACGAGGACGACCGCTGCATCGAGCCGAGCCTGTTCCTGAAAGACGCGCTTCCCGCCTCCGGGCTGGTGATGTTGCCCAAGACCGGCCATGCGGTGAACCTGGAAGAACCGGACCTGTTCAATCGGGTGCTCGGCGATTTCCTCACGCGCGTCGACGCCGGCGCCTAGCCGCCGCGCGACAAGCGGTCGATATCGCCATCACCAATCCCGCCGGCTTGGAACCGGGGCTAGGCCTTGCCCGTTTAGGGCAGGCGCAATCGTGCGCAGGAGCTGGCCATGCTGAAATGGGCGTTTGTATTTCTGCTGATTGCCATCGTCGCCGGCCTTTTCGGCTTCAGCGACGTCGAGGCCACCGCCGCAACAATAGCGCAATGGCTGTTCGGGATTTTCCTGGTGCTGTTCCTGGGCGCGATTGTCATCGGCCTGGCACTCGGCGCCAAGCTGATGAGCTAAACATCCACGCTCGCTGACAGCGCATTGTCCTGGATGAACTGGCGGCGCGGCTCGACCAGGTCGCCCATGAGCTGGTCGAACAGCACATTGGCCTCGTCGACTTCCTTGATGCGGACCTGCAGCAGCGAGCGCGCATTGACGTCGAGCGTGGTCTCCCACAGCTGCTCGGGGTTCATTTCGCCCAGCCCTTTGTAGCGCTGCATCGAGATGCCCTTGCGGCCGGCGTCGGTGACCGCCTCGAACAGGCCGACCGGCCCGTAGATCGACGTCAGATCGTCCTTGCGGCGCAGCGTGGCCGGCGGCGTCGGGCGCGGATAGACCAGTTGCAGGGAGGCGGCGAATTCGTCGAGTTTGCGGGCATCGGCCGAGCCGAGCAGCGCCTGGTCGATCACCGCCACTTCCTTGACGCCGCGCACCGTGCGTTCGAAATGGAAGCCGCCCTCGTCGAAGCTGCCCTTCCAGCCGCGTTCGGTGTCGTCTTCCAGCGCGTCGAGCCGCTTGGCGATGTAGTCGGCGGCGGCGGCGCCCGTTTTGAGATCGTCGGTGACTTTCGGCGTCAGTACGCCGGCAATCGCCGCCTGCTCGATGACCTTGCGGTTATAGCGGCTGTGCAGCCCGTTGAGGATGTTGCGGATGGCGCGCGCTGCCTCAACCAGCTTGCGCAGGTCCTCGCCGGCGCGTTCCTCGCCGGAGGCCAGCCGCAGCACGGCCTCCTCGAGGCCGGTCGCGATCAGATAGTCCTCGAGCGCGCGCTCGTCCTTGAGATATTGCTCGGATTTGCCGCGATTGACTTTGTAGAGCGGCGGCTGCGCGATGAAGATGTGGCCGCGCTTGATCAGCTCCTCCATCTGCCGGAAGAAG
Source organism: Hyphomicrobiales bacterium (assembly GCA_016185205.1). Classification (GTDB taxonomy): domain Bacteria; phylum Pseudomonadota; class Alphaproteobacteria; order Rhizobiales; family Xanthobacteraceae; genus Pseudolabrys. Next base: position 280,212 of record JACPOA010000031.1, on the reverse strand, counting down.
AAGGTCAGCAGCAGCGTGCGGATATGCGAGCCGTCCACGTCGGCGTCGGTCATGATGATGATCTTGTGGTAGCGCAGCTTGTCCGCGTTGAACTCGTCGCGGCCGATGCCGGTGCCGAGCGCGGTGATCAGCGTGCCGATCTCCTGGCTGCCCAGCATCTTGTCGAAGCGCGCGCGCTCGACATTGAGGATTTTTCCGCGCAGCGGCAGCACGGCCTGGAATTCGCGGTTGCGGCCCTGCTTGGCGGAGCCGCCGGCCGAGTCGCCCTCGACGATGAACAGTTCCGACTTGGCCGGATCGCGCTCCTGGCAGTCGGCGAGCTTGCCGGGCAATGACGAGATGTCGAGCGCGCCCTTGCGGCGGGTCAGATCGCGCGCCTTGCGCGCGGCCTCGCGCGCGGCGGCGGCTTCCACCACCTTGCCGACGATGACGCGGGCTTCCTGCGGGTGAATCTCGAACCAGTCCTGCAAAGCCTGGTTGATCACGTTCTCCACCACCGGGCGGACTTCCGAGGACACCAGCTTGTCCTTGGTCTGCGAGGAGAATTTCGGGTCCGGCACCTTGACCGACAGCACCGCGGTCAGGCCCTCGCGGCAATCGTCGCCGGTGAGCGCCACCTTCTCCTTGCGCGTGGTGCCGATGGTGTCGGCATATTGCGTGATCTGCCGCGTGAGCGCGCCGCGGAAGCCGGCGAGATGCGTGCCGCCGTCGCGCTGCGGAATGTTGTTGGTGAAGCAGAGCACCGATTCGTGATAGCCGTCGTTCCACCACAGCGCGCATTCCACCGTGATGCCTTCGCGCTCGGCCTTGATCATGACCGGCTTGGGGATCAGCGGCGTCTTGTTGCGGTCGAGATATTTCACGAACTCCTCGACGCCGCCGACGTATTTCATTTCCTCGCGCTTCTCGACCGCGTGGCGCATGTCGGACAGCACGATGTTGATGCCGGAATTAAGGAACGCCAATTCGCGCAGGCGATGCTCGATCGTGGCGAAGTCGAACTCCACCATGGTGAAGGTCGCCGGCGAGGGAAAGAACGTCACCTGCGTGCCGCGCTTGCCCTGCGCGTCGCCCATCATTTTCAGCGGAGCCACCGCGACGCCGTCGTGGAACTCCATGAAATGCTCATGGCCGTCGCGCCAGATGGTGAGCTTGAGCCAGCTCGACAGCGCGTTGACCACCGAGACGCCGACGCCGTGCAGTCCGCCCGAAACCTTGTAGGCGTTCTGGTCGAATTTGCCGCCGGCATGCAGCTGGGTCATGATGACCTCGGCCGCCGACACGCCTTCGCCCTTGTGGATGTCGGTCGGGATGCCGCGGCCGTTGTCGTGCACGGTCACCGAGCCGTCCGGATTGAGCGTGGTCACCACTTCGGTGGCAAAGCCGGCAAGCGCCTCGTCGATGGCGTTGTCGACCACCTCGTAGACCATGTGGTGCAGGCCGGAGCCGTCATCGGTGTCGCCGATATACATGCCCGGCCGCTTGCGCACGGCGTCGAGGCCCTTGAGGACCTTGATCGATTCAGCGCCATAGTCGGAGGAATCGGACGGTATGTGTCGGGCCGGTTCAGCCATCGGGCACCCTCGGGAGCGGGCAAAAAATGAGTCGGAATTGACGTTTTGTGTGGCACGAAAAATCAGCGTCGTACAGCGTAAAGTCAGCGCAATTAAAATATTGATATTAAAGCGTTTTTAGAGAGTCAGTGCGGCTAAAAACGACGTGTTTTTGACCCCCGCGCGGACCTGAAATTCGCGCTGGCGCGACCTCACCGTCGGCGCGTTAGCCGAGCTCGTACGCTGACATGGCCGGCTGCCGCAGATGCCGGAAGCGGGGCTCATAATCGGGCACCGGCCGGCTGAAGGCGCTGAGCGCCGCCGTCAGGATTTCGATGCGGTCGAGATCGCCGCGGATGTTGTCGAACAGCCGATGCAGCTCGCGCTTCATTCGGTCTGTTGCGCTCTGCGCTCGCATTGCCATGGCCCGGTTCCATTCCGGCGGCCTCGCCGCCTGCAGGGTTAAGGCAATGGCGCGGCGATGGTTCCGGTTTTCGACGAGTTCAAGTGATCTCGATTAACGAAACGTATGCGGCCGGCGCATGGAACTTTGCTACGCCGGTTCCACCGCGCCGCCGCGCACCAGGAAAGTTTCGGCGCGGTCGACAATATCGCCGAAGGCGACCGAATCGGCGCCGGTCATCCAGACCTGCGCGCCCAGCGCAGCTAGCGCGTCGTACAGCGCCGTGCGCCGCGCCGGATCGAGATGGGCCACCACTTCGTCGAGCAGCAGCAGCGGCGCAAAGCCGGTCATCTCCTTGATCAGCCGGGCATGCGCCAGCACCAGGCGGATGAGCAGCGCCTTCTGCTCGCCGGTCGAGGCGTCGCGCGCAGGGATGCCCTTGCCGGCATGGGTGACGGTGAGATCGGACAGATGCGGGCCGTCGAGCGTGCGTCCGGCGGCGGCATCGCGCGCGCGATTGTCCTTGAGCAGAGCGCGGTAGCGGTCCTCGATCTTGCGTGCACTGTGATCGGGCAGCAGCTGCTCCATCCAGCCGTTGAGCGCGATCTCGGCGTGCGGAAATTCCGGCGCGGAGGAGCGCGCGGCGGTGAGCGCACCGGCGAGCCGGTTCACCGTCTCGCTGCGCGCCGCCGCCACCGCGACGGCGACTTCGGCGGTCTCGTGTTCGATCGCGTCGAGCCAATGCGGATCGTTGTGGGCGTCTTCCAGCAGGCGGTTGCGCGAGCGCAAGGAGCGCTCCAACGCAGAGACGCGGCTGGAATGCTGCGCATCGACCGCCAATACCAATCGATCGAGAAACCGCCGGCGCTCGGAGGCTGGACCGTTGAACAGCGGGTCCATGGCCGGCGTCAACCACACCACGCGTACATGATCGGCGAAGGCCGTAGCCGATCCCACGCTCTCGCGATCGACGCGACATTTGCGCGTGGGCGCGACGTTCTCGCCGGCCGGCGGATCGATGCCGGTGCCGAGCGTGGCGAGGCCGAGCATGCCTTCGATCTCGGCCGACACCGCCCAGGCGCCGTCGCCTTCGGAAAACGCCAGCTCTTCCATGGTGGCGCGGCGCAAGCCGCGGCCCGGCGCCAGTAGCGAGATCGCTTCGATCAGATTGGTCTTGCCGGCGCCATTGGCGCCGGTCACCACCACGGGACCGGCGCGCTCGAGCGAAATCTGCGCGGCGTGATAGCTGCGGAAATTGGTCAGCGTCAGGCGGCGGATGCAGGCGGCGGTCATCAGCGAGCCTTACCACCCGCAGCGGCGATGAGAGAAGTTAAACCCGCATCGGCATCAGCACATAGAGCGCGCCCTTGGCGTCCTTGTCCTGGATCAGCGTCGGCGAGCCGGGGTCGGCGAGCTTGAGCACGGCGACTTCGCCCTCGATCTGGGCGGCGATGTCGAGCAAATAGCGCGAGTTAAAACCGATATCGAGCGGATCGGAATCATACTCGACCTCGATTTCCTCGGTGGCGCTGCCCGAGTCGGGATTGGTCACCGACAGCACCAGCCGGCCGCCCGAGATCGCCAGCTTGACGGCGCGGCCGCGCTCGCTCGAGACGGTGGAGACGCGGTCGACGGCTGCCTCAAAATCCTTCTTGTCGACGATCAGGCTTTTGTCGTTGTTGGCCGGGATCACGCGCCCGTAATCCGGGAAGGTGCCGTCGATCAGCTTGGAGGTGAGCACCGCGTTGCCGATGGTGAAGCGGATCTTGCCGACGGAGAGCTCGATCGCCACTTCGCCTTCGTCGGTTTCGATCAGGCGCTGCACTTCGGCGACCGTCTTGCGCGGCACGATGATGCCCGGCATGCCGGCGGCGCCGGTGGGCAGCGGCAGTTCGACCTGCGCCAGCCGGTGGCCGTCGGTCGCCACCGCGCGCAAGGTCGCTGCCTTGGCCGTGCCGGCCGTGTGCAGATAGATGCCATTGAGGTAGTAGCGCGTCTCTTCCGTCGAGATGGCGAACTGGGTCTTGTCGATCAGCCGCTTGAGATCGGCGGCGGCGAGCTTGAACGAATGCGTCATCTCGCCGGCGGCGAGATCGGGGAAGTCGCTCTCCGGCAGTGTCTGCAGCGTGAAGCGCGAGCGTCCGGCGCGGATCGACAGCACGGCGCGGTCGCCGGAGCCCTCGATGACGATCTGCGCGCCCTCCGGCAGCTTGCGCACGATCTCGTAGAACATATGCGCCGGCACGGTGGTGGCGCCGCCGGGCGCCACCTCGGCGGCTATGCTGTCGGTGATTTCGAGATCGAGATCGGTCGCCTTCAGGCTGAGCTTGCCCTTGTCGGCCTTGATCAGCACGTTGGCGAGGATCGGAATGGTATTGCGCCGTTCGACCACGCGATGCACGTGGCCCAGCGACTTCAGCAGTTCGGCACGCTCGACAGTAACTTTCATGGAGAGACCCGCTCCGGCGCCTTTGAAAAGGACTTTCAGGCGCAACGGCAAGCCGGCAGATCGCGCGATTGCGAGGCCGGGGAGCAAAGGTGACAAGCTGGCGACGTTTAGGCAAGGGCGCAGGTCGGGGACGGCGGTATTTCCCCAGGCGTCCACAGGGACCTCCAAAACATCAAGGCCGGGCATAGCCGTCCGAAGGACGGCGTCGCTTCGCTCGCCTATGCCCGGCCTTGAGGATGGGGGCAGGGGGTTTGCGGCCCTGCTACTCCTGCAACTGGCGCTTCAAAACCTCGATCTCCTCGGCCAGCGCCATATCGTTGCCGACCAGGCCCTCGATCTTGCGCACCGCATGCAGCACGGTGGTGTGGTCGCGGCCGCCGAAGCGCCGGCCGATTTCCGGCAGCGAGCGCAGCGTCAGGGTCTTGGCCAGATACATCGCCACTTGGCGCGGACGCACGACATTGGCGGTGCGGCGCGACGACAGCAGGTCGGAGCGGCTGACATTGTATTGGCGCGCCACCACCCGCTGGATGTCCTCGATCTTGACCCGCTTGGGCTCCTGCGGGCGGATCAGGTCGCGCACCTCGCGCTCGGCCATTTCCAGCGTGACCGATTGGCCGGTGAGCTTGTTATGGGCCAGCAGGCGATTGAGCGCGCCTTCCAGATCGCGGCCGTTATGAGTGACGGTCTTAGCGATATAGGTCAGCACCGGCAGCGGCACGTCGAAGCTCGGATGATGCGAGCGCGCCGCCATCACGCGGGCTTTGAGGATTTCGAAGCGCAATTCCTCGCCCAGGCTGCCCATTTCGACCACCAGCCCGCCGCCAAGCCGCGAGCGCACGCGGTCCTCGAAGGTCTCCAGTTCGGACGGCGGCCGGTCGGAGGCGATCACCACCTGGCGGCCGGCATCGATCAAGGCATTGAGAGTGTGGCAGAACTCGGCCTGGGTCGACTTGCCTTGCAGGAATTGCAGGTCGTCGATCACCAGCACGCCGATACCGCGCAGCGCTTCCTTGAAGGCGAGCGCGGTCTGTGTGCGCAGCGCCGATACGAAGCCGTACATGAATTTCTCGGCGGTGAGGTACAAAACCTTGCGCTCGCCTGCGGCATTTCCCGCCCAGGTAATGGCCTGCAACAAATGCGTCTTACCGAGGCCGACGCCGGCATGGATATAGAGCGGATTGAACATCACCGGATCGGTGCGCCGTGCCGCCGCCACCTGCTTGGCCGCCGCATGGGCGAGCGTATTGGAGCGACCGACCACGAAGCTCTCGAAGCTCAGGCGGGTATCAAGCGGTGAGCCGCCGAGCGCCTCATGTCCGCCGGGATCGCCGAGCGAGATCTGCCGGCCGTGGCCATTGACGCTGGGGAAACGGCTACCGGCCTCGTTGCCGGATACCGCGATCTCGGGCTTTTTGGGCGGCACCGTCGACTTGAGCACCGCCGAGCGCACAATCAGCTCGATGCGGCCGACTTTGGTATCCTCGGCCTGCCAGCAGGCCAGCACGCGCTCGGCATAATGCGACTGGATCCAACTCTTGAGGAAACGGGTCGGCACCGACAGGCGCACGGTGCCGTCCTCGATGGCTTCCAGGTCCATGCGCGCGAACCAGCTCGAATAGACGTCGTCACCGACCTCCGCGCGCAACCGCCCGCGCACTCGTGTCCAACCCTCCAGTTCCGCGTTCGACATTTTTTTGTTCTCTATCCAATTGATTGGTTGAATGAACTCGGTTGCTCGGCAAGTCTGCTGGCAGGTTTGGCGGAGGCAATTCGCCTCGGCGCCGGACACGGGACGCAACTCCACTCGATAACGCCGGGAGACGGTGGACCGCGGAGGCCTTCGGGACCGGCGGCACGACATCGATACGGGGTCGAGGGACGTTGCGCTCACACCCTAGACGGCGGGGTGGCGCTTCGACTCCCTGTCGTGAATGAGCGCGCGCGGCGCGACGCACGGCCTAGGCAAAGAACAAGACATGAAACCGGGGACGACAGGCGGGTGAGAACGCCAACACATGCGCGCGCGTTGGACGATATGGATACAGTACTGGCGTCGAATGATGACACCCTTCCCATTCCTGCCATGATAGCCCCCCAATGTGCTTGCGGGCTTTTGCCCGGCGGTCTGTCTGCTACCGGATCGCGGCCGTCCGGAAGTCAGTCGCTTTTTTCGATCCACGTGCAACGCGCAGGCAAAAAACAGCCGTTCTCACCCGCGGATGAGCGTGACGCCAAACCTTTTCTCAGATCGCGCGCGGTGGATTGCCGCGCGCTATAAAAACAACACAAGCGACGAAGCTCGGCAATGGCTTTGCGCGCGCGGTGGCTGCGCGCGCGACGGAATAACGTCTCTCGCGCAGCGATCATGATGAATGAAACATTTTTAACATGTTGTGAGTCGCGAGGAATTTCCAAAACGAATTCACAGATACTTGTTCCGGAGGGCGGTAAAATTTTTTTCGTCCGCTAACCGCGGAAACGCCCGCCGCCCAGGGATTTCCTGGGTCCTGTGGGCTCCTTACGGTGTAAGTCGTTATTGCGACAAAAAAATCCGTGATCGATAAACGAAGGTAGCTATCGTTGGAAACCGCCGCTGCCTTTAAGGTCCACGCGGCCTGCGTTGCGAATAGGCCAGCAAAATCGTTGCGAGCAAATTTATATTTCGGTGCGATGACGCTTTTATATAAAGATGACGCTTATATATAAAAATGCGCGCCGCAGCGCCCCGTGGCATACAGCATACGGGCCGTGCGGACGACGTGGTCACTAATCTAAAGCAGAAAATGCGCCGTCTGATCGCCGGCGCGGGCGCCGCTTACTTGCCGAGTTTGGCGATGCGGTGGGCGATGCGCGAAACTTTGCGGCTGGCGTTGTTCTTATGGACGACCTTACGCTGTGCCGCACGCATGATCACCGGTTCCGCTTCCTTGAACGCCGCCAATGCCGCATTGCGGTCGCCGCTGGCGATCGCTTCCTCGACTTTGCGGACCGAATTGCGCAGCAACGAGCGGCGCGCCTTGTTGACTTCGGTCTTGCGCACGTTCTTGCGCGTGGCTTTGCGAGCGGAACTGGTATTGGCCATGAATCTCTCGTTTATAGACTGGTGCGCGCAGCGGTTTCGTCCGCCAGGCGACCTATTTGTAGAAGAAAGTGCGGCGGCGAAAACGGGTCGTCGCCACGGATCGTGGCTTATAGTAAGGCCCCGCGCGGGCGTCAACGCTTGAAAAACACCTATTGGCGCATGATCTTGTCCGACCTTCCTTCGCCCGCCGAAGCGGGCTTCGCGAAGGCGGGAAACCGGTACCCACTTTTCGGGATCATGCGCTCAGGCCACCCGTTTGGCTCGCGTCGCGTCGTAGCCGGCCACCACGGCCGCGCGATCGGCGGCCGAAAACGCCGCCAGCGGCGGTTTTACCCGCGCCAGCGCCGGATCGCTGTGGATATGGGCCAGCAACGCCTTCACGCCGCTCACCAGCGGCTTGCCGTCGAACAGCTTGCGGATTGTCACCGCGGCGTCGAGCGCGGCGGTGTCGCCCGTGCCCCAAGCGCGCGCACACAGATCGGCATTGAGATTGGCGGTGGCCGAGATGCAGCCGGCAAAGGCGCCCTGGCGCGCCTCGAGCAGGGCGGCTTCGGTCGACGGGAATACGGCAAAGCCCGGCGCGATCGCCGCCGCGGCGCGCGCATAGGCCATGTCGCCGGAGGAATCCTTCAGGCCCACGATGCGGGTTGGAAACGATACCAGCAATCGTTTGATGAGCGTGACCTGCCACGGCAGGCCCGACATCGCCGGGAAGTGATAGAGATAGAGCGGGATCGGTTTAGCGGCGGTCGCCTGCACCAGCGTCTCGATATAGGCGAACAGCCCGTCGTCGGGCACGCCCTTGTAATAGAACGGCGGCAGCACCAGCGCGCCGGCAAAGCCAAGCTCGGCGGCATGGCGGGTGAGCGCGACCGCATCCGACAGCGCGGCGGCGCCGGTTCCCACCATCAGGCGGTCGAGCGGCAAGGCGTTCGCCTTGTAGGCATCCATGATGCTCTTGCGCTCGTCGCGCGAGAACGAGGTCGCCTCGCCGGTGGTGCCCAGCACGTTGAGGCCGTCACAGCCATTGTCGAGCAGATAACGCGCGAGCTTGACCGCGCGCATGCGGTCGGGCGCGCCGCTCTCGTCGACCGGCGTGGCAATCGCGGCGATCACGCCGGAGAGTGTCTTGGCCAATGCATGTCTCCCGTAGTGACGTGTATGCTGTGTGCCAGGGATCAGCCGCTCACATTGTACGCCGCCAGCGCCGCCATGTTGACGATCTGGCTGTCCTTGGAGCCGAGCTGCACGATCTGCACCGGCCGGTCGAGCCCGACCAGCAGCGGTCCGATCACGGTGGCGCCGCCGAGTTCCTGCAGCATCTTGGTCGAGATCGAGGCCGAGTGGAACGCCGGCATCACCAGCACGTTGGCGGGGCCCGACAGCCGGCAGAACGGGTAGGACGCCGCCAGCTCGGCATTGAGCGCCACGTCGGCGGCCATCTCGCCGTCATATTCGAAATCGACCCGCTTGCCGTCGAGGATTTTCACCGCCTCGATCACCCGCGCCGAGCGCTCGCCTTGCGGATGGCCGAAGGTGGAGAACGCCAGCAGCGCCAGCCGCGGCTCATAGCCGAGCCGGCGCGCGACGCCGGCGGCCTCGATGGCGATCTCGGCGATCTCGTGCGCCTCGGGCATTTCGGTCACCGCGGTATCGGCGACCAGCACGGTGCGGCCGCGCGCCACCACCAGCGACACGCCGATCACCCGGTGCCCGGGCTTGGGGTCGATGACGTGGCGCACGTCCTCGAGCGCGACCGAGAAATTGCGGGTGACGCCGGTCACCATGGCGTCGGCATCGCCGAGCGCGACCATGCAGGCGGCGAAATGATTGCGGTCGGTGTTCACCAGCCGTTGGCAATCGCGCACCAGATAGCCGCGCCGCTGCAGCCGCTCATACAAGTGGTTGGTATAGACGGCATTGCGCGTCGACATGCGAGCATTGATGATCTCCAGGCCCTCGCCGAGTTCGATGCCGGCATCGCGCGCCGACGCCGTGACGCGGTCTTCGCGCCCGACCAGCACCGCGGTACCCAGGCCCTGGTGCACGAAGCTCGCCGCCGCGCGGATCACCTGCTGTTCCTCGCCCTCGGCGAACACCACGCGCTTGGGCTGCCGGCGCAGCCGCGCGAACACCTGCACCAGCGTCCCGGCGATCGGATCGCGCCGCGCGTTCAGCTGCTGGCGGTAGCCGTCCATGTCGACGATCGGCTTGCGGGCGACGCCGGTATCCATGGCAGCTTTCGCCACCGCCGGCGGCACCGTGAAGATCAGCCGCGGGTCGAACGGCACCGGGATGATGTAGTCGGGCCCGAATTTAGGCCGCGCCCCATAGAGCGCGGCGACCTCGTCGGGCACGTCTTCGCGCGCCAGCTCGGCCAGCGCATGCGCCGCGGCGATCTTCATCTCCATGTTGATGGTGGAGGCGCGCACGTCGAGAGCGCCGCGGAAAATGAACGGGAAGCCGAGAATATTATTGACCTGGTTGGGATAGTCGGAGCGCCCGGTGGCCATGATGGCGTCGTCGCGCACCGCCGCCACTTCCTCGGCGGTGATCTCCGGATCCGGATTGGCGAGCGCGAAGATGATCGGCTTGGGCGCCATCGACTTGATCATCTCCGGGGTGAAGGCGCCCTTGACCGAGAGCCCGAAGGCGACGTCGGCGCCTTCGAAAGCTTCGGCAAGGGTGCGCGCCGAGGTCTTGATGGCGTAGGCCGACTTCCACTGGTTCATGCCGTCGGTGCGGCCCTGATGGATCACGCCCTTGGTGTCGCACAGGATCAGATTTTCCGGCGTGAAGCCGATCGCCTTGAGCAGTTCCAGGCAGGCGATGCCGGCCGCTCCCGCGCCGTTGCACACCAGCTTGGTGGTCTTGATGTCGCGTCCGGTCAGATGCAGGGCGTTGATCAGGCCGGCGGCCGAGATGATGGCGGTGCCGTGCTGGTCGTCATGGAACACCGGGATATCGAGCAGCTCGCGCAGGCGCTGTTCGATGATGAAGCATTCCGGCGCCTTGATGTCCTCCAGATTGATGCCGCCCCAGCCGGCGCCGAGAAATTTGACGCAATTGATGAACTCGTCGGGGTCCTCGGTGGAGACTTCCAGATCGATGGAATCGATGTCGGCAAAGCGTTTGAACAGCACCGCCTTGCCTTCCATCACGGGCTTGGCCGCCAAGGCGCCGCGGTTACCGAGGCCGAGGATGGCGGTGCCATTGGTGATGACGGCGACGAAGTTGCCCTTCACCGTGTAGTCGTAGGCGCGGCTGGCATCCTCCGCGATGGCCAGCACCGGCACGGCCACGCCCGGCGAATAGGCGAGCGATAGGTCGCGCTGGGTCGCCATCGGCTTGGTGGCGACGACCTCGAGCTTGCCGGGCCGTCCGCTGCTGTGGAATTGCAGGGCTTCCTGGTCGGTGAAAGTCGGCCGGTTGCGGCCGCCGGGGGGATTTACGGGCATTTTCACTCCATACGCGACCGGTGGTGCCCGGCGGGCGGACGTTAGCGGACATGGCCGCATTAGCTCAAGGCAAGGCCAGCCTTGCGCATATTGCATTGGTTGCGGCGATCCATGGTTGAACCTGGACACGACGCGGGGTAATCGGTGACCATAGTCGGCGCCATTGGGCGAGCGAGAAGACCCCGGTCATGATCCGTTTCCTGTTGCGATTTATCGGCCTGATCTGCCTGGCTTTGGCATTTGTCCTCGTTGTCTACGACGGAATGAAGTCGATTGTCGGCAATCGGTTGTTGCTCACAAGCGCCCAAACACTGTGGGAGCTGATCAATGCCGGCGGCCTGGCCAAACTCAAGCCGCTGCTCGAACCCTATGCCGGCGGCCTGCTGTGGGACCCGGTGATGGTAGGCATCCTGGCGGCGCCGAGCTGGGCGCTGCTCGGCAGCTTCGGCATCCTGCTGCTGGTGCTCGGCCGCCGGAAAAAGCCGCTGATCGGCTTCGAGCGCTAATATTCGCAGCGGCGTGAACGCCGCATGCCTGTTCCTGATTGAGACGTGATAGGCCGTATCGTTCCGCAGCATCGATGACTGTCATATATTACGGCCATCGATTGCAGGAGGACCAATCATGTTCGGATTCAAGAAAATTGCCATGCCCAAGGCCTCCGAGGCGTTACCCGGCCGCTCAACGCCGATCCGCACCTCGGCCGCGCACTTCATCAACCACCACGCCGTGAAAGGCCCCTATCCGGAGGGCTCGCAGAAAGCGATGTTCGGGCTCGGCTGCTTCTGGGGCGCCGAGCGCAAATTCTGGGAATTGGGTGACGGCATCCATGTCACCGCCGTCGGCTATGCCGGCGGAATGACTCCCAATCCGACTTATGAGGAGGTCTGCTCTGGGCGCACCGGCCACAACGAGGTGGTGCTGGTGGTCTACGACCCGAACAAGATTTCCTACGAGAGCCTGCTCAAGACCTTTTGGGAGAGCCACGACCCGACGCAAGGCATGCGCCAGGGCAACGATGTCGGCACCCAGTACCGCTCCGGCATCTATACTTTCTCAGCCCAGCAGCGGCAGGCCGCCGAGGCTTCGAAGGCGATGTACGAGCAGGCGATCAAGGCCAAGCGCTACGGCGCCATCACCACCGAGATCCTCGATGCGCCGGAGTTCTATTTTGCCGAGGACTACCACCAGCAATATCTGGCCAAGAATCCGGCCGGCTATTGCGGGCTCGGCGGCACGGGCGTGTCCTGCCCGATCGGCACCGGGGCGAAGCTGGCGCAAGGGGCGACTGCGTAGCTTTCATCCTCCCCTGCCCCTCCAGGGCAGGGTAAAGAGCGCCCCGCGCAGGGCGTCTTTGGTGAGACTTTATTAACCATATAAAGCGTTAATCGGGTTTGATTTCCGCCACCCGGCCCGGATTTGCGCGATGCGGGGAGCCCGATTGCTGTTAGCCGTAGTGGCCGCGCTTGCGGTCGGCGCCTGCGCGCGCCAGCAGCCGACCCCTTACGTGCTCGATTCCAACACCGGCCAGCCGGTGTCGGTGATGACGCAGCAGCAATTGATGCAGCCGCAATATGCGCAATCCGATCGCGGCCTGTTCTCGTCCTCGCCGGCCTATGCCCAGCAGGCTTACGGCCAGCCGCCGCAATATGAGCAACAGCCTTATGCTCAGCAGACTTACGTGCAGCAGCGCTACACCCAGCAGCGTTCCACGCATCAGACTTACGCGCAGCAGCCTTACGCCGCGCAGCCGCAATACGCCGCGCCGCAAGGCGGGCCATACGCCGCCGCGCCCAACAACGACTACGCCGCGGTTCCCGTAGCCAACAATACGCCCTACACGCTCGACAGCGGCGACAAACTGCGCATCGTGGTGTTCGGCCAGGACGGCATCACCAACAGCTACACGGTCGACGCCGGCGGCAACGTCAACCTGCCGCTGGTCGGCAGCGTGCCGGCGCGCGGCTTCGGCACCCAGCGGCTGTCGCAGATGATCACCGAGCGGCTCAAGAAGGGTTTCGTGCGTGAGCCGCATGTCACGGTCGAGATCGAGACCTACCGGCCGTTCTTCATCCTCGGCGAGGTCACCAATCCGGGCCAGTACCCCTACGTCGCCAACATGACGGCGGAGACCGCGATCGCGATTGCCGGCGGCTTTGCGCCGCGCGCCAACAAGAACAAGGTCGGGCTCACGCGCAACGCGCCCGGCCAGCAGATCCACGGCGACGTGCCGCTCGGCTTCCCGCTCCGCCCCGGCGACACCATCGTGGTCAAGGAGCGGTGGTTCTAAAACCGCGCTACTTCATATGCTTGCCGAGAAATTCCTTGGTCCGGCTCCAGGCTAGGTCGGCCGCCTCTTTGCGATAGCTGGCGCGCTCGTCGCAATAAAAGCCGTGCGGCGCGCCCGGGTAAACATAGGTTTCCGCCTGCGGCTGCTTGGCCTTGATCGCCGCCACCACGTCGAGCGGAATACCTTCGTCCTTTTCGCCGAAATGCATCTGCAGCGAACATTGAGGCTTCTCGTCGGCGAACTTGCCGATCATGCCGCCGTAATAGGCGACCGCGGCCTTGAGGCCGGGCAGCCGGCAGGCGGCGAGGAACGCCGCGGTGCCGCCCATGCAGAAGCCGATCACGCCCAAGGGGCCGACGCCCTTGAGATCGCCAAGCGCCGCGGCCATGTCGGCCACCATGTGATCCCAGTTCAGGTTTCCGAGGTAACTTCTGGCATGGGCAATCTCGTCGGGCGTATAGCCGCACTCGAAGTCGCGCACGAAGCGGTCGAACACGGCGGGCGCCACCGCCACATAGCCGAGCGCCGCCAGCCGGTCGCAGACCGCGCGGATGTGATGATTGACGCCGAAAATCTCCTGTACCACCACCAGCCCGCCCTTCGGCGTGCCTTGCGGATCGGCGCGATAGGCGCCGAGTTTGTGCTGGTCGGCGGCGGTGAGTGAGAACTGCTTGCCCAAGTGAGCCTCCCTGACTGTCAATTGATGACGATTATTGAAACGAGCGGCAGTGAGTTTTTAGCATGGCGTGCGCAGGTCGGGCGAGGGGCGTCCTCACACGAACACCTGCGCCAGCAATTCGTATGAATGCTTTCGCGCGGCATGATCATAAATCATGGTCGTCACCATCAGCTCGTTGGCCTGCGTTGCTTCCAGCAGCGGCGCGAGCCTGGCCTTCACTGTCGCAGGCGAGCCGACCGACATGCGGGCGCGGTTCTGCGCGATGCGTGCGCGGTCGACGCCCGTGTAGTCGTAAGCGGCCGCGTCTTCCGGTGCGGCCAGCGGCAGATATTCGCCCTTGGCGCGGCGCACGATGTTGAGGTCGACGGTCAAGGCCAGCCGCTCGGCCTCGGCATCGCTGTCGGCGCACACCACGTGCGTGCCGAGGATGGCGTAGGGTTTGGCGTGCGCCGGCGACGGCGTGAAATTGTCGCGATAGAGCCGCATCGCCTCGGCCGCATCGAAGGTCGCGAAATGATGCGCGAAGGCAAAGGCCGCGCCGATCTGGCCGGCCAATTGCGCGCTGTAGTCGGAGGAGCCGAGCAGATAGATCGGCGGCAGCCGCACGTCGGACGGCATCGCCCGCACATTGTGGAACGGATGGCCGGCGGGAAAGCCGCGGTTCTCCAGCAGCATCAGTTCGTTGAAGCGCTCGAGGAAGTCGTCCTCCTCGCTGATGCCCTGGCGGCGCCTTAACGCATAGGAGGTGGCCTGATCGGTGCCGGGCGCGCGGCCGAGCCCCAGATCGATGCGGCCGGGAAACAGCGCCTCCAGCACCTTGAAACGCTCGGCCACCATCAGCGGCGCATGGTTGGGCAGCATCACGCCGCCCGAGCCGACGCGGATGCGGCTGGTCAGCGCGGCGATCTGCCCGATCATGATGTCGGGTGCCGAGCTGGCGATCGCCGGCATATTATGGTGCTCGGCCACCCAGTAACGCGTAAAGCCTAGGCCGTCGGCGAGCTGGGCGAGATCGAGCGAATTGCGCAGCGCCTGCGCGCCGGTCGAGCCGGCCGACACCGGCGACAGATCGAGGATGGAAAGCGGGATCATGATCGTTACTTATCACGCCGCGCCCGCCTTTTCGCGTGCGCAAACCTGCGTATGATATCAGCCGGACGGCAAATGGGAGCCTGGGCATGGCCGCGTTGACCGAATGGAAAGTCCCGCCGGCGGTGCAGCCGCGCGCGGACGACTATTCTTACGATCTCGAACGCGCGCTGTCCGCGGTGGTCGGCCTGCATTGCATCATCCCGCCCGATGCTTTCACCGCCGATACGCTCGGGGTCGAGCGCGCCGGCAACGGCGTGCTGATCGACCAGGGGCTGGTACTCACCATCGGCTATCTGATCACCGAGGCCGAGACGGTCTGGCTGCATCTCGGCGACGGCCGCGTGGTGCCGGGCCATGCGCTCGGCCTCGACCAGGAGACCAGCTTCGGCCTGGTGCAGGCGCTCGGGCCCATCGATCTGCCGGCGCTCGCGCTCGGCTCCTCGCAGGCCGCCCAGATCGGCGAGCGCGTGGTGGTCGGCGGCGCCGGCGGGCGCACCCGCTCGCTCGCCGGCCGCATCGCCGCCAAGCAGGAATTTTCCGGCTACTGGGAATACGTGCTGGACGAGGCGATCTTCACCTATCCGGCGCATCCCAACTGGGGCGGCACCGCGCTGATCTCGCCGGAGGGCAGACTGATCGGCATCGGCTCGCTGCAGATCGAGCGCGCGCGCGAGGGCAAGGGCGAACATCTCAACAGGACGGTGCCGATCGCTCTGTTGAAACCGATCCTCGAGGACTTGCGCAAATTCGGCCGCGTCGACAAGCCGGTGCGGCCGTGGCTCGGGCTCTATTCCACCGAGGTCGAGGACAAGGTGGTCGTCGTCGGCATCGCGCCCAAGGGGCCGGCGGCGCGCGCCGAACTCAAAACCGGCGACGTGGTGCTGGCGGTCAAGGGCGAGAAGGTCACGACGCTGGCCTCCTTCTATCGCAAGGTCTGGGCGCTGGGCACCGCCGGCGTCGAGGTGCCGCTCACGCTCTACCGCGAGGGCGTCACCTTCGACGTGCGGGTGAATTCATCCGACCGCGCGAAATTTCTCAAGGGGCCAAGGTTGCATTAGCCGGCGTTCGATTTGAATCGAAATGGCTGTCGCAAGTTCAGCGCGCTCCCTCTCCCCGTTGGGGTGGGGGCAAGTGTACTCTCGATAGGCCGTGACCCCGCTCACCCGCCCGCCTTCGCTAAGCTTCGGCGGGCGACCTCTCCCTATGGGAGAGGTGAAGCGCGTCCGCGGCATGCGCGGACCGTGCCGGAAAACAACGGCCTTAACGCATGGCTTTCCGGCATGCGCCGCATCGTTTGCCGACAAGTTTACATAATTTGGCAAGCAATCGTTGCATCACGCGGGTGCGGGACGCCGTCTGTGCAGCGCACGATTGCGACAAATTGAACGATCGATCTTAGTAAAATGACAGAGGTTTGGAACTAGCTTGCACGCCATCGCAATGCATCGGTGTGGCGTCCTTATGCACGATAAATCGTTCGAGAAGCTGCTGCAGCAGCTCAACATCCTGATTGTCGACAGCAACGCTTATATGCGCCGCATGACGCGCACGATGCTGACCAATCTCGGCGCCAAGTCGGTGATCGAGGCCAGCGACGGTCTCGCCGCGTTGGAATCGATCCGCACCTGCGATCCCGACGTCATGCTGCTCGACATGGACATGCCGGTGCTCAACGGCATGGAGGTGATGCGCATCGTGCGTTCGCCCGGCGTATTCCCGCGTCCCAATTTGCCGATCATCATGCTGACCAGCCGCGGCCACCGCTCGTCCGTGTTGCACGCCTTGCGCGCGGGCGCGCATGAATTCCTGGTCAAGCCGACCTCGGCCAAGGCGCTGCGCGATCGTTTGACGGCGATC
Organism: Hyphomicrobiales bacterium; assembly: GCA_016185205.1. Lineage (GTDB taxonomy): Bacteria > Pseudomonadota > Alphaproteobacteria > Rhizobiales > Xanthobacteraceae > Pseudolabrys. Next base: position 263,346 of record JACPOA010000031.1, on the reverse strand, counting down.
GCGTTCAAGCCGCGGCCGATGGTCCGGCTGGGAGACTTCTACGTGCCGGAACCGCGGCGCGTGCCGCTGCCGAACGAAATGGCGCGCAGCGGCTGAGATAATTTTTCATGCCGCAATTTTTTTGCGCATGATCTTATCCGAAAACCGGTTCCCACTTTTCGGGATCATGCGCCTGGAAAATCATACAGCCGCGCCGGATTGTCGCTGAGGATGGCCTGCCGGTTGGCGGCACTGGTCCAGTCGAGAAACACATCCAGCAGGCGCTTGGCGTCCGGCACCGGCCCCTCCGGCCGCGGATGCGGCCAGTCGCTGCCCCACACCAGATTTTGCGGATTGGCGGCGATCAGCGCGTCATGGAACGGCCGCGCCTCGGCATAGTCGGGCGGCGTCGCGCCCAGCCGATAGGTGCCGGACAGTTTCGCCCACAATTTGCCTTCACTGAGCCCGCGCAGCAGCGCCTGGAAGCCGGGATGTTTTGTGCCGTGGCGATGCTCCATGCGGCCCATGTGATCGACCACCACCGGCACCGGTACGCGCGCCAGCGCTGCCGCCATGTCGGGCAGGTCGCGGGCGTCGACCCATAATTGCAGATGCCAGCCGAGCTCGGCGATGAGCGGCAGCAGCGGTTCGATGTCCTTGAGCGTGACGCCGTTCCGGTAATAAAGCTTGCCGTCGCGGCGGAATTCGTTGGCGCGCAACCCGCGCACGCCGGCCGCGTGCCATTGCTTGAGGGTCGCCGCCGTCAGCTCGCTGCCGCCGACCGCGACCCCGCGCAGCCGTTGCGGCGCGCGCGCCAGCGCATCGAGCATGGCGCGATTGTCGCGGCCATAGGCGCTCGGCTGCACAAGGACGCCGCGCGCGCAGCCGAGCCGGTCGAGCAGCGCCAGATAGGATTCGAGCGGGGCGTCGTCCGGCGTGTAGCTGCGCGGTTCGGCATAGGGAAAGCGCGCGGCCGGGCCGAACACATGGCAATGACAGTCGCAGGCGCCTGCCGGCAGCACGACGTTCATTTCGGCTCGATGCCGGCGAGCTTGGCGGCGACGCGCATGCGGTCGTAGTCGATGCGGATGAAGGCGGCGAAACCCTCCGGCGTCATCTGCGCAGGCGTGGCGATTTCCGAACCCATCTCGCGTAACTTGCTGGCGGTCGGCCCGGGCCCCAATCCGCCGGCAATGGCTTGCTGCAACTGCGCGATGATGGCGGGCGGCGTGCCGGTCGGCGCCAGGATGCCGATATAGCTCGCGGCGGTGAAGTCCTTCACCCCGCTTTCGATGAAGGTCGGGATGTCGCCGGCGAGCTTGGAGCGCTGCAGCGCGGCGATGGCGACGATAGGCGCCTGGCCGCCCTTGTGCTGCGGCAGCGCGGTGGAAAATTCCGTCATCGCCGCCTGGATTGTGCCGCCGATCAGGTCCGGCATCAGCTGGCCGCCGCTGCGATAGGGAATGTGCACGACATTGGCGCCGGTCGCCGCCTTGAAGCGCTCGAGCGTCATGTGGGTGGCGCTGCCGACGCCGCTAGTGGCGATACTGAGCTGCTCTTTCTTCGACAGCGCGATCAGCTCGGCCAGCGTCTTGGCCTCGACTTTATTGTTGAGGATAATCACGTGCGGCACGTAGCTGGTGAGCGCGACGGGCGCGAAATCCTTGAGCGGATCGTAACCGAGCTTGGCCTGCACGAACGGATTGACGGTGAGCGGTCCGTTCGATCCGACCAGCAGCGTATAGCCGTCCGCCGCCGCGCGCGCGACCGCTTCGGCGCCGATACCGCCGCCGGCGCCGCCGCGGTTGTCGATCACCACCGGCTGGCCGAGCGCGTGCGAGATGCGCTCGCCAACCAGGCGGCCGACGATGTCGGCATTGCCGCCGGCCGCGAACGGCACGATCAATCTTATGGGACGATCTGGATAGGCCGCCCAGGCCGCACGCGGCAGCAGGCTGGCCGCCGAGCTTGCGGCAAGCGTGGCGATGAGCGTGCGGCGCGAGATCGGCATGGCGGCGTCTCCCCGGGGCGGTTTTTTGTCCTCCGGCGTGGGCTGGCCGGAGCATGCTTCGCGTGTGGCGGAGGATTACGAAAAATACTGGCGCGCCCGAGACGATTCGAACGTCCGACCTTTGCTTTCGGAGGGCAACGCTCTAAGGTCTGGCTTCGCCAAAATCCTGCAAATCAAAGTCTTAGTATCGCCAGCTTTCGCCTGAGATCGCTGGATTTCGCGCCTTACTGTGCCAAATTTGTGCCAAGAATCCAAGTGGCGGATGGCGACAGAATTAATGCATTCTTCGCGACAAGAATTCCGGGGACGGAGCGGGGCGCGTTAGAATTTCGGCTGACGTCAAGGAAATCGAGTTCAGCATTAACGCACAGGCTTTGTCCTTCGTGTTTCACTTCACGTTACGTCCTCTTAATTAAACCGGAGCCGGCCGTAGCCTGTGAACAGGCGCGAGCTCGTGACCCCATCGGTATCAATCAAATCAGATACTTGCGGCGCTGATCGGCGTCGGGACCCCGCGCCGAAACACACTGCGACACGCTCGCGACCGCTACGCGATCAATATGCTGCCCGACGAGGGCTAATAAGGAGGTTTGTTATGGGTTTCGACAAAGGTCACAAGGAGTTTCACAGGCTTGAAATGCAAACCGCCTGGCACACGCCGGCGGGTTATCCAGCGGGCATCCAGCAGAAGATCATCGCCGGCGATCTCGACGAGAAGAACAAGCGCGGCAATCGTACCCGGCTGCTGAAATTCGTGCCAGGCACGTACACGACCAAACCGTTCGTCCACGAATACTGGGAAGAGGTCTTTCTTGTCTCCGGCGATCTTATCGTCGGCAACGACGAAAACGGCAAGGGTGGAGAAAAATTCGAAGGCTATACATACGCTGTACGCCCGCCCGGCGTATATCACGGGCCGTTCAAGTCCGAGAACGGCTGCCTGCTGCTGGAAACGCATTTCTACGACGGGAGCAAGTGACTCCATGCGAGAGAGGGCCCTGCTCTTCTGACCAACAAGTGCTGAAGCGTTATAGTGGCCATCTTTACTTTTATTTCGGAGGATCTGCCGCGCTAGACAATTAGCGGAAATGAAAGCTGAGACGGACTGTGGGCTTTGGAGTTGCAACCTCGCAAAGGCTACGCTGAGCCGCTGGACGGCTTCCACGTCAACGTGCAACATGTTTGCAACACGGGCTGGCTATCGCACTGAAGGAATTGGGAGCCTCGGCGTTGAGGCAGCCGAAAACGCTCGGCATGTCAAAATAAGTGGCGCAGAATTTGTTTAAGGGAGAATTTTCGACCAAAAAGGACGCTCAATGCGTTGGGTTAAGCGCTTGTTTGCCTCGTATATAGTCGCAGTGTCCGAGCCATTTTCAGATGGCCAGAAATGGTCGTACATATTTGGTGACGAGAATAAATTTGAGCTGCGAACATTCCAAAACTCTGAACTCGCTTTCGACAGCCATAGGATCACACTGGCGGGGTTGAGTTTGGGTTCGCCCGAAATTTCAATAAAGCTTATCAGGCTAGATGCAGAACAAGCACGCGCTGTGCAGGACGAGGTTGCTTATCGCGCGCTGATTGAGTCATATTTGTAAATATGGGATCGCTGATCCGAAACTCTTCGAGTAACGGCGTTAATACTCGTGCAGAGCCATCTGCGGGCTAAGCCGCAGCCTTTTCTTCATGGCGATCCGTCGGGGAAATGGGAGTTTGGACATGCTTGAGAAGTTGTTTCTGATAGCCATCGAGGATAACATCAAACCCGAGCTTCGACGGGGCAATTTCTTAGTAGTAGGCCGTTTGATCCATTTATCCTCGCATTACCGCAAGTCGGTGCGGTGCGCACGGCGGTGACTTGGCTGATGACGCGCGGATCAAAATCGCATCAACATCAGAAGGGGTCCATGTCCGAATTTTCGAAGGCCTATGATCGAAGCCGCGTTCCGCTGTATATTCAGGTCGCTTCGGTTATGCGGCGACGGATAGAAACGAAACAGTGGAGTCTCGGTCAGAAGATTTCGACACTGGTCGAACTGGAGCGCGAATTCCAGGTGGCGCGCGTCACCGTGCGTCAAGCCATCGATATTTTGCGCGGAGAGGGCCTGCTGCGCTCCCAGCAGGGCCGTGGGACGTTCGTTGCCGAGAATCCGGTGGCTCGACACTGGTTCAAGCTCGCAACCAGCTGGGACGTTTTGATCGAATCGATCAAAGATAACGTGCCAAAACGGATCAAGGTGGACAATCCGTCGCCGTTTCCAACTTTGCGGGAGGGCGAGGGCGAGCTTGCGCCCAAATACATGTTCCTGCGGAGCGTGCAATACAAAGACGGCGAACCCTATGGCGTCGTCAACCTGCATCTTGCCGACGAAATTTATCGGCGCGACCCGGAGGCGTTCCGTCAGCATCCGGCGTTGCCGGTGCTCGCAAACCTGAAAGATGTCGAGATCCGCCACGCGCATCAGACGATCGTGGTCGATAGTGCGGATCCCGTCACTGCCAATTATTTGCGCATCGGGCTCGGCGCGCCGACAGCGGAATGCCGTTGTGTGGTGATCGACGGCAAGGGCGTCGCCATCTACGTCGCCGACATCACCTATCGCAGTGAGGCTATTCAGTTACACATTGACCTGCTCGCCAATTCGCGCGCGACGCCGGACTCACCAGGGCGAGTACGCCCGGCCAAAGGCACGCCTCGGGCTCCGAACCGCGGCGTCAACCGGCGCCCTTCGCGGTTGCAATTGCTATCATCCTAAGTTTAGGATCATAGAACTTAGAGCGTCCGCGATGCGGGCGCCTGCTGGAGTTTGGGCGATCGCCGCGGCGCGGAATCGTGCACCGTTCCATCGGTTGGTCTGGAGCATATCGCTGTGACAGAGCAGGGCATCGGCGCGCGCCTCCTCCGCAAGGAAGACGACCGTCTGCTGCGCGGCCGCGGCCAGTTCGTCGCCGACCTGCGCTTTGCTGGTCTGAAGGATGTCGCCTTCGTCCGCAGCCCGCTCGCGCATGCGCGCATCCGCGGCATCGTGGTTCCGCTCACGCACAAAGATGCCGTCTTCACGGCCGGCGATATGAAGGGCGTCAAGCCGATCCGAGCCGTTTCTGGCTTGCGCGGGTTCAAGGCGTCCGACCAGCCCTCGCTCGCGACCGAGAAGGTGCGGTTCGTCGGCGAGCTTGTCGCCATGTGCATCGCGCCGACCCGCGCCGAGGCCGAGGATATCGCGAGCACCGTTACGCTCGATCTCGACGAACTGCCGGCAGTCTACGACATGCTGGCGGCGCGCAATTCGACCTCGGCGCTGCTGCATGACGACTGGGGCGACAATGTCTTCCTGGAAACCTTCGTCGACACGAATATAGACAAGGCCCTGGACGCGCCCATCAAGGTGACGCGCGAGATAAGCACCGCCCGGCAATGCATGGCGCCGCTTGAGGGCCGCGGCGCGGTCGCGATTTGGGACAAGCGGCTCGAGCAGCTCACGCTCCATTCCGCCTGCCAGATGCCGCACATCGTGCGCACCGGGCTTGCCGGCTGCCTCGGGCTCGATGAAGGGCAGGTCCGCGTCATCGCGCCCGATGTCGGCGGCGGCTTCGGCTATAAGGCGATATTATTAGCGGAAGAAGTGTGCCTGGGCTGGTTGGCGATGCAGTGCGGGCATCCGGTGCGCTGGATCGAGGATCGGCGGGAGCATCTGACCGCCGGCGCCAATTGCCGCGAGCACCATTACCGCATCACCGGCTATGCCGACCGGGATGGCAGGCTGCTCGGCATCGATTGCGAGGCCACCGTCGATTCCGGCGCCTATTCGTCTTATCCGTTCTCAGCCTGTCTTGAGGCGGCGCAGGTGGCAAGCATCCTGCCGGGTCCTTACGATTTCCCGGCCTATCGCTGCCGCACCTATTCGATCGCCACCAACAAATGCCCGATTTTGCCCTATCGCGGCGTGGCGCGAACCGGCGTGTGCTTCGCCCTCGAACTCGTGCTTGACGCGATCGCACGCGAAGTTGGCATTGAGCCGCATGAGGTGCGGGCGAAGATTCTCGTAAAGCCGGAGCAGATGCCGTTCGACAATATCACCAAGAAGCATTTCGATAGCGGCGACTATCCTGAATCGTTGCGCCGCGCGGTGGGCAGCATCGATATCCCCGCGGTACGCGTCCGGCAGAAAAACGGCGAGACTGACGGCCGCCTGATCGGCGTCGGTCTTGCCACCTACTGCGAGCAGGCTGCGCATGGCACCTCGGTCTATTACGGCTGGGGCATTCCCATGGTGCCGGGATTTGAGCAGGCGACGGCGCGGCTCACTCCGGACGGCGGCTTGGAGCTGCGCGTCGGTGTGCATTCGCACGGTCAGGGCCTCGAGACCACGCTCGCGCAGGTGGCTCACGAAATTCTTGGCATCGATGTCAGCAAGATCAAGGTCGTGCACGGCGACACTGCGATGACGCCGTATTCCACCGGCACCTGGGGCTCGCGCTGCATGGTCATGGCCGGCGGCGCGGTGTCGGCGGCGTGCAAGGAAATCGCCAAGCGGGCCGCCAAGATCGGCGCGCAACTCCTGCAAACCGATGTGTCGCGCGTCACAGTGCGCGGCGGCGAGGTTGTCGGTTCGCAGGGCTCGATTACGCTCGGCGAGATCGCGCGCACCTGGTATTTGAAACCGCAAAATCTGCCGAGCGACGTCGATCCGGGCGGATTGGAAGCGACCATCGGTTATAAGCCGGTGCGCGATACCGGGACATTCAGTTACGCCACGCACGCCGCCCTGGTGGCGGTCGATCCGGAAATTGGCGATATCGAAATTCTCGATTACGTAATCGTCGAAGACGGCGGCAAGCTGGTCAATCCGATGATTGTCGATGGCCAGATTTATGGCGGTTTCGCGCAAGGAGTCGGAACGGCACTCTACGAGGAAATGCCGTTCAACTCGGCCGGACAGCCGCTCGCTTCGACATTCGCGGATTATCTGCTGCCCGGTCCGACCGAGGTTCCGGCGCCGCGAGTCGATCATATGGAGACCCTCGCACCCTATACCGAATTCGGCGTCAAAGGCATCGGCGAAGGCGGCGCCATCGCGCCACCCGCCGCGATCGCGAACGCAGTCAACGATGCGTTGCGGCCATTAGGCGCGGAGTTGCTCAATTCGCCGATTACACCGCGCCGGGTGCTTGAGGCGATTGCGCGAGCCGGCCGGAGTGCCACGTGAAGCCGGTTCGGTTCGATTATGCGCGTCCGGCCGATCTTGCGGCGGCCATTGCGCTCGGCCGCCGTGACGATGTCGTCGTGAAAGTCATCGCCGGCGGTCAGTCGCTCGGCCCGATGTTGAACCTGCGGCTGATCCAGCCCGACCTGCTGGTCGATATCACCGCCATCGCCGAGCTTAAACGCGTCGAGGAAGCCGCGGACTCCATCACCATCGGCAGTTGCGTCACGCACGCCGATATCGAGGATGGCCATGTCCCCGACGTCACCTGCGGCGCATTGCGCGCGGTTGCCTCCGGAATTGCCTATCGCGCGGTGCGAAATCGCGGGACGATCGGCGGCAGCCTCGTTCATGCCGATCCCTCGGCGGATTGGATTTCCGCCCTTACGGCCCTCGGCGCCTCGGTCATTATTCATGGCGCGCAGCAAGAGCGCCGTGTCCCGATTGAAGGGTTTATGGCCGGCGTGTTCGAAACCGATCTCGCCAGCGGTGAACTGGTCAGCGGAATTCAAATCCCGCGTCTGTCGTCGGCCGCGCGCTGGGGCTATTACAAGACGTGCCGGAAGACCGGAGAATTCGCCCACGCCATCGGCGTCTACCTGGAAGACCCGGAGCGTTCCGTCTGCCGCGCCGTGATCGGCGCCACCGGCGGCAAGCCGATCGTGTTTGCCGACGCTAACGCGCTGGTTGGCGCCGGCAGATCGCCGGGAGCGCTCGATGTCAAGCTCGCGCGCGATGGGATGACCGCCCATGGCCTGACTGATCCCATCGACCAACAAATTCATCTTGCCGCCCTGCGTCGGGCGATCGCACGAGCCAACGGATCATGACCGCAGTTTCGCTTACCATCAACGGCCGAACGGTCAATGCGGAGGTCGAGCCGCGCACGCATCTTGCCGATTTCATTCGCGACACGCAGAACCTCACCGGCACGCACCTCGGCTGCGAACACGGCGTATGCGGTGCCTGCACCGTTCTGGTCGACGGCGTTCCGGTTCGTTCGTGCATCACTTTTGCCGTCACCTGCAGCGGCGCAAGCGTGACCACGATCGAGGGCCTCGATAACGACGACGTCGGCGCGGAGCTGCGTGCGGCATTTTCCCGCGAGCACGCCTTGCAATGCGGCTATTGCACGCCCGGCATGCTGATGTCGGGTCGCGATCTCGTCTTACGCGCCCAAACGCCGGACGAGCACGGCATCCGTGTTGCCATGAGCGGCAATCTCTGTCGCTGTACCGGCTATGTCGGCATCGTGCGAGCCATCCAGAGCGTCATTGCGGGTCGGCGTTCGCGAGGGATCGGGCCGCTGCCGGGAGCAGGGCGCACGGCGCTCGGTCCGGCGGGCTCCGGCCATGGACAGAGCGTCGGCACAGGCGATGTCGCCCGTCGCGCTGTATCGGTCGGTGCCGGCGAGGCGGCGGCCGCGGTCTCCGTCCAGCCGGAACAGCTCGCCGATTGGACCCCGCAGGCGAGCTTCGACCAGAGCTTTGTGCTCCATCATGCGATCGCCGATGTGTGGAATTTCTTCGGCGATACGGCTGCGGTTGCCATGTGCCTTCCCGGCGCTTCGCTGAGCGGCGACACCGGCGCGCGCCATGTGGCCGGCAAGATGCGGATCAAAGTTGGTCCGATCGCGGCGGAATTTCATGGCTCGGCCGAAATCGATCGTGATCCGGCGACCTATTCCGGTAAGATTGACGGCAGCGGCCGGGACCAGCGCAACAATACCGCGACCCGTGGTGCGATCCGCTACCGGCTGCTGGCAGTGAGCGAAAACACCACAAAAGTCGAGCTCAATGTCGGCTATCGATTGACGGGGCCGCTGGCGCAGTTCAGCCGATCGGACCTCGTGCATGATATCGCCAGCCGTCTCATTGCCGTGTTCGCGCAGAATGTCGAGGCGCGGCTGGGTGGATCGGAGCAGGCTGCCGCTCCGGCGGCAGAACTCAACGCCAGTGCGCTATTTTTCTCCGTGCTCGCAGATCTGATCAAAGCGCGGTTCCGCCGTCTGTGTCGAATGGCCACTGGCCGTTCCGGCGACTAAACACCATCGAAAAGAGCTGTCCCGACTGACTTAAGGAAGGATGCGAGATGACCGACACCCGCACAAAGATCCTAGAAACGATCGACGCCAATCGCGACAAGGCGCTCAAGTTTCTCCAGGACATGATCAAGATACCGAGCGTTACCGGGGACGAGGGGAAAATCCAGGCGTTCTTGTCGGATTACATGACAAAGCTCGGCCTCAACGTCGATATGTGGGAATCGGACTGGGAGGCTTTGAAAAAGCATCCTGGCTATATTCCGGTGGACCGTGGCTATGAAGGCCGCCCCAACATCGTCGCTACCTGGAAAGGCTCGGGCAATGGACGTTCGTTGCTCTTGAACGGACATACCGACGTCATCCCCGTCGGCAACGGCGAAGGATGGAGCGACAATCCCTGGTCCGCCAAGGTCAAAGACGGCCGCATCTATGGGCGCGGCTCTTGCGACATGAAGAGTGGCGTCGCCAGCCACATCCTGGCGGTGGAATTCCTGAAGGCGGCGGGCATCAAGCTCAAAGGCGACGTCCTTATCAACGTCGTCATCGATGAGGAAGTGAGCGGTCACGGCACGTTGGACACGGTGATCCGCGGCTACACGGCGGACGCCGGCATTTCCGGAGAAACCAGCGAACTCGCGGTACAGCCGGCCTGCATTGGCCGCATCTGGTTCGAGATCGAAATCCAAGGCAAGGCGGCCGGCATCCAGCGGCGCTATCAGGGCGTGAGCGGCATCGAGCTCGGCTACAAGATCACCAAGGCGGTCGAGGCTCTCGAAGCCAAGCGCGTCGCGACGATCAAGCACCCCTTGTATCCAAAGCCGATCGATGCGCTGCCTTGCATGATCGGCGCCTTCCACGCGGGAAATTTCCCGAGCTCCTTCCCCGCTACCTGCCTGTTGAAGGGCAGCATGGCCACCGTCCCCGGCGAGGACCATGAAGGCGTAAAGCGCAGCCTGGTCGAGCACATCGCGCGCGCGGCCGCCGAAGATCCATGGATGAAGGATCACCCGCCGAAGGTGCGGTTCGTCGGCTACGACGCGCAGGCTTCGGAGATTCCGCGCAATCATCCGATCGTCGAAACCGTCAGCAAGAACTACACCGAGATCACGGGACGCCAGCCGGAGATCAGCGGCCGCCAAGGCGCCGCGGACACGCGCTTCCTGAATCTGTACGGCAATACGCCGACGGTGATTTTTGGCCCCGGCTCGACCGCCGTGATGCATTCCGACGATGAATACGTGTCGATCGACGATTACATTGCGGCGATCAAGGTGATGGCGCTCAGCATCTACGACTGGTGCGGCGAGGCGCGGTAGCGCCCGTTCGGATGTTTCGATTGTAACCGGCCTCGCCGCGCGCGCTGCGCGACCGGCGGGTCGATGCGTTCGGGAGATGCCGGCGCGGCATCGGATGCGGCGCCACCGGGCCGCGCCCTAAAGGTATTGTGTTCCTAAACATAGTACCATAAGCTGATCGTAATCCTCGCCCTAACCACAGCGAGACTCCATGCCGAATAAGCTGACGATTGCCGTGATCGGGGGAACGGGCGACCTGGGTTCCGGGCTCGCCCGGCTGTGGGCGGCTGCGGGCTATCCGGTCGTGCTTGGCTCGCGGGCGAAGGACAAGGCCGAGGCTGCGGCGCGGGATTTGGCGGCGCAAATCGGGGTCACGGTGCGCGGTGACGACAATCGCACGGCCGCGCAGGCCGCCGATATCGTCGTATTCTGTGTTCCCTATTCCAATCACGACGTGATTCTCGATGAGATCAAGCCGGTGATGGACGGAAAGATCCTGGTGGATGCCGTTGTTCCGCTCGCTCCGCCTAAGGTGTCTGTGGTGCAACTGCCGGCATCCGGCTCGCCGGCGGCGGTGGCGCAGCGCGTGCTCGGACCGGGTGTGCGGGTGGCGTCCGCGTTCCACAATGTCGGTGCCAAGAAACTTCATGGCGGCGAAAAGGCCGATTGCGACGTGCTCGTGTTCTCCGACGATGCGGCGGTTCGCGAGCAAGTGATTGCGCTGGCCGACCTCGTCGGGACGCGCGGTGTCGACGGCGGGGCGCTTGCCAATTCCGTTGCTGCCGAAGCGCTCACTTCGGTCTTGATTGCCATCAACCGGCGCTACAAGGTTCCTGGTGCCGGTATTCGCATTACGGGATTGCCGGCACCCGAAGCACGGTGACCCTAGATGTTTTCGAGAAGCCTCACGCTGACCGCATTGGCGGGGCTTCCAATGGTCAAGCCTGGCGATGACCTTGGCGGTCTCATTGCCGCGGCCCTGCGACGCACCCAGATCGTGCCCCAAAACGCCGACATCCTCGTTGTCGCGCAGAAAGTGGTTTCAAAGGCGGAAGGGCGGATCGTCGATCTCAATCAGGTCGTGCCGTCGGCGCGTGCGGTGGCGCTCGCCAAAGAGGTCAACAAGGACGCCCGTCTGGTCGAGGTCATTCTCTCCGAATCAAGCGAGGTTGTTCGCCATCGGCGCGATGTTTTGATCGTGGCGCACCGGCTCGGCTTCGTCATGGCGAATGCCGGTGTCGACCAATCGAATGTCGGGTCCGAAGACGGCGAGCAGGTCCTACTGCTGCCGCGCGATCCGGATGCTTCCGCCACCGCACTGAAAGCGCAGTTGGATCGCGAATTCGTCGTTAATTTCGGCATTCTCATCAACGATAGCTTCGGCCGCGCCTGGCGCAATGGCGTCGTCGGCGTGGCGCTGGGTGCGGCGGGAATTCCCGCATTGCGGAACCTGGTCGGGATGCCGGATTTATTCGGCCGCCAGATGCGCGTCACCGAAGTGGCGCTCGCCGACGAGATGGCCTCGGCGGCATCATTGCTGATGGGGCAGGCCGCAGAGGGACAGCCGGTGGTGCATTTGCGCGGGCTGTTCTGCGATGCGCCTGCGGTTCCGGCATCGGCACTGGTGCGCGCGAAAGAGATGGATTTGTTTCGATGACTGCGCGCGCGCATTCCGGCGATGTCCTTGCGCTGTGCGGCGGCATCGGCGGCGCCAAGCTCGCGCTCGGACTTTACCGTGTGCTTGAGGCCGGTCGGCTGACATTGGTTGTGAATACCGGAGACGACTTCGAACATCTTGGCCTGAATATCTCGCCCGATCTCGACACCGTGCTTTATACGCTCGCTGGCCTGGCCGACCCGGAGCGGGGCTGGGGGCGAGCGCAGGAAACATGGGAGTTCATTGCGGCGCTGCGTCAGTTGGACGGCGAGGCTTGGTTTCAGCTCGGCGATCGCGACCTGGCGATGCATGTGTTGCGTACCAATTGGCTACGGTCCGGCAAGACACTCACCGAATTTGCCGCGCACATGGCACGTCAGCTTGGAATTTCTGCGCGTATTCTGCCGATGACGGACGCGGCCGTGCGCACGATCGTCGATACGAGTGAAGGCCATTTGCCGTTTCAACACTATTTCGTGCGGCGGCGCTGTGAGCCCGCCATGCGCGGGATTCGATTTGAAGGCGCCACCGAGGCACGGCCGGCTCCTGGGCTGGTCGAATTCATCGGCAGTCAAGCCTTGCGCGCGATCGTGATCTGTCCGTCGAATCCTTACCTGAGTATCGATCCAATCGTTGCCGTGCCGGGCATTGCTGCCGCGCTCGGCGCGAGCGCGGCGCCCGTAGTTGCGGTGTCGCCGATTATCGGCGGTCAGGCGGTCAAGGGGCCAACCGGCAAAATCATGGCCGAGCTTGGTATCGCGGCCTCCACGCGGGCCATTGCGGCGCACTATCGCGGCTTGATCGACGGTCTCGTCATCGATGAAGACGATGCGGACGATCGGGTGCAAATCGGTGTTCCCGTCCTGGTGACGCGCACGCTGATGAAGGACATCGCGGATCGCGAGCGACTCGCTCGTAATGTCGTCGATTTCGCGGATACAATTGCGCTTCAGCCTTCAGCAAAAGTCGGGGGAGGTGGCCGCCGATGAGCGACGAAACAAGGGTCTGGGCCATTGTTCCAGTCAAGCGCTTCTCGACGGCGAAAAGCCGCTTGGCAAGCGTGCTCGCTCCCGTCGAACGGGCTGAGCTTGCGCGGCTGATGTTCGAGGACGTCCTTGGCGCCCTGGCGCTGTGCAAGGAGTATCTCGCCGGTCAAATCGTGGTGACCTCGGACGACTGCGTGGCGGCGTTAGCGAGCAGCCGCGGTGCCGTGGTTGTGTCCGATACCGCAGACAATGGCATCAATGCCGCGGTCAGGCTCGCGATTCATCATATCGACCGAAGCCACGACGACGGCGTGATCGTCGTCCCGTCGGATATTCCGCAACTGTCTTTGGACGGCATCGCCAAAGCCGTCGCCGCTATCGCCGCACCACGTAGGCTGGCCGTTGTTCCGGCGACCGAGGATGGTGGCACCAATCTGCTGGCGTGCCGGCCTGCGGATGCGGTTCCTTTGTCCTTCGGGCCGTGCAGTTTCGATCAGCATTGGCGCGCGGCAATACGGGCCGGCATTACTCCCTATGTTCTGGATATACCGGAGCTTGGACTCGATATCGACCGGCCAGAGAATCTGCGCGCATTCCTGTCGCTCAAATCGCAAACGCGAACGCACGCATTTCTGTCCGCCATCCACATTACGAAACGGCTCGAGCAACGCTCGCATCGCAACACGCAACAGCTCGGCCGCGCGGCCGCAGGGGCCTGACCATGACTGCTGAGATCGACAAAATACTGAGGGACTTGTCGAACGAACGGACGCTTCCGCCTGACGGAGCGTTTCTGTTCGCCGATCTGCACGACCTCGAACCGTTATTGCACGCGGCGGCGCGGCGGCGCGATCGCGCGCACGGTCCGCTGGTTTCCTATTCTCGCAAGGTGTTCGTCCCGCTGACCAAGCTTTGCCGGGACGTCTGCCACTATTGCACCTTTGCCCATCTGCCGCGCGCCGACGAACCGGCCTTTCTGTCGCGCGAGGCGGTGCTGGACATCGCGCGTGCCGGCCGCGATGCCGGCTGCAAGGAGGTGCTGTTTACGCTCGGCGACAAGCCGGAGCTTCGCTTTCAGGTCGCACGCAACGAGCTCGACCGCCTCGGTCACGCAACCACGCTGTCGTATCTCGCGGAAATGGCCAAGCTCGTCTTCGAACAGACCGGGCTGTTGCCGCACGTCAATCCGGGCCTGCTCGATGACTCCGATCTGGCCGCCCTGCGAAAGGTTTCGATTTCGCAAGGGACGATGCTGGAGAGCGCCTCGCCCCGCCTCACGGAGCGCGGGCAACCGCATCATGGTTCGCCTGATAAGGAGCCGTCGGCCCGGCTCGCGACCATCCGTATGGCGGGCGAACAGCGTGTGCCGTTCACGACCGGGATCCTTATTGGAATCGGCGAGACTCGGCGGGAGCGTATCGAGGCCTTGCTGGCGCTACGAGATCTGCACGAGGCCTATGGGCATATTCAGGAAATTATCATCCAGAATTTTCGTCCGAAGCCGGGCACGCGCATGGCGGACGTTGCCGCCCCGAAGCTTGACGAGCACCTCTGGACCATCGCGATGGCGCGCCTGATCTTCCCGCCGTCTATGAATATTCAGGCGCCGCCGAACCTCAGTCTCGGTCCCCTGGGTCGGCTGGTCGAAGCGGGTATCAATGATTGGGGCGGTGTCTCACCGGTCACTCCCGATTACGTCAATCCGGAAGCGCCGTGGCCGCACCTGCGGGTGCTGGAACGCGCGACCAAGGCCGCCGGCAAGCAACTCATCGAACGGCTGGCGATCTATCCGGCCTATGCGCGCGCCGGCCAAACCTGGGTCGACCCCACGCTGCGCACCGCACTGCTGCATCGCATCGATGCGGAAGGTTGGCCTCGGACCGACGACTGGTCGCCCGGTACAACGGTGGCGCTTCCGGCGGATGCGCAGCGCATCGAAAGTCCCGCGGTCGCTTCCAGTGATCTTGTGCCTATTCTGGATCGCGCCATGGCCGGGCGCGCGCTGGGGGAAGCCGATATCGTTCGCCTTTTCCAGACGCGCGGCGATGAGTTTGTCGCGGTCTGCGCCTCCGCGGATGCGCTTCGGCAACGGGCGTGCGGCGATGTCGTCTCGTATGTTGTGACCCGCAACATCAGCTACACGAATATCTGCTCATTCAAATGCCAGTTCTGCGCCTTCTCTAAGGGTAAGATGAGCGAGAACCTGCGCGGGCGGCCCTACAATCTCTCGCTCGAGGAAGTCGCGCGCCGGGCGAAAGAAGCCTGGGAGCGCGGCGCCACCGAAGTCTGCATGCAAGGCGGCATCCATCCGGACTTCACCGGCAATACTTATCTCGACATCTGCCGCGCCGTGCGCGAGGCAGTGCCCGGTATGCACGTTCACGCGTTTTCGCCGCTCGAGGTTCATCAGGGCGCGGCCACGCTCGGTGTCCCGGTCGAGGAGTTCTTCCTTCGCCTGAAAGACGCCGGGCTCGGCACCTTGCCGGGCACCGCCGCCGAAGTGCTCGACGACGAAGTTCGCGCCGTGCTGTGCCCCGACAAGATCAATACTGCGCGCTGGCTCGAAGTGGTGGGTGCCGCCCATCGCGCCGGTTTCAAGACAACTGCGACCATCATGTACGGTCACGTCGACGGCTATATCCATTGGGCGCGACATCTGCTCCGCTTGCGCGCACTGCAGGCCGAGACGGGAGGCTTCACCGAATTCGTGCCGCTGCCGTTCGTTCACATGGAGGCGCCGATCTACCTGAAAGGCCGTGCCCGCCGTGGCCCGACGTTCCGCGAAGCCGTGCTGATGCATACGGTGGCCCGGCTTGCATTGCATCCGCTGGTGAACAACATTCAAGCCTCCTGGGTGAAGATGGGTCCAGACGGCGTGAAGGTCTGCCTGCGCTCAGGCGCGAACGATCTCGGCGGGACGTTGATGGACGAAACCATCACGCGCTCGGCGGGGGCGGCCCACGGTCGGGAGATGACTCCGGGGACTTTGGAGGGCATCATTCGGTCGATCGGGAGGGTGCCCCGGCAGCGCAGCACGCTTTATGCGGATGTGCCGGAGGAACGCTATCGGGCATCATTCGAACCGGAGCGCGCCGCTCCAGCGTCGCCCCGCCAAGGCACCACGGGGCGTGGCGGACACGATGCCCCCGTGACGCCATAAATGCCTATTGTTCTAATCATAGTATGACTTTATGATCGCTTCGCGACATGCCGGGGGCGTCTCCTGCAGGTGGCGGACGGATGAAACGGAACCCGTGCGATGAGTCTTTTCATTCAACCGAATGTTGTCGATGGCACCCGCCGGCGCGCTGCGGTCGACCGTCTCCGCCAAGTTCATGGCACGCTCCCGACTTGGAGCGAGCTTGCCGATCCCGGCGAGATCGAGCCTGAGAAATTGCCGGACCTTTCGCGGGTCGACCCGGACGCGGCGGATGCCGCCAATCTCTGGCGGGTCCACTGGTTCAACAGTGCCGACCGCAAGACGCAAATCGATGTCCCAGGTTACGTGGTGCTGCCGCCGGAACTAACCGGCGTAAAGGCGCCGGTCGTGGTCCTTCTCGGTTGCCGCTTTCCAATGATCGGTGCGCACAAGGTGCTCGCGGCTTACGCCTGTCTGGTGCCTCGGCTGGTGACGGGTCAATTCGACCCTTCGCATGACCGGGCGGTATGGCCCTCGACCGGAAATTATTGCCGCGGCGGGGTTGCAATCTCGCGCATTCTCGGCTGTCGCGGCGTTGCCGTTCTTCCCGCCGGGATGAGTCGCGAGCGCTTTGATTGGCTGCAGAATTGGGTCGCCGATCCTGCGGACATCATCCGCACGCCCGGCACGGAAAGCAACGTCAAGGAGATTTACGACAAATGCGCGGAGCTTAAGCGAGACCAGCAGAACGTGATTCTCAATCAGTTTTCAGAATTTGCCAATTATCTAATCCATTATCATTGCACTGGGCATGCGTTCGAACGCGTATTCGGCCATCTCAAATGGGATCATAAAGATTATCGTCTTGCAGCATTTGTCTCGGCGACCGGATCGGCAGGCACGATCGCCGCTGGCGATCGACTCAAAAAACTCTATGGTACAAAGATCGCCGCCATGGAGGCGATCGAGTGCCCGACAATGTTTTGCAACGGTTATGGCGAGCACAACATTCAGGGCATCGGCGACAAGCATATCCCGCTCATCCACAACGTCATGAATACCGACGTCGTAGTTGGGGTCTCGGATGCGGCGAGCGATGCGTTGAATCTACTGTTCGGAAGCGAGCACGGCCGCAATTACATGGCCAGCCGACGGAAGATCGAGTCGGAGCTGATTCAGAAATTTACCGATATCGGAATTTCGGGCCTGGCGAATATCGTGGCTGCCATCAAGCTTGCCAAACATCTCAATTACGGTCCCAACGATGTGGTGATGACCGTGGCGACCGATAGCGCCGCGCTCTATGGCAGCGAACGGCAGACCTATCTTGCGCGACGGTATCCTGAGGGGTTCGACGACGTAAATGCCGGCGAGATTTTCGCGCGCCATTTGGAGGGCATCGCCGACGATCACGTGATGGAGCTTCGTCACATCGATCGTAAGCGCATTTTCAATCTCGGTTATTACACTTGGGTCGAGCAGCAGGGCATCTCGGTCGAAGATTTCGACCGTCGCAAGAGTCAGGAATTTTGGCACTCTCTCGTCGATAGCATTCCGGCATGGGACCGTCTCATACAGGAATTCAACGCTGAAGTTGGCGACAGGAAGGCGACATGAGCGAGGTCATTCCCTACAGCAAGCTGCGAAAGGATATCGCGCAGCGCGATCGGAGTTTGCGCGAAAAGGTTGTTTCGCTCGAGGAGGCGGCATCCTTCGTGCACGATGGAGATTCCGTCGGTGTCGGCGGCAGCACCATGTCGCGCACGCCGATGGGGTTGATCTGGGCGCTCATTCGCGCCAAGCGGAAAAAGCTATCGGTGTCCCGCTGCATCGTATCCAGCGACGGCGATCTGCTGTTCGGCTCGGGCGCGTGCGAGCGGATAACGACCAGCTGGTTCAGCCAGGGAATTCTGTGGGGCGTCTCCAAGGTGATGCGTCACTATGCCGAGACCGGCAAGGCGCGCTATGACGAATGGAGTCATATGGCACTCGGCATGCGTTTTCGTGCCGGCGCCATGGGCATCCCATTCATGCCGATACGCTCAATGCTCGGTTCCGACGTTTTGCAGCTGCGGCCCGAAGCCAAGGAAATGGACTGTCCGTTTACCGGCGAAAAGCTCCTGCTGGTTCCCGCGCTCAATCCCGATGTGGCCCTGATCCACGTGCAGCGGTGCGATCCTTACGGCAACGCGCAGATCGATGGCCTGCAGTTTATGGATATGGACCTGGCGATGGCCGCCAACAAGGTCATTTTGACCACCGAACGTATCATTACCAATGATCAGATTCGGCGTGCGCCGGACCAGACCAAGATTCCATTCTTCACCGTCGACGCGGTTGTCGAGCTTCCGTTCGGCTGCGCGCCGCACGAATGTTACGGCGTCTATGAGCCGATGATGCGGCACATGCAGTACTACGTCGATTTGGTGAACAAGGATCCTGTCAAAGGCATGCAGGAATATCTGGAGCGGTTCGTATACGGCCCGAAGTCGTGGACCGAGTTCCTCGACCTCATCGGGCTCGACGATCTGCTCGTGGCCGCACGCGCGGGAAAATCGATCTATGACACTTAAGTCAGCCTATACGGCGCGCGAGCTGCTCGCCATTCTGAGCGCGCGTCAACTCAAGGACGGGCAGGTGGTGTTCGCCGGCGTCGGCATTCCGCTGCTCGCGGCGACGCTGGCGCAGCGCCTGCACTGTCCCGGTCTGACGATCCTGTTCGAAGGCGGCGTCATCGGCGCGCTCATCGAGCCCGGAAAGCTGCCGCCCTCGACCAACGACCAGCGCTGCACCCAGCGGGCCAATATGGTGCTCAGCAGCGCCGACGTCTTGCTGCTGCTGCAGCGCGGCTACATCGATGTCGGCTTCATGGGTGGGGCGCAGATTGATCAATACGGCAATCTCAACAGCTCGTTCATCGGCGACCCGAAGAAGCCGACGACGCGGCTGCCGGGCACCGGCGGCGGCAACGACATCTCCAGTCTCACGAACATGATCGTGGCGATGCAGCACGAAAAGCGGCGGTTTGTGGAGCAGGTCGATTTCATCACCAGCCCCGGCTGGCTGCGCGGCCGCGATACGCGCCGCGAAAGCGGGCTGCCGGCCGGCGGCATGTTTCGCGTTGTGACCGATCTTGCGGTGTTCGGCTTCGACGAGGAGACGCGGCGGATGAAGCCGCTCGCGCTCAATCCGGGCGTCACCCGCGAACAGGTGCAGGACAATACCGGATTCAAGCTCGAATTCACGCACGACACCGGCGTGACCGAGCCGCCAACCGAACATGAATTGTCCTTGCTCCGCACGCTCGATCCAGAGCGGCTCTTTATCGCGTAGCGACGCAGCAGAATCATCGGGGAGAAATTCAACATGAAGTCGTTGAGCGGAACGTTCGGCATCGCGGCACGCAATTTCACGGCGTATCCGGAAATGCCGGACGCGCGGGCCCTGGTCGAATACGGCGTGAAGATGGAGCAGCTCGGCTTTGACTCGCTGTGGGTTTGGGATCACATTCTGCTCGGCGTGGAGCCGAACTTCCCCATCATCGAATCGCTCACGCTGCTCACCGCCATCGCCGCGCGCACCAATAAGATCAAGCTCGGCACTGGCATCCTTGTGCTGCCGATGCGCAATCCGGTGATTCTCGCCAAGCAATTGGCCAGCATGGATCTGCTGTCGAACGGTCGCCTGCTGATGGGCATGGCCTCAGGCTGGTACCGGCGCGAATTCGACGCCGTCGGCGTGCCGTTCGAAAAGCGCGGCAAGATCATGGACGAGAACCTCGAGATCTTGACGCGGTTCTGGACCGAGGAGACGGTCCGCGGCGAATACATGTTCCACAAGATCCCGGCGGGCGTCATGTATCCGAAGCCGGTGCAGAAGCCGCGACCGCCGATCCTGATCGGCGGCTATGTCGACCGCGTCCTAAAGCGCGCCGCGGTCGACGGCGACGGATGGCTGACGTATTTCTATCGGGCCGACAGCTTCGCCAAGTCGTGGGCCAAGATTCGCGATTTCGCCAAGGAAGGCGGCAAAGATCCCGACTCGCTGCTCAATGCTTCGCAGCTTCCGATTCGCATCGGGAAGTCGCGAGCGGAGGTCGAGAGCGGCATGATGGAATGGCTCGGCAAGGAATGGGATTTCGCTTCCTGGAGCGACTCGACCAAGGACAGCGCGATCCTCGGCACGGTCGACGAATGCGTCGAGCAATTGAAGGCGCACCTCGCGGTCGGCGTGCAAAAGCTGATCTTTGTGCCTTACCGGTACGAGATGGAGCAGATCGAGATCATCGCACGCGAGATCATTCCTCGGCTGAAGAGCTAGGGTGGATAATTCGGTGGAGAACCGATGATCAGCGTCTTCGATCTCTTCAAGATCGGCATCGGTCCTTCGTCTTCGCATACCACCGGCCCCATGAAAGCCGCGGGTTGCTTTCGCGCCTCGGTGCTGAAGCATCCGCGGTCGGCCGGAATCGTGCGCATTCAGGTCACGCTCTTCGGCTCGCTGGCGTGGACGGGAAAGGGGCATGCCACCGAAAAGGCCATTGCGCTCGGCCTTATCGGTTGCCTGCCCGAGACGATCGATCCGGATGACGCCAACAAGCGTTTTGCCGATATTTGTGCGACCGGCCGGCTGCCGCTGACGGGCGACCATTCGATTCCGTTCAGGCGAGAACGCGATATCGTTTTTGACCTGGAACGGATATTGCCGGGCCACTCCAATACTTTGACCTTGGCGGCATTCGATGCCGATGGCCGCGCCTTGGTGGAGGAGACTTGGCATTCGGTCGGTGGCGGCTTCATCATCCGGGAAGGCGAGGACACCGCGGCGCAGGCGTCCCAGGTCGCATTTCCGTTCAATTACCGCAGCGCCGAAGAGCTCCTTTCGCTTTGCCACGCCAATTCCATCGCGATCGCCGATCTCGTCCTCGCGAACGAGAAAGCGTTGCGGCCGGAAACCACGGTGCTTGCAAGCATCGACCGCATTGCGGCCGTCATGTTCGATTGCATCGAACGTGGCATCCGGGCGACCGGCCAATTGCCCGGCGGCCTCAATGTCCAGCGACGGGCACGTTCGCTACACGAGCGTTTGAACAGCGCCGATCAGCGCAATTTTCAACGGCCGCACGAGGCGATGGAAAGTGTGAATATCCATACCATCGCGGTCAATGAAGAGAACGCAGCCGGCGGACGCGTCGTGACTGCGCCGACCAATGGTGCCGCTGGCGTGATCCCGGCCGTCCTCAAATATTACCGCGATCATTGCCCGGGCGACCCCCAGCAGGGCGAGCGGACGTTCCTTCTCACGGCGGCAGCGATCGGATCGCTGTGCAAAATGAATGCGTCGATCTCCGGCGCGGAGGTCGGGTGTCAGGGAGAAGTCGGGACCGCGTGCTCGATGGCAGCGGCCGGATTAACTGCAGCACTCGGCGGCAGCAACCGGCAAATCGAAAATGCCGCCGAGATCGGCATCGAGCATCATCTTGGTATGACCTGCGATCCGATCGGCGGCTTCGTGCAAATACCGTGCATCGAGCGAAATGCATTTGGCGCGGTGAAGGCGATCAATGCCGCATGGCTGGCGCTGCGCGGCGATGGGACCCATCGCGTCTCGCTCGATCAAGTAATTGAAACGATGCGACAAACCGGCGCCGACATGCAGTCGAAATACAAGGAGACCTCGCGCGGCGGTCTTGCCGTCAACGTT
The DNA here is from genome assembly GCA_016185205.1 of Hyphomicrobiales bacterium. Classification (GTDB taxonomy): domain Bacteria; phylum Pseudomonadota; class Alphaproteobacteria; order Rhizobiales; family Xanthobacteraceae; genus Pseudolabrys. Next base: position 241,328 of record JACPOA010000031.1, on the reverse strand, counting down.
CCTGAGTGCTGAATGGCCGCCCTTCCATCCAACGACCTAGCCGATATGCCTGCCGGCTATTTCGGCACTTTTTTATATCGTCATTGGTCAAAGTTTGAGCTTGCCTGATTTTTGAACCATTACTATCATTCTAAAAATAGGATGACTTAGCGTGCGAGATTGGAGGGTGCCCGTGCAGGCCGCATCTGAGACACAGTCGGACCGTCGGCGCCGCACTCTGCCGAACAGTTACGAATTGCCTTGCGCCAAAGCGGCGACCGTGGCTCTCAATCCCCAATCGGCTGGCTACAATAAGCAATCGTCTCTGCGTCCCGCTCGATCCGGTTTGGCCGAGTGGTTTTCAAGGGTGCAACAGGTCGTCGACCGAGGTCGACGCATATCAGAGGGAGTCGACATGAGGAAGCTCGCATTGCTGATGACGGCGGCGGCCATAATGGCCGGCGGCGGCGTCTCGGGCGCGTATGCGCAGGAGACGATCAAAATCGGCGTCACGCAGCCGCTGACCGGCGCGTTCGCGGCGTCGGGCAACTACGTGGCGCAGGGCGCGAAAATCGCCGAAGACGAGATCAACAAGGCCGGCGGCGTGCTGGGCAAGAAGATCCAGCTCATCATCGAAGACAACAAGTCCAATCCGACGGAAGCGGTCAGCACCGTCGAGAAGCTCATCCAGAAAGACAAGGTACCTGTCCTCGTCGGCGCGTGGAGTTCGACGCTGACGCTGGCGGTGATGCCCAAGCTCGAAGAGTACCGCGTGCCGATGGTGGTCGAGACCTCCTCCTCGGGCAAGATCACCACCTCGGGCAACCCCTATATCTTCCGCATCAGCCCGACCTCCGAAATGGAAGCGAAGGCCTTCCAGTCGCTGGTCGCCAAGATGGGCATCAAGAAGGCGGACTTCCTCTACACCAACAACGACTTCGGTATCGGCTCGGGCGCCGAGTTCTCGAAGATGCTGAAAGCCAATGGCGTGCAAGTCGGGATCATGGAGACGATGGATCCGAAAGCGACCGACTTCTCCGCGCAGCTCGCCAAAATCAAGGCCTCGGGCGGCGATACCTTGTTTGTGACCACCGCAGTCGAGCAGCTCACGCTGATCCTGAAGCAGGCCAAGGAACAGCAGCTCAAGGTCCGGGTCGTCTCCTGCGGCGGCTCGAACTCACCCGATCAGTTGATCGAACAAGCGGGCGATGCGGCTAACGGCTCGTTCCACACCACCTTCTTCCCGCCTTGGTTCCCCGAAGTGACCAAGAACCCGGACGTCGCCAAGCGCTACATGGACGAGTGGAAGAAGCGCGGTCACAACGTCGGGGGGCTGACCGAGGGTTATCGCGGTTATGACGGCGTCTTCGTTGCCGTCGCCGCCATCAAGGCGGCCGGCAAGCCGGAACCTGAGGCCATCCGCGCTGCGCTTTGGGGCGTCAAGGTGAAGGGGGTCTACGGCGACATCGCCTTCACCAAACAGGGACCGGCCGGCAAGGAGAGCGGACAGAACGTGCCCACCGTCTATTTGGTGACGATCGCCAACGGCAAAGTGGGGAAGACCTCTTTCTGATCAAAATGACACGAGGGCACGAGCCGCCGCCCTGGCGCTCGTGCCCTCGCACTTGTGACGCTTTGCTTGGAGCGCGAAGACTTGGACCAGCTGGTACAGCATCTTCTGAATGCAACGATCCTCGGCGGCACCTATGCGCTCCTGGGGATAGGGCTGACGCTGATCTTCGGCATCATGCGCCTGGTCAATTTCACCCATGGCGAACTCTATGCCTTTGGCGCCTACTGTATGTACGCGCTGGTGATGTTGCTAGGCGTCAATTTTTTCCTAGCCCTCGTGCTGGCGATGGTGCTCGGGGCGGCGCTTGGTGGCGCCATCGAGCTGCTGCTGCTCAGCCGCCTGCGCGGCGCCGACATCGACACCACAATGCTGGTGATGATCGGCGCCTGGATCGCGATGCAGAACACCGAGCAATTCGTGTGGTCAGGCGTGGCGCACTCGATCGCCAACCCGTTTCCCGCCGAACCGTTTGTGCTCGGCCCCTTATCGGTCTCCTGGAACCGGGTCTACGTGTTCGCGATTGCGCTTCTGCTGATCGGCGCGACCTACTATCTCGTCAACCGCACGCGGCTGGGCAAGGCGATGCGCGCGACATTCCAGGATCGGGATACGGCTGCGCTCATGGGCATCCGGATCGACCGCATCCACACCGCAACGTTCGCGCTGGGTTCCAGCCTCGCGGCCGCGGCCGGCGCGCTGCTCGGCCCCGTATTCGTCGTCGCGCCGACGATGGGCGATCTCGCAGCCTCGAAGGCTTTCGCGATCGTCATCCTCGGCGGTCTCGGTAACATCACCGGGGCCACTTTGGGCGGCTTCATCCTCGCATTTGTGGAAGAGATAGGCGCCGGCTACATCTCCTCGGGCTACCGTGATGCCATGGGATTCCTGCTCATCATCCTGATCCTGCTGGTGCGGCCGACCGGTCTTTTCGCGCAGAAGGAACGGATCGGGTGAGTCGTTTCCTCCCCTGGTTATTCGTGGCGCTGCTAACGTCAGTCCCGCTCTGGCTGAACGATTTCTACGTGCTGCATGTGATGATCACGACCGGGATATTCATTATCGCGGCCATGAGCCTCAACCTGCTGCTCGGCTTCACGGGCCAGCTCTCGCTCGGGCATGTCGCGTTCTTCGGTATCGGTGCCTACACGAGTGCGCTCGTTTCGCTCGGCTTCGAGGTGCATCTGCTGCCGGATTTCACCGTCGGCCTCGCACCGAAGCCGGTCTGGTTCGCGATGCTGTGCGCCATCGTGGTCGCGGGGCTCACCGGCTATGCCATCGGCAAACTATCGTTCCGGGTGCGTGGGGCCTATTTCGTGATCGTCTCGATCAGCTTCGCCGAGGTCGTGCGACTCGTCGCGCTGAACTGGGTCGAGCTGACGCAAGGCCCGATGGCACTCAATAACATCCCGGCTCTGGTCCTCGGCGCCGACGCGTTCGAGCTGTCGTTCCTGCGCAAGCCGGCGGTCTATCTTCTCGTGCTTGCGACAGCGGTCGCCTGCTACGTCATCATCGCGCGGCTGGTCAATTCTCGCGCTGGCCGGGCCATGATCGCGTTGCGGGAGAACGAGTCGCTGGCCATGTCGGTTGGCATCGACGTCACGCACTATCTGGTGGTCGCCACCGTCGTATCGGCAGGTATCGCGGGCATGGCGGGTGCGCTTTACACCCACTACATCCGCATCGTCGACCCCGACATCTTCCTGTTCATCTACACCGTGACGATGGTGATCATGGTGATCACGGGAGGAAAAGGCACGCTGGCGGGCCCGATCGTCGGCGGCGCGCTGTTCGGCTTCGTGCCGGAGGCCTTGCGCGCCATGGCGATCGAGCCCGAAGTACAGTGGATCATCTATGGCGTGCTAATGGTGGCGGTCGTCTATTTCCTGCCGCGCGGCATCGTGCCCGCGATCGAGCATTACATGTCCGGCCGTAAAAGATCGCCGGCTCCGGCCGCGTCGGAGGCGTCTCAGAAATGATTGCGCAGGCGGAAACCGTCCTCTCGATCGATCAGGTTGCCGTTCACTTCGGCGGGCTCATCGCCATTTCGGATATGACCTTCTCCGTCTGCGCCGGCGAGATCATCGGGCTGATTGGCCCGAACGGAGCGGGCAAGACGACGGCCTTCAATGTCATCACCGGCTTCCTGAAGCAGACCAGCGGCGACGTGCGCTACCGCTCGAAGCTGCTGAACGGCATGAAGCCTTATGAGATCGCCAAGCTCGGGCTGGCCAGAACCTTTCAGCGCACCAGCGTGTTCCAGGAGAGAACCGTCTTCCAGAACGTGCTCACCGGCCTGCATTGCCGCGGCCGCTCGAAATTGTGGGACACGCTGCTGCAAACCGGCCGCGAGACGTCATCCGAGCGCGAGCTGGTAGACGCCGCGCACGAAATCCTGCGTTTCGTCGGGCTCGAGCAGCGCGCCTATGAGCAGGCTGGCACTTTGCCTTACGGCGAACAGCGATTGATCGGCGTAGCGCTCGCGCTCGCGGTCAAGCCGTCGATGCTGCTGCTCGATGAGCCGGTCTCCGGTATGAACCCGTCCGAAACGGCGCGCTTCGTCAAACTGGTGGGGAAGATTCGCGATTCAGGCGTAACCATTCTGCTGGTCGAACACGACATGCCGATGGTGATGGAAGTGTGCGATCGTATCGTCGTGCTCAATTACGGCCGCATCATCGCCGAGGGCACGCCGGCCGAGATCCAGAGCAACCCTGAAGTGATTCGCGCCTATCTGGGGCAGGGGAAAAAGCGTGCTTGAGCTTAGCGATCTCGTCTGCCGTTACGGCAAGGTGACGGCGGTGAAAGGCATCTCGCTCAAGGTTGGGCGAGGGCAGCTCGTCGCGTTGATCGGGACCAACGGTGCCGGCAAGACGACGACGCTCAAGGCCATTTCGGGGCTGCTGCCGGCCGCCGGCGGCAAGATCATTTTCGATGGCCAGGACATCACCAACGCCTCGGCTCGAAAAATCCTTTCGCTTGGAATTGCCCACTGTCCCGAAGGGCGCCATGTCTTCCCCTACATGACGGTCGCGGAAAATCTCGAAATGGGACGCTATCTGCGAAGGGATTGGGAGGAGATTGCAAAGGATTTGGCTCGCATCTTCGAGCAGTTTCCGCGGCTCGCCGAACGGCGGCAACAACCGGCCGGCACGCTGTCGGGCGGCGAGCAGCAAATGCTCGCGATCGCCCGCGCGCTCATGTCGCGACCCAAGCTCATCATGTTCGATGAGCCGTCACTCGGGCTCGCTCCGAATATCGTGGAGCTCACCTTCGACATCATCACCGGCATTCGCGACACGGGGACAACCGTCCTGATGGTCGAGCAGAACGCTTTGGCCGCATTGGAGATGTGCGACCACGCCTATCTGCTGGAATCGGGATCACTGGCGCTGTCGGGGAGCGGCCGCGATCTGGTCGACAATCCGCACGTCCGCAGCGCCTATCTAGCGGGCTGAGCTTGGGTAGTCTTTGCGTCGCGGCCAGTGGACGACGGCCGCCAGCGGCAAGCGCGGACGAATCCTGCCAGCCTTGGCCGGGATGCCGATCGTCACCAGCATTTGTGGCCTCCATTCGCTCGGCAAACCTAGGCTGTTCGAGACGCAGTCCGGGCAAAACAGCGGCGCGCACATGACGCAAGCGCCGAGCCTCTCGGTATGGACGGCCAGCAGTAGGTTTTGCACAGCCATCGCCGTGCTTTGCACCGCCATCAGATATTCTGCGGTGTTGCGCTGTTCGTCCGGATAGCGGTCCATGTCGCGAGTATCGAGGCAAACGACGATGACCGCCGGTGCCTCGGTGATCCTCGCGTAAGATCGGACAACGTCGTCCTCAATGACCTTGGAATCGTCCCCGTCCGCGGACCGATCCTGGCGAAGCCGCTGTCCCATCGCGGTGACAAGGCTGACTTTGCTCGCGCGATCGTCGAGGACCGCAAACCGCCACGGCTGTCTGTTATGGGCTGAAGGGGCTTGCATCGCCGCGAGCAGAATCCGCTCGATCGCCGATTCATCGATCGGGCCTGGTAGGTAGTGGCGTATGGACCGGCGCTGGTCGATAGCCGAGCCGAGCTTCGCCTCAGTCGTCATGATTCGTGTGGTTCGGACGCAGAAGGGGTCAGCCCCTCCATTCAGGCCATCATGGCATCGATGGAAGCCCGATGCCACTGGACAGCAACATGAACATCTACACGAAGTTTCGCCATGACATAGCGACATTCTGTGCTATTGTTCCAATAGATTCACGTGAAGGAGCGAAGAGCCTACCGAAATTCCTTGCGGGAGAGATCGGTTTCGACCGACGCCGAAGGAGCAACCGCCCCGGAAACTCTCAGGCACAAGAATCGCAAGGACATCGACACTCTGGAGAGAGGCGCTACGCGCCCGCCGACGGGATAACACTCTCAGGCACCAAGACAGAGGGGGCACCGCAATCCCGGCTTATCTGGCCGGATCAGGGGTGCCCGTATGCTTACAGCTAGTCGCTGCGCAGATTGCTGTATTTATTCTAAACCCATGGCGCCGTCGTATCCTTGCGGCCTGTTCGATTGTGAGCAGGTGCCGTCATGACCGCAGCTCCCACCGACACCCCGCTCAAGCGGACGCCGCTCCATGGGCTGCATGTCGAGCTCGACGCGCGCATGGTTCCGTTCGCCGGCTATGCGATGCCGGTCCAGTACGCGAACGGAATTCTGAAAGAACATCTCCATGTTCGCGTCGCTGCCGGTCTATTCGACGTGTCGCATATGGGCCAGTTCGAAATCCGGTCGCGCAGCAAACGTGGTGATGACGCGGCGCGCGAATTAGAATCCGTCGTTCCAATGGATATTCTCGGCCTTGCGTCGGGCCGGCAGCGTTACGCACTGCTGACGAACGAGCAAGGTGGTGTCCGCGATGACCTGATGATCGCGCGATTAGGCGACCGGCTCTTGATCGTCGCGAATGCCGGCTGCAAGGACGCCGACGAGATTTATCTGCGCGAGATGCTTTCGAAGCACTGTGAGATAGACCGCCTCGACGACTGGGCTTTGCTGGCTCTTCAAGGTCCGCTGGCGGAGGTGGTGCTGACTGCGCTTGTTCCGGACGTTCGCTCGATGCGTTTCATGGATGTGCGCGCGGTCAAGCTTCTGGGAGCGGATTGCATCGTGTCGCGCTCGGGCTACACCGGCGAGGACGGTTTTGAAATCAGTGTGCCGGCCGCCATCGCCGAGGCGGTCGCGCGCAGTCTGCTAAAGCATCCTCAGGCTGAAATGATCGGCCTTGGCGCGCGTGACAGTCTGCGATTGGAGGCTGGCCTCTGCCTCTATGGCTCCGATTTAGATCCGGACACTACTCCGGTCGAAGCGGCGCTTGAATGGAGTATCCAGGCTTGCCGCAGGAGCGGCGGCGGCCGCGCCGGCGGATTTCCCGGCGCAAAAACGATCCTGGATCAGCTCGTGCACGGGGCGCCACGCCGGCGCGTAGGCTTGCGCCCGGAGGGGCGCGCGCCAGTTCGTCATGGCGCTCGGCTATTCCGCGATCGCTCGTCGTCTGACGAGATCGGCATCGTGACGTCGGGCGGGTTCGGTCCCAGCATCAATGCGCCGGTTGCCATGGGATACGTAATGGCATCCATCGCCGCTTCGGGCGCGCCGATCTATGCCGAGCTCCGCGGCGAACGCGTCGCGATGCAGCAATCGAAACTTCCCTTCGTCGCTTCAAATTACAAACGCTGATGCAAAGGCCGGGAGATCGCACATGCTGAAATTCACGTCGGATCACGAATGGATCCTGGTCGAAAACGATTCCGCAACCGTTGGAATCACGCAATATGCTCAAGAGCAACTGGGCGATGTGGTTTTCGTCGACTTACCGAAGTCCGGCGCGTCATTTGAAGCGGGTGCTGCAGCAGTTGTTGTCGAATCGGTCAAAGCCGCGTCGGACGTCTACTCGCCAATTACAGGCGAGATCGTCGACGTCAACCAGGAGGTCGCCGACAACCCCTCTCTGGTGAATTCCGATCCGATGGGCAAGGGCTGGCTGTTCAAGATGAAGATCGCCGATCAATCGCAACTGGACAAACTGATGGATGAGCAAGCTTATCGGGCGCTGATTGCCGGCGCTCCGCACGCTTAGTTCCGTCCGATCCAACGACGACGAGGCCTACCATGCCAACCGAATCATCGACGCTCTTACCCTTCGCAAGCCGCCACATCGGGCCTTCGCCTAAAGACGTGAGCGAGATGCTGGCCGTGGTTGGTGCCGCCAGCCTCGACGAACTCCTTGCTCAAACGCTCCCGCAGGACATTCGTCAGCGTCGGCCGCTTTATCTACCGTCGGCGCTATCGGAAGCGGAGGCGCTGGAGCGAGCCCGCCAAGTTGCGTCGCAAAACATTGCAATGACGTCGCTGATTGGCCAAGGATATTACGGCACCATTTTGCCCCCGGTTATCCAGCGCAACATTCTCGAAAATCCGGCCTGGTATACGGCCTATACCCCTTATCAGCCCGAAATCAGCCAAGGTCGGCTTGAGGCCTTGATCAATTTCCAAACGATGGTGGCCGATCTCACCGGCTTGGAGATCGCCAATGCCTCGCTTTTGGACGAAGCCACGGCCGCGGCGGAAGCCATGGCCATGGCGCAGCGGATTTCAGAAACGGAACGGACGGTGTTTTTCGCCGATCATGACTGCCATCCGCAGACCCTCGCGGTTCTCAAGACCCGCGCCGAGGCTCTCGGGTGGCAAGTTCACGTCGGTGATTCGATGCGGGACCTGGATGCGTCCGAAGTGTTCGGCGCGATCTTTCAATATCCGGGAACGTTCGGGGAAATCCGCGACTTCCGTGAGCCGATCGCGAAGCTCAAGGCTAACAATGCGATCTCTGTAATCGCGGCAGACCTGCTCGCACTCACCCTGCTGAAGCCGCCGGGCGAACTCGGTGCGGACATCGCGGTCGGTTCGGCGCAACGCTTCGGCGTGCCGATGGGTTATGGCGGGCCGCATGCGGCCTACATCGCGACCCGCGACGCTCACAAGCGGGCGCTTCCCGGCCGTCTCGCAGGCGTCTCCATCGATAGCCATGGCAATCGAGCCTATCGGCTCGCCTTGCAAACGCGGGAACAGCACATCCGTCGGGAAAAAGCGACGTCGAACATCTGCACCGCGCAGGTCCTGCTGGCGGTGATCGCCTCGATGTATGCCGTCTACTACGGACCGGAAGGCCTGACGGCAATCGCCCGGCGTATATCCAAGACGGCAGCGGTTCTCCGCGCCGGTTTGGTCGCTCTGGGTTGTAAAGTCAGTACATCGGCGTTCTTCGATACGATAACCGTTGACGTTGGCGCGCGACGCCAGGAGGTCCTCGATCGTGCCCGCGATAGCGGCATTAATCTCCGCGATATTCCGTCGCATCACGGCACGTCGTGCGTCGGCATCAGCTGCGATGAAACGACCACTCGGGACACCATTGAGAAGGTGTGGTGCGCGTTCGGCGATTCGCCGGAAACAGCGGCCCGTCGCAGCGTCGAACTCGCCGGTGCGCGCGGCGACATCGCTACCGACCTTCGCCGTTCGAGCGAGTTTCTCACCCACCCGGTGTTTCACCAGTATCGATCGGAAACCGAATTGCTGCGATACATGCGGCGTCTCGCGGACCGCGACCTTGCGCTCGATCGCAGCATGATCCCGCTTGGGTCATGCACGATGAAGCTCAACGCAACGGCCGAAATGATGCCGCTGACTTGGCCGGAATTCGCCAATCTTCACCCGTTCGCGCCGGTGTCGCAGGCGCAAGGCTACGCCAGCCTGATTGCGCAGCTCGGTGCAACGTTGCGTGAAATTACCGGCTATGACGCAATTTCATTTCAACCGAATTCCGGAGCGCAGGGAGAATATGCCGGCCTGCTTGCCGTCCGCGCCTACCATCAGAGCCGGGGGCAGGGCCATCGCACGATCTGCCTCATTCCAGCTTCCGCTCATGGAACGAATCCCGCTTCGGCCCACATGGCGGGCATGGACGTTGTCGTGGTTCGCTGCAACGAAAGCGGAAATATCGATGTCGCCGACCTTCGTGCCAAAGCGGAGGCTAACGCCGATCGTCTCGCGGCGATCATGATCACTTATCCGTCGACGCACGGCGTGTTCGAGGAGGAAGTGCGCGCGATCTGCGACATCGTTCATAGCCACGACGGCCAAGTCTATCTCGATGGCGCCAATTTGAACGCGCAGGTCGGTTTGGCGCGTCCGGCGGACTATGGCGCGGACGTCGGCCACCTCAATCTGCACAAGACGTTCTGCATCCCCCATGGTGGAGGCGGGCCGGGCATGGGGCCTATCGGCGTCAAAGCGCACCTCGCACCGTTCTTGCCGGGCCACCCGGAGCAACCGGACGGGCCGAGTATCGTCGGGCCGGTATCGGCGGCGCCTTACGGCTCGGCGTCGATCCTGGTGATCCCGTGGCTATATTGCCTGATGATGAGCGGCGAGGGGCTGACGGCGGCGACGACAATCGCCATCCTCAATGCCAACTACATCGCCAGGCGGCTCGATCCCCATTATCCGCTTCTCTACAAAGGCCGCTTTGGACGGGTTGCCCACGAGTGCATCGTCGATCTGCGGCCGTTGAAAAACTCCGCGGGGGTCAGCGTCGACGATGTCGCCAAGCGGCTCATTGACTACGGCTTTCATGCGCCGACCATGAGTTTTCCGGTTGCCGGAACGTTGATGATCGAACCCACGGAATCGGAATCTAAAATGGAGATCGATCGGTTCTGCGACGCGATGATTGCGATCCGCGAGGAAATTCGATCGATCGAACAGGGGCAGGCGCTGCAAGACAACAATCTGCTGAAGAACGCGCCTCATACCGTTCTCGAACTGGCGGACGAAACTTGGCAGCGCCCGTATTCCAGAATGCAGGCCTGCTTTCCCAAAGGCGTGTCGGCAACCAGCAAGTACTGGCCGCCCGTAAACCGGATCGACAACGTCTATGGCGATCGCAATCTGATCTGCACGTGCCCGCCGGTCGAGCAGTTTCAAGCCGCAGCCGAGTAGCCGAGCACTCCGCCGCGTCGTTCGTTCCAAAGAAAATTGGCTCGCTCGGTTTAAGCGGGCGAGCCAACGGCCGCGACACTAGCGTTCAGCTTTGACCGGTCAGGCGGGCTTTGGTAGATATTTCTTGGACCTCGCTTCGGTGCTGCTCCATTCGCTGTCGCTGAGCTTCACAGATCCGACGAATTTGTTCGTGTACATGGTGTCAGTCTTGGGCAAAGACTTCACGCCCATATAGGTCGCGACGGTATTGGCCGTCTGTTCGACGAGAGCAGGCTCCATGTAACCTAAGCCTTGCTGCTTGAACGCCGGCACCATGCCCAGCGCGGTGCTCACAGCCTGACCGTATTCGATTACTTTCTTGTTGGTGACACTGCCGCCCTTGAATTCTTTAACGCTTTCAAAATGCATTTCGACCGACTTCTCCGGGTTCAGGTAAACATATTTGAGCCCGTCCATGAGCCCTTCGACGAATTGTTTGCAGAGCTCCGGCTTCTTTTCGATCGTAGAACGTTTGCAAGCCACCACGTTGCTGAGCATCTTGATGCCGTAGTCCGAATAAAGGATGCTGTTGATCTCCATGCCCTGCGCCCACAGGCTGGGCGCGATGCTGCCGAAGAAATTTCCTTCCGCCTTCACCTGCTTTTCGGCCAGCGCCTTGATCAGCGCCGCGGCATCCATGGTGACCTTGGTGATCTTGCTGTCGTCGATGCCAGTGGCTTTGACGAAGGCGGGCCAAAGCTGGAAGTCGCCGCTACCGACATCGAAGGCGACGGTTTGACCTTCCAGGTCCTTCGGCTTCACGATGTTGTATTCTTTGAGCGAAAAAATTCCGACCGGTGACGTCGGCCAGATGGCGGCAACGGAGACGAGGTCAAGTCCGCGTCCCGCGCAGTTCATCATGACCGCCAAGTCGAGAATGCCGAAATCGTATTGGCCCTGATCCACCGGCACGCAGACCTTGCCGGAGCCAAAGCCGCGGTCGATTGTCACATCGAGCCCGCGCTTTTCCCAAAAGCCCATCTTCTTGGCTATGAAGGCGTAGCTGAAGGTACCGAGCGGCAGCCACGGCAATGTCAGTTTAACCTCGGTGGTCGCCCGCGCGATGGAGGGGGCGGAAATACCCAGTGCGCCTGTTGCGCCGACCGCTCCGGCCAACGTCAGGAATGATCGCCGATCTAATCGAGCCATGTTCGTCTGTCCCCTGTTTGGTTTGTTGACATTCCAAGTTCACGACCGTTGAGCCAGCGGCATCTGCTTGCTCGACCGTGATGCGACCGCCGGCAACTGCTCGAAAAGATCGAGCGTGCATGGCAGTTGCCGCAGCAGATCGCGGGCGAGCAGAACATGGATGCCGCGGTTTCCATTGACAAATTGCGTGACGCGCATATCGGCGGCAATGCTGCAGAGCCGGTAGGCGTCATGGAATTGCATGCCGTAGTGCCGTTCGAGCAATCCGATCATGGTTCGCATGGCGATGCGTGCGGCATCATCGAGATCTTCATGGAACGCCATTGTCATCAGATGATTGGGCGTCACCGCAAGCGGCAACTCGATCGTAAAATCGCTCCGCAGCGATAACCGGAAGTGGCCATCGAGGCTGGTTTCGATCGCCGTCTGGTTCACCTCGCCGTCGCCCTGCGCGGCGTGGCCGTCGCCGACGCTGAACAGTGCGCCGTCGACCCATATCGGCAGGAACAGGCGCGTTCCCGGCACCATCTCCTTGTTGTCGATGTTGCCGCCGTACTTATTGGGCGGCCGGCTGTCGAGACGCCCCCATTCGCGCGGAGGCGCAACGCCGAGTTGCCCGAAAAATGGGCGCGTCGGCACGCGTAGACCCGGCGCCACTTCGGCGAGACCGGTCTCAAGGTCGATGGGGATGATCGTGGTCTTCTGGGTCGGTGTCTCGGTCCCGAACATCCCCTTGACCGGACTCACGATGTTGTAGCCGTAAGGCTGCGTGAGTCTGATGTCCAGGATATCGACCTGCAAGACCTGCCCGCTCCGAGCGCCGCGAACCGCAATCGGCCCCGTGAGGATGTGCGGTCCGGTGCCGCGCTTTGCCCGTACAAAAATGTCATGAATTTGTGGCGGTAGCCATTGCGCGGGGACGTCATGCTCGGGGTCGGCGGAAACAGTGCTGACAACGACCTCGCTGCCGCTATCGATCTCGAGTACCGGATCGAGCCCAGCATCGTGAAAGCCGATATGAACGGTGTCGAAACGCGCGGGCAGGTGTTTCATCGTGCCATCGATCTCCCGCGCGGTTTGCACCATCGCTAGCCTCCGGCCCCGCCGCTCATGTCCGTCGGCGTCTGCCAGTAGACCGTACGCTGTTCGGCGAGCACGATAAGGCCATACAGGGCAAGACCGCTGATGCTCAGGACGGTGATCGCCGCCATCATCAGCGGCGTGTCGAGCAGTCCGCCGGCAAGCTTGATGAGGTAGCCGATGCCTTCCTGCGATGCGACGAACTCCGACACGATGACGCCGATGATCGCCAGTGTGATCGAGATCTTCATCCCACTGAAGATGTAGGGCATGGCATTCGGCATCCTGATCTTCCAGAAGATCTGCCCGCGCGTGCCCATGAAGGTGCGCGCCATCCGGTGAATGTCTTCATCGATCGATTGAAATCCCAAGGCGGAATTGATCGTCATCGGAAAGAAGGCGATGAGGAAGGCCAGCAGCAGGCTGGACATCGTTCCGGTTCCGAACCAGACGATGAACAAGGGCGCGATCGCAATCTTCGGAACGACCTGCGACACGACAATGATCGGGTAAAAACCCTTTCGCAGGATCGACGAATAGGTGATCAAGACTGCGACCGCCATGCCGCCGACGACTGATAGCGCGAAGCCCAGCACAGTCAGGTAGAGCGAAGGCCACAAATGTGCCAGCAGGAGTTCGTGGCGCTGGATCATTGCATCGATGATCTCGGACGGTGGAGGCAAAATGATGCTACGGATGCCGAGTTCGCGGACGGCAATTTCCCAAAGCACCAGCATGGCCAAGCTAATCCCGATCGGCCAGCCCAATTCGATAATGAAAATGCGTATCTTATTAAACAACTTAGACATGGCTCGCCTCTATCGCTTTGCGTAGCTTGCGGACATGTTGATTGAATTGCTCTTCTTCCATCATCGCGATGTGCCGCGGACGAGGAAGATCGATCGTCATTTCCTCAATAATGGTCGCCGGGCGCCGACCCATTACAAGGACCCGGTCCGATAGGAATGCCGCTTCGCGGATGCTGTGGGTCACGAAAATGACGGTCTTGCGGTTGGCCTGCCAGATGCGGAGCAACTCGACACCCATCTCGTCCCGGGTAATGGCGTCCAACGCGCTAAACGGCTCGTCCATGAGCAGGATGCTCGGATCGTGGATGAGTGCACGGCAAATTGATGCACGTTGACGCATTCCGCCGGAGAGCTGCCGCGGCAGACGATGCGCGAAGTCATCGATCTTCGCCATCGCCAGAAGCTCCATCGCGCGTTGAACGTATTTTGCGCGCGGTAGTCTCAAGAGCTCAATCGGGAACAGCACATTGTCGAGAACGGTCCGCCACGGCAGCAAGACCGGCTGCTGAAATACGACACCGACTTCGGGGCGCGGACCAGTCACCGGTGTGCCGTTGATTAAAATCTCGCCGTCGGTCTTATCGATCAGGCCGGCGACCATCATCAGCAGTGTGCTTTTGCCGCAACCGCTGGGGCCGAGGACACTCACGAATTCGCATGCCGCGACATCAAGCGAAACATTCCGGATCGCCTCAAGTTCGCGATAAAGCTTGCGCACGGCCTTGATGCGCAGCACCGGCGGCGAGAGATGTTGGCGGGAATTTTCGGCGCTCATCGTGTCTGTGGGCAAAATCGCGGCTCGCATGACGGAGGCCCTGAGGAATGACTTCATACTATCATCAAGAAAACCATACCACGTTCGCCGATCTGAGCTTGCGTAGCAAGGCCGAAGGTTGGGCAGGTGACGCCCTTTGTGGCATCAGCGAAGATCGCATAATACATTGTTTATAAAGACGAAATATCAAAGAGACGCAGTGCGCTGGCGCAATTTTCGGCTCAGCAAATTGTTGCTGTGTTCGTAACATTAGTATCTGATAGAGGCGCGCCTTGACGCAGAAAACACCTCGGTTGGAGGCGAGAAAAATGGCAGCACGATTACAGATTACCATGGCGGGCGGGCGGTACGACCGCACGCGGGCGCTGATCGATGGATCGGTGCAACCGGAAGGATTTGACCTCCAATACGTCGAAATGCCGATCGAGGAAGTATTCTGGCGCGTGCTGCGCTATGCCGAATTCGATGTCGCCGAATGTTCGCTTGCTTATTATCTGATTTCCAAATCGCGCGGCGGTCACGACTTTGTGGCTATCCCGTTGTTTCCATCGCGCTGCTTTCGCCACGGCTTCATTTTTATCAACCGCAAGTCCGGCATAAAACGGCCCGAGGATTTGCGCAGCAAGATCATGGGCGTGCCGGAATATTCCATGACCGCAGCCCTATGGTTGCGCGCGATGTTCGAGCATGACTATGGCGTGCCGCCGGATGCGATACGCTGGCGTACCGGAGGCATCGAGGAGCCAAACCGTGCCGACCGCATGAATGTCCGTGTCGATGCCAATGTGGAAATCGAGCAGATCCCCGATGGTAAATCCCTCAATGCCATGCTGGAGGCAGGGGA
Organism: Hyphomicrobiales bacterium; assembly: GCA_016185205.1. GTDB lineage: Bacteria > Pseudomonadota > Alphaproteobacteria > Rhizobiales > Xanthobacteraceae > Pseudolabrys. The sequence continues at coordinate 226,052 of JACPOA010000031.1, read as the reverse complement.
GATTGACGCTTTGATCGGTCCACGAATTCCTTCCGCCTATCGCAAGCGGCATCCGGACGTGACGCGGCTCTTCCCTGATTACAAAACGGATGAGCGTAAGTTCTATGAAAAGACCGGCTTTGTACCGATTATGCATACGGTGGTGATGAAGCGCTCGTTCTACGAACACGCTCCCTGGGTCGCTCAGAGCCTGTTCAAGGCGTTCCGCGAGAGCACGCGTCGATGCTACGACATGATGTTGGACGTGAACGCGCTGCCCTACAGTCTGCCGTGGTACCTGCCGGCGCTTGAAGAAACGTTGGAAGTATTCGGCAACGATTTCTGGCCGGAGGGGTTCGCCGCGAACTGGCGAAATGTCGAAACGCTGATGGGTTATGCCAAGGAGCAAGGATTGATCGATCGGCTGTTCAAGCCGGAAGAATTATTCGCGCCTAATACGCTGACAGAATTCAAGATCTAGCGGCGACCGCCGGCGAGCCATCAAATCTTCGTTCGTCTGACCTGCCGGCCCGACCGGACGCGATTTCGATTGGCGTTACGGCTTCGGACCTACAAAGATTGTTGCGAACATCGCTTTCATTCGAGCCCACATGACTTGCCGGAACAGGGTGCCGACTTTGAGCGGCGCTTGAACGCTTTGATCGTCAACCGATACCGCGCCGGTGAGACGGGCTTCGAGATTGTACGCGAATGCCTCGGTGATCCGAGCCACGATATCTTCGACAATGCCGCTACGGCCGAACTGCGCCAGTGGTCCGACCAACAGCGCCCGGATCGTCAGCATAACCCGCGTACCGCCGCTTGCGGTCGGCTCCAAGACATACTCGGCCTCGCCCGCTGCCCGTGATCCGCCCGACTGGTCGTTGCCAGCTCCCATGATGACGCCGCGCTGTTGCGCGTCGTCGCGCATAATGCGGGCATGTCCGACGAAATTCGCAGTTATTGGGCCAAGCTTGACCGACATCTTCCCTTCAACGTGCTCACCAGCCGGCGGGCGAATGAGGCTCGCGCCTGGTAGGCACGGCACGACATGAGCAATATCAGAGAAGAAATTCCATACATCTGCGGGTGAACGCGAAACCACGAAGGATTGCTTGATCTCAACGTTCGGCTGGCGGCCTCCGAGCCCAAGTGCAATCTCGCCAAGTGAGGTTTCCTTCCTTGCGCTCGGGGCGGCGGTTGGCGCGTTGGTCACTCGGCCGGAGTTTGATCCGGCCGGCCGTGCCCCGACTGGCCCGAGCGGGCCTTCCTGACGCACGATGCCCGCCAGTTCGCCTCTGCGCCGCTCGTCCACGACATGACTAATCGCACGTACAATGCCTACATAGCCAGTACAGCGGCAAAGGTTACCGCTGAGCTCAGTACGGATGCGGGCTTGGTCGGCATTGGAAAGCCGCATGACGATATCGCGGGCAGTCACCAACATACCCGGCGTGCAGTAGCCGCACTGCAGTCCGTGCTCCTTCGAAAACGCACGTCTCAGAGCGACCATGATAGGGTCGTCCTCAAGTCCTTCAACTGTGGTGATGTCAGCGCCCTCGCACAAGGCAACGTAGGTTATGCATGAGCGGGCGGGCTGCCCGTCGATAAGCAGTGTGCATGCACCGCATGCGCCTTGCTCGCAACGCAAATGCGTGGCGGTCAGGTTGAGGCGCTCGCGAAGAAAATCCGCCAGATGAGTCCGCGGTTCGATGGTTTTGGACACGACGCGTCCATTAACGGTGAGGCAGATCGGTATCATGGCTTCATCGCTTGATTGTAAGCGCGCGCAAGCGCGGCGAGTTTTTGACGGCGGGCGATGCGATCGACAATGCCGTGTTTGTCGAACACGCGCAGAATGGCGTCATCGTCGATCGACTCGTCTGCGCGCTGAAGGTCACGCGCATCCGTAATGACAATTGGCCGCCCTTTCGTTGCCCCGATGACGACGCGAAATACGCCGCGATCAAGATCGTTCAGCACGACGCCGATCGCCATGGCGAATTCACCGGCCTTGCGGCAGACTTTGTAGTAACCGCAACGGCCACCCGCAGAAAGTCGCGGAACACGGATCGCTTCCAATATTTCGTCAGCGGCGAGCGCGGTTTGATAGGCGCCAGAGATGAATTGATCGGCTAGCAGTCGGCGTTTACCGTTCACGCCGGTGATGAGACATTCCGCGCCCAGTGCGCAGAGCGTGGAAACCCAATCCGCAGCCGGGTCAGCGTGACACAGGCTGCCGCCGATGGTGCCGCGATTGCGCACGGCGCGATAGGCGATATGCGCGGCCACGGCCGGCAGCGTATCCAAGCCGCGCCCGGGCAAACGGCCGTCTTCGATATTTGCCGTGCTGACACAAGCGCCGATCGTGACCGAATCGTCGGTATCCTCGATCCGCGTCAAGTCCGGGATGCCGGTGATGTCAATCAAAAGACGCGGTTGTGCCAGGCGCAGGTTGAGCATGGGCCCGAGCGATTGCGCGCCGGCCACCAGCCGCGCGGTGCCGCCCGATTCCGCAAGCAGTCGCGTGGCCTCGGCCAGGCTGCGCGCGCGGACGATATCAAAAGCGACCGGCTTCATGCGTGATCAACCGTTGCCCGTTTGGGTGACGCATCGATGGCGGCCAGAATCCGCTCTGGTGTTACCGGCAAATCCTGGACTTCGACGTTGAGCGGCCGCAGCGCATCATTGACCGCCGAAACGATGGCGGCCGGCGGTCCGACCGCGCCGCCTTCGCCGAGGCCCTTGATTCCGAATTCGGTATAGGGTGACGGCGTCTGCATGTGCAGCACGCGAATATCCGGCACTTCTGTCGCCCCGGGCAGCATGTAGTCGATCATCGTCGATGCCAGCGGTTGGCCTTGCGCATCGAAGGGCATGATCTCGTACAGGCAGGTGCCGATGCCTTGCGCCGTACCGCCACAAATCTGCCCATCGACGATCATCGGGTTGACGAGTGTGCCGCCGTCTTCGACCACCACATAATCCAAGATCTCGATGGTCCCGGTCGCCGGGTCGACGGCGACGACTGCGGCGTGTGCGGCGTAGGTGAAGGTTCCGCTATCGCGCTCGGCGCGGTATCCCGCAGTCACGTCAAGCCCGCCTGTGTCGATATTGGGCGGAAGGTTTTGCGGCTGCAAATACCAGGCTCGCGCGACCTCGCGTAGCGTGACGCTGCTGTTGCCGGCGATGACTTTTCCGTCGGCGACGCGGACATTCGCCACGTCGGTTTGTAACAGCCAGGCACCGATGTGCGCTGCGCGTTTGGCCAAGAGACGAGACGCATTGGCAACCGCGCCGCCGCCATACACCATGGAACGCGAACCCCAGGTAGATGTCGAATACGGCGTGTAAAGTGTGTCGCCTTGAACGACCTTAATCTTATCGAAATTGACCCCAAGAATCTCATAGGCGACCTGGGCATAGGTCGTCTCGTGCCCTTGCCCGTGTGAATGGGTGCCGACGTGAATTTCAACATCACCATCGGCGGTGAGCTTTACATTTGCCTGTTCATAGCCGGGTACGATCGGGCGTCCCCAGGACGCCAGCACCGAGGTTCCGTGCGCACCTTGTTCGACGAAAAATGAAAGTCCGACGCCGATCAGCCGCCCATCGGGCTCTGGCCGTTGCTGGCGCGCACGGATCTCCGACAGGCGAATGGCTTCGATGGCGCGTCGCATGCATTCAGGATGATCGCCGCTGTCAAAATGCTTGCCGACCACATTCTCGAATGGCATTTGCTCCGGGCGGACCATGTTGCGCAACCGGACTTCGGTTGGCTCCATCCCGGCTTCGCGAGCAATCGCATCCATGATCGCCTCGATTGCCAGGCAAACGCCGGATCGGGCGACGCCGCGATAGGGGAGTGTCGGACACTTGTTGGTCGCAACCGCGAAAGACCGGCAACGGTATGCCGAGAAAACGTATGGCCCGGGCAGGAGGTTGGCGATTTGTGCGGCCTCAAGGCCGGAAGAAATCGGGTAGGCGGAATAAGCCCCTGCATCGACATGCGCGACACAATCAATGGCCAGCAATTTGCCATCGGCATCCGCATAACCGGTGATCTGATAGTGATGTTCGCGGCAATTCGCATTCGCCGTGAGATGTTCTCGGCAGTCCTCAAGCCAGCGCACGGGATGGTCGACCTGCAGCGCAAGCCAGCCGAGAGCGACCTCTTCGGGGCACAAGAGTCCCTTGTATCCGAAGCCACCGCCGACATCGGGCGAGATGATCCGAACAAGGCCGTGGTCGAGCCCGAGGCACTCGCAAAGGCCGGTCTGAACCGAGTGCGGGAACTGCGTCGACGTAATGAGCGTGAGGTATCTCAACCGCGGATCACGATAGGCAATGACGCCCCGCCCTTCCATGGGGAACATGCAATGCCGGGCGGTTCGGATTGTCTTGGTGACTTTGATCGCCGCGGTTTTGGCGACCTCCTCGATCGGCCCATTCTCGCTGAATTCGACGAAAATATTGTCACCCCACTCCTCGTGAACCAGCGGCGAGCCGGGTTCGCAAGCCGAAAGCATATCGGTGACGGGCGGCAATTCCTCAAATTCGAGCGTGACGGCGCCAGCGATATCCTCCGCTTCGGCACGGGTCGGCGCCACGCACATCGCCACCATTTCACCGACATAGCGCAGCTTGTCGGTGGCCAGGATCGGTTCAACGGAGTACTTGAAGCCTTTGACCGATGGGGCCGAGATGATCGGCTTGATGCCAGTCAGATGTTTTGCGGTGAAAACGACGTTCTTGAATTCATCTGGAACGTGAACGTGTTCCAGTCGAGCGTGCGCCACAGGACTTCGAACAAAGGCCACATCGCGTGTGCCGGTCAGACGAAAATCGCCGACGTATTGCCCACGTCCCCGCAGGAACCGATCGTCCTCTTTGCGGAGGACGGAGGCTCCAATTCCGTGCGTTGCCATTTGAGTTGTTTCCGAGACGCCACACGCCAAACAGGCGCAGTTATTGTGCCTATTTTTAGGTTGATAGCAACGCCTGGAAGTTGCGAAGTGCGGACCGTTGCTCATGCGATGCGGCTATTGGAAAATGAAGCAATCGGCTCGCGCGCTTATCGTGCAGGGTTGTCGCGAGAAGCGTCGATATTGCAAGCAAGGGTGGGAGAAGAGCTAGCCAACCGCCGCCTGCCGCTCGGCGCAAGTTTACCGAAATTCTCAACAATCGAGCGCCGGCAGTGGATGCCGATGCGTGATCCTCTCCTTTGATTCAGGAAGAAACTGGCGCGCCCGAGACGATTCGAACGTCCGACCTTTGCCTTCGGAGGGCAACGCTCTATCCAGCTGAGCTACGGGCGCCTGCCGTCCTCAATAGACGAAACCGCCCCGAGCGGCAACGGGCGGTAAGCGGGCACGGAACCGCCAAAAAAGCCGAGTTTCTGTGGTTAAATCGCTATTCGTGCCGCCGGCGCTTTGCGCAGACCGCGCGAATCTCCTAGGCCTAATGGGACCGCGCATGGTGCGCAACGAGGGAGCAGACATCCATGGCAAACGGAGCCACAACGGCGAAACCCAAGGCCAGCAAGCCGATCACCACCAAGCATCTGGCCTACACGCTGGCGGACCAGCATCAGATGACCAAGAAGCAGGGCCAGCAGATGCTCGAGGACCTCGTCGGTCTGATCACCAAGCACCTGAAGAAGGGCGAGCGGGTGAAGATCGCCGGGCTCGGCATCCTGCAAGTGCGCAAGCGCGCCGCCCGCATGGGCCGCAATCCGGCGACCGGCGAGGCGATCAAGATCAAGGCCAGCAAGAAGGTCGCCTTCCGCGCCACCAAGGAACTCAAGATGGCGATCTGATCGCCGTTTTAGCGTTGGCGTTCGAAAGCCCCGCCGAGACGCCGGCGGGGTTTTTGTTGGTGCGGGGACAAGCGATCGAAGGTCAGGGTGCCATCGCCCCCGGTTGCCTCGCCAGTTCCACCACACGCTTGGTCATTGCGCTCAGCGCATCCGCCAGCGGATCGACCACGGTGAAATGATTGACGCCGGCGATCTCTTCATAACGCGTCGCGACGCCGCGTGTGCCCCAGCCGTCGACGATTGCATGGCTCTGGCGCAGAAACTCGTTCGACTCGAGCGCGCCCACAACGGCGTCGAAGCTGCGGCTGGCGGGAACTTTCCAATGTAGTGGCGACACGCGTCTTGCTTCCGCATCGTCGAGCCGCAAATCCTGGTTCATCGACACCTGTGTCAGCGGGCTGAGATCGAACACGCCGGAGATCGCGTAAGCCGCCGGCACCAGATCGGCCGGCGCGTCGGAGGCAAAGGCCTTCCAGTCCTGCGCCAGCAGGCAGGCGGCGAGATGGCCGCCGGCGGAATGGCCGTAGACGAATATGCGCTTGCGTTGCTGGCGCCACAGCCACAGACAGGCGCTGCGCATCTGCTCGATAATCTGCGCAATCGAGACCTGCGGGCAGAGCTCGTAGCCGGCGAGCGCGACCGTGACGCCGCGCGCGTTCGGGCCGGCGGCCAATTGGGAAAACATCGCAGGCTCGAGCGAGCGCCACCAGCCGCCATGGATAAACAGCGCCAGCGGTGTCTGCTCGCCATCGTCCTTGGCCGGAAACAGGTCGATGGTCTGGCGCGGCGACGGCCCGTAACGCAGGCCCAGTTCCGCCTCGCGCGCGCCGGCACGGAAAGCTGCCGCCTCGCGCTGCCAGCGCGCGAAGATATGCGGGTGCTCGGGCACACGCGCGCGGTTGTCGTATTCGACTTCGTAGTTGATGGTTTGCATTGGTTTTCACCCCGCGGACTCTTTTTATCACCTCTCCCCGCTTGCGGGGAGAAAAGATATCTAGCGCTTGATCTGCGCGCGCAGCGTCTCCTCGACCGCGCGGTCGAAGCTGTCGGCGGTGCGGGTCGGGCCTTTCTTGGCTTGCTCGAGCACGTAACGGTCGCGCTGCTGGACCAGCGCGGCCATGCGCTCGTTGAGCGCCTTTCGACTAGCCAACTGCTTGTCGATGAAGTCCTGGCGTTCCGCCGCTTTCATGTTGCGCACGGTCTCAGGCAGGTCGTCGTCCTTGACCGTGGCGAGCTTCTGCCGCCCGGCCTTGACGTCGGCCACCAGATCGCCGGCGCCGGTGATGGCTTCGCCGGAATTTTTCGCCGTATTGCGCGCCATGTAGCCGGCCATTTCGGTGGCGGTCGCTCTCGGCGTGGCGCCGACCAGGAACATGATGCGGCAGATTTCCGGGCCTTGCGTCCATGCGAGCTTTGTTACGCCAACGTGCAGCGCCTCGTTGACGCTTTCGGGCCAGTCGCCGCCGCCGCGCGCCTTGAGTTCCAGCAGATTGGCGTAGAGGTCCTGGATGTCGTTGGTGATGTTGACGGTCTTGGTGATGTAGTCGTCCCCGATGTCGCGATAGGCCACCAGCCCCATGCGGATATCGGCCTCGGGATTGGCATCGACGATCGCGGTGGTGATCGACCAGATCTTGCGCTTGGCGCTTTCGATCAGCGGTCCCATGGAGCCGGTGGTGTCGAGCACGAAGGCGACTTCGACCACGGGCTTGATCTTGGCCGAAGTTTCGACGCCTTCATGGGCCGAGCTTTGACCGGCCCAAGCGAACGGCAGCATAAAAAAAGCGAGAGCCGCGACCCTCGCAAACTTCGTCGGCATGAGTTCGCTCCTTTGATGGAAGAATCTTAGAGCGGGGGGAATGTTCCGTTGCCATCGCGTCGGCCAAAGGCCGGAATTGGGGCCGGCCACGGACCGATTTATAGCGGCTTCCGTCCGACCTTGGGCGGCCCGCCGCAATTTGTCGGCTCGGTTGAAGCGAGTTATGAATCGCGCATGAAGGTGGACGGCAAGCAAACACGCACCATCTGGGTCGAGAGCGACGGCGCTTCGCTCGGCATCATCGACCAGACGCTGCTGCCGCATCGTTTCGCTGTTGCGCCGCTGAAGACGCTGGAAGACGCCGCGCATGCGATCCGATCCATGCAGGTGCGCGGCGCGCCGCTGATCGGCGCGGCGGCGGCCTATGGCGTGTGGCTGGCGATGCGGGAGGATGCCTCCGACGAGAGCCTCGAGCGCGCCACGGCCTGTCTGCTCGCGACCCGGCCGACGGCGGTCAATCTGCGCTGGGCGCTCGACGAGATGCTGGCGGCGCTGCGCAACCGGCCGCGCGGCGAGCGCGTCGCCGCCGCCTTGCACCGCGCCAACGAGATTGCCGAGCAGGATATCGCCATCAATCAGGCGATCGGCCGCCACGGCCTTAAAATTATCGAGGATATCGCCGTGCGCAAAAACGGCGAGCGCGTCAACGTGCTCACCCACTGCAATGCCGGCTGGCTGGCGACGGTCGACTGGGGCACCGCCACGGCGCCGATCTACCTGGCGCACGACAAAGGCGTGGCCGTGCATGTGTTCGCCGACGAGACCCGCCCGCGCAATCAGGGCGCCTCGCTCACCGCCTGGGAACTCGGCCAGCACGGCGTGCCGCATACCGTGATCCCCGACAATACCGGCGGCCACCTGATGCAGCACGGTCTGGTAGACTTGGTGATCGTCGGCGCCGACCGCGTCACCGCGCAGGGCGACGTCTGCAACAAGATCGGCACCTATTTGAAGGCGCTGGCGGCGCAAGACAACAAGCTGCCGTTCTATGTGGCGCTGCCATCGCCGACCATCGACTTCACGCTTCATGACGGGCTCGCTGAAATTCCGATCGAGCAGCGCGCGGCCTCCGAAGTCGCCTGCATGACCGGCAAGACCGCAGACGGCCGCGTCGTATCGGTGCAAGTGGTGCCGGACGGCTCTCCGGTTGCCAATTACGGCTTCGACGTGACGCCGGCGCGGCTGGTGACCGGGCTGATCACCGAGCGCGGCGTGATCGCCGCCAACCGCGCGGCGCTGGCCGCGGCGTTTCCGGAACGTGCTAAACTACCATCATGAAACTCGTCGCCAAACCGCTGCAAGTGCCGGTCGATGGCCGCCAGTCCGACACGGCGCTCAAGATTGCGCGCGGAACGTCGCGGCTGCTGCATGCGCACGGCTTCTGCGTGGTGAGCGAATTGCCGCTGCCGTCCGGCCGGCGCGCCGATCTGGTGGCGCTCGATGGCGGCGGCGAAATCTGGATCGTCGAGATCAAATCCTCGGTCGCCGACTTCCGCGCCGACCAGAAATGGCAGGACTACCGCACCCATTGCGATCGGCTGTTCTTCGCCACGCACCTGGACGTGCCGTGCGAGATCTTTCCGCCCGACTGCGGGCTGATCGTGGCGGATGCCTTCAGCGCCGAATTCAAATGCCGGGCGCCCGAGCACCGGCTGCCGGCCGCCACGCGCAAATCGATGATGCTCGCTATCGCGCGTGCCGCCGCGCTCCGGCTGCAATCGCTCGCCGATCCGAATGGGCCGTATGGGGATGTGGGGTAACTTGTCATTCCGGGACGCGCCGGAGGCGCGGACCCGGAATGGCAACAATCACCGTGGCGCGCGCTTGGCCAGAATCCGCTGTAGCGTGCGGCGGTGCATGTTGAGTCGGCGCGCGGTTTCCGAGACGTTGCGGCCGCATAATTCGTAAATGCGCTGGATATGCTCCCAGCGCACGCGGTCGGCCGACATCGGATTTTCCGGTGGCCCGATCGTGGTGTGGTCCTGCGCGAGCAAGGCCGCCACCACGTCGTCGGCGTCGACGGGCTTGGCCAAATAATCCACCGCGCCGAGCTTCACGGCGTTGACCGCGGTCGCGATATTGCCGTAGCCGGTGAGGATGATGCCGCGCGCTTCCGGCCGCCGCCGCTTAAGTGCGGAAATCACATCGAGGCCGTTGCCGTCGCCCAGCCGCATGTCGACCACCGCGAAGGCGGGTGCGACCTGTTGCACCATAAGTAATCCATCGGCCACCGATTCGGCGGTGCTGACGGTAAAGCCGCGCTGCTCGAGCGCCTTGGCGAGCCGTTGCAGGAACGAACGGTCGTCCTCCACGATCAGCACGGAGCGTTCGCGGGGAAGCTTCTCAGCTGCCGCGGGATTGGCGAGGTCGGTCACGGCGATATCCACGCTTTTACCCGCTTCCGGTTGCAGCAGAAAGGCATCCTAGTCATGGTGCCCCATCAACACAGCATGAAAATAGTGCGTAGTCAGCGCGATCTCAAGGCGTTGCGAAGGTCAATGGCCGCTCGAAGTCAGGCCTGCGCCAGCGTACCGTAATGATGGCGCCGCGCTCGGGGAAGCTGCGGTTTTCGAAGGTCAGCGTTGCGCCCGAGCGCTCCAGCAGGGTCTTGGCGATGAAGAAACCCAGGCCCAATCCGCCCGGTTCGGCGCCGCTCTCGTTCGGGTTGCGGCGGCGGCTGGACACATAAGGCTCTCCGATACGGTCCATAATGTTGGCCGCAAAGCCGGGGCCGTCGTCGGTGATGGTCACTGCGACGGCGTCCTCGCTCCACTGCGCGTCGACCGCGACCCGCTCGCCGGCGAAATCGACGGCGTTTTCCAGCAGATTGCCGAGGCCGTACAGGATCGCCGGATTGCGCGCGCCGACCGGCTCGCCGTCGCGGTCCGGCGCCACCGTCACGTCGATGGCGACGCCGAAATTACGATGCGGCGCCACTACCTCCTCGATCAGGGCGGTGAGCGGCATGCGGTCGAACGGCTCGCCGCTCGCCGACAGTTCGGTGAGCTTGGCCAGGATGTCGCGGCAGCGCGTGGCCTGCGAGCGCAGCAGCCGCACGTCGTCGCCATGCGGCGCGTCGGCGGGGATCGCGTTCTCCAGCTCCTTGGCGATCACCGAGATGGTCGACAACGGCGTGCCCAGCTCGTGCGCGGCGGCAGCGGCGAGGCCGTCGAGCTGCGAGAGGTGTTGCTCGCGCGTGAGCACCAGCTCGGTGGCAGCCAGCGCGTCGGCGAGCTGGCGGGATTCTTCGGTGATCTGCCAAGCGTAGACGCCGATGAAGCCGATGGCCAGCAGGATCGAAAGCCAGACGCCGATCATGTAGAGCGGCGGCAGCTGCAACGGATCGTAGCTGTCCCACGGCAGCGGGTAATGCACGAACACCAGTACGGTCGCGCACAGGATCGCCAGCGCGCCGAGCAGCAGCGTGAAGCGCGGCGGCAATGCGGTCGCCGACAGCAGCACCGGCCCCAGAAACAGGAAGGCGAACGGATTCTGCAGGCCGCCGGTCAGGAACAGCAGCATCGCCAGCTCCGCGATATCGAAGGCGAGCAGCCAAGCGGCGCGATCGGGTTCCAACCGCTGCGTCATATGGAAACGCAGGCGCAGCGCGATATTGAGCCAGCCCGACAGCATGATCACCGCCAGGCAGGCCCAGATCGGCAGATCGAAATCGAGCCCGTAGTGAACCACCAGCACGGCAGTGGTCTGGCCGATGATGGCGAGCCAGCGCAGCCGCACCAGCGTGTCGAGACGCACGTTGCGGCGCGGGTGTTGCTGGGCAAGGCCAAGCGAGGGCATGGGCGTCAGTGTAGCGTGCTGCGCCGGGCGCACAAATCGCAGGCTGGCGGGGCTTGCGCTTGGCGCGGGCACGCGTCAAATCTCACTTAATGAATGGAGCCGTCATCTCAGCCATCGCCGTCGACGCCCTGGTCAAGCGCTACAAGGGCGCGACCGCGGTCGACGGCATCTCGTTCCGCTTGGCGCCCGGCTCGATCACCGGGCTGCTCGGCGGCAACGGCGCCGGCAAGACCACCACCATCGCCATGATCATGGGCCTGGTCACCCCCACCTCCGGCACCATCACGGTGCTGGGCGCGCAGATGCCGCGCGAGCGCTACCGGGTGCTGCACCGGATGAATTTCGAAAGCCCCTATGTCGATATGCCGATGCGGTTGACGGTGCGGCAAAATCTGTCGGTGTTCGCCCAGCTCTACGCGGTGCCCGATATCGATGATCGCATCGCCAGCCTCGCCACCGATCTTGACCTGGTCGAATTCCTCGACCGGCCCAACGGCAAACTGTCGGCCGGGCAGAAGACGCGTGTTTCGCTCGCTAAGGCGCTGATCAACCGCCCCGAAGTACTGCTGCTCGACGAGCCGACCGCCTCGCTCGATCCCGATACCGCCGACTGGGTGCGCTCCCGGCTCGAGCGCTATCGTATCGAACACGGCGCCGCCGTGCTGCTTGCCTCGCACAATATGACGGAAGTCGAGCGTCTTTGCGAGCGCGTCATCATCATGAAAAAGGGCCGTATCGAAGACGACGACACACCCGAGCGCCTGCTCGATCGTTACGGCCGCCAAACGCTGGAAGAAGTATTTCTCGACGTGGCGCGCGGGACCGGCCAGCAGCGCGAGGCGGCGCAATGAGCATCAGCGACAGCGGCGTCGACTTTTCGCTTAATCGCGTCGCCGCCATGGTGCGGCGCTACTGGTACCTGCTGCGCTCGTCTTGGCCGCGCATTCTCGACCTGATCTATTGGCCGGCCGTGCAGATGCTGATGTGGGGCTTCCTGCAGCTTTACGTGTCGCAGAATGTAGGCTTCTTCGCGCAGGCCGGCGGCTTGTTCATCGGCTCGGTGCTGCTGTGGGACATTTTGTTCCGCGGCCAACTCGGATTTTCGATTTCATTCTTGGAGGAAATGTGGTCGCGCAACCTCGGCAACATCATGATCTCGCCGCTGCGCCCGGTCGAGTTCATCGCCGCGCTGATGATCATGAGCATCGTGCGGTTGGCGATCGGCATGGTGCCGGTGAGCTTGCTGGCCATTGCCTTCTTCGACTTCAATCTGTGGTCGCTCGGCTTGGCGCTGGCGGCCTTCTTCGCCAACCTCATGCTCACCAGTTGGGCGATCGGCATTTTTGTCGCCGGACTGTTGTTGCGCAACGGCATGGGCGCGGAGGGCATGGCCTGGACCATCATGTTCCTGTTCCTGCCGCTCACCTGCGTCTACTACCCGGTATCGATATTGCCCGACTTCCTGCAATACGTGGCCTGGTCGCTGCCGCCGACCTATGTGTTTGAGGGCATGCGGGCGCTGCTGATCGACCATGTCTTCCGCGCCGACCTGATGCTCGAATCGCTGGCGCTCAACGTGCTGCTGTTCGCAGTTGCGTCATTGGCCTTTCTCAAGCTGCTGCAGAGCGCAAGGGTGCAGGGCTCGCTGCTGCAGACCGGCGAATAGGTTAAAAAAGTCCAATTATTACAGAGATTTTATGCTATTTTTTTGACTGTATACCCGGCGCCAAGGACTTATACTTATGTTGACGTCATGACCGAAACACGACACTCTGCTGCGGTGCAGCACGGGGTGGGGAAAGAAATCAAGCCGACGCCGATCGGCGAGTTCGACGGAGCCGCACGGCTGCCCGGCGAGGCCGGTGTATTGCTGGCGACGCCGATGTACTGGCTCTACGAAATGGGCCATGCCGCGCTCGATCCGGCGCGCGCCTTCGCCGACGCCGCCCGCCTGTTCTACCGCAATCCGGCCAATCCCTTCGCGCACACGACCTACGGCAAGTCGATCGCGGCGAGCATGGAATTGTTCGAGCGGGTGACGCGCCGCTACGGCCGTCCGGAATGGCAGATCGATGCCATCACCGTCGGCGGCGAGCGCGTACCGATCCATATCAACACCGTCTGGGAACGCCCGTTCTGCCGGCTGCTGCATTTCGAACGTGCCTTCACCCGCGCGCCGCGCCGTCCGCAGCCGAAGCTCCTGCTGGTGGCACCGATGTCGGGCCACTACGCCACGCTGCTGCGCGGCACGGTCGAGGCGTTCCTGCCCAACCACGATGTCTATATCACCGACTGGCAAAGCGCCCGCTCGGTGCCGTTGTCGGATGGCCGCTTCGATCTCGACGACTATATCGACTACATCATTTCCATGCTGCACATGCTGGGCGGCGACGCGCATGTGATCGCGGTGTGCCAGCCGTCGGTGCCGGTGCTGGCGGCGGTGGCGCTGATGGAAGCCGACAAGGACCCTTATGTCCCGCATTCCATGATTCTGATGGGCGGGCCGATCGACACCCGCATCAATTCCAACGCGGTCAACAAGATGGCCGAGTCGCGCGGGATCGACTGGTTCCGCAACCACGTCGTCACCAAGGTGCCGTTCCCGCATCCCGGTTTCATGCGCGATGTCTATCCGGGCTTCTTGCAGCTACACGGCTTCGTCAGCATGAATCTCGACCGCCACATCGAGGCGCATCAAAATCTGTTCCGCCATCTGGTCAAAGGCGACGGCGACTCGGCGCAGAAGCATCGCGAATTCTACGACGAATATCTCGCGGTCATGGATCTCGCCGCCGAGTTCTATCTGCAGACCGTCGACACCGTGTTCATCCGTCACGCGCTGCCCAAGGGCGAGATGACGCATCGCGGCCGTCCGATCGATCCGGCGCAGATCAAGCGCGTCGCCTTGATGACGGTGGAGGGCGAGCACGACGATATCTCCGCGGTCGGCCAGACCGAGGCCGCGCATCGGCTGTGCATGCATATCCCGTCCGACAACAAGGTGCATTACGTGCAGCCGGCGGTCGGCCATTACGGCGTGTTCAATGGCTCGCGCTTCCGCTCCGAAATCGCGCCGCGCATCGCCGACTTCGTGCTGTCGCACGATGGCCGGCGCAGCCAGCACGGCAATGGTGCCGCCCATGCCGCCCATGCCGGTGCTGCCAAGCTGGCCGCCGTCGAGTAGATCTCGCCTTGAAGCGCTTAGCTGTGGCACACTGACATCTGCAAACCGATTCTGGGTTGACGATGTCCCTGCCGCTGCGCGCCTTACTCTTCCGCCGGCCGACCGAGCCTTCGGCGATCAGCATCGCGTTCGAGCGCGAGGTCTATCTGGTGCGTGTGCGCCGCCACCGACAGGCGCGTCGCTATACGTTGCGCATCCATTCCGCCACGCGCGACGTCGTGCTCACCATGCCGCCGCGCGGCAGCCTGACGCAGGCGCGTGAATTCGCGCAGAAGCACGGCGCCTGGATCGCGGCGCGGCTGCAGCGGCTTCCCGACGCCGCGCCCTTTGCCGACGGTGCGCTGCTGCCGCTGCGCGGCGCCGCGCACCGCATCGTGCACCGGCGCGCTGCGCGTGGCACGGTCTGGATCGAGACCGGGGAGGCCGACGAGCGCCTGCTCTGCGTCGCCGGGCAGGCGCCGTACGTTGCGCGCCGGGTGCGCGATTTCCTCAAGCGCGAGGCCAAGCGCGATCTGGAAGCGGCCAGCCGGCGCGCGGCCGACGCGCTCGCCGTCAGCATCAAGCGCGTGTCGATCCGCGATCCGTCGAGCCGCTGGGGCTCGTGCTCGACCACCGGCGTGCTGTCCTACTCATGGCGGCTGATCCTGGCGCCGCCCTTCGTGCTCGATTATCTCGCCGCCCACGAGGTCGCGCATCTGGTCGAGATGAACCACAGCCGGGCGTTCTGGCGGCTGGTCGAGCGCATCTGTCCGCATATGCGCAGCGCCAAGAGCTGGCTTGAGGCGCATGGCGCCGAACTGCATCGCTACGGGTTGCAGGGCGGTTGACAGCCATGCCGGCGCATCGCTGGCGCTACCGCGGTTCATGAGATAGTCACGGGCGCGACTATCACCGGAAATCCTAACTCATGCTGCGTCCCGGTACTTTCGCGCTCACGGCATTGCTGGCGGCTTTGACTGCGATCGGGCCGCTCAGCACCGATATGTATCTGGCTTCACTGCCGGACATCGCGCGCCAACTCGGCGCCTCCACGGCGCAAGTGCAGCTCACCATCTCGGCCTATCTGATCGGCTTCGCGGTCGGGCAGATCGTCTACGGGCCGCTATCCGACCGGCATGGCCGCAAGCCGGTTCTGCTGACCGCGCTCGCGCTCTATTGCGCGGCGAGTCTCGCCTGTGCGCTGGCGACGTCCATTGAGATGCTGATCGTTGCGCGCGCCGTGCAGGCTCTGGGCGGCTCCAGCGGCATCGTGCTGGCGCGCGCCATCGTGCGCGATCTTTATTCCGGCGCGCGGGCAGGGCGCGAATTGTCGGTGATGGGTGCGGTGATGGCGCTGGCGCCGGTGCTGGCGCCGATCGGCGGCGGCCTGTTGCAGACCGGTTTCGGTTGGCGCTCGGTCTTTTTCACTCTGGTCGGCGGCGGACTGATCGGCGCGGCGATTGTCTGGCCGCTGCTGCCGGAAACCTTGCCCGCGCGCGCGGCCGAGCCGGTGTCACCGGCCTCGATGCTCAGGTCCTATCGCGTGGTGGCGCGCAACCCGGCCTATCTTGCCTATCTCGGGCTGGCTTCGACCGGCTTCGGCGGACTGTTCGCCTGGATTTCCGGGACATCCTTCGTGCTGCAAAATCTCTATGGCCTCACGCCGTTCCAATTCGGCGTCGCCTTCGCGGTTGGCTCGGTCGGCTATATGGGCGGCACAATGCTGGCGGCGCGGCTGGTGATGCGGCTCGGGATCGACCGCACGCTCGGCATCGGCGCCGCCGCGATGGCGGGCGGCGGGCTCGGTATGGTGGTGGCGCTCGCGCTCGGGCTGACCTCCGCTGCTTCGCTGGTATTGCCGATGGCGCTCTATCTCGCCGGCCTCGGCATGGTGCTGCCGCAAGCGATCGCCGGCGCCATGACGCCGTTTCCCGAGCGCGCGGGCGCCGCTTCCGCGCTGCTCGGCTTCATCCAGCAGACTGCCGCGGCGCTGTGCGGGGCGGTGGTCGGCTGGCTGCTCGGGCAAAGCGCATGGCCGCTCGCGGCCGCGGTAGCGGTCATGGGCTGCGCGTCGCTGCTGCTGTGGATTTCGACGCGCGCGCTGCGCGCCCGCGCCGGCAAGAGTGAACAGGCTTCAGCGGCCGAATAGTTTGTCGATCAGCCAATTGTCGATGCTGCCGCCGCGGGCCTGCGGCGTGCTGCCGGCGCCTGCGCCGATCGCGGCCGGCGGCACCGGCGCCATGCCGATCGTCGATCGCTCCGGCGCCTGGCCGCCGAACAGTCCCGAGAACAAGCCGCCGCCGTTTGCGCCGGGGAGCGCCGCGACCGGCACGCCCTGATGCGCCTCGCGCATGAAGCGGCTCCAGATCTCGACCGGCATGCCGCCGCCGGTGACCTTCTTGGTCGGCGAACCGTCATCGTTGCCGAGCCAGACGCCGGTGACCAGCTTCGAGGTGTAGCCGATGAACCAGGCGTCGCGGAAATCCTGGCTGGTGCCGGTCTTGCCGGCCGCCGGCCAGCCCGGCAGCGTGGCCTTGCGCGCGGTGCCGATGGTCAGCGTCTCCTGCAGCATCGTGTTCATCATGTCCACATAACGCGCCTCGATGATGCGGCCGAGCTGCTGGTCGCTGTGCGCATAGAGCAGCTTGCCGTGCTCGCCGCTGATGCGCTCGATGACATGCGGCGCCACCGCGAAGCCGCCATTGGAAAACGGCGCATAGGCGCCGACCAGCTCGAGCATCGAGACTTCGGACGTCCCGAGCGAGATCGAGGCGTTGGGCTCGAGCTTGGAGGCAATGCCGAGCCGGTGCGCGGTGCGGATCACCGACATCGGCGTGAATTCCATGGTGAGGCGCACCGACACGGTGTTGAGCGACAGCGCCAGCGCCTTGGTCAGCGTGACCGGTCCGAAATATTCGTGGCCGTAGTTTTCCGGCTGCCAGCCCTTGATCTTGATCGGTCTGTCCTCGCGCACGCTGTCGGGGTTAAGCCCGCGTTCGAGCGCGGTCAGGTAGACGAACGGCTTGAACGCGGAGCCGGGCTGGCGCTTGGCGGCGACCGCGCGATTGAACTGGCTGTCGGCGTAGTTGCGGCCGCCGACCAGGGCGCGCACTGCGCCGTCTGACGTCATGGCGACCAGCGCGCCCTGGCTGACGCCGTTCTTGTCGCCCTTCGTCGTCAGCTCGTCGATCAGCGCGCGTTCCGCGCCGGCCTGCAGGCCGGCATCGATCGTAGTGCGCACCACGATGTCTTCCTCGACATGGCCGAGCACATCGTTGAGCGCGTCCATGATCCAGTCGGCGACGTAATTGACCGCGCCGTTGCCGGTTTGCGCGACGATGCGCGGCGGCTTCGTCATCGCGACATGCGCGTTGGCGTCGCTGATGAAGCCCTGTTCGGCCATGGCCGCGAGCACGACTTGCGCGCGGCGTTCGGCGCCGTCGAAATTGCGCGTCGGTGCAAGACGCGACGGCGACTTCACCAGGCCGGCGAGCAGCGCGGCCTCGGCGAGGCTTATGTGCCTGGCGGACTTGCCGAAATAGCGCAGCGAGGCCTGCTCGATGCCGTAGGCGCCCGACCCGAAATAGACGCGATTCAAATACAGTTCGAGAATCTGCGTCTTGGAAAATTTGCGCTCCAGCCAGAGCGCCAGCATCGCCTCCTGCAGCTTGCGCGTGATGGTACGTTCTTGAGTCAAAAAGAGATTTTTGGCCAATTGCTGCGTGATGGTGGAGCCGCCCTGCGCCACGCCGCGATGCAAAATGTTGGCAAAAGCCGCGCGCGCGATGCCGAACGGGTCGACGCCGTAATGCTCGTAGAAGCGCCGATCCTCGATGGCGACGAAGGCCCGAGGAACGTGAGCAGGCATCTCTTTCAGCGCCAAGGGCGCGCCGGCCAGATCGCCACGGCGGGCCAATGCGCGCCCCGCCATGTCCAATATCTGGATCGAGGGCGGCCGCTTGGGGATTTCCAGGGACTGGATCGGCGGCAGATGCGCGCCGACGTAAGCCACCGTGCCGACGCCGCCGATCACCAGCCACAGGCCGAGCACCAGGCTCCAATAGATCAGCCGGCCGATGAACGAGCGCCGCTTGCCGCCGCCGCCGGATGAGCGCCTGCGGCGCCCCGGACGCCTAGCGGATTTATGTATGCCCGCGCCGGCGCGCTCGCCCGCCGCCACGCGCAAGTCGGGGCCGCTGTCGAACACCGGCTCCCGGCGCGCGTCCGAATGTCCTCGTCCCGATGCCATGACGCGACCCACGTGGCCGGCGCGTCGCGCCGGTCCCCCGAGGGTTACGCTACGGGGGCCGATTTAAGGGCTCGTTAAGGGGGATTTGGCCCCGATAGCAGGCGTTTTTCGGGCCTGGCCGGCCTTAACGCTAGCTGCAACGGTCATCATTTGACCTTTATCAAAGATAGGCTGGGCACCTCGGGTCATAATATTTATAGATGCACCTAATATCGCTAGACGCACCATGGCGTCGTTAACGAAAGCCGCTGTGACGATACGTACCGCTCGAAGCATTTTCGTCCTGCTGCTGGCCGTGGCCATCGCCACGCTGCCGGTGACGCTCGGCTTTGCGGCCGTCGCGTCCACGAAAATGGCGGTCACGCAAGCGATGCCGGACTGCGACCAACAACACCACGGCGCGTCCAGCGAAACGCAAAAGACCGCCGATCACGGCGGGCGTCTCGCGGCCTGCGCGGCCACCTGCATTTGCTTCACCGACACCGACGTTTCCGGCATTGCCTACTCGGCGCCCGAGAGTGCTGCGCTCAAGCCGGTGCGCGCGAGGATCAGTGTTTCCTCGCTGATCGGCAGTCCGCCCTTTCGGCCGCCCCGCGCCTGATCGCCTCCACGCTCGTTCAGCATGGCGTGAGCTTGAATACTCGCGTCAATTCGGCTGCCGCTCAATCACAACGAAGCGGCGCCGATCGGAAAAGCCATCAGGAGATATTAAGATGAAGACGAACTATCTACTCGCGGTCGCGGTTACGATGAGCCTGACCAATGCTGCAGCCTTCGCAGGCGCCGCAGACTACGCCTTCGAGTCGGTCGCACCGGAATGGAAGAAGGGCGACGACGTGGTGGTCGCCGTGCGTCTCACCCATAAGCCGAGCGGTAAGCCGGTGGCGGATGCCGTCATCGTGCGCACCCGCGTCGACATGGGGCCCGACAACATGGCCGACATGGTGTCGCCGGTTGCCGCCGTGCCCAGCAAGGAACCCGGCGTCTACGCCTTCAAGACCGATCTGCCGATGGCGGGCCGGTATCTGCTGAGCGTTTCCGCTAAGGTGCAGGGCGAGCCGGAGACGGTAATCGGCAAGGTCATCCTCAAGGCCGTCAAGTAAGCCGGCCGCGCGTCAACTTTAAATCGGGCGGTGGCCGCAGCTGTGGCCGCCGCCGCTCAACCGTCTTCTCGGCAGGCTTGATCGAAACGAGACAGCCATGACTCAAAATCGCGCCGTCTTATTGTTGTCGCTGCTGCTCGCGGGCGCTGCGCTCGCAGGCTACGGCTATGTCCAGCGCTCCGGTAGCGCGGCGACGCAGCTGAGCGTTGCGCCGCGGGCGGCGGCGGCCGAGCGAACTATTCTTTACTATCGCGATCCGAGCGGCGCGCCCAACTGGTCGGCACTGCCGAAGAACGACGCGCAGGGCCGCGCCTTCCTTCCGGTCTATGACGACGCCGAGCCGAGCTTCGATCCGCCGAAGCCGCCGAAGCCGGCAGGCGACCGCAAGATACTTTTCTATCGCAATCCGATGGGTCTGCCCGACACCTCGCCGGTGCCGAAGAAGGACTCGATGGGGATGGATTACATCGCCGTCTATGACGGCGACGCGCCGAGCGACGGCAAGACCATCAAGGTGAGCGTCGAGCGCGTGCAGCGCAGCGGCGTGCGCACCGAGCCGGCCGAGGCGCGCGTGCTGACGCGCCCGGTGCGCGCGGTCGGCACCGTCGCCATCGACGAGCGCCGCGCCACCATCGTGACCATGCGCTCGGACGGCTATGTCGAGGACCTGTTCGTCAATACCACCGGTCAGATCGTGCGCGCCGGCGAGCCGCTGTTCCGCGTCTACAGCCCGGATATCCAGCAGGCATTCAGTGATTTGCTGGTGGCCAAGAGCTGGTCCGGTACGGCGAACGTGGGCCTCGGCAAATCGCTCGAAGGCGCCATGCAGCGGCTGCGCAATCTCGGCGTGCCCGAAGCCCGCATCCGCGAGATCCGCGACAGCGGCAGCAATCCGCGCATCATCGACTGGCTGGCGCCGGCCGGCGGCACCGTCATGGTCAAGCGCGTGATTAACGGCCAGAAGATCGTTGCCGGCGACGAACTCTATCGCATCGTCGACCTGACTAATGTCTGGGTAATAGCCGACGTCGCGGAAGGCGATCTGGCCGAGATCAAGCTGGGCGACCGCGCCACCGTGACGTTCCGCGCCTATCGCAATCAGCCGGTCGAGGGCAAAGTCACCTTCATCTATCCGGAAGTGAAGACGGAAACCCGCACTGTGCGGGTGCGCATCGAAGTCGCCAATCCGGACGAGCGGCTGAAACCGGACATGTATGCCGACGTCACGTTCCTCGCCGACGCCGACCATGGCGCCGTCACCACCGTTCCGGTGAGCGCCATCATCGACAACGGGAAGCAGCAGATCGTGCTGGTGTCGAAGGGCGAAGGCCGCTTCGAGCCGCGCCCGGTCAAGCTCGGCCGCCGCGGCGACGGCTATGTCGAAATCGTCGAGGGCCTCAAGCCAGGCGAGGACATCGTCACCACCGCGACGTTCCTGATCGACGCCGAGAGCAACCTGCAGAGCGCGCTCAAGACTTTCACCGACCCGGAGCAACCGAAATGATTGCAGCCGTCATCCGTTGGTCGGCGCGCAACCTGCTGTTGGTCGGATTTGCCAGCGTGTTCCTGACGCTGGCGGGCCTGTACGCGGTATTGCGGGTGCCGCTCGACGCCATCCCCGACCTGTCCGACGTGCAGGTGATCATCTACACCGAATATCCCGGCCAGGCGCCGCAGGTGGTCGAGGATCAGGTGACCTATCCGCTGACCACGGCCATGCTGAGCGTGCCTAAGTCGAAGGTGGTGCGCGGGTTTTCGTCATTCGGCGTCTCGTTCGTCTACGTGATCTTCGAAGACGGCACCGATCTCTATTGGGCGCGCTCGCGCGTGCTCGAATATCTCAATTCGGCTGCCCGCCGGCTGCCGGCCGGCGTGGCGCCAAGCCTCGGGCCGGACGCCACCGGCGTCGGCTGGGTCTACCAATACGTGGTGCGCGGAGCGCAGAAGAGCCTGGTCGAGTTGCGCACCATTCAGGATTGGTACATCCGCTATGGCCTCATCAAGGCGGAGGGCGTCTCCGAGGTTGCCAGCGTCGGCGGCTTCGTCAAGCAGTACAGCGTGGTGATCGATCCGCGCCGGCTGCAATCGCTCGGTATATCACTGTCGAAAATTCGCGATGCCTTGCGCTCGAGCAATATCGATGTCGGCGGTCGCACCGTCGAGCTCGCGGAGCACGAATTCATCGTGCGCGGACGCGGCTACGTCAAAAGCCTGTCTGACTTGGAACAGATCGTGGTCAAAAACGACCGCGGCGTGCCGGTGCTGTTGCGCGACGTGGCGCGCGTCGAACTGGTGCCGGACGAACGCCGCGGCATCACCGAGGTGGACGGCGAGGGCGAAGCCGTCACCGGCATCGTGCTGCAACGCTTCGGCGCGAACGCGCTCACCGTCATCAAGAACGTCAAGGAGCGGCTCGCCGAAATCGCGCCCAGCCTGCCGCAGGGCGTCAGCCTCGACGCGGTCTACGACCGCTCGGACCTGATCTACCGCGCTATCGAGAATCTCAAGCGGACCTTGATCGAGGAGAGCATCATCGTCGCCATCGTATGCGTGGTGTTCCTGCTGCATGTGCGCAGTGCGCTGGTGGCGATTATCACGCTGCCGCTCGGCGTGCTGATCTCCTATCTGTGCATGTACCTGTTGGGCTTGAGTTCGAACATCATGAGTCTCGGCGGCATCGCCATCGCCATCGGCGCCATGGTCGATGCGGCGATCGTCATGATCGAAAACGCCCACAAGCACCTGGAGCGCGCCGACCCCGGCAAGCCGAGAAGCGAGGTGCTGATCGAGGCCGCGATCGAGGTTGGCCCTGCGCTGTTCTTCAGCCTGCTGATCATTACCGTGTCGTTTCTGCCGATCTTCGCGCTCGAGGCGCAGGAAGGCCGCATGTTCAAGCCGCTCGCCTATACCAAGACTTTCGCCATGGCGGCGGGGGCCTTGCTGTCGGTGACGCTGGTGCCGATGCTGATGATGCTGTTCGTGCGCGGCAAGATCATGCCCGAGCACAAGAACCCGGTGAACCGTTTTTTGATCTGGATCTATCGACCGGTGATCCGCGGCGCGCTTAAATATAAAGCCGCAACCATCCTGATCGCACTCGGCATTCTGATTGTGAGTCTGTGGCCGGCCTCGCGGCTCGGCAGCGAGTTCATGCCCACGCTCAACGAGGGCACGCTGTTCTACATGCCGACCACGCTGCCCGGCCTGTCGGTCACCAAGGCGGCAGAGCTGCTGCAAACCCAGAACAAGATTATCAAGAGCTTCCCCGAGGTCGCCTCGGTATGGGGCAAGGCCGGACGTGCCACGACGGCCACCGACCCGGCGCCGACCGAGATGTTCGAGACCGTGATCAACTTGAAGCCGGAAAGCGAATGGCGGCCCGGCATGACCACCGACAAGCTGATCGCGGAGCTGGACAAGGCGCTGCAGTTTCCCGGCGTATCCAACGCCTGGACGATGCCGATCAAGGCGCGCACCGACATGCTCGCCACCGGCATCCGCACACCGGTCGGCGTCAAGGTCTACGGCACCGATCTGGCCGAGATGGAGAATGTAGCACGCCAGATCGAGGCGGCGGTGCGCACCGTGCCAGGCACCACCAGCGCCTTCGCCGAGCGCATCCTCGGCGGCTATTATCTCAATATCGAGCCCAATCGCGCGCAGCTCGCGCGTTACGGCCTGATGATCACCGACGTGCAGGACGTGATCGCCACCGCGCTCGGCGCTGAGGCGGTGACCACGACGGTTGAGGGTCGCGAGCGCTACACCGTGAGCATCCGTTATCCGCGCGAATTGCGTAGCGACCCGCAGGCGATCGCTACGCAAGTGCTGATCCCGTTGCCGAACGGCGGCACGGTGCCGCTCGGCGAGGTCGCCAAGATCGAGCTGGCCAAGGGCCCGGCCACCATCCGCACCGAGAATGCACAGCTTGCCGCCTACATCTATATCGACCTGCGCGACCGCGATATCGGCGGCTACGTGGCCGACGCGCAGAAGGCGGTGGCGGCGCAGGTCAAGTTCCCGCCCGGCTATTACGTCACCTGGAGCGGTCAGTTCGAATACATGGAGCGCGCCAAGGAGCGCCTCAAGATCGTGGTGCCGGTCACGCTGCTGATCATCTTCCTCCTGCTCTATCTGAACTTCCGGCGGGTGACCGAGACGCTGATCGTGATGCTGTCGGTGCCGTTCGCTCTCGCCGGGGGCTTTTGGCTGATGTGGGCGCTCGGCTTCAATCTTTCGGTCGCGGTCGCGGTCGGCTTCATCGCGCTGACCGGTGTCGCGGCCGAAACCGGCGTGGTGATGCTGATCTATCTCGACAACGCATTGACCGAACTGAAGGCGGAGCGCGCCATCGAGGGCGATGAATTCACTCGCGAAGATCTCTACGCCGCGATCATGTCCGGCGCGGTCGATCGCGTGCGCCCGAAGATGATGACGGTCGCCGCCATCATGGCCGGCCTGCTGCCGATCATGTGGAGCCACGGCACCGGCGCCGAGGTGATGCAGCGCATCGCGGTGCCGATGATCGGCGGCATGGTGTCGTCGACCGTGCTCACCCTCGTCGTCATTCCGGCGATCTACGCGGTGGTGAAGGGCTTCTCGCTTCGCAGCTCGAAGCCGGCACTGGAGCGCGTTGCGGCCGAGTGAGAAAAACCCGCTCGTCCCCGCGTACTCGCCGCCGCGAAGCCAAAGCGAAGCCGCTTTGGCTTCGCGGCGGCGAGTACGCGGGAATGAGCGAAAAACTTTTAGCACTCGTCGCGCTTGAGGCCGGCGCCCGTGGCGGCGTCGCGCCCCGCGATATTTTCCAGCAGCGCAATCAGCGAGGCCCGCAGCGCGGAGTCCTCGATTGCAAAAAACGCCTTGCACAGACGCAGGCCCTCCGGCGCCAGCGTGTCAGCGCTCGCAGGCTCAGGACAACCTTCACCGTCACTTTTGGTCACCGGCGGTTGAAAGCAAAGGATGTTGGAACGATCGCTTTCGGGATTATGGTTGTTGGCCATGGGGGACTTCCAGTGGGGTTGGCCATGAAAAAGAACAGCAGCGAATCGGCCGAATACATCGCCGCGATGAGCAAGCAGCTGGCTGAGCTGGCGCGCCAGAACGAATTCTTGGACGCCGCCCGTTTGCTGCAAATGGTCCATCTCGAGATCACGCAGTACTGCGAAGACGCACCGCGCCGCGCGCAGGGCAAGCACTAGCGCGGCCGACGATCACATTGGTACGCGCCTGGCTCCCTGTCATTAACGCCGTTGCGTCGTTTTGCGTGACGTAATCTCATAATCATTTGCGACAAATCGGCGCGGGATCATGCGCAAACAACTCTATTCACCGGCGCTCTTGCCCTGCTTGCCGTCGCCGCCCGCGAACAAGCCGATCAGCGCGCGCTTGATCGCGGCCTGCCGCGTGGGCGAGGTGATCTGCGCGCCCATCAGGTCGGTGACGTAGAACACGTCGACCACCCGTTCGCCGAAGGTGGCGACATGGGCGGAGGCGATGTTGAGGTTGAGCTTGGACAGCGTCGTGGTCATTTCATAGAGCAGGCCGGTGCGGTCGAGGCCGGTGACTTCCACCATGGTGTAGCGGTGCGACCACTGGTTGTTGATGGTGACCGACGGCTCGAGCGCGAACGCCCGGATGCGGCCTTTCGGCGCCGCGCGCTTGCCCACCATGTCGGGCAGCCGCAATTCGCCGCGCAGCGCCTTCTCGATCGACTCGGCGATGCGGTTGGCACGGCGCTGCTCGTCCTCGTCGCGATCGAATTCGCGCGACAGCGAAATGGTGTCGAGCGCCATGCCGTCGGTGGTGGTGTAGATCTGCGCGTCCACGATATTGGCGCCGGCCATGGCGCAGGCGCCGGCGATGATCGACAGCAGCCAGGGATGATCGGGCGCCAGCACGGTGAGCTCGGTCACCGCGCGCTCGGCATCGAAGCCGATGGTGGTGGCCAGGGTCTTGCCGGCGTCCTCGGCGGCGCGCACGAAGCGCGCGTGCTCGAGCTTGTGCGGCAGATCGACTTTCAGCCAATAGGCCGGATAGAGCTTGGCGATATAGGCCTGCAGCGTGTCCTTCGGCCAGTCCTTGAGCGCCTCGCGGAATTCGGCCTGCGCGATGGCGACGCGCTGCGCGCGGTTGACCTCGGAGAAGCCGCCGGTGAGCACCGGCTCGGTCTCGTAATACAGCGTGCGCAGCAGTTGCGCCTTCCAGCCGTTCCACACGCCCGGTCCGACCGCGCGGATGTCGGCGGTGGTGAGGATGGCGAGCAGCTTGAGCCGTTCGGCCGACTGCACCACCGCGGCGAAATTCTCTATTGTTTTGCGGTCGGACAGATCGCGCGACTGCGCCACGCTCGACATCACCAGATGGGTTTCGACCAGCCAGGCGATCAATTCGGTATCGGCCGACGAAAATCCCAGCCGCGGGCAGAACCGCCGCGCCACCCGCGCGCCGGCGATCGAATGGTCCTCGATGCGGCCCTTGGCGATGTCGTGCAGGAATAGCGCGACGTAGAGCACCATACGGTGGCCGGGCAACAGCTTTTTGATCAGATCGTTGGCCAGCGGCGTCTCGAGGTTGGCGCCGCGGTCGATCTCCGCCAGCACGCCGATGCAGCGCAGCAGGTGCTCGTCGACCGTGTAGTGGTGATACATGTTGAACTGCATCATCGCCACGATCTTGCCGAAGGCCGGCACGAAGCGGCCGAGCACGCCGGCCTCGTTCATCCGCCGCAGCACGGTTTCCGGATCGTTCTGGGAGGTGAGGATTTCCAGGAACAGCCCGCTGGCCTCCTCGTTCTCGCGCAGCTCGGCATCGATCAGCTTGAGCGAGCGCGTCACCGCGCGCATGGCGTCCGGGTGGAAGGCGAGATTGTGTTTCTGCGCCAGATGGAAGACACGGATCAGGTTGACCGGATCGCGCTTGAAGGCGTTGGCGTTGGCGAGCAGGATGCGGTTCTTGTCGACAATGAAGTCGTCGCTCTCGGCCAGCTTCTTGCGCTTGACCGGGCGCAGCTTCGCCATCATGCGGCTCAAGACCGGCACGCTCTTAGCATGGCTGTCTTCCAGTTCCGCGCACAGGATGGCGGTGAGATCGCCGACGTCCTTGGCGACCAGGAAGTAGTGCTTCATGAAGCGCTCGACGTCCTGCTGGCCGGGATGCTCGGTGTAGCCGAGCCGCACCGCGATCTCGCGCTGGATGTCGAACGACAACCGCTCCTCGGCGCGGCCGGTGAGGAAATGCATGTGGCAGCGCACCGACCAGAGGAAATCCTCGCAGCGGCGGAACCGCTGATATTCCTGCTTGTCGAACACGCCGCGCTTGATCAACTCGTCCGGCTCGCGCACGCGGTAGACGTATTTGGCGATCCAGAACAAAGTATGCAGGTCGCGCAAGCCGCCCTTGCCGTCCTTCACGTTCGGCTCGACCAGATAGCGCGATTGGCCGGAGCGGCGGACGCGGTCCTCGCGCTCGCCCAGCTTGGCGGCGACGAATTCCGACGCCGTGTTGCGCACCACGTCCTTGTCGAAGCGCGTCACCAGCTCGTCATACAGCTTGCGGTCGCCAAGCAGGAAGCGCGCTTCCAGGATGGCGGTGCGGATGGTCATGTCCGCCTTGGACTGACGGATGCATTCGTCGACCGAGCGGGTGGCGTGGCCGACCTTCAGCCCGGTGTCCCACAGGCAATAGAGGATCGCTTCCGCGATCGACTCGCCCCAGGCGGTCTGCTTGTAGGGCAGCAGGAACAACAGATCGATGTCGGAGCCGGGCGCCTGCAACCCACGTCCGTAGCCGCCGGTGGCGACCACCGCCATGTGCTCGGCCTCGGACGGATTTTGCGACGGATAAAGATGCTTGATGGCGAACTCGAACAGGATGCGGATGATCTCGTCTTCCATCCGGCACAGCTGCTCGGCGCAGCCGCGGCCGAGACGATCCTTGAGCAGCAGCTGCTCGGCCTTGGCGCGGCCGTCGTTGAGCGCGGTTTTCAGCCGCTGCGCCAGCGCCGTGCGCAATTCGCGTTCGCCGCCGGTATGCGCCTTGGCGAGCAGTTCCAGCTCGGCGGCAATGGCCGGCGCGTCGATCAATTCGACCGCGGCCCGGGACGGGGTTGCCGGGCGCGCGCGGGCGTCGTTGTCGGGCGTGCGGGTGTCCATAGGCAATCGGGATAGCGGACGAGGGGCGTCAAGTCACCGCCCGGCAGCAAAGATATTCGTGCCAGGGCGCATTTCGAGCATTTTAGAAGAAAATTTCCGGTTGGTAGCCGGGCTTGCGGCCGGCGGGTGACGGTGGTTCCTTATCGTGGCCGGGCCCGGCCATGACAAAAGCCATGACAAAAATAGAGGCGGGAGAAGAACGATATGCGCAGTTTTCAAGTCTGCCGTTGCGGCGAGCCGATGCAATTCGCCGAGACCGCCACGCCGAAGCCCAAGGGCAGCGAGGTGGTGCTTAAAGTATTGGCGGCCGGCGTCTGCCATTCCGATCTGCACATCTGGGAGGGCTTCTACGATCTCGGCGGCGGCAAGATTTTGCAGCTGCAGGATCGCGGCGTGAAACTGCCGCTCACCATGGGCCATGAGAATGTCGGCGAGGTGGTGGCGGTCGGCCCGCGCGCCAAGGGCGTTAAGCTCGGCGACAAGCGGCTGGTCTACCCCTGGATCGGCTGCGGCACCTGCGCGGTGTGCAAGAGGGGCGACGAACAGCTCTGCATGGCCCCCCGATTCCTCGGCGTCTATCGCGACGGCGGCTATGCCACGCATCTGCTGGTGCCGCATCCGCGCTATCTGGTGGCCTATCCGAAAGTCATGAAGCCGGAGCAGGCGGCGCCGCTGGCCTGCTCGGGGCTCACCGCCTATGGCGCGCTCAAGAAGCTCGGAAATCTGGTGAAGAGCGAGCCGGTGGTGGTGATCGGCGCCGGCGGCCTCGGGCTCATCTGTATTTCAATTCTCAAGGCGATGAAGGGCAAGGGCGCCATCGCGGTCGACATCGATCCGGTCAAGCGCGATGCGGCCAAGCGCCAGGGTGCGATCGCGGCCATCGATCCCAATGACGTCGATGCGCTTCAGCAGATCAAGAACATCACCAAGGGACCGGTGTGGGCGGTGATCGATTTCGTCGGCAACGCGCAGACCGCGCAGCTCGGGATCGACAGCCTGGTCAAGGGCGGCAAATACATCATCGTCGGTCTGTTCGGCGGCGAGATCGCGCTGCCGCTGCCGTTCCTTCCGATCCGCGCCATGACGCTGCAGGGCTCCTATACCGGCAGCCTGCAGGAGCTTAACGAGCTGATCGCGCTGGTGCGCAAGGCGCCGCTGCCGCTGGTGCCGACCAAGACCAAGCGGCTCGACGGCGCGCAGGAGGTGATTTCCGACATCAAGGCCGGCAAGGTGGTCGGCCGCACGGTGCTCACGCCGGCGGGATAACACTCTCCGGTCGTCCCTGCTTTCGCAAGCGGGCATAGCCACTGGACGATCGAGGGACTGCGGAGTATGGGTCCCGACCCTCGCTGACGCTCGGCCGGGACGACAGCAATAAGTTTGGTGCATAGTCGAAATACATGCCCGCCGACCTCGCTTTCGTCATCACGCTCATCGTCAAGATGGCCATCACCGCCGGCTTCGTGCTGGCGGCGACGGTGACGGCCGAGCGCGCCGGTCCGCTGGTCGGTGGCCTGGTGGCGACGCTGCCGCTGGGCGGCGGGCCGGTCTATGTGTTCCTCGCCATGGACCACGATGCGTATTTCATCGCGCAAAGCGCCGTTGCCAGCCTGGCCATCAACGCGGTCAACGTGATCTTCGCGCTGGTCTATGCACTGCTGGCGCAACGGCGCTCGCTCATCGTCAGCCTGCCGGGCGCCTTCCTGGTCTGGCTGGTGCTGGCGCTGACCATCCACGCCATGCCCTGGAACCTTGCCGGCGCCGCCGTGCTGAATGTCGCGATGCTGAGCGTCTGCCTGTGGCTGGCGCGGCCGCTGCGCGAAGTGCCGATCCCGCGCGTACGCCCGCGCTGGTACGAATTGGCGCTGCGCGCGCTGATGGTGGCGACGCTGGTCGGCGTCACGGTCAGCTTGAGCTTCCGCATCGGCCCGGGGGGCAGCGGCATCCTGGCGGTGTTTCCGATCATCCTGATCAGCGTGATCATCATTCTGCACCGCCGGGCCGGCGGCAAGCCGACCGCCGCGGTGATGGCCAATGCGGTGCTCGGACTGGTCGGCTTCGCGTTCGCTGCCATCATGCTGCATTTCACCGCCGAGCCGTTCGGCAGCGCGATCGGATTGACGCTGGCGCTGGCGACCTCGATCGCCTGGACCTTGCTGGTCTACGGCGCCCGCTTGCGCGGCTTTCGGGTTTGAGCGCGATGTCGCCGATGCTGCTCTTCACCGTCGGCCTGCTGCTCAAGATCGCGATGACCGCCTCGATCGTGGTGGCCGCCTCGCTGGTGGTCGAGCGCAGCGGCCCGTTCATCGGCTCGCTGATCGCTTCGCTGCCGACCGCCGGCGGCGCCGCCATGATCATCCTCGCCATCGAGCATCCGCCGGCCTTCATCGGGCAGAGCGCTGTCGGCAGCGTGGTCTCCAACGCCGTCTGCGCGATCTTCGCGCTTACGTATGCCGCGTTGGCGCAGCGGCGCTCGCTAGCGGTCAGCATCGGCGGCGCCTTCGTGATTTGGTTCTGCTGCGCCGGCTTGACGCGGCTGGTGGACTGGAGCGCCGGCAGCGCCGTGCTGCTCAATGCCGTGGTGTTTCCTTTGGCCATCCTTGCCGGCCGCGGCTTTCGCGCCGAGGCCTTAGCGACCGCGCGCGTGGCCTTCACCGGCGCCGATCTGGCCTGGCGTGCCGGCGTGGTTACGTTCTGCGTCATCGTGGTTACCGCCGCGAGCGCCGCCATCGGCTCGTTCGCGTCCGGTCTGTTCGCCTTCTTTCCGGTGGCGATGGGCTCCTATTTCGCGATTCTGCATCCGCGCATCGGCGGACCGGCCACTGCCAGCGTGGCGGCGCATGTGCAGGCGCCGCTCATCGGGCTAGGCCTCAGCCTGCTCGCCGTGCATATTTTGGCGGAGCCGCTCGGCGTGTGGCGGTCCTACGCGATCGGCCTGTCAATCGGCATCGGCTGGAACGCGCTGCTGTGGGGATTGCGCCAACTTAATTCAGCAGCCCTTCTTCCAAAGCCTTGATTTGCAGCGCCAGAGTGCGCGAATAGATCCGGCATTGCGCCAGGCTGCCGGCGGTGAACCAAAGCCCCGGCTGCGCGGTGCGCCGCCACATATTGCGCAATTCACCGCCCTGGTCGAAGCCCCAGACCGGTCCGATCTTGTCGGCGATCTCGTCGCCGAGATAGGCGCGCACGGTGTCCTGCTGATTTTTGTAGCCGGTCGCCAGCACGAGCAAGTCCGCCGGCACCACGCGGCCGTCGCGCAGCCGCGCGCCCTGCGCGACGAAGCTTTCGATGTCGGCATATTGCAGCAGGCCGATCGCACCGGAAATGATCAGATCGGAACAGCCGACGTTGAAGTAATAGCCGCCGCCGCGCCGCAGATACATCATCTGGAAGCCAGTCTCGTCTTCCCCGAAAAAAAGCCGGAAGCCGCGCGCCGCCAACCCATCAAGCAGCGCTCTGTCGACCGCGCGGCCCTGCGCGGTTGAGATCTGGTAGGAGCGCCGCAGCACCGGATAAGGAAACGAGGTCGCCAGCAGGTCGCAGTCGTCGAACGGAATGCCTTCGGAATAGATCGCGTAGACGCTCTGCGCCTCCTTCAGGCTCACGACATAAGTCGGGCTGCGCTGGATGATCGTAACCTCGGCGCCGTGCGCGTGCAGTTCCTGGGCCACGTCGTGGCCGCTGGTCCCGCTGCCGAGCACCAGCGCCTTGCGGTCCTTCCATTCTTCGGCGTTCTTGAAATCGCCGGAATGCACGGCGGTGCCGCGATACGCATCGAGCCCGGACAGCGCCGGCGTGAAGGGAATGCTGCTGACGCCGGTCGCAAACACCAGATGGCGCGGGTGCATGATGCGGGCGCTGCCGTCGGAGCGCCGCAGCGTGACGTTCCATTGCCGGCGCCGCTCGTCATAGCTGCCACCGACCAATTCGGTGCCGGTCCAAAAATTCAGCTCCATGCTTTCGACGTAGGACTCGAACCAGTTCGCCAGCCTGTCCTTCGGAATAAAGGTCGGAAAAGTCGGCGGAAACGGCAGATAGGGCAGGTGGTTCACGTGAACTTCATTGTGCAGCGTGAGCGAATGATAACGCTTGCGCCAATTGTCGCCGATGCGCGCATGTCGGTCGACGATCAGCGTGTCGACGCCGAGCTGGTGTAGGCGCGCCGCAAGCGAGAGCCCGGCCTGACCGCCGCCGACTATGATGACCGTGGGATCGCGATCGGCGTAGGCCCTCGCTTTGCTGAGGCGATCGAGCCAGTTCTCGGCGCCGAAGTCGCGCGTGCTGTCGGTGGCGGTTGGCGTGTGTTTCTTGAACGCTTCTTCGTGGCCTCTCAGTTCCTGCAAATTCGTGATCAGCGTCCAGGCGCGCAGACGCCCGGGCGATTCTGCACTGGGCACCAGGCGCAAGACGCCATGGGCCGGGCCGAACGCGGTCTCGAATTCGAAGATCGCCTCGATGCATTCGGTGCCGGCGCGGCTGACCCAGCGCGGCGGCGTGCGCTTCCCCGGAATGCGGAAAGTTTTTGGCTGGGTGCGCGCCAGCGTCTCGCGCAATTTCGCTTCGATCGCTGGCCGGCCGGCCATGGTCTGGATGGTCCAGGTGAAGGCCAGCACGTCGCGCCAGAGCCCGTCGGCCAGAAAGAGTTCGGCCGCCGCGGCCGCATCCTGCACTTGCAGCGCGGCCGCGAACTGGGCGAGCCAGCTTTGCGCCGCTTCCGTTGCCGAAACTCGCGTTCTTTCGGCGACGTTCATCATGGCGCTACTTTTTCTCCGTCTCCGCCAGCTTCTTCTTCAGCATGTAGAGCGCTTCCATCGCCTCGCGCGGCGACATGTCGTCGGGATTGAGCGCGGCGACGGCGGCCACCATCAGCTCGAAGGCATCGTCCTGCACTTTCTGCGGCGGCACATAGGGCGCCGCGAACAGCGGCAGGTCCTCGAAGCCCTTCGGCTTGGCGCGGTCTTCCTGCTCGAGCTTGGCCAGCACCAGTTTGGCGCGCTCGATCACGCTCGCCGGCAGACCGGCCAGTTTCGCCACTTGGATGCCGTAGGAGTGGTCGGCCGAGCCCGGCACCACCTCGTGCAGGAACACCACGTCGCCCTTCCATTCCTTCACCCGCACCGTGGCGTTGTGCAGGCGGTCGAGCCGGGCGGCGAGCGCCGTCAGCTCGTGGAAATGCGTGGCAAACAGCGCGCGGCATTTGTTGACGTCGTGCAGATGCTCGACTGTGGCCCAGGCGATCGACAGGCCGTCGAAGGTGGCCGTGCCGCGCCCGATTTCGTCCAGGATCACCAGCGAGCGCGGGCCGGCCTGATTGAGGATGGCGGCGGTCTCCACCATCTCGACCATGAAAGTCGAGCGCCCGCGCGCCAGATCGTCGGCGGCGCCGACGCGTGAGAATAAACGATCAACCACACCAATGTGCGCGGCTCTCGCCGGCACGAAGCTGCCGGTCTGCGCCAGGATCGCGATCAGCGCGTTCTGCCTGAGGAACGTGGATTTGCCCGCCATGTTGGGGCCGGTGAGCAGCCAGATGCGGCCGGCCTGCGCCTCGCCGGGCGGCGACAGATCGCAGTCGTTGGCGACGAATGGCGTGCCGTCGCGCGCCAAAGCCTGTTCCACCACCGGATGGCGGCCGCCCTCGATCACGAAAGCGAGGTTGTCGTCGACGATCGGGCGCGCATAGCCGCGCTCAGACGCCAGCTGGGCGAGCGCGCTGGCGACGTCGAGACAGGCGAGCGCCTCGGCGCAAGCTTTGAGCGCGGCGCTGTCGGCAATCACCGCGGCGGTGAGCCGCTCGAAAATCTCCAGCTCGAGCCCGAGCGAGCGTTCGGCGGCGCTGGCGATCTTGGCTTCCAGCTCGCCCAGCTCGGTCGAGGTGAAGCGCACCTGGCCGGCCAGCGTCTGGCGATGGATGAAGGTGGCGTTAAGCGGCGCCGCCATCAGTCTGTCGCCGTGCTGGGCGGTGACCTCGACAAAATAACCGAGCACATTGTTGTGGCGGATCTTGAGGCCGCGGATGCCGGTCTGCTCGGCGTAGCGCGCCTGCAAGGCGGCGACCACGCGGCGGGATTCGTCGCGCAAGCGCCGCGTCTCGTCGAGCGCGGCGGCATAGCCTTCGCGCACGAAGCCGCCGTCGCGCTTGAAGGCCGGCAGCTCGGCCGCCAGCGCGGCGGACAACTCGGCCGCGAGCATGCCGTCCGGCCGTCGGCAGGATTGCAGGGCGTCGGCGATTTCGGCCGGCGTGTCTTTCAGCGAGCCGAGCGCGCGCGCCAGATCGGCGGCGGCGAGCACACCGTCGCGGATGGCGGCGAGGTCGCGCGGGCCGCCGCGCCCCACGGCGATGCGAGCCAGCGCGCGAGCCAGATCGGGCGCTGCAGCGAGCTGCGAGCGGGTGTCGGCGCGCGCGCCCAAATTGTCGACGAAACTCGCCACCGCGTCGAGCCGGCGCGCGATCGCGGCGGGATCGGTGAGCGGCGCCGACAGCCGTTGCGCCAGCAGGCGGGAGCCGGCCGAGGTCACGCTGCGGTCGATGGCGTCCAGCAGCGAGCCGCGCCGCTCGCCGGACAGCGTGCGCATCAGTTCGAGATTGCCGCGCGTGGCCTGGTCGATGGCCATGGTGGCGGAGGCCGCTTCGCGCAGCGGCGGCGACAGCGGCGGGCGTTTGCCGATCTGCGTGCGCTCGACGTAAGTCACGCAGGCCGCCGCCGCGGTCAGTTCCAGCCGCGACAGGACGCCGAAGGCCTCGCTGGTCGCCACCGCGAAGAACGCCGTGAGCCGCCGTTCGGCACTGGCGCCGTCGAACACGTCGCGGGTGAGCGGCGTCACCGCCGGCAGCGAACGCCAGGTCGGCACTAGGTCGCCGTCGCTGAACAGCGCGTCGGAAACGATGATCTCGCTCGGCTCCAGCCGTGCGATCTCGGCGGAGAGCGACGCACGATCGCATTCGGTGATGTGGAACTCACCAGTCGAGATGTCGATCCAGGCCAACCCGAAGCGGTTGTCGTCGCCGCTCGAAGAGGTGCGCGCGCGCGCGACCGCCAGCAGGTAATTGTTGCGCTTGGCATCGAGCAGCGTGTCTTCGGTGAGCGTGCCGGGCGTGACCAGGCGGATGACGTCGCGCCGCACCACGCTCTTGGGCCCGCGCTTCTTGGCCTCGGCCGGGTCCTCGAGCTGCTCACAGACCGCGACGCGGTGGCCGAGCGCGATCAGGCGATGCAGATATTCGTCGGCGCGTTCCACCGGCACGCCGCACATCGGGATGTCGCGGCCCTGATGCTTGCCGCGCTTGGTGAGCATGATGCCGAGCGCGCGCGAGGCGGTCTCGGCGTCGTCGAAGAACATCTCGTAAAAATCGCCCATCCGGTAGAACAGCAGGCAGTCCGGATTGGCGGCCTTGATCTCGATGTACTGCTCCATCATGGGTGTCACGCGCCCGGCTTCGCCGGCCGCTGTGGGCGTCACGCGGCCGTCGCCGGGTGGCGGCGGGCCGCCCGGTGCGTCAGGCTCGGAAAGGCCGATGGGATGGACGAGGGCCATGGGTTGTAATGGTAGCAGAAGGCGGGCTGAGGGGGTAATTTGGTTCTCGCCGCTGAAACGAGCGCGGCATGGCATTTGTGAATCATGGGAATTGGGGCTCAATCTCCGCTGTGGCGACGCCTTGCCTTCCGAGCGATGGCGTCGACTTATATACGGCGAAAAATTAACAGCGCCGATGGCGTCTTCGAAGCTTACGTTTCCGCGGGCAGCAGCCTTAAGGTCCTGCGGCCGGGAGGTGTACTGATAGACCCGGCGCACGCGCGGTTTATTCGCGATTGGATCGCTCCCGACGCAGTCGTTTGGGATGTCGGCTGCAATCTCGGACTGTTTGCGTTCCCCGCCGCGCTCAAGGCCAAAGCCGGCATGATCTACGGATTTGAGCCGGACGTGGAGCTGGCCGTCCAGTTGCTGCGGAGCCACCGACTGCCACTGAACAAGACGCTGAAAGTCGCTTTGTTCTGCCTTGCAATCTCAAGCGCGAACAGCACCGCGACGTTTCAGATTTCAAAATTCAGCCGCGCGATGAACAGGTTGGAAGGCGTCGGAAACTGGAACGATCACGGCGTTACCGCCGACGAGGTCAGATCGGTCGTCACCATGCGCATTGACAGTCTCGCGCAGTCGCTGCGGCCTCCGACCGCCATCAAGATCGATGTCGAAGGCGCGGAGATGCACGTGCTCGAAGGCGGCGAGGCGACGATAGCGAAATATCGTCCAACGATCTTGATCGAAGGCCCCCGCGAGCTTTGGGAACCGATGGGAGCCTTTTTCCGGAAACATGATTACGTGCTGCTCGATGGCGCCGCCGAGGAGCAGACGCCGTTGCAGGAGCCGGTCTGGGATACAGTTGCCGTTGCGCAAGAAAAATTTCGGAACCGATAACCGGCGACGCTGATCTAAACGGCCCAGCGCGCGGCTACTTCACGAGTTTCCTGCCGGTGAGCGCCTCGAGATTGCCGTGGAAGATCTTTTCCTTGTCGGCCTTCGGCATGTCGATGCCATCGAGGATACGCAGCGTTTCGCGCGTGTATTGCGTGCCCTTCTCGGGGTCGAATGGGCAGTCGGAGGCGAACACGATTTTGTCGAGATCGTAGAAGGCGAGCCCCGCATGGGTGGCCGGCACGCCGCCGAACACCGCGGTGTCGGCGTAGAAGTCGTGCTTGAAATAATCGAGCGGCCGCTTCTTCAGGCGCTTGAGCACAAGGCTCAGGTCCTCGTCCGAGGTGCGGGCGCCGAGCTGGTCCCAGCCCGGCCCGATGCGGCCTTCCAGCATCGGCACGATGCCGCCGAAATGGTGGGTGATGATCTTCACGTTCGGGTATTTGTCGAGCATGCCGGAGAACACCAGCCGCGACATAGCGGCGGCGGTCTCGTAGGACCAGCCCAGGGTCCACCAGATTTCGTATTTTGACTTCTTCTCGGTCAGATAATCCGGGAAATTGGCGGCGCGCGCCGGGTGCATCCAGATCGGCTTCTTCAATTTGTCCATGGCGGCGAAGAACGGATCGAAATCCGGATGGTCGAGCGGCATGCCGGCGATATTGGTGTTGATCTGCACGCCGAGCGCGCCGTTCTTGAGCGCGCGCTCGCATTCGCGCACGCCGGCATCGGGTGCGGCCATCGGCGCCTGCGCCACCCAGCCGGGGAACTGGTCGGGATATTTCGCGCAAATCTCGGCGAAGCCGTCGTTCACCAGCTTGGCGTATTCCTCGATCTGCGCGCCCTTGGCCAGCGCCTCCAGCGGCGGCATCGGATAGGACAGGATCTGCGCGTAGTCCGCAAATCCGCCGACGATCTTGCGGCGGATCTCGAGATCATGGATGCAGGGGATCTCGCGCACGCGCTTGCCGATATCGGCATGGCCGCTTTCTACGATCTTGTTGAAGAATTTTTCCGGAATGAAATGGGTGTAGGCGTCGATGCGCATGAAGTCCTCCGGAACTGCTTTTTTCTTTTATACGGGTTGAACGAACTAGTACGGCGTAATGACGTTGAGTAGTGCCTGCCGGCGCCCGCTGACGACGGCGTCGCGGGCGCGCGTGAGCGCGTCAGGCAGGTCGGACGGCTTCTCCACGCGCTCGGCATAAGCGCCTTGCGCGCGCGCGATCTCATCGTAGGGCGGCGCCGGATCGAGATCGGCCAGCATGCGGCCATCGCTCTCGCCGGCAACGCCGTCCTTGAACATCGACAGCGTGGCGCGGCGCACGGCGCCGTAGCGGCTGTTGTTGAAGACGATGGTGAGGATCGGCAGATCATGCGCGGCCGACACCCAGTGGCCGACGGTCGGGTTGGAGAACATGTAGGCGCCGTCGCCCAGCGTCGCCACCACGAAGGCGTCGGGCGCCGCCAGCTTGGCGCCGAGCGCCGCGCCGAAGCCCCAGCCGAGGCCGCCGGCGTTGCCGACTGCGAAGAAAGTACCCGGCTTCTCGCGCGGGCAATGGTCCGGCCGCAGCGGATATTCGTTGAAGATTATGGCGTCCTCGCCCAACGCCTCGCCGATGGCGCGCGACAGATATTCCGGCGAGATGCGCTCGCCGACGGCGGAATCCTTGGTCAGCTGCGCGCGCCTTGTGCGCATGCGCTCGGTCAGGCGGGCGCGGCGCGCGGCGATGCGCGCGTCCGCCATCTGCAGGCGCGGCTCGACCGCCACGATCAGCGCTTCCAGCGCATTGCTCGCGCCGGCCTGAACGCTGAGGTCGCTTGGGAAGCTGCGCATCGGATAGCGCACGAAGAACGGGTCTTCCGCGACATGCGCGACGCGGCAGCCCGCCGTCGGATGTTGTAGATGTGGAATCCACGGCACGTCGCATTCCAGCACGATCACCAGATCGGCATCGCTGACCAGGGTGCCCGGCTCGAAGCCGAAATGCATGGGATGGCTGGACGGCAGGCAGACGCTGCGCGGACTATGCGCGATCACGGGGATGGCGCAGCGCTCGGCCAGCGCGCTCAGCGCTCGCACCGCCTCGGGAGCAAGCACGGTGGTGATGATCAGCGGCCGCTCGGCACCTGCGATCCATTCCGCCAGCGTGGCGATCGACTTCGGATCGGGATGCACGGGCGCCGCCGCCGCGCGCGGCTTGATCGGCGCGATCGGCTCGGAGAGCGGCGCCGACAGCGGCTCGCGCGGCAGCATCAGGTAGACCGGCCCGCGCGGATGCGCCATCGCCACTTCCACGCCGCGCGCGACCATGTCGCCGACCTGGGACGGCACGCGCAATTCGTAATCCCATTTCACCAGCTCGCGCACCATGCCGGCCTGGTCGAACATTTCCTGGCCCCATTGGATCGGGCGCGAGCGCGTGCCGAACGCGCCCTTCTCGGTGAGCGGCGTGCGGCCGGCGGCCAGGATCAGCGGCACGCGATCACGCGACAGGTTGACGAGATTGTTGATGGTGTTGGCGGTGCCGACGCTGGTGTGAACCATCATCGCCTGAGGGCGGCCGCTCATCAGATAGGCGCCGTGCGCCATGGCGACCGCCAGGTTCTCGTGCGGCACTAAAACAGGTTTAGGAACCTTGGCATTGGTCTTCTTGGCGCGGCCGAAAGCTTCCACGATCGGCGGAAAATCAGTGCCGGGATTGACGAACAGATAATCGGCGCCGTGATCGGCGAGCGCGCGCAGGAAGGCTTCGGCGGCAATCGCGGGCCGTTGCCCAGTCGGTGTGACCGCCATTCGTTTCGCCCCCGGCGTGCGCCTGCCTGATGAGTTGGCCGGACGCTTGTGTTGGTTGTTGCGGCGGCTGTTTTACGCGACGGGTGCAAGGCTGACAACGCACACTCCTTCATACCTCCCCCTGCAAGGGGGAGGTACAAGAAAGCGCTATTCCGCCGCTATCCGCAACGCGCTCTGGCCCTCGATCTCGGCCAGGCATTTGGCGAGGCCTTCCCCCTCCGGATCGAGCAGGGCGGCGGTGCGCGCGCTGGCGATGGCATCGGCGGCGCGTGGGCTGGGGATTTGTCCGGCCAGCGCCGGGCCGATCAGCCGGTCCGCGATGATGGCGAAATTGGCCAGCCCGCGCACATGCGTGTCGCCATAGCCCTTGATCAGGCGGGAGCATTCGGCGATCTCGAGGCCGAGATCGAGCGATTGACCCGCCGCCTTGGCGATCAGGCCGAGCCAGCTTTCGATCTGCATCTGCTCCTGCTTGTAGCGGTGGCCGAACGGGCGCAAGCGCCGCAGCTTGGCCAGCATCAAAAAGCGCAAATAGCCGCTGATCGAGGTGGAGTTGATCTCCATGCCGATATGGAAGCGGCCGAGCCAGCCTTTGCGCTCGGACACGCGCAGGATCGGCCGCGCCAGGAACGAGGGCAGCAGTTGGCAGAATTCCTCGATGCCGGGCTTGAGGAAATCGTGCACGGAGAACGGCTCGTTCGTGACGCGCAGTTCCTCGCGCGCGATGCGCCGCATGCGCGCCGGCGAAATCTTGGCCTGCGCCACCCGCACCACGTCTTCATAGGACATGCGCACGGCGAGATGGCGCGCGACCTCCTTCAACAGTCTCCCGTGCGCGGAAGCGGCCTCGTCGGCGTCGGTGATGGGGCGCAGGCGATCGAGATAGAGTTTCGCGTAGGCGAGACCCTGATAGGCGATCAGCCGGCGCACGCCTTCGATGGCCGTCGGCTGCGCCAGCGCGGGCATCGAGTAGCTGACCTCGTGCTCGAGCAATGCGGGGGTGACGGGGGCGTTGCGCTTATTCTCCACGGTGATTGCCGGCTGCGTTTTCGCGCCCGCCGCCGCGAAGCCGGCGCGCAAGCCGGCCAGATTGCTGTCGACCGATTTGCCGTCGGCGCGGACCGCGGCTTCCAACTGCTCGAGGGTCAGCGGCAGCCGGCCGCTGCCGGCGATGGCGCCGAGCATCACCGCATTGATGATCGAGCCGCTTTGTTCGGCGAGCCGCGCCATGTCGATCAGCAGGCAGTCGCGCGCGTGTTCCTTGATGACCTTGATCAGCCTGTCCTGATCGAAACGGCCGTCGCCCATGGCGATCTTCTCGTCCACGGCATAGAAGCGGCTGAGCGACGCGATCGCATGCGTGCGGTCGGGCGTGACGAAGCCGTTCGCCACCGTGCGGCCGGCCTCCAGCAGTTCGCTCGCCACCGCGATGTCGATGTCGCCGACGCCGGGCGTGAGCGCCAGCACCGGCCGCTTGCTGCCCAGCTCCGCAGTCTTCACCGGAAAAATCTCGATGTAATAGGTGGTGGCGCCGGTGCGTTGGGCGACGCCGGGGATAGAGGTGCTCTGCACCGGGAAGCCGGCCTGCTCGGCGGCGGCAACGATCCAGCCGGTGAGCACGCCGCCGCCTTCGCCGCCGAGCGCGGCGATCAGCAATGTGATGGGGCGGGTGGACGTCATGCCGCCATCTCTCCGCCATAACCGCCGAGCCAGCCGATGACCTTCTGGCGCAGGCGAAACAGCGCGCGCTCGCGCCAGCTCGCATTGCGCACGATCTCGGCGCGGTAGAACGACGGGCACAGCACGGCGGCGTGCGCGACCTCGCCGCACAGCCCGCAGCCGACGCAGCTATCGATCACGGTCGCCACGGGATCGCTGCGCAGCGGGTCGGGCGACGGCTTCACCGTCAAAGAAGGGCATCCGGAAAGCCGGATGCAGGAATGATCGCCGGTGCAGATTTCGTCGTCGACGCCGTAGCGCATGCGGGTGACGCGCTCGCCGCGCGTGAGCTTGTCGGCGTCCTCGGCGCGCACGCGGCGCTGGCGCGCGAGCTGGCATTCGCCGTCGGCGATGATGACCTTCAGCCCGCGCTCGGCGCTGCGCATGGCCTCCTTCAGCGTCTTCGTCATTACCGCGACGGAATAGCTGTGCACCGTGCGCAGCCACTTCACACCCATGCTGCGCAGCGTCTGCTCGATATCGACGCCCGGCACGGCGCCGGTGCGGCCGTGCACGGTAGAAGGGATGGCTTGCTGGCCGGTGGCGGAGGCATATCCATTTTGCATGACAATGAGGACGCCGTCGCCCTTGTTGAACATGGTGGAGGCGACGCCGGTGATCAGCCCGTTATGCCAGAAGCCGCCGTCGCCCATGATCGCGATCGGGCGCCGGTCCATATTGGGTCCGACCGCGGCGGCGCTGGCGAGCGACATGCCGTAGCCGAGGATCGAATTGCCCAGGCTGAACGGCGCGAAAGTCGCGAACGAATGGCAGCCGATATCGGTGCTGATATGGGTCGGCCCCAGTTCGCGCTGCATCAGCTTGATGGCCGCGAATACGGGGCGCTCCGGGCAGCCGGTGCAGAAGGCGGGCGGCCGCGGCGGCAACGGGCCGAGCGCGGCGGCGGCTTTCGGCTTGTGCGCGATCAGGCCGCGCGCCTTGCCCGCCACGCTGTCGGCATCGAGGCCGGCAGGCCTTGCGGCTTGCAGGAAGGCGGCGAGGCCTTCCAGCAGCACATCGGAGGTGTATTCGCCGGCCTGCGGCAGCGGACCCTTGCCGAACACTTTGGTCTGAATGTCGGCGCGCCGCAATTCGACATTGACCGCCTGCTCGATGTAGTCGGGATGGCCTTCCTCGACCACCAGCACGGCGCGTTTGCCGGCGCAGAAGCCGCGGATCTCCTCCGGCACCAGCGGATAGACCACGTTGAGCACCTTGAGCGGAATACGCGAGGCGCCGAACACATCGGCCAGCCCCATGCGTTCGAGCGCGCGCAACACGGAATTGGTGAGGCCGCCCATCACGATGATGCCGACATCGTCAAGTTCGCCGGCGATCGTTTCGTTGAGCTTGTGCTCGCGGATGAAGGCGCAGGCGGCGGGCAGCCGCTGCTCGACCTTCAATTTCTCCTGCGTGAAGATCACCGGCGGATGCGACAGCCGCGCATAATTGAAACGCGGCGGACCGGCAATACGGTTGAGGCCGGAGAACTCCGCCTTGCGATTGTCCTTGGCGGCGAAGGAGCCGGTGGCGTGGCAGGCGCGGATGCGCAGCTCCAGCATCACCGGCGCGTGGCTCGCCTCCGACAGTTCGAAGCCCTTCTCCACCGTGCGCACGATCGACGGCAGATCGGGGCGCGGATCGAGCAGCCACATCGAGGATTTCAGCGCGTAGGCATAGGAACGTTCCTGGATCACGCTGGCGCCTTCGCCATAGTCCTCGCCGAGGATGATCATGACGCCGCCGATCACGCCGGGCGACGACAGGTTGGAGAGCGCGTCGGCGGCGACATTGGTGCCGACGATGGATTTCCAGGTGACCGCGCCGCGCAGCGGATAATTGATCGAGGCGCCCAGCATGGCGGCGGCAGAGGCTTCGTTGGCGCAGGTCTCCAGATGCACGCCGAGCTCGGCCATGATGTCGCGCGCATCGACCAGCACGTCGAGCAGATGCGAGACCGGCGCGCCCTGATAGCCGCCGACGTAAGACACGCCGGACTGCAGCAGCGCCTTGGTGACCGCCAGGATGCCTTCGCCGTGGAAGGTATCCCCGTCGCCCAGCCGCAGCGCCTGCACTTCTTTTTTAAACGAACGTTCCATCACTGGCCTCCCGGCCGATGGTTGGGGTCCAAACTATCTTACCAAACGCCGCCTACATATGCGAGGGCAGCCACAGCGCAATGATCGGGAAGGCAATAAGAATAGCCAGCCGCAATATATCGGTGAGCACGAACGGCATTACACCATAGAATATCGTGGACAGCTTGACGTCCCTAATCACGCTCTTGATCACGAACACGTTCATGCCGACCGGCGGATGGATCAGGCCGAGTTCCACCGTCATCACGATGATGACGCCGAACCAGATCGGATCGAAGCCGAGCGCCTTGATCACCGGGAACACAATCGGAATCGTCAGGATAATCATGGCCATGGCGTCCATGATGCAGCCGAGCACCAGATACATCACCATGATCACCACCAGCACGCCGTAGGGGCCCAAGCCCAGGCCGGTGAGGAACTCGGTCAGTTTCTGCGGCGTCTGGGTGATGGTGAGGAAATAGCCGAAGATCAGCGCGCCGATCAGGATGGTGAATACGGCAGCGGTGGTGCGCAGCGATTCGATCAGGCAGCGCCAGAAGTCCGCGCGCGAGAGCTTCTGCCGCAGCACCGAAATAATG
The DNA here is from genome assembly GCA_016185205.1 of Hyphomicrobiales bacterium. Classification (GTDB taxonomy): domain Bacteria; phylum Pseudomonadota; class Alphaproteobacteria; order Rhizobiales; family Xanthobacteraceae; genus Pseudolabrys. Next base: position 182,362 of record JACPOA010000031.1, on the reverse strand, counting down.
AAGGCGCCGGCGGCGCCCATGCCGGCGGCCTCGGTGGCGGTGAACAGGCCGCCATAAAGCCCGCCGATGATGAAGACGAACAGCAGCACCACCGCCCAGATGTCGCGCACCGCCTCCAGCCGTTCGCCCCTGGAATGGCGCGGGCCGGCGGGCAGGAAGCCCGGGCGCACAAGCGCGATGATATTGATGGTCGCGATATACATGCCGACCGCCAGGATGCCGGGAACGACGCCGGCGATGAACAGCTTGCCGATGTCCTGCTCGGTGATGAGGCCATAGACCGCGAAAACCGTGGAGGGCGGGATCATGATGCCGAGCGAGCCGCCGGCCGCGATCACGCCGGTGGCGAAGCTCTGCGGATAGCCGTATTTTCGCATCTCCGGATAGGCGACTTTGGAGAAGGTGGCGGCGGTGGCGACCGAGGAGCCGCAGATGGCGGCGAAGCCGCCGCAGGCGGCGATGGTGGCGATGCCGAGCCCGCCTTTGAAATGGCCGAGAAAGGTATTGGAGGCGCGGAACAGTTCGCGGCTCATGCCCGAGGCCGACGCGAACGCACCCATCAGCAGGAACAGCGGGATGACGGCGAATTCGGCGTCGGTGGCGGTGCGGATCGGCGACTGCGCCAGAATCTTCAATGCCGGGCCGATATCGCCGATCAGATAGCCGAAGCCGAGCACGCCGACCAGGCCCATGGCGATGCCGACCGGCACGCGCAGCAGCATCAGCACGAACAGCGCGACGAATCCGATGGCTGTGACGGCATCCGGGCTCATGGCCGCCTCATTCGATCATTTGCGGGTCGCGCGCGGGCGCGATCTTCTCGGGGGAAAGCACCAGCCGCCCGGTTCGCACCACCAGCAGCAGCACCGCGGAGGCGAGCCCGATCCAGGCGATCAAATAATAGATCCACACTGGCTGGCGCAGATCGAAGGTGCCGACATTATCGGCGCGAGTGCCGATCACCTTGATAGTGAACATCCAAGTGAAAGTGGCCATGGCGACCAGCGTCACCAGCGCGGCGAATACGTCCATCGCGCGCCGCGCCCAGGCCGGCGCGGCGGTCCACAACAGATCGACGCAGATGTGGTCGCCGCGATAGCTCGCCACCGCGATGCCCCAGAAGATCAGGATGCCGAGCAGTTGGCGGGTGAAGTCGTAGCTGTCGGGGATCGCCCAAGTGAAGAAGTAGCGCAGGATCACCGACACGAACGTGAGCAAGGTGACGACGGCGAGAAATCCCGCCGCCGTCACCTCGATCGTATCGATGAATCGATCGACGGGGCCGCGTCCCCTCGCTACGTCATCCATCAATAGGCCGCTTTGTACTTAGCCAGCTCCGCCTTGAGTTCTTTCATGACGATGTCCGGATTGCCCCCGGCCTTCTTGACGTTGTCGGCCCAGCTTTTCTGTAGCGGCTCGGCTGCCTTTTTCCACTCGGCAAGCTGCGCCGGAGAAATTTCATAGACGTCGTGACCGGCGTCCTTCAGCTTGGCGATGCCGTTGTGTTCGAAATCGGCCCAGGGCGAAGCGACTTTCAGGGCCCATTCATTGGTGCAGTGATTGTCGATCACCTTCTTTTGCGCCGCGGACATCTGATTGTATTTGTCCTTGTTGAACACGAAGGCGAAGGTGGTGACATAGAGCGGCACGTCCATGTGATACTTGGTCACCTTGTCGATGCCGAACAGCGGGATCGATCCCCACGGGAAGGTCACGGAATCGGCGACGCCCTTATCCAGGATATCGCGTACTTCGGGCGCACTCGACTGCACGTTGGTGCCGCCAAGCTGGGTCACCAAGGTCGCCATGGTGGCGTGCGCGGGCCTGATCTTCATGCCCTTGATGTCGGCCGGCACCATGATCTTCTTCAACTTGGAATGAAACGTTCCCGGATCGTGCACGAAGGCGAGACAGAACTTGACGTCCTTCATCTCGGCCGCGGCGTATTTGCGATACCAGGCGTCGATCGCCTGCGAGCCGCCCTTGGCGGTCGACATCAGGAACGGTAATTCGCCGGCGCCGATGATCGGGACACGGCCGGGCTGATAGCCGGGATTGATATAAGTCAGGTCGGCGATGCCGTCGCGCGCCATGTCGTAATGGTCGAACGCCTTGCCGAGCTGCTGCGCTGGAAACACCTTGGATTTGATGGTGCCGCCGGAATCCTTCTCGACCGAGGCGCCCCATTCCTCCAGCGCCTTCTGTAGCGGGTGGGATGGCGGCACCCAGTGCGACAGCTTGAGTTCGAAAGTCTTGTCCTGCGCGAATGTTGCGCTCGTCCCGCCGATGAGCGCGGCGATGGTGGCGGCGTAGATATATCCGGCGTAACGGGCTTGCATGGGATCTCCTCCCCCGAGGGCTGGGTGTTGGTTACAATGCCAACTTTTGCAATATTCAGCCGCATGTCGCCGCCATTGTAAAGGTTATAGTTTGATATCAAACTAGTTCGCGGAGCACGGCCGGTAAGGCCGCGGGTGCGGGAGGGGAACCAGTGCGCGGCAGCAACGGGACACGCGGCGCCCGCCGCGGCAGGAACGGCGAAACCGTTGCCGAATCGATCAATTTCGGACCGCTCGCGCATTGGATCGGGTTCAATTTGCGCATGGCGCAGGAGTCCGCCTTCCAGGCGTTCTCGCGCCGTTCGCAGGAGATCGGCGAAGGTCCTGGCCGCTTCGCCACCTTGACGCTCATCGGTCGCAATCCAGGCATCAGCCAGACCGCGCTCAGCCTGGCCGCCGGCCGCGACAAGTCCAGCCTGACCCCGGTGGTCGAGGACCTGGTGCGGCGCGGCCTGGTGGCGCGCAAGCGCATGCGCGACGACCGCCGCACCTATCGCTTGAATTTGACCGCCGCCGGCAAGAAAACCCTGACCCAGCTCACGCGCTGCGCGCGTCGGCACGAGCGCAATCTCGACGCCATCATCGGCCGGCGCGACCGCAAGCGGTTCATCCAGATCTTGAAGCGGATCGCGGCCGAGATCGAGTGACGCGTCAGATGACGCGGAATTTCTTCAACACCTCTTCCGGCACCAGGTGCGACTTCAGGCGGCCGGCGGCATCGCGCACCACCCAGACCCGTTTCTCCGCGCATTCCACGCAGGTCTCGCCCTTGAGGCTCAAGCGGTGCTCGATCTCGAAGCTCGCGTGACCGAAGGTGACTTTCGTGTCGACCGCCACGTCGTCGCCGAAGCGCGTCGGCCGCAAAAAGCGCGCTTGCGTGCGCACCAGCGGAAAGCCGGCGAAGTCATAGGTCTTGAGCGTTTCGAGCTTGGTCATGCCGAGCGCGCGCTCGAACAGCGCCGAGGTCGAGGCGTCGAAAATCTCGAAATAGCGCGGATAGAAAATAATGCCGGCGGGGTCGCAATCGCCCCAATCGATACGCACCACGCGGGTGTTGCTTAACGTGGTGGCGCGACCCGACCCGGGAATGCCCGGCCTTGCATGCGCGGGTTCGAAAAGCGATTTCCAGTCTACAGGGATCATGCGCTAACGCGGCGCCATGCGCAGCGCGCCGTCGAGGCGGATCACTTCGCCGTTGAGATAGCCATTGCGGACGCAGTGCATCACCAAGGCGGCGAATTCGCTTGGGTTCCCCAGGCGTTTGGGGAACGGCACCGAGGCGCCGAGCGAATCCTGCGTCTCCTGCGGCAGCGCGCGCAGCATCGGCGTGCCGAAAATGCCGGGCGCGATGGCCAGCACGCGCACCCCGAACTGCGCGAATTCGCGCGCCGCCGGCAGGGTGAGCGCGGCGACGCCGCCCTTGGACGACGCATAGGCGGCCTGCCCGATCTGGCCCTCGAAGGCGGCAACCGACGCCGTCGAGACGATCACGCCGCGTTCGCCGTCGGCGGTTGCCTCGAGCGGCTGCATGCCGGCGGCCGCCAGCCGCATCATGTTGAAGCTGCCGATCAGATTGACGCGGATGACGCGCTCGAAATCGGCAAGCGGCATCGGCCCGTCGCGGCCGACGATGCGCTTGGCCGGCCCGATGCCGGCGCAATTGACCAGGATGCGCGCGGACCCATGCGCGGCGGCGGCTTTCTTGACCGCGGCCTCGGCGGAGGCCGCATCGGACACGTCGCAGGCGAGTGCGATGGCGTTGATCTCGGCCGCGATCTCGTTCGCCGCCTTTTCGTTGATGTCGAACAGCGCGACCTTGGCGCCGGCCGCCGCCAGTGCGCGCGCGCAGGCTGCGCCCAGGCCCGATGCGCCGCCGGTGACGATGGCCGCGTGACCCTTGATCTCCATTTAACTCTTTCCTTCGAAATCTGGGTTCTCGATCAGCAGGGCGATGCCCTGGCCGCCGCCGATGCAGGCGGAGGCGATACCATAACGCAAGGCGCTGCGCTTGAGCTCGCGCGCCAGCGTCAGCGCCAGCCGGATGCCGGTGGCGCCGAGCGGATGGCCGAGAGCGATGGCGCCGCCATTGACGTTGAGCTTGCCCTCGTCGAGGCCGAGTTCGCGCGCGCAGGCCATCACCTGGGCGCCGAAGGCTTCGTTGATCTCGAAGCGGTCGATAGCGTCGAGCTTGAGGCCGGCGCGCGCGAGCACCGCCTGGATCGCCGGTACCGGGCCGATTCCCATCACCTCGGGCGGCACGCCGACCGCGGCGCTGGCCAGGATGCGCGCCAGCGATGGTCGGCCGAGCTTGCGCGCGTAAGACGCCGAGCCGACCAGGGCGGCGGCGGCGCCGTCGACGATGCCGGAGGAATTGCCACCGGTCTGCACGCCGCCGAAGGCCGGCTTGAGCTTGGCGAGCTGATCGAGCGGCGACGGCCGGATGTGGCTGTCGACGGCGAGCTCATCCTTGATCCTGATGCCGCGATTCTTCAGGCCCTCGGCTTCGAAGCTTTCGCTCATCACCGGCGCGATCTCACCGGCGAGGAAGCCGTTGCCCTGCGCGGCGACCGCGCGGGCGAAGGAGCGCGCGGCATAGGCGTCCACCTGTGGCCGCGTGATCTGATATTGCCGCGCCAGGTTCTCGGCGGTGTCGCCCATGGTGAGGTCGGGGCCGGAATCGCGCAGCGCCTCCCACAGGAAATCCTTGAACTCGATCTGGCCCATGCGGAAGCCGCCGCGATGGCTATAGGCCGCCACCGGATTGCGGCTCATCGATTCGGTGCCGACGCAGAGCGCCAATTCGGCGCGTTGCAGCGACACCGTATCGGCGGCCTGCGCCAGCACCTCGATGCCGGTGCCGCAGACGCGCTGCACCAGATGCGCCGGCACCGGCACCGGCACGCCGGAATAAAGCCCGATGTGGCGCGGCAGCATGTAGGCGTCGAAGCTCGCCTGCGCCATCGAACCGGCGATCACCGTGCCGACATCCTGCGGCGAGGCGCCGCTCTTCTTGAACGCCGCGCGCGCGGCCTTGATGCCGAGATCGATCGGCGACACCGCGGCCAGCGCGCCGTTATAGTCGGCGAACGGCGTGCGCATGCCGTCGAGCAGCCAGGCGTCCTCGTAGGTAGCGGCGAGCGCGTGCGTCATCGCGAAGGCTCCGTGATGGCGATGATGCGCGCCGAGCGCGGCGTGGCGTAAAGCTCCTCGACCAAAGCGGAGCGGTTCGCCAGCACCGAGCGCTGGTTGATCGAGCCCTTGTCGGTCATCTCGCCTTTGTCCATGGACGGCGGCTCCGCCATCAGGATGGCGCGCATGATGCGGGTCGAGCTGCCGGGGCTTGAGGCCGCCAGTGTGCCGAGCCGCTCGGCGAAACTCGCGCGCACGCTCGGCGCATCGATGACGGCGGCCGGCGTGGCGTCGGGGCCGAGACCGGCCAGCTTGCGGCAGGCCTCGATGTCGGGGAACACCAGCGCCACGATGTCGTCGCGGTCGGGCCCGGCGAACACCACGTCGCGCACAGTGGGCGCGAAATGATCGATGAAGCGCGCGCGCAACGGGCCGACGCTCACCCAGGTGCCGGTCGACAGCTTGTAGTCCTCGGCGATGCGGCCGTCGAACAGCAGGCCCCTGCTTGGATTGTCGGGGTCGACGAATTTCAACGCATCGCCGAGTCTGTAATAGCCCTGCTCGTCGAAGGCGGCGCGCGTCAGATGCTCCTGCCGCCAATAGCCGGGCGTGATGTGCGGCCCGCGCAGGCGCGCTTCCAGTTTGCCTTCGTTCGGCACCAGCTTGAGTTCGACGCCCGGCGACGGCAGCCCGATATTGCCCGGCCGGTCGAAATCCCAGGAACAGGCCAGCGCCAGCGGCGAGGTCTCGGTCGAGCCGAGCGAAGTCAGAAAAATGATGCGCTCGCCGGTGGTCTCGACCGCGAGCTTGGTCAGTTCGTCCCAGGTAACCTGGTTGAGCCCGGCACCGGCATAGAACAGCACTTTCAGCCGGCTGAAGAAGTTCTTGCGCAGCGCCTCGTCGGCATGGAAATGCGGGACCAGCGCCTCGTAGCCTTTCGGCACGTTGAAATAGATCGTGGGCGCGATCTCGCGCAGGTTTCGCGCGGTCTTCGGCGCGCCCAGCGGCGTCGGGTTGCCGTCGTCGATATAGAGCGAGCCGCCGTTGGTGAGCACCATGTTGAAGTTGTGGTTGCCGCCGAAGGTGTGGCTCCAGGGCAGCCAGTCCACCACCACCGGCGGTTCGTCGGCGACGAAGCAGAAGCCGGCGGCGATCATCGACTGGTTCGAGCACAACATGCGATGGGTGTTGATCACCGCCTTCGGCTCGCCGGTGGAGCCGGAGGTGAACAGGAATTTGGCGATGGTGTCGCGAGTGACACGCGCGTGCGCGGCGGCGACGCCGGTCGCATCCTCGGCGCCGATGAGGTCGGCGAACAGCGTGCACTTGCGGTCCGCGATGGGGTTGCGCGTCACCACCAGTTCGACGTCGCCCGGCAGCGCCGTCGCAACGGCGCGCGCGAAGACCGAGCCGTCATTGGCGAACACCAGGCCGGGCGTGAGCAGGCCGACGATTGCGCGCAATTTGCCGAAATCGGTCGACATCAGCGAATAGGCCGGCGAGATCGGCGCGTAAGGAATGCCGACATAGATCGCCGCCAGGCCCAGCAGCGCGTGCTCGATGTCGTTGCCGGAAATAATTGCGATCGGCTTGTCGGCCGATAGACCGCGGCGCAAGAGCGCCGCGCCGATGCGTTTTACGTGGTCAAGCACCTGCGCATAGCTGAGCGTGCGCCAGCGCCCCTCGGCGTCGCGCTGGCCCAGGAACAAGCGCTCGGGCGCGGCCTTGGCCCAATGATCGAGCGGCTCGCTCAGATTGTTATGGTAGGGCGCCAGCACCTGCTTGGTGCGCAGATGGATGACGCCGCCGGCGCCCCGTTCGAGCACGGCATCGAAGACGCCCAGCCGCACCGGGCGCAAGCGCGCGGCGGCGGGTTTCGGAACTTCTCGTTGCTGGCTCGTCATCGGGGTCGCGTCACCTTGGACGCGCGCTTTTGCAGAAACGCCTTGAGGCGGGCTTTGGCCTCGCCATCGGCCTGCGCGATCGACGACATCAGTGCCTCCATGGCATAGCCGCTGGCGGGATCGCTCTCGGCGATGCGCGGCAGCGCATGGGTGACCGCGAAATTGGTCAGCGTCGTATTGCCGGCGATGCGCTGCGCCAGTTCGAGACCCTTGGCGAAGCCCTGACCCGGCTCCACCAGGTAAGTGGTCAGCCCCATGGCCTGGCCTTCCTCGGCCGAATAGGTGCGGCCCGTGAGCATCATGTCCATCATGCGAGCAACGCCAATCAGCCGCGGCAGCCGCACCGAACCGCCGCCGCCGACATAGATGCCGCGGCTGCCCTCCGGCAGCGCGTAATAGGCCGAGCGCTCGGCCACGCGCACATGCGCGGCCGCCGCCAGCTCCAGCCCGCCGCCGACCACCGCGCCGTGCAGCACGGCGACCACCGGCACCTTACCGAATTGAATTTTCTCGAAGGCGCGGTGCCACAGTCCGGAATGGGCGATGCCCTGCGTGATGTCTTGCTCCTCGAGTTCGCTGAGATCGAGGCCGGCGGAGAAGTGTTCGCCCTCGCCATGCAGCAGCACGGCGCCGATGCCGTCCGGCAGCGAACTGAAGAATGTCTCGATGCCGCTAATGGTCTCGTCGTCGAGCGCATTGCGCTTGTGCGGACGCGCCAGCCGCAGCACGGCGATAGCGCCCTGCCGCGAGGCCCCGAGCGAGGCCGGCAACTCAACAAACGGCTTCCGCGAACTCAAAATAGCGCTCCCGCCTCAATCGTTGCGACAATCATGCCTCAGTTCTTCACCAGCGGACAACCGCCTTCGTTCAGCGGCCGGAACGCCTTGTCGGCCGGAATCGTGCCGACGACCTTGAAAACATCCCATTCGCTTTTCGATTCGGCCGGCGACTTGACCTGCAACAGATACATCGGGTGGATCTTGCGGCCGTCGGCGCGGATCGTTCCTTTGCCGAACAGCGGGTCGTCGGTGGGCATCGCCTTCATGGCGGCGACCACCGCGCGCCCGTCGGCCGGCGAACCGACTTTATCGACCGCCTTGAGATAATGCAGAACGCTGGCATAGACGCCGGCATGCATGTGATTGGGCATCATCTTCTTGGGATGCCGATTCTGGAAGCGCTGCGACCAGGCGCGGGTCTGGTCGTTGCTGTCCCAGTAGAACGCGTTGATGGCGGTCAGTCCCTGCGCGGTGTTGAGGCCGAGCGCGGGCACGCTCTGCAGGTCGAAGATCAGCGACACGATTTTCTGCTTGGCGCCGATCTTGAATTCCGCCGCCTGCTTGACGGTGTTGGTGGTATCGCCGCCGGCATTCGCCAGCGCCACGATCTGCGCGCCGGACGCCTGCGCTTGCAGCAGGAAGGAGGAAAAATCCGAGGCGCCCAGCGGATGGCGGACGGTGCCGATGATTTTTCCGCCGCTGGCTGTAACCTCGTCGCTCGCCTGCTTCTCGAGATCGTGTCCGAAGGCGTAGTCGGCGGTGATGAAGAACCAGGTCTTGCCGCCGCCGGCAAGGACGCCGCGCGCGAGCGCATGACCGTTGGCCCAGGTGTCGTAGGTCCAATGCACGAAGTTCGGCGAGCATTTCGCTCCGGTGAGCAGCGCGGTGCCGGCGCCGGAGCCGATCGCCACCTTGTTCTTGTCCCTCACGATATCGCCCACCGCCAGCGCCACCGCCGAGTTCGGCATGTCGACGATCATGTCGACACCTTCGACGTCGAGCCAGCGCCGCGCGACGCCGGCGCCGACATCGGGCTTGTTCTGGTGATCGGCCGAGATCACCTCGATCCTGCGTTTGGATTGCTTGGCGAAGTCCTCGACCGCGAGCTGGGCGGCAACGACCGAGCCCGGGCCCTGGAAGTCGGCATAGACGCTCGACATGTCGTTGAGCACGCCGATGCGGAGCGCGCCGTTCATCTCGGCCAGCGCCGGCGTTAGCGACAGAGCAATAAGAAGCGCGGCCAATTTCGTTGATTGCAGCATGGAGGTCCTCCCTAGGCAGCAGGACGTTTTATGGATTGGCGGGAGAATGTTGTCATTGACAACAATCTACGTCAAGCTGGCTGTGCTAAGGAAATGCAGCGGAAACGAACCAGGCGAACCTTCATGACGCGTCGGCGACCAGTTGCGAGCACGGCAAAGACAGGGCTTCGCCGCAGGGCGGCATCGCCGGCGCGGGCGGAAAAGCTGAACAAGCTGACCTTGGGCCAGCTCGACTATCATCTCGGCTATGTCCTGCGCCGCCTGCAGATATGGGTGTTCCAGGACTTCATCCAGACGCTGGCCACGATGAAGGTGCGTCCGGCGCAATATTCCGTCCTGCTCGTTATCGAAGCTAATCCGGGCCGCTCGCAGGCGGCGATCGGGCAGACCCTCGGCATCGAGCGGGCGCGTCTCGCCCGCCTGCTGCACGAGCTGGAACGGCGCAAATGGATCAGCCGGCGCGCCTCCGGCAGCGACGCGCGCTCGCATTGCCTGCATCTGACGGCGGATGGCGAAAAAGCGCTTGTCCGGATCAAAAGTCTGGCCGCGCAGCATGAAGCTCGCCTTGCCGACCATGTCGGAGCCAAGCGGCGCACGCAGCTGATGGAATTGCTGCGCGATTTTGGCTGACCGCTTACGATCAAGTCACTTCATAAACATCGAGCCGCACGGCGTTCGCCTCGCGCTGCCCGCGCGCCAGGCCAAGAATTCGGTTGAGCCAGTCGACCGCGTGGTCGGCGGTCTCGAACCGCATCACGGTGCGGAAATAATAGAGCGAAGGATCGACATTATCGCCGCGCGCCAGCCGCTCCATGACCGCGGGCGGACCGTGCCGCAGCCCGTCGCTCGACACAAGTGCCGCCGATTTGAAGGTCCTGCACCGCTTGCTGCAATCTCATTCAGGACCTTCAAATCGAAAGCGGCACTTGAATCATAGATTTGCTAGTGCCCCTATTGCTTCCGAAGTTCGTGTCGGAGGGCGCAGCGATGTATCACGAACTTCGGAAGCGGGGCACTAGTATGCGCGCGCCGACCTCAGACTCGATGGTATAGCGCGCCTGGATGTCGGCGGCGCCGTCGCCGCGCACGATCTGCCAATCGGCGCCGCCGGGCAGGACGCGGCCATTGAGTTTCGGCCCACGCACGCTACCGCCGAGAATGCCGATCACGCGGCGCTCGCCATAGGGCGTGCGGCCGAAATGCAGCATGGGTGCGAGTTCGGCGTGGATGGTGAAAATCGGCGCGGCGGAAATCATGGCGAGGCCCTGCATGAAGCACGGAGTGGGCCCATTTGACCCTGCCGGGGCGCAGCCGTAAATACGGACCGGCAACCCGGAAGCAGTCTCGCATGGCGCGTATTTCGTCCCTGTCCGAAGCCATCAAGGATGCCGTGCGCGACGGCGACACGGTGGCGCTGGAGGGCTTCACCCATCTGATACCGCACGCCGCCGCCCACGAGATCATTCGTCAGGGCCGCAAACGGCTCACGCTGATCCGCATGACGCCGGACCTGATCTATGACCAGCTCATCGGCATGGGCTGCGTGGATCGGCTGATATTTTCCTGGGGCGGCAATCCTGGCGTCGGCTCGCTGCATCGCCTCAGGGACGCGGTCGAGAACGGCTGGCCGCAAAAGCTCGAACTGGAAGAGCATTCGCACGCCGCCATGGCCAATGCCTATGAGGCCGGTGCCGCCGGTCTGCCCTGCGCCATCTTCCGCGGCTATATCGGCGGCGACATGCCGAAGGTGAATCCTAAGATCAAGCGTGTGATCTGTCCGTTCACCGGCGAGGAGCTGGCCGCCATCCCGGCGCACCGGCCCGACGTGGCGGTGATCCATGCCCAGCGCGCCGACAAAGCCGGCAATGTGATGATCGAGGGCGTGCTCGGCGTGCAGAAGGAAGCCGTGCTCGCATCCAAGCGTTCGGTGGTGACGGTGGAGCAGATCGTCGAGGATTTCGGGCCGCGCAGTCTGAACGCGGTCATTCTGCCGCACTGGACGATTCAGCATGTGGTGGCGGTGCCGGGCGGCGCCTTTCCGTCCTATGCGCAGGGCTATTACGCGCGTAACAACAGCTTCTACAAGAAATGGGATGATATCGCACGCGAGCGCGACACGTTCCTGGCCTGGATGAAGACGAACGTGTTGGAGAAAGGCCCCGAGGCCTTCGCCCAATATACCCGCAAGCAGCGCGCGGCGGCGGAGTGAATATCATGGTCGACTACAAGCCGAACGAGATGATGACGATCGCGGCGGCGCGCGCACTCAAGAACGACGACGTCTGTTTCGTCGGCATCGGCATGCCCTCGGCGGCGGCCAACCTCGCCCGCCTCACGCATGCGCCGGACATCGTGCTGATCTACGAATCCGGCACGCTCGCCACCAAACCGAATGTGCTGCCGCTCTCGATCGGCGACGGCGAACTGTGCGAGACCGCGCTCACCACCGTGCCGGTGCCGGAGATGTTCCGCTACTGGCTGCAGGGCGGCCGCATCAAAGTCGGCTTCCTGGGCGGCGCGCAGATCGACAAATACGCCAATCTCAACACGACGGTGGTCGGCCCCTACGACAAGCCGAAGGTGCGGCTGCCCGGCGGCGGTGGCGCGCCCGAGATCGCCACCTCCTGCGGCGAGATTTTCATCATCATGGCGCAGGGCAAGCGCAGCTTCGTCGACAGGCTCGATTTCGTCACCTCGATCGGCCATGTCTCGGGCGGCGACAGTAGAGCCAGGCTCGGCGTCAAGACCAAGGGCCCGACCAAGCTGATCACCGATCTGGCGCTGTTCGAGCCCGATGCGCAGAGTAAGGAGATGACGGTCGTCTCCCTGCATCCCGGCGTGACGCGCGAGCAGGTGCAAGACAACACCGGCTGGCCGGTCAAATTTGCAGCCCAGGTGGCGGAGACGCCGCCGCCGACGGCCCGCGAACTCGAAGTACTGCGCGAGCTGCATGCGCGCACCAACCGTGCACATTCGGAGGCGGCGTGATGACAACCCATGACGTATTTCTCTGCGATGCGGTGCGCACGCCGATCGGGCGCTATAACGGCGCGCTCGCCAAGGTGCGTACCGACGATCTCGCCGCGGTGCCGATCAAGGCGCTGATGGCGCGCAATCCCAAAGTCGATTGGGCCAAGCTTGACGAAGTCTATTATGGCTGCGCCAACCAGGCCGGCGAGGACAACCGTAACGTCGCGCGCATGGCGCTGCTGCTGGCCGGAATTCCCACCAGCGTGCCGGGGTTGACGCTCAATCGAGCGTGCGCCTCGGGGCTCGATGCGGTCGGTGCCGCCGCGCGCGCTATCCGCGCCGGCGAGATCGATTTCGCCATCGCCGGCGGCGTCGAATCGATGACGCGCGCGCCCTTCGTGCAGGGAAAGAGCGCGGAAGCCTTCGCGCGCACGGTGGAGATTTTCGACACCACCATCGGCTGGCGCTTCGTCAACCCGCTGATGAAGAGCCAATACGGCGTCGATTCCATGCCGGAGACGGCCGAGAACGTGGCGGAAGAATTCCAGATCACGCGCGCCGACCAGGACGCCTTCGCCATCCGCTCGCAGCAGCGCGCAGGCCGAGCGATCGCCTCGGGCTTTTTCGCCCGGGAGATCGTCGCGGTCGAGATCCCCGGCCGCAAGGGCGAGGTGATCAAGGTCGACAGAGACGAGCACCCACGGCCCGAGACCACGCTCGAGCAGCTCAGCAAGCTCAAGCCGTTCGTGCGCAATCCCGGCACCATCACCGCCGGCAACGCCAGCGGCGTCAACGACGGCGCCGCCGCCATGATCCTTGCGTCGGAAGCGGCGGTAAAGGTGCATGGACTAACGCCGCGGGCGCGCATTCTCGGCATGGCCTCGGCGGGGGTGCCGCCGCGCATCATGGGCATCGGCCCGGTGCCGGCGACGCGCAAGCTGATGGCCCGCCTCGATCACAAGATCGGCGACTACGATCTGATCGAGATCAACGAGGCTTTCGCCTCGCAGTCGCTGGCCTGCCTGCGCCAGCTCGGGCTTGCCGACGATGCCGAGCAGGTCAACCCGCATGGCGGCGCCATCGCGCTCGGCCATCCGCTCGGTATGTCGGGTGCGCGGCTGGCGCTGACGGCGGTGCATGGTTTAGAAGAGCGCGGCGGCAAGCGCGCACTGGCCACTTTATGTGTCGGCGTCGGTCAGGGCGTGTCGCTTGCCATCGAACGGGTTTAGCGCATGATCCCGAAAAGCATGTCCTCGACCTGATCGGGGATGGGAACCGGTTTTCGGATAAGATCATGCGCAAACAAGCTAAGAGCCAATGACAATAAGGAAAAGTCAGGGACAACCAGAATGACGTTCATTTATCCCAGGGAAAGCCTCAGCGTTTATCCCAAGCATCTGTCGCCGGAATACAAAAGCACGGTCAAGCGCTCGCCGGGAAAGCCGCTGATCATTGTGCCGCACACGCTGTCGGAGCTCACCGGCCCGGTCTACGGCCACGACGCGGTGCAGGAGGGCGATGCCGATCTCACCAAGCAGCACAAGGGCGAGCCGCTCGGCGAGCGCATCATCGTGCACGGCCACGTCTATGACGAGGACAAGCGCCCGGTCGTCGATTCGCTGGTGGAAATCTGGCAGGCCAATGCCTGCGGCCGCTACGTGCACAATGTCGACCAGCATCCGGCCCCGCTCGATCCGAACTTCACCGGCGCGGGGCGCACCGTCACCGACAAGAAGGGTTATTACCGCTTCATCACGGTGAAGCCCGGCGCCTATCCCTGGGGCAATCACCGCAATGCCTGGCGCCCCAATCACATCCACTTCTCAGTGTTCGGCCAGTCGTTCGTGTCTCGGCTGGTGACGCAGATGTATTTTCCCGGCGACCCGCTGTTCCCGTTCGACCCGATCTTCAATTCGGTCGCCGACGAGAAGGCCCGCCTGCGCATGGTCTCCAGCTTCGATCTGGAGAACACGGTTCCCGATTGGGCGCTCTGCTTCCGCTTCGATATCGTGCTGCGCGGTCGCGAACAGACCCCGGTACATACGGAACAACATTAATGTCTGACATCACGCCCTCACAAACCGTCGGCCCGTTCTTCGCTTATGGCCTGGCGCCGCACAGCCGCTGCGACTGGAAGCCGAACTCGGGCTACGACTGGAAGGAAACCGTCGGCGCCGATCTGGTGACGCCGGACGCCACCGGCACCCGCATCCGCATCGAGGGTAGCATCCTCGACGGCGACGGGCTGCCGATCAACGACGCCATGATCGAGATCTGGCAAGCCGACGGACAAGGGCGCTACGCGCATCCGCGCGACAACCGCGGTGCGCGGCCGAACGCCAAGTTCAAGGGCTTCGGCCGCACCGCCACCGATAAGGCGGGGGTCTACAGCTTCGACACCGTCAAACCGGGCGTGGTGCCCGGCCCCGACGGCAAGCCGCAGTCGCCGCATATCGTGGTCTGCATCTTCTCGCGCGGCATGCTGCGGCAGATCTACACCCGCATCTATTTCGCCGACGAGGCGGCCAACAGCGCGGATCCCATCCTGACGCTGGTGCCGGCCGACCGCCGCGGCACGCTCATTGCCCACAAGGAGATGCGCGGGGAGATCGCGGTCTACCGCTTCGATATCCGCGTCCAGGGCGAAAACGAGACGGTTTTCTTCGACATCTAGACCGGTGCGGCGGCTTTCCCCGCCATTTGCGCGCGATTGAGGGCGGCGGCCTACCCACTCGTGCCCACGCCTTTGCCTGAAACGTGGGAAATTGCCCGTATTCTTGGGCAAGAAGCCGAACGGTAGTTTTCCAGCAAATTGTGATGTCCGATTAAATGGGCTTTTGGCTAGTTGGTTATTGCCCACCCATTTCGCCCAACTTTCTAACTACTGCTTTTGTGGTTGACGAACCAGCGCGGAGTTGGTTGTCTTTCGACCTGCAACGGCCATCAGAGCCGGACAGGAAACGCCAGCATGAACGAGATTATCCTTCAGGAAATCGGCGAATTCTGCCGTCAGCGCGGCTTGGCCGAATCCACCTTCGGCCGCCGCGCCGTCAACGACGGCAAGCTGGCCAGCCGCCTGCGCAATGGCGGCCGTATCACCACCGACACGCTGGAACGCATCCGCGCCTTCATGGCGCGCAACGCCGATGCCGCGCCGGGGCGACGCCGCGTGCTGTTCGACGCGCCGCCGCCGCCGGCGTTGCCGGTGTTGACGCCGCCGGCGCCGCCGGTCGCCTCCGGCCAGGCCAGCGACGATCCGCAGCGCAATTTCCGCTTCTTCGACAACCGGCAGAAATATCTGCTGTTCGTGAATACCTGCAGCGAGAAGTGGGAAACCGCGCAACGCGTCGGGCTCGAGCTCGCCAATATCCATCCGCGTCCGCCGGCGGTGCGCGTGTTCGATGCCGGCGTCGGCGACGGCACCGTGCTGGCGCGCGTGATGCGCACGATGCACGACCGTTTCCCAACCATGCCGTTCTATATCGTCGGCAAGGAGATCAGCGTCGAGGATATCCGTCTCACGCTGCACAAGATGGCGGACCGCTTCATCGAGCATCCCTCCACGGTGCTGGTGCTCACCAATCTCGCTTATGCCGAGGCGCCCTGGCTGGCGGTGAAGTCGCTCAGCGCCGCTGCCAGCCTGGTGTGGAAAGAGCTGCCGATGGAGGGCAACACCGGCCACAGCTTCGAGCAGCAGATCACCGCGCTGGAGCCGTTCCTGGCCGAGAACTGGAAGGCGCGCGTCTCGCCCAAGAGCGGCAACCCGGTCTATGAGCGCCCGGTCATCCTGGTGATCTACCGCGCCGACCACCGCTTCCTGCTCGACCAGATCGTGCCCAAGCCGGGCGGCACCGTCGCCGACTACGATCTGGTCATCGCCTCGCAGCCCTATCGCGCCCGCGCCTCGCTCGAGTTCAAGGCCAAGCGCGTGCTGGCGCCGCTCGCCCGCGCGCTCGGTTCCGGCGGCCGCATGATCGCGATGCATTCCTACGGCCACGATCCCGGCATGGAGATCATCCACAAAGTCTGGCCGAACGATCATCCGTTCGTGCACAGCCGCCACGACCTGCTCAAGGCGGTGAAGCAGGAGCTGGGGCCGGCCGGCCGCGATCTCAACTTCAACACCTATTCCGATCAGCGTTCGCTGTTCCGCTACGACATGCACACGCTGCCGTCGGAAGTTTCCGCCTCGATCGGCACCTCCACGCTGCTGGCCGCCTGGAATGCGGCGGTCTATGTTGCGCAGATCGAGGACGACCGGCTGTCGGACGTGCATAGCGACCGCCGCTATATCGAGGCGACGCGCGCGGTGCTGCAGCAGCACGGCGGCCTGTGGTTCTACGACGAGTCCTTCGTGATCTCCCATCGGCGGGAGTGAGCATGTTGTCGGCAGATTTTTCGCTGGAAGCCACGCGGCCGAGCGCGGCCGAGATCGCCGCGCTGGCCGACATACTGCCGCGCGGCACGCCTGTCTATTTCTCCGCGGTGCCGACGCTCACAGCGCAGGAGCTGGTGGCCGGGTCGGCCTTATTGCGCAAAGGCGGCCTGGAGCCGGTCGTGCATATCGCGGCGCGGCGCATTCCTGCGGCTGCCGATTTGCAGGACTTGCTGACCAGGCTGCACGCAGAGGCTGATGTCAGACGGCTGCTGGTGATCGGCGGCGACGTCGACACGGCCGGCGCTTTCCCTGATGCGCTGGCGGTCATCCAGAAAGGCCGGCTGCGCGAGGCCGGCATCGAGGAGATCGGCATCGCCGGCTACCCGGAAGGCCATGCCCGCATACCGCCGGACCGGATGGAAGCTGCGCTCGACCAGAAGATCGCCACGGCGCGCGCGGCCGGCTTGCGCGTGCATATCGTCAGCCAGTTCTCATTTTCACCCGACGCGGTGGTCGCCTGGCTCAAGCGCCTGCGCGCCTGCGGCATCGCGGTGCCGGTGAAGGTCGGCATGGTTGGACCGACCAGCCTGACCGCGCTGTTGCGTTACGCCAAGCGCTGCGGCGTGAATGCCTCGTTGCGCGGCCTCGCCTCGGGCGCCGGTGCCGGGTTGCTCGGCAATGTCGGGCCGGATGCTATTCTGGCCGCGCTGGACGTTGCCCCAGGAATTGGCGAGGCCAGCCCGCATTATTTTTCCTTCGGCGGGGTCTTGCAGACCGCCCGCTACGCATGCGATGCGGCGGCAGGACGCATTGCCGTCAGCCATGCTATGGCTCAATCCAATAGCGCATGATCCCGAAAAGTGGATACCGGATTTCGGACGAGATCATGCGCAACAAAATGAAAATGACCCGCGGCCTTAAGGCTGGCAGGCGCTATCGGAGGACACCATGACGCAACGAACCAAGCCGCCATTCCGCGCCGATCATGTCGGCAGCATTCTGCGCACCGCGTCGGTCAAGCAGGCGCGCGCGCAACGCGAGAAGGGCGCCATCAGCGCGACTCAGCTCAAAGAGGTCGAGGACCGCGAGATCGAGAAGATCATCAGGAAGCAGGAGGAGGTCGGCCTCAGGCTCGCCACCGACGGCGAATTCCGCCGCGCCTGGTGGCATTTCGATTTCTTCAGCATGCTGGACGGCGTCGAGCTCTACGAGCTCGACCACGGCATCCAGTTCCAGGGCGTGCAGACCAAGATGCAGAGCATCAAGGTCACCGGCAAGATCGGCTTCTCCAATCACCCGATGCTGGAGCATTTCAAATTCCTTAAAAGCCACACCAAGACGGTGCCGAAGATGACGATCCCGGCGCCGAGCGTGATGCATTTCCGGCTCGAGCCCGGCGCGGTCAATGCGCAGGTCTACAAGAGCCGCGACGATATCTTCGACGATCTCGCCGCGGCTTACCAAAAAGCGATCCGCGCCTTCTACGACGCTGGCTGCCGCTATCTGCAATGGGACGACACCGCCTGGGCCTATCTCTGCTCCAAGGAGGAGTTGAAGAAGGCGCGCGACCGCGGCCTCGACGTCGACCATCTGCAAGACACCTACACCGCCTGCATCAACAAGGCGTTGGTGGCCAAGCCCGCCGACATGACCATCACCACCCATGTCTGTCGCGGCAATTTCCGTTCGACCTGGATTGCCTCCGGCGGCTACGAGCCGGTGGCCGAGAACCTGCTGGCCAAGTGCAACTACGACGGCTACTTCCTGGAATACGACTCAGAGCGCGCCGGCGGTTTCGAGCCGCTGCGCTTTCTGCCGAAGGGCAACAAGATCGTCGTGCTCGGCGTGGTGACGTCCAAATCAGGCAGGCTGGAGCCGCGCGCCGACATCAAGAAGCGCATCGAGGAGGCGACCAAATATGTCGCGCTCGACCAGCTCTGTCTGTCGCCGCAATGCGGCTTCGCCTCCACCGAGGAAGGCAATGTGCTGGCCGAGGACGAGCAATGGGCCAAGCTGCGCATGATCGTCGAGGTAGCGGAAGAGGTGTGGGGCAAGTGACGCAACGCAACCTGCCGCCCTTCCGCGCCGATATGGTCGGCAGCCTGCTGCGCACGGCACCGCTGAAACAGGCGCGCGCGCAATTCGCCAAGGAAGAAATTTCCGCCGACGCGCTGAAGGCGGTGGAAGACCGCGAGATCGAAAAGATCATCAAGAAGCAGGAGGAGGTCGGCCTCAAGCTCGCCACCGACGGCGAATTCCGCCGCTCCTGGTGGCATTTCGATTTCTTCCGCTCGCTGAAAGGGATCGAATTCTATTTCACCGACAAAGGCATCAAGTTTCACGGCGTCGATACCAAGGCCGAAAGCGTGCGCACCGTGGGCAAAATCGGCTTAGCCGGGCACCCGCACATCGAACATTTTAAATTCTTGCAACAGCATTGCCGCGTCGTGCCGAAGATGACGATCCCGGCGCCCGGCGTGCTGCATTTCCGGCAAGGCCGCGTCTCGGTCAGCAAACAGGTTTATCCCGACCTCGATGCCTTCTTCGACGACCTCGGACGTGCCTACCGCGATGCGGTGCAGGCCTTCGCCGCCGCCGGCTGCCGTTATCTGCAACTCGACGACACGACCTGGGCGATGATGTGCGACGCCAACGAGCGGGCGCAATCGCGCGCGCGCGGCGACGATCCAGACAAATTGCCGAAAATTTACGCGCGCATGATCAACATGGCGCTGGAAGGCAAGCCGGCCGATATGGTCGTTACCATGCATTCCTGCCGCGGCAATTTCCGCTCCACCTGGATCGCCGAGGGCGGTTACGAGCCGGTGGCCGAGGTGATGTTCAACGACACCAATCTCAACGGCTATTTCCTGGAATACGACAGCAAGCGTGCCGGCGGTTTCGAGCCGCTGCGCTTCTTCCCCAAGGGCAAGAAGCAGCTGGTGCTCGGCCTCGTCACCAGTAAGAGCGGGCGGCTGGAGCCGCGCGACGACATCAAGCGCCGCATCGACGAGGCCACCAAATATGTCGCGCTCGACCAGCTGTGCCTGTCGCCGCAATGCGGCTTCGCCTCCACCGAGGAAGGCAATGTGCTGGCCGAGGAGGAGCAATGGGCTAAGCTGAAAATGATCGTCGAGTTGGCCGACGAAGTCTGGGGCCGGAATTGATTTTTCGCAAGTTGGGGCGGCCGCCGGCCGTCTAGCATCGTCCACGAGGGATACCGTCGATCAGGCTCAAGTCACTGACGCGGTATTCTGGGTTCAACCGGGAGGGAAGGAAATGTCTACGAGATCGCAATGGCTTAGTATAAGCCGTCTGGCGCTGTCGGTCGCCGCCGCCGCGCTGCTGTTCACTACGGTGCCGGCCAAAGCCCAAGCACCGGCCAAAGAGCCCATCAAGATCGGCTTTGGCATGTCGCTGACCGGCCCGCTGTCGGCCAACGGCAAGTCGTCGTTGCTAGCGATGAAGATCTGGGAAGACGACGTCAATGCCAAAGGCGGGCTGCTCGGCCGTCCGGTCAAGCTGGTCTACTTCGACGACCAGAGCAACCCGTCGCAGGTGCCCGGCATCTACACCAAGCTGCTCGATATCGACAAAGTCGATCTGATCGTCAGCGGCTATGCCTCCGGCCAGATCGGGCCGGCGATGCCGATCGCGATCCAGAGGAAGAAGCTGTTCGTCAGCCTGTTCGGCACCGGCATCAACGAGACCTTCAACTATTCAAGATATTTCTCGATGATCCCGAACGGCCCGACACCGAAGCCGGCCTTCACGCGCGGCTTCTTCAAGGTGGCCGAGGTGCAGAAGCCCAAGCCGCAGACCATCGCGATCGCGATGGCGGACGCCGAATTCGGCCGCAACGCCTGCGAGGGCGCGGCGGAGAATGCCAAGGATTCCGGCTTCAAGATCGTCTACAATAAGACCTATCCGCCATCGACCACCGACTTCTCCCCGATCGTGCGCGCGATCCAGGCCTTGAATCCGGATCTGCTGGTGATCTGCTCCTATCCGCTCGACTCCGTCGGCATGGTCAAGGCCATGCACGAAGTCGGCTTCAAGCCGAAGATGTGGGGTGGCGCCATGGTCGGCCTGCAGGCGACCGTGTTCAAGACCCAGCTCGGACCAATGCTCAACGGTCTGGTCAATTTCGAAACCTGGATACCGGTCAAGTCGATGGCATTTCCGGGTTCGCTCGAGCTCTTGAAGAAGTACCAGGCGCGCGCGGGCGCCGAGGGCGTCGATCCGCTCGGCTATTATATGCCGGTCTGGGCCTATGCCTATGTGCAGGTGCTCGGCGACGCCATCGCCGCCACCAAGAGCCTGAATGACGACGTTCTCGCCGACTACATCCGCAAGACCACGTTCAAGACCGTGGTCGGCGACGTGAAATTCGGCAAGCAGGGCGAGTGGGCGGTGGAGCGTACGATGGCGGCCCAGTTCCAGAACATCAAGGGCAATACCGTCGAAGACTTCCGCGATCTGAAGACCGAGGTGATCGTCTATCCGCCGCAGTTCAAGACCGGCGATGTGATCTACCCGTACGAAAAGGCGCTCGTGAAATAAAACTTGGCGTTCGCCCATTTCGCGGCAATATCAGCGGCCGGCGTCCCACAGGCGCCGGCCGTTTCCTTATCCCTCCCCCGCTTGCGGGGGAGGGATAAGAAAGCAAGTGCCGATTCACACCATGAAACGCACCAAGCCGCCGTTCCGCGCCGATCATGTCGGCAGCCTGTTGCGCTCAGGCCCGCTGAAACAGGCGCGCGCTCGGCGCGAACGGGGTGACATTGGCGCGGAAGAGCTGAAGGCGATCGAAGACGACGAGATCGTCAAGATCATCAAGCGACAGGAAGACATCGGCTTGCGCGCGGTCACCGACGGCGAATTCCGTCGCGCTTTCTGGAACTACGATTTCCTTGGGAGCCTAGACGGCGTGGAAGCCTATCTCGGCGAGCGCAAGATCAAGTTCCAGGGACCGAACCCGAAGCCGATGATGCTGCGCGTCGTAGGCCCGCTCGGCACGTTTTCCGGCCACCCGATGCTCGAGCATTTCAAATTCGTCAAAGCGCACACGCGCGTTATGCCGAAGATGACGATCCCGTCGCCGTCAAGCTTGCATTTCCGCTACGGGCGCGACGCCGTGCCGGAGACGATCTATCCGGACATGGCCGATTTCTACCGCGATCTCGGGCAGACCTACCGCAAAGCCGTGCGCGGTTTCGCCGATCAAGGCTGCCGCTATCTGCAACTCGACGAGGTTAATTTCACCTATCTGTGCGATTCCAAGCTGCGCGCGCAGGTCGCCAACCGCGGCGACGATCCCGAACAACTGCCCGCGATCTATGCCGGCATGATCAACGCGGCGATCTCGGATATTCCGCCCGACATGACCACCGCCATGCATCTGTGCCGCGGCAATTTCCAGTCCACCTTCGTGGCCTCGGGTGGCTACGAGCCGGTGGCGGAAATCCTGTTCAACACCATCAATGTCCATGGCTACTTCATGGAATACGACAGCGACCGCGCCGGCGGCTTCGAGCCGCTGCGGTTCGTTCCCAAGGGCAAGACCGTGGTACTGGGTCTGGTGACCTCGAAGTCGGGACGGCTGGAATCCAGGGACGAGCTCAAGCGCCGCATCGAACAGGCGGCCAAGTTCGTGCCGCTGGAGCACCTGTGTCTGTCGCCGCAATGCGGCTTCGCCTCCACCGAGGAAGGCAATATCCTGGCCGAGGACGAGCAATGGGCGAAGCTCAGGACGATCGTGGAAGTGGCCGAGGAAGTGTGGGGGGTAGCGTCATGAGTATGCGAACCAAGCCGCCGTTTCGCGCCGATCATGTCGGCAGCCTGTTGCGTCCTGCCGCCCTGAAGCAGGCGCGCGAGCGGCGCGCTAGGGCTGAGATCGACGCCGCCGCGCTCAAGGCGGTGGAAGACCGCGAGATCGAGCGCGTTATCAAGAAGCAGGAGGAGGCCGGCCTGCAATCGATCACCGACGGCGAATTCCGCCGTTCCTGGTGGCATCTCGATTTCCTTTGGGGTCTCGACGGCGTCGAGAAGCACGTGATGGACACCGGCGTCGCCTTCGCCGCGGTGACCACGCGCAATGAGGGCGTCAAGGTCACCGGCAAGCTCGGCTCCGCCAAGCATCCGATGATCGAGCATTTCAAATTCGTCGCCGCGCACACCAAGCGCACGCCCAAGATCACCATTCCGGCGCCCTCGGCGATTTACGGGCGGCCGATGCGCACGCCGATCGATCAGAAAATCTATCCGCGCATGGACGCCTTCTTCGTCGATCTCGGCCAGGCCTATAAAAAAGCGGTGCGCGGTTTCGCCGATGCCGGCTGCCGCTATCTGCAGCTCGACGAGGTGTTCATCGCCATGCTGTGCGATCCGAAATATCGCCAGCAGATGAAAGACCGCGGCGACGATCCGGAACGGCTCGGCGCGCTCTATGCCGATCTGATCAACACCGCGATGTCGGATATTCCATCCGACATGACCATCACCATGCATATGTGCCGCGGCAACTACAAATCGACTTACATGGGTGCCGGCGGCTACGAGGCGGTGCAGGAAATCCTGTTCGACAAGATCAAGGTGCACGGCTTCTTCATGGAATACGACAGCGACCGCGCCGGCGGCTTCGAGCCGCTGCGGCTGCTGCCGAAGGACAAGACGGTGGTGCTCGGCCTGGTCACCTCGAAAAGCGGACGGCTGGAATCGAAGGACGAGATCAAGCGCCGCATCGAGCAGGCCGCCAAGTTCGTGCCGCTGGACCAGCTTTGTCTGTCGCCGCAATGCGGCTTCGCCTCCACCGAGGAAGGCAACGTGCTGGCCGAGGACGAGCAATGGGCGAAGTTGCGCATGATCGTTGAAATCGCGAACGAAGTTTGGGGCTGATCAAGGCGAGAGTTGCGTAATGCCGCTCGACTACAAAAAATTGCTGGCGCTAGAAATCCCTGCCGTCGAGCAAAGCTACGGCCCGAAGGATTGCATGCTTTATGCGCTCGGCCTCGGGCTTGGCCAGGACCCGCTCAACGCCGATGAACTCGCCTTCGTCTATGAGAAGAACCTGAAGGTGCTGCCGACCTACGCGTTCATGCTGGCCTACTCGGCCTATTGGCTGCGCGAGCCCAGTCTCGGCATTACCTGGAGCAAGGTCGTCCACGGCGAAGCCGGCGTCGTGCTGCACCGCCCGATCGCGCCGCAAGGCGTGGTGGTCGGACGTATCCGGATCGTGGATGTGGTGGACAAGGGCGAGGACAAGGGTGCGCTGATCTATTCCGTGCGCGAGATCAGCGACAAAGCAACCGGCGATCTATTGGCGACCTTGACGCAAACGACATTTTGCCGCGGCGACGGCGGCTTTGGTGGGCCCAAGGAAGGGACAAAGGACGCGACCAGGCGCGACATGCCGCCGCACGCGCTGCCGCAACGCGCGCCCGATCTTGTCTGCGACATGCCGACCCGGCCGGAAATGGCGCTGATTTACCGGCTGTCCGGCGACGTCAATCCGCTGCATGCCGACCCGGAATTTGCTTTAGCCGCCGGGTTCCCGCGCCCAATCCTGCACGGCCTTGCGACCTTTGGCATTGCCGGCCATGCGCTGCTCAAGGCGGTCTGCGGTTACGACCCGGCGCGCCTGACCACGATGGCCGGGCGGTTCTCGGCGCCGGTATTCCCGGGCGAGACCATAAGGACCGAAATCTGGCGCGATGGTGGAGTGGTAAGCTTTCGGGCCTGTGCTATTGAGCGCGATGTCATCGCCATCAACAATGGCCGCGCCGAAGTGAAACCGTCATGACCAAACGCAGCACCGAACCCGACGAATATTCCGACATCCGCGCGAGCGTGCGCGCGCTCTGCGCCAAGTTTCCCGGCGACTACTGGCGCGCGCTCGACCGCGAGCGCGCCTATCCGACCGAATTTGTCACCGCGCTCACGCAAGCCGGCTATCTCGCCGCGCTGATCCCGGAAGAGTTTGGCGGCAGCGGGCTGAGCATCAGCGCCGCCGCCGCCATCCTGGAGGAAATCCACGCCGCCGGCTGCAATGGTGCGGCCTGCCACGCGCAGATGTACACGATGGGAACGATTCTTCGGCACGGCAATGCCGAGCAGAAGCAGCAATATTTGCCCAAGATCGCCAGCGGCGAATTGCGGCTGCAGGTCTTCGGCGTAACCGAACCGACGTCAGGCACCGACACGCTGTCCTTGCGCACCACGGCGCGGCGCGAGGGCAACGATCACTACGTCATCAACGGTCAGAAACTTTGGACCTCGCGCGCCCAGCATTCCGACCTGATGCTGCTGCTGGCGCGCACCGAGCCCAAAGAGAAGACCAAGAAACGCACCGACGGGCTGTCGGTGTTCCTGGTCGACATGCGGCTGGCGCAGGGCACCAGCATGACCATTAGCCCGATCCGCACCATGATGAACCATGCCACCACGCAGGTGTTCTTCGACGACCTGCGCGTGCCGGCCGAGAACCTGATCGGCGAGGAGGGCCAGGGCTTCCGCTACATCCTGGCCGGCATGAACGCCGAGCGCATCCTGATCGCGGCCGAGTGCATCGGCGACACCAAATGGTTCATCGAAAAGGCCAGCGCCTATGCCAAGGAGCGCGAACTGTTCGGCCGGCCGATCGGCAAGAACCAGGGCGTGCAGTTTCCGATCGCGCGCGCCTATGCGCAGATGCGCGCCGCCGAGCTGATGGTGCGCGAGGCCGCGCGCAAATATGAAGAAGGCCGCGACGTCGGGCCAGAGGCGAACATGGCCAAGCTGCTCGCCGCCGACGCCTCGTGGTTTGCCGCCGACATGTGCGTGCAGACCCATGGCGGCTTCGGCTTCGCCGAGGAATACGACGTCGAGCGCAAGTTCCGCGAAACTCGGCTCTACCAGGTGGCACCGATCTCCACCAACATGATCCTGTCGTATCTGGCTGAGCACGTGCTCGGCCTGCCGCGGTCGTATTGAAATGCCGTTGCCACTCGAAGGCCTCCTCGTCGTCTCCGTCGAACAAGCCGTGGCGGCGCCGCATTGCACCTGCAAGCTGGCCGATGCCGGCGCGCGCGTGATCAAGGTCGAGCGGCCGGAGGGCGACTTCGCCCGCCGCTACGACGCGCTGGCGCATGGCGAGAGCGCCTATTTCGTCTGGCTCAACCGCGGCAAGCAGTCGGTGGTGCTCGATCTGGCCAAACCGGACGACAAGGCGCTGCTCGAGGCCATGCTCGGCAAGGCCGACGTGTTCGTGCAGAACCTCAAGCCCGGCGCGCTGGCCAAGCTCGGCTTTGCATTCACGCGTCTGCGCCAAGCCTATCCGCGGCTGATCTGCTGCTCGATCTCCGGTTACGGCGAGAGCGGGCCTTACGCCCAGCGCAAGGCCTACGACATGCTGATCCAGGCCGAATCGGGGCTCTCCTCGATCACCGGCGGGCCGGAAGCGCCGGCGCGCGCCGGCGTCTCGGTGGTCGACATCGCCGCCGGCATGAACGCCTATGAGGCCATCCTGGAAGCGCTGATCGCGCGCGGCCGTAGCGGCGAGGGCGCCGCCATCGCCATCTCGATGTTCGATGCCATGGTCGATTGGATGGCCGTGCCGCTGCTGCAGCATGAGGGCGGCGATACGCCGAAGCGCATCGGGCTGGCGCACACCTCGATCTCGCCCTACGGCGCCTTCAAGACGCGCGACGGCGGCGACGTGCTGATCTCGATCCAGAACGACCGCGAATGGCGCATCCTGGCCGAGCATGTGATGGGCGACAAGGCGCTCGCCGAAGATCCGAACTTCGCTACCAATGTCGAGCGGGTGAAGCGCCGGGCCGAGACCGATGGCCGCGTCGCCGCGGCGTTTGCGTCCATGGATGTCGAGCCGCTGGTGGACAAGCTCGCACGCTACGATATCGCCTTCGGCGTCATCAACGATCTGAATTTGCTGGCCCGGCATCCACATTTGCGGCGCATCAGCGTCGATACCCCAACCGGCCCGGCCAGCATGCCGGCGCCGTCGGCGATCCATGACGGCGTGCCGCGCAAGTTTGGCGCGGTGCCGGCGCTCGGCCAGCATAGCGACATGGTGCGCAAGGAATTCGGCGGCAAGCCGGCATAAGGTTACAGTCGTTTCCGGGAGAAAACATATGGACATCGGCTTTATCGGACTGGGCAATATGGGGCAGCCGATGGCGCGCCGGCTGATCGAGGCCGGCCACAAGCTCGTCGTCTACGACACGCGCAACGACGCGGTGGCGCCGCTGGTGGCGCTCGGAGCCAAGCTGGCCTCGTCGCCGCAGGATGTCGCCGACCGGGTCGAGACCGTGATGGCGAGTCTGCCGTCGCTGCAGATCTCCATGAAGGTCGCTACCGGCGAAGGCGGCGTCATCCACGGCAAGCGCGTGAAACGCTTCGTCGATCTGTCCACCACCGGCGCGCGCGTGGCGGCGGAAATCTGCGCGGCGCTGGCCAAGAAGAACATCGTGCAGATCGATTCGCCGGTGAGCGGCGGCGTCGGCGGCGCCAAGAAGGGCACGCTGGCAGTGATGGTCTCAGGGCCAAAGGCCGATATCGACGTGGTGAAGGATGCGCTCGCCGTGTTCGGCAAGGTCTTCATCATCGGCGACAAGCCCGGCATGGCGCAGACCATGAAGCTCGCCAATAATTTCCTCTCCGCCACCGCCATGGCGGCGACCTCGGAAGCGGTCGCGATGGGCGTCAAGGCCGGGCTCGATCCGGCTGCGATGATCGACGTGATCAATGCCGGCTCCGGCCGCACCACCGCCTCCGACGGAAAATTTCCGCAGGCGGTGCTGCCACGCACGTTCAACTACGGCTTTGCCACCGCGCTGATGCTTAAGGACGTGCGGCTGTGCGCCGAGGAAGCCAGGGCGCTGGATGTTCCCAATCATGTGATGAGCGCCGTGCTCGATCAATGGGAGCTGACCAATACGGAATTCGGCGGCGACTCGGATTTCACCGTCATCGTCAAGATGATCGAGCGCCGCGCCGGCGTCATCGTGGGGAAGAAGCCATGAGCGACGACATCCACGAGGTCTATGCCGTCTGCTACGCCAGCCATTCGCGGATGCGCTCGGAGAATTATATCTTCGGCGATCCGCACGACGAGCTGACCTCGATTTCCTATTACGTCTGGGTGATTAAGGGCCCGCACGGCGTTTTCGTCGTCGATACCGGCTTCGACGAGGTCGCCGCCAAGGAGCGCGGGCGCAAGCTGTTGCATCCAGTCGACGAGGGGATGAAGGCGCTCGGGATCGAGCCCGACACGGTCGAGAACGTGATCGCCACCCACATGCATTGGGATCACGCCGGCAATTACGAACTGTTCCCCAAGGCGCGTTATCATCTGCAGGACACCGAGATGGCTTACGCCACCGGCCGCTGCATGTGCCACCCAACGCTGCGCATTCCGTTCAGCGAGCGCGACGTGCACGCCATGGTGAGCAAGGTGTTTGCCTATCGTTGCGAATTCCACGACGGTGCCGAGGAACTGGCGCCCGGCGTCAGCGTGCACAAGATCGGCGGCCACTCCAAGGGCCTGCAATGCGTGCGGGTCAAGACCCAGCGCGGCGTCGTGGTGCTGTCATCCGACTGCATCCATCTGTACTCGCATATCGACGAAGGCCGCGTGTTCCCGATCACCTATTCCGTCGGCGACACGCTCGAGGGCTATAAGACGATCCAGAAGCTGGCGAGCTCGCGCCAGCACATCGTGCCGGGGCACGATCCGGAGGTGCTGAAGCTCTACCCGGCGGCCCAGCCCGGCATGGAGAACTGGATTGTGCGGCTGGACGTGGCGCCGAAACTCTGACTCGTGTCCCGGACAAGCGGTGCATCACTTCGTGCTGCATTGCGTCCGGGACACGAGGCCATCTACACCAGCCCCAATTCCGCGAGCGCATTCATGTGGTGCTCGGCGCTGTCCGGCGAGAAGCAGCAGAAGATGACGCGGGTAATGCCGCGGGGGCTGGCTGCCAGTTCCGACGCCACCGTGCCGACCGCGACGCGGGCGGCCAGATCGGCGGGAAAGCCATAGATGCCGGTGGAGATCGCCGGATAGGCGATCGAGGTCAACGCATGGGCGGCGGCGAGATCGAGCGCGCTCCGATAGCAGCTCGCCAGCAGCGCTTCCTCGTCCGAGCCGCCGCCATGCCACACCGGCCCGACCGCATGGATGACGTGGCGCGACTTGATCCGGTAACCGCGCGTGATCTTGGCGCTGCCGGTGGCGCAGCCGCCAAGCGTCTTGCACTCCTCGTATAGATCAGGCCCGGCCGCGCGATGGATGGCGCCGTCGACCCCGCCGCCACCCAGCAGCGAGCGGTTGGCGGCATTGACGATTGCTCCCACCTCCAGGGTCGTGATGTCGGCGACGCGGATGTCGAGCAGCGTCTGGCCGATCTCGGCGGTGAGCAGCGGGCCTGTGGTCATGCGGCGTATTA
The DNA here is from genome assembly GCA_016185205.1 of Hyphomicrobiales bacterium. Taxonomy (GTDB): domain Bacteria; phylum Pseudomonadota; class Alphaproteobacteria; order Rhizobiales; family Xanthobacteraceae; genus Pseudolabrys. Next base: position 153,155 of record JACPOA010000031.1, on the reverse strand, counting down.
TATCACGCCCATTCGGCGCTGACTTCCGCCTGCAAGTCGACGGTGCCGCGCACGCCGATATCGTCGAAATGCGCGTCGAGGAAGCGCCGCGCCGCGCGCCGGCCATTGGTGCGCAGCAGCTCGAAGAAATCATAGTCGGTGTTGAGCTTGCTGCCGGCGTTGAGCTGCTTGGCGGAGCCATCGAGTGCGATTCTGTGCATGTTGATGCGCCGGTACTTGCCGTGCCCGGTCCCGCGCGGCAGGCGGCCCTCGTCGATCAGACGCGTCACGAATTGGATGGCGCGCAGCTCGCCCATCAGCGGGGAATTGAACGTGATCTCGTTGAGCCGGTTGACGATGTCCTGGCTGGAGGTCGGCGTGGTGTGGCGCACCAGCGGATTGATCTGGATGAGCAGCACGTCCTCGCTCTGCGTCTTTGAGAACAGCGGGAAGATCGACGGGTTACCGAGATAGCCGCCGTCCCAGTAGGGCACGCCGTCGATCTCGACCGCGCGGAACAGCAGCGGCAGGCAGGCGGAGGCGAGGATGGCGTCGGCGGTGATCTTGTCGTGCGGGAAAATGCGCAGGCGCCCGGTCTGCACATTGGTGGCGGTGACGAACAGCTGCGGGGTCTGGCATTTGCGGATCGCGTCGAAATCGACGAAGCGCTCGATCAGATCCTTCAGCGGATTGATGTTGAGCGGGTTGAAATCGTAGGGCGACAGATATTGCGACACCGCCTTGAACCAGATGCCCATCGGCGAATCTTCCAGCGGCAGGAACGAGAACAGCCGGTCGATGGCCTTGCGCTGCACCTCGGGCAGGCCGCCGCCGAGGCTGGCCGCGCGCCAGAAATCGGCCAGTCGCTTGCGCGCCTCCTCGCGTCCGCCGCGCACCAGCCCGTCGGCGAGCAGCACGGCGTTGATGGCGCCGGCCGACGCGCCGGTGATGCCCTCGATCTCGAGCCTGCCGTCTTCCAGCAGATGATCGAGCACGCCCCAGGTGAAGGCGCCATGCGCGCCGCCGCCTTGCAGCGCCAGATTGATGCGCTTGGGCTTCGGCGGCGACGGTTCGCCGCGAAGGGCGCGCACGAGGGATTTGATCATTGGGCGCAACCGTTCCGCGCGCTCACTGCGCGACCCAGCCGCCGTCGATCGAATAGGCCGCGCCGGTAATGCTGGCGGCCGCGTCGCCGCACAGGAACACCGCCAGCGCGCCGACGCTCTCCGGCCGGGTGAACTGGTGCATCGGCTGCTTCTCCGACAGCAGCGCGATCTCTTCCTCGCGCACCGTCTTGCCGGAAGCCTTGGCGCGGTCGTCGATCTGCTTCTGCACCAGCGCCGTGAGCACCCAGCCCGGGCAGATGGCGTTGCAGGTGATGCCGCTGTTGGCGGTTTCCAGCGCCACCACCTTGGTCATACCGACCAGGCCGTGCTTGGCCGAGACGTAGGCGACCTTCTGCGTGCTGGCGACCAGCCCATGCGCCGAGGCGATGTTGATGATGCGGCCCCACTTGCGCGCCTTCATGCCGGCCACGGCGACATGAATAGTGTGGAACGCCGACGACAGATTGATGGCGATGACCGCGTCCCATTTCTCGACCGGGAAGTCCTCGATGTTGGCTACGTGCTGGATGCCGGCATTGTTGACCAGCACGTCGAGCGCGCCAAACTCTTGTTCAGTGGCGTGGATCATCGCGGCGATCTCGGCCGGCTTGCTCATGTCGGCCGGCGAATAGCGCGCCTTGACGGCGAACTCCTTTTCGATGCCGGCACGAATCTTCTCGATCTCAGCTTTGTCGCCGAAACCGTTGAGCATGAGATTGGCGCCGTCGGCGGCGAGTGCGCGGGCGGTGGCGAGCCCGATGCCCGAGGTGGAGCCGGTGACTAGCGCGGTCTTGCCTTTGAGCATGGCAGTCCTCATTGACTAGCGGCCGCCGAAGGGCCGGTGATGGTGATAAGGGTGTCGGAACCCGGGCGGGAACCTGCCCCTATTTTTGCTGCAGTGCAATATATAGGTGTTGTTTTCGCGATTGCAGCAATATGGCGTTAGACTTGAGTACTAAAGCGGAGCCTTCCTTGGCCAGAAAAACCCACGCGCAGGCGGCGTTCCCTGAGCCCGATCACGACCATGGGCGCTGCGCCAGCGACGCGATCGCGCATGCCGAGGCGATCTGCGCCGCGCGCAAGGAACGGCTGACGCCGATCCGCCACCGCGTGCTGGAGGCGCTGCTCGCCAGCCATGTGCCGCTCGGCGCCTATGAGCTGATCGACCGGCTGGCACAGCGCGGTGCGCGGCCGGCGCCGATCACGATCTATCGCGCGCTCGATTTCCTGCGCGAGCAGGGCCTCGTGCACCGCATCGAAAGCCGCAATGCGTTTATCGCCTGCGTGCACAATCATGAGAGCCATGATCCGGTGGTGTTTCTGATCTGCGAAAAATGCGGCGCGGTCGGCGAGGCCGCCAGTGCCGCGGTCGCCGACACCATCAAGACCGCCTCGCGCGCCGCCGGCTTCACGCCGAAGACGCCGGTGATCGAGATTTCCGGCATCTGCGCCCATTGCAAGGCGGCGTGAACCGCACAACGCCGCCGCCGGAAATTTCCCCCGCATGTCGCCCGCGTCCCATCACCACACCCGCCCGCTCGATGCGTTCGCGATTTGCGTCGTGATCGTGCTGTGCCTGTCGTGGGGCTTCAACCAGGTCGCCACTAAGATCGCGATCCACGACATCCCACCGATGATGCAGTCGTCGTTCCGCTCGGCTGCCGCCGCGCTGCTGGTGGCCGCATGGTGTAGGCTGCGCGGCATCCCGCTGCTCAACCGCGACGGCACACTGATCGCCGGGCTCATCGCCGGCACGCTGTTCGCGGTCGAGTTCATGCTCATCTATCAAGGCCTGGTCTACACCACTGCGACGCGCGCGGTGCTGTTCATCTATCTGGCGCCGTTCTTCGTCGTGCTCGGCGCACGCATTTTCTTTCCCACCGATCGCTTCGGCGTGGCGCAATGGCTCGGCCTGGCGCTATCGTTCGCCGGCATGATCGTCGCGTTTGGCCTGCCGACGCCGGCGCTCGATCCGCGCCAGGCGCTCGGTGACATGATGATGGTGGCGGCCGCGGTGTTCTGGGCGGCGACCACGCTGATCATCAAGGCGAGCTCGCTCAGCCGTATCGCGGCGGAGAAGGTGATGCTCTACCAGCTGGTGGCGTCGGCGCCGGTGCTGGCGCTGGCCGCGTGGCTCGCCGGCGAGCACATGGCCGCGATGCCCTCGGCGCTCGCGCTTTGGGCGCTGGCCTATCAGACCGTCTGGGTGGTCAGCGTCACCTTCGTGGTCTGGTTCGCGCTGGTGGTGCGCTATTCCGCCAGCCGGCTGTCGGCTTTCACGTTTTTGACGCCCTTGTTCGGCGTCGCCGCCGGCCATCTGGTGCTGGGTGAGCCGCTGACCCCGGCTTTCGCGGCGGCGGTGGCGCTGGTGGCGGGCGGCCTGGTGCTGGTGAACCGGGCGCGTTGACCGCATATTATAAGTCTGGCACTCCGGTGCGACAGGATAGCCCGATGCAAATACAGCAGCGTCACAAAACGGTCGCAGTCGACGTCGGCGGCGTCATGGTCGGCGGCGGTCATCCGATCGTCGTGCAGTCGATGACCAATACCGACACCGCCGACGTGGAGGGAACCGCGCGCCAAGTGGCGGCGTTGGCTGCCGCCGGTTCCGAGCTGGTGCGCATCACGGTCGATCGCGACGAGGCGGCGGCCGCCGTGCCGAAAATCCGCGACCGGCTCGCCCAGCTCGGCGTGCAGGTGCCGCTGGTCGGCGACTTCCACTATATCGGGCACAAATTACTGGCCGAGCATCCCGGCTGCGCCGAGGCGCTCGACAAATATCGCATCAATCCGGGCAATGTCGGCTTCCGCAACAAGCGCGATCTGCAATTCGCGCAGATCGTCGAGATGGCGCTCAAGCACAACAAGCCGGTGCGCATCGGGGCCAATTGGGGCTCGCTCGACCAGGAACTGCTCACGCGGCTGATGGACGAGAACTCGAAGCAGCCCGAGCCGCGCGACGCGCGCGAGGTCATGCACGAAGCTATGGTGCAGTCGGCGCTGCTGTCGGCCGAACGCGCCGAGGAGATCGGGCTGCCCAAAAACCGCATCATCCTGTCGGCCAAGGTATCGGCGGTGCAGGATCTGATCGCAGTCTATAGCGAGCTGGCGCGCCGCTCCGACCACGCGCTGCATCTCGGCCTGACGGAAGCCGGCATGGGCTCGAAAGGCGTCGTCGCCTCCTCGGCCGCCATGGGCGTGCTGCTGCAGCAGGGCATCGGCGACACCGTGCGCGTCTCGCTCACCCCGCAGCCGAACGGCGACCGCACGCTCGAAGTGCAGGTGGCGCAGGAACTGCTGCAGACCATGGGCCTGCGTACCTTCGTGCCGCTGGTCGCCGCCTGCCCGGGCTGCGGGCGCACCACCTCGACCACGTTCCAGGAGCTAGCCAGCGACATCCAGGGCTTCATCCGCGACTCGATGCCGGGCTGGAAGGCGCGCTATCCGGGCGTCGAGACGCTCACCGTCGCGGTGATGGGCTGCATCGTCAACGGGCCGGGCGAGAGCAAGCACGCCGACATCGGCATCTCGCTGCCCGGCACCGGCGAGCAGCCGACCGCGCCGGTGTTCGTCGACGGCAAGAAGGTGGCCACGCTGCGCGGCCCGACGCTGACCGCGGATTTCAAGCAGATGGTGGTCGACTACATCGAGCGCCGCTTCGGCAACGGGGTGAAGGCCGCGGAGTGAAAGCCAAGCCGTTCATCGTCAGCTTCCTCGCCGTCGTCGCCGTGCTGGCCGCCGTGTCGGTCTATATCGGCGCGACGGTCGACAAGGCCGCCAAGTCGATCGCCGTCGTCGTGTCGCCGGACGGGAAATACAAGGCGGTCAAAGTCACCATGGCAAGTGGCGGAACCTCGCCGTTCTGCTTCGACAGCGTGTCGGTCGTGTTCGCCGCCTATCCCGACAGTTTCGCCGAACGCGACAAGCCCTATGAAATCTATTCCGGCCCGTGCGGCAGCTTCGCCAATGGCGAGCCGTCGCCGAAGATCGAATGGCTCTCCGGTACGGCGCTGCAAATCACCTATGCGAATAATCCTGCGAAAAAGCCGAAGCTGAAAACCATCGACGTCACCAAGACGGTGCATGTGACGTTTGTGGCGCGGTAGTAGCTCGGCGCTTTTTTATCTCTCCCCTGAAAGGGGAGGGTGGCGAGCCAACGGGTCCGCGCGAAGCGCGGCCCGATGACAGGCTCCGCGAGCCGGGTGGGGTTCGCTCTCAGTATCGCAGCAGCCAGCCCCCACCCGCCGCTCGCAAGTGCTCGCGGCCGCCCTCCCCGCGGAGCGGGGAGGGATAAGAAAGCGCTCACATCCACCCGCCGCGATCCTGCGCGCGGTTGGCGACGCCGGCTTCCTCCAGATCCAGCTCATACTCGATGCGCCGGCGCGCTTCGTCGGTGATCTTGCCGTCGCGCAAGAGCTGATAAATGAACTCCCGTTCCGCTTCGATGAGCGCGGTCTTGATCCTTGCGGTCTGGCGCATGTGATCGAGGCCTTCGGTCAAGTTCACCGGGAGGATCTGCACGCGGCTTCGATGGCGCGTGCGCAAATGCGCGATCGCCTCGGCCGGCAGACCGCAATTTTTGATGGCTTTCTCCAGCCGTTTCTCGACCTGCTTGAGCGCGGCCTGGCGCGCGCGCAGCTCGCGCTTGATCTCGTCCTTGCGTTCCTTCTTGCCGGCGTGGTGAAGGCCAAGCCAGCGCACCACGGTCGGCAGCATCAGGCCTTGGCCGACCAGCGTGATGACGATGACGCCGAAGGTCACGTATTGAATCAGCTCGCGGTGTGGAAACGGCGCGCCGTTGGCGAGCGTGTAGGGAATCGCCAAGGCGGCGGCGAGCGAAACCACGCCGCGCACGCCGGTGAACGACAGCAGGAACGGATTTTGCCAGGGCGGCGCCGGATCGCGCTTGGCCAGGCTCGGGCTGACCCAGCGTGGAATGTAGGTGGCCGGAAACACCCAGATGAAGCGCGCCGCGATCGTGATCAGCGTGATCCAGGCCATCGCGATCAGCAGCTCGTGGATCGAAAACAAATGCGGCTCGTCGATCAGCGCGCGCGCTTGCAGGCCGGTGAGCAGGAACACCATGCCTTCGATCAGATAAACGATCAGGTCCCAGAAGAAGATTCCCTGCAGCCGCGTGGCGGACGGGATCAGGCGCGGGCCGTTCCAGCTCACGTAAAGCCCGCAGGCGACGGTCGCCAGCACGCCGGAGCCGCCGAGATGCGCCGGTATCCAGTAGGCGAGATAGGGCGTCATCAGCGACAGCGTGATCTCGACGCGCGGCTCGCGCGACCATTGCCGCAGCCGCAGGCTGAGCCAGCCGACGCCGATGCCGTAGACGATTTCGCCCACCACGATCAGCGCGAAGGTGCCGGAGGCTTCCGCCAGCGAGAAGCTGCCCGTGGTTACGGCCACGACGGCGAAGCGGTAGAGGATGAGCGCGGTGGCGTCGTTGGCGAGCCCTTCGCCCTCCAGCACCACCATCAGCCGGCGCGGCAGTCCGAGCCGGCGCGCGATCGCCAGCGGCGCCACCACGTCGGGCGGCGCAATGATGGCGCCGAGCAGGAAACCGGTCGCCCAATCGAAATTCAGCAGGTAATGCGCGGCCGCCGCCACCACGCCGGTGGTGAACAGCACGCAGCCGAAGGCAAGCAGCGCGATCGGCCGCAGATTGAAGCGGAATTCGCGCCAACTCATGGCGACGCCGGCCGAATAGATCAGTGGCGGCAGGATCACCAGCAGCACCAGTTCCGGGGCCATCTGTACTTTCGGCAGACCGGGGATGAACGCCATGCCGATGCCGGCAACGACCAGCAGAATGGAAGGCGCGACGTTCAGCCGCTTGGCGGCGACCGCGACCGCCGCCAGCACCGCCAGCATGAACAGGATGGTCTGCGCAATCGCGGTCATCGCTACACTGGCTATGCTGATCTCAGATGAGGTTCGACACGATGTTCACCGTCAGCGCGAGCACCGTCACGTTGAAAAAGAACGACAGCACGCCATGGATCGCCACCATCCGGCGAATGACCTTGCTGGTGACGGCAACGTCGGAGACTTGCGAGGTCATGCCGATGACCAGCGAGAAATACAGAAAATCCCAATAATCGGGCTTGGCATCGCCGGGGAATTTGAGCCCGCCGATTTTGCCGTCGCGGCGTTCGCCATAATATTCGTGCGCATAATGAAACGAAAAGATCGTATGCACGAACGACCACGACAGCAGGATGGTCGCCATCGCCAGCAGCACGCGGGCGATCGCCTGGCCATCCGGCGCCTGTTTGAAGCCGCCGAGTTCAAACACGATGGCGACCAGGCTCGCCAGGGTGGCGGCAATCGTCAGCAGGAGAATGGCATAGGCGCCCTCGTCCTGCTCGGCGGCACGTCTGCGGATGCGCGCGATATCGGCGCGCAGGATCACCGGATGCGTCAGGGCAAGGTAGAGCGCGACGCCAGCGTCCCATCCAACCAGCAGCTTGGTCGCCATCCACCAATCGGCGGGGATCAAGGCGAGCAACACAACGACGCCGAAAGCCGCCGAGATGAAAAGCTTGTCATGCAGGCGCGCAACGCGGACCGGCAAGGGCGCGAGAGCTTTAAGCTGTGACGGAAGCGTTTTCTTGGCCATGGCTCAATCCGGATCGTGCGCGTTATGCGCTCCGCTCGGCGATAAAGCGAGCGGCGGCGCGCAGAGTATCGGCCTTCGCTCCGAACGGCGCCAGCGCGGCATCGGCCTCGGCCACCAGAGCATCGAGGCGGGCATGGGCGCCGGCGGGACCTAAGGCCGCCACCAGCGTGGCCTTGCCGGCGGCTTCGTCCTTGTGGGCGGCCTTGCCGATGGACTTGGCATCGCCCTCGACGTCGAGCAGGTCGTCGGCAATCTGGAACGCCTGGCCGATCGCCGCGCCATAACGGTCGATGCTGGTACGGGCACCGGCATCGGCCTGCCCGAGGATGGCGCCGGCGCGGCAGGCGAAGCGGATCAGCGCGCCGGTCTTCATCGCCTGCATGGTCGCGATCTCGCTTTCGCTCAAGCGCCGCTTGTCGTCGAAGCGGCCTTCGGCGGCGAGATCGATCATCTGCCCGCCGGCCATGCCGCCGACACCGGCAGCAGCCGCCAGTTTCGCCACCAGTGCGATGCGCACACCGGCATCGGGGTGCACCTCGCCGCGCGCCATGATGTCGAAGGCGAGCGTGAGCAGCGCGTCGCCGGCCAGGATCGCGGTCGCTTCATCGAACGCCTTGTGCACGGTTGGCCTTCCGCGGCGCAGCGCGTCGTCGTCCATGGCGGGCAGGTCGTCATGCACCAGCGAGTAACAGTGGAGACATTCGAGCGCGGCGCCCGCCAGCAGGGCGCCTTGGTAAGTTTCTTGGCGCTCAACGCCGAACAGCGCGGCGCTCTCCACCAGCAGGAACGGCCGCAGCCGTTTGCCGCCGCCGAGCACGGCGTGGCGCATGGCGGCGAGCAGGCGGTCGGGCCGGGCGATCTCGCCGGCGGCGGGCGCGTCGCCCAGCAGGCGGCCGAGCAGGGCTTCGGTCTCGTTGGCGACCACGGCCAGCCGGCGGGCGAAGTCGCTTTGGGCGCTCGTATCCATGGCCGCCATATTTGCCTTAGCGCCGCAGCGACCGCAAATCGCCGTTGGGATGGGCTAATGTCGGCGGTTATGAATCGTCTGCCACGCCCACTGCGCGCGATGATCCTGGTGCTGCTGGCGCTGCTATTGCTGCCCTATGCGCTGACACCGCTCTATGCGGTGGTCGATCCGGTCTCCACCGTGATGCTCTGGCGCAGCCTGACCGGCCAGCGGGTCGAGCGCCGTTATGTGCCGCTCGCGCGCATGGCCCCGGCGCTGCCGCTCGCCGTGATCATCGCCGAGGACGGCCGCTTTTGCAGCCATCACGGGGTCGACTTCCGCGGGCTGCGTGAAGCTTTGGCCGACGCCGACGACCTCGACGACGTCCGCGGCGGCTCCAGTATTACCCAGCAGGTGGCCAAGAACCTGTTCCTCTGGGGTGGCCGCAGCTACGTGCGCAAGGCGCTGGAATTCCCGCTGGCGCTGTGGATCGACCTGGTGCTGTCGAAGCCGCGCATCTTGGAAATTTACCTCAATATCGCGGAATGGGGCCCCAACGGCGAATTCGGCATCGAGGCCGGCAGCCGCCGTGCCTTTGGTAAACCGGCCCACGATCTCGACCGCTATCGGGCGGCCATGTTGGCGGCGGTGCTGCCGAGCCCGGCCAAGCGCGATGCGCGGACGCCGGGGCCGGGATTGCGGCGGCTGGCGGGGCTCTACGTGGGCCGTTCCGGGCGCTCGCCGGAGGCCGCCAATTGTCTGCGCCGGCCCTAAATCTGCCCCTAGCCTTGGGCAGCACCATCCTCTATAAGCCCGGCTTCAAACGACATCTGCGATCTTTCAGGAGTTGCTTCCCATGGCTGTGCCGAAAAGAAAAACCTCGCCGTCGCGCCGCGGCATGCGCCGCTCGGCCGACGCGCTCAAGCGGCCGAGCTATGTCGAGGACAAGGATTCCGGCGAATTGCGCCGTCCGCACCACATCGACCTGAAGACCGGCATGTACAAAGGCCGACAGGTCTTGAAGGCGAAGACCGAGGCGTAATCGTCTGCGAGGAGAGCTAGCCTCATGTCCCTCATCGGCTTTCCCCTGCTGCTGATCCCGTTCGCAATCTACAACATCGTCGCCTTCGTGATGCCGGTGAACTGGACCGCTACGCTCACCACGGTACACATGGTGTCCGGCGGCGAATGGACCATGTCGACGGGCGACCTGCTGGTGACGCTCTCGATCCTGCTACTGACCGGCGAGGTGTTGAAATCGACCCGCATCGGTATCCGCACCGTGGTCGATCATGCGCTGTCGCTGATCGTGTTCCTCGCCATGCTGGTCGAATTCCTGCTGGTCAAGCAGGCCGCCAGCGGCACCTTCTTCCTGATGCTGGTGATCAGTTTCGTCGACGTGCTCGGCGGCTTCGCGGTGACGCTACGTTCGGCCCAGCGCGATCTCACGGTCGAAGGCACGCTCCCGCACATCTCGTCCTGATCCTCCCTCCCACGTTCAGGTTACCATGACCCGCGACTTCCAAATGCCCGGCCGCTCGCCGGTGATTGCCTGCGATGGCATGGCGGCGACCTCGCATCCGCTGGCGACGCTGGCCGCGATCGATACCTTGCGTGCCGGCGGTAGCGCCGCCGACGCCGCCGTCGCCGCCGCCGCCACGCTCTGCGTGGTCGAGCCGCACATGACCGGCATCGGCGGCGATTGCTATTGCCTGGTGTCGCGGCCCGGCCAGCCGGTGTGGGGCTATAACGGCTCCGGCCGCGCCGGCATGAAGGCGTCCTACCAGGCGCTGCGCGCACAAGGGCTGAACGAGATCGGCAATTCGATCCACGCCGTCACCGTGCCGGGCGCGCTCGATGCCTGGGGCGCGGTCCTCAAGACGCATGGCCGCTTCGGGCTCGACCGCGCGCTGGCGCGCGCCACTCACTATGCCGAGAACGGCTTTCCGGTGGCCGCGCGCGTGGCCTGGGACTGGAGCCGGCATGTCGACAAGCTCAAGTCCGATCCGGGAGCCGCCAAGCATTATCTGTTCAACGGGGCGGCACCGCGCCAAGGCGACGTGATCCGCTTTCCGGCGCTGGCCGCGACCCTGAAGACGCTGGTCGCCAAGGGCACGCGCGCCTTCTACGAAGGCGAGCTCGCCGACGACATGGCGCAGACCGTGGCGGCTCGCGGCTCGTTCTTGACCGCGGAGGATTTCGCGCGCCATCGCGGCGACGCGGTGGCGCCGATCTCGACCAATTACCGCGGGCTCGATCTGGTCGAGATCCCGCCGAACGGGCAGGGCCTCACCGCGCTGGTGATGCTCAACATCCTGGAGAATTTCGACCTCAAGGCGCTCGATCCGCTAGGTCCCGAGCGCTTCCATCTGGTGCTGGAAGCGGCGCGCCTGGGCTTCGCGGTGCGCGACACCCACATCGCTGATGAAGCGCATATGCGCACGCCGGTCGGCGACCTGCTCGACAAAGGCTTCGCCAAGAAGCTCTCCGGCCTCATCGATATGAGCAAGCGCGCCAAGCTGCCGCCGGCGCCGGCGCCCGGCAGCAACACGGTCTATCTCACCGTAGTCGATCGCGACCGCATGGCGGTGTCGTTCATCAATTCGCTCTATTCGAGCTTCGGCACCGGTATCTGCACCGAAAAGTCCGGTATTATGCTGACCAATCGCGGCGCCTGCTTCACGCTCGAGCCCGATCATCCCAATACCTTCGGCCCCAACAAGCGGCCGATGCACACCATCATTCCGGCGATGGCGATGCGCAACGGCCGCTGCGACATGAGCTTCGGCGTCATGGGCGCGCATTACCAGCCGATGGGCCACGTGCAGATCGTGCTCAACATGCTCGACTACGGCATGGACGTGCAGCAGGCGATCGACGCGCCGCGCTTCTTCTTCGAAGGCGAGCAGACCGTGGTCGAGCACGGCACGCCGGCCGCCACCGTCGCAGGCCTCAAGGCGCGCGGCCATACGGTGGCGATGGCGGACCTGCCTTGGGGCGGCGGCCAGACCATTAAGATTGACTGGGATCGCGGCGTGCTGATTGCCGGCTCGGAACCGCGCAAGGACGGCTGCGCGCTGGGGTATTGAGCAGCGTTCCCCGGACGCGGCGCAACACGCAGCCCTAAGCGCGTCTACGCCGTCTTCGACGCGCTAGGGAGCAGTGGTGCGTCGCTGATCCGGGGGACTGCGACCTCGTCGGTCAGTTCCTGTCAATCCAGAAAGCTACTTGGCGTCCCCCAGCAACTCGACCATCAGCGTGACGTCGTCGCTGATCGCGCCCACCAGGTATTTCATTCCGAAATCGGAACGCTTGAGCGTCCCCTGCGCGGAGAATCCGGCAAGGTCTTTCTTGGTCCGGGCGTCCGTCTTGATGTTATTGAGCACCACATCGAGGGTGACCGGCTTGGTCACACCGAGCAGAGTCAAATTGCCGGTCACCTTCGCCGTTTTTTCGCCGGTCCGTTCGACCTTGGTGCTCACGAATTTCATCTCAGGAAATTCCTGAACATTGAAGAAATCCGGCGACCGCAGATGTTTGTCCCGGGCTTCGAAGCCGGTGTATAGGCTTGCCGTATCGATCGTCAGGCTGGCGCTCGAGGCAACCGGATTGTCGCGATCGATTGTGAACTCGCCGTCGACCTTGCTGAACGAGCCCAGCATCTTGGTCAGGCCCAGGCGGTCGACGGTGAAGGCAACGATGGTGTGCGGCTTGTTGACGGCGAATGTATCCGCCACGGCAGCCATGGGTGTGGCAGCCAATGCGACAACGACTGCCGTGATCCCAGCAAAACTACTCAAACGCATGGAGACCTTCCTTTTTTGAACGAATGTTGAACTTGGTTTTCCAGAGCACCATTATCGGAATAATAACCCCGGACCTGGATCAGTAGTCCGTCGATCCCGGTGCGACAAAAAAGGCGACGGCAATCGCCAATAGCGCGGTTATTGCGGCGATTGCGCCGAATGCGATGGGACCCCAGACCGGTTTACTGCAAAGCGGCAGCCTGTCCCGGATGGAACCGGCGACAAATATCAAGAGCAAGATCGCGAGTGCGAGCGAACTGGCACGCGTGAACAGCACGATCGTCGCCCCGACGCCGAACAAGGCGCTGGCCGCACCGAATAGTGCGGCCATCGAAAACGGGTAACGCTGTCTCGGCCAGTTCCACAACAGGAAGCCGCCCGTTGCCGCCGCGACCGCCGCGGCAAGCTGGCTCAGCGAGGCGGCGGTGCCGATCATGGCGATAGCGCTCATCCCAATCCCAGCCACGAGCACCATCGTTGGGGCGACAATCTCGGCCGTACGAAGCGCCAGCAGACGATCGAAGACAAAGGCGCCGACGAACCAGACGAGGACAAGCCGCGCGAGATCGGGCACTTCAAGGCCAAGCAACTGCCGCCACCCGAGCCAGGCAATTATTACGCCGGGCCAAATAAGTGCCACTGGCCTTATCGGTGCGCGATCGATCAGAAGATCCAGCACGACGCCGAGGAAAAGGCCAATCAGTGCGATATAGACGATCTTTTGCAATGAAGAATCCGGCGGCAGCGGCGGCCAGCCGAGGATCGACAGATGGGCAATGACGAAGGCAAGCGCGATCGCGCTACCGGCAGATCGAATGCCGATCGTGCCGCCGATGCAGCCGGTTAAAATCCCGGCCGTAAGGAGCGGCAGCAGTGCTGCCAGTACAGCACTCAGGACAAAAAGGTCCTCAAGAATCCGAATAGGTAAGCCCCGCAAATTGTAGATAACGATCCGCGCGGTACTTGCGTAGTGCTGCGCGCAAATTCGTAGCGCTATGACAAAGGTGCCGCATTTGCATCAGCAGCACCCCATCAACGACAGAATGCAGATATGAAATCCCGATGCAATTCAACAGATGTTGTTTTGAAAAATAGATTTCGTCGAAGGTTGGTGCTTGGCGCTCTTCGGACTCGGCGCAATGTCGGATTGAGTCCGTAATGAGTTCCCAACCGGACATCGACTGGCCGCGGCCGATCGGCCTCGATTTATCAGGATGCGCTTAAATATGTCTCGACAGCTTCGCGCCGGCCCGATAGGCCGCGATGGCCTCGGTCGGCTCGGCGCGTCGGCGCTCGCGCGTTTGCGGCAACTGACCTTTGGTGGCAATGAGATGGGCGAGGAACGCCGCCTGGCGATGGCTATCGGACGGCTTGACCGTGGCGGCCGCGGGGGTCAGTGCGACCAGCGCACGGCTTTCGCCGGCCGGCGCTGCCTCGGCGCCCTGCTCCGGCCGGCCATCCTGCCGTGAACCCGCTGTCGTGATCGCACCAATACGCATAACGTTGCCTGTCTCGATTCGGGACAAGGCGCCCTTGTCCGCCCTATGATTGGCAAGAGCTGTGCCGTTGGCCGTTAATCGCGCTTAACGCCTGGCAATCCGCGGTTTTTTCTAATTGTTTAAGGATTGTCAGTAGTTTGGGCGCTGCATCCATTTCCGAAAGGCAACGCCCGGCGCGACGTGGCGTTCCAAAAAGGGGCGAGCGTGACCCGTTTCGATCAACCGGCCGGTGTCCCGGACGCCGCGGAGATTCTGCGGTCGATCGGCGACGTCGCCTATGACTGGCGCCTCGACAGCGACGCCCTGAGCTGGAGCGGCAATGCCGCGGCGGTGCTTGGGCTGGCCGACATCGGCGATATCGCCACCGGCCAGACTTACGCGCGGCACATCGACGCCGAAGGCGGTCAAAGCCGCGTCGACGTGATGCAGCAGGCCACCCAGCGCGACAGCGGCGACGGCGTGTCCTATCAGGTGCAGTACGCGCTCAAGCGCGGCGACGAGAAAGTCTGGCTGGAAGACACTGGCCGCTGGTTCGCCGGATCGGACGGCAAGCCGCTGCGCGCGATCGGAACCGTGCGCGTCATCACCATGCGCCACGAACGCGAACGCAAGCTGCTGCAGCTCGCAAATTTTGATGAGCTGACCGGCGAACTCAACCGCGCGCGCTTGACCGAGTTGCTTGGCGCCACGCTCGACGAGGCCGTGAAATTCCGCAGTTCATGCGGTTTCCTGCTGGTCGCCGTCGACCATCTCGGCCGGCTCAACGAAGCCTATGGCTTCCAGACCACCGACGATGTGATCGCGCAGGTCGCCAAGCGCATTCGCGCGCGCATGCGCGGCAAGGATCATTTCGGCCGCGTCTCCGGCAACAAATTCGGCGTGGTGCTGACCAGTTGCACGCCCGACGAGCTGGCGGTCGCCGCCGATCGGCTGCTCGCCGGCGTACGCGACGAGCCTATGATCACCGCCGCTGGTCCGGTGGCGGTGACGGTGACGATCGGCGGGGTGACGGCGCCGCGCCACGCCCGCAGCGTGCCGGAAATCCTCAGCCGCGCGCAGGACGCGCTGCACGCCGCGCGCGCCAAGCGCCACGGCTCCTTCCTGCCTTATCGGCCGAGTGTCGAGCGCGACGCGTTACGCCGCGAAAGCGTGCGCGCCACCGACGAGATCGTGGCCGCCCTCAACGAGCGGCGGATCGGGCTGGCCTTCGAGCCGGTGGTGGAGGCGCAAAGCCGCAAGGTCGCGTTCTACGAAGGCCTGATACGGGTTGATCGCAGCGACGGCTCCATAGCGCAGGCCAACGACATTGTCCCGGTGGCCGAGCGGCTCGGGTTGGTGCGCATGCTGGATTATCGCGTGCTCGAGCTGGTGGTGAACGAGTTGGTTGCTTCGCCCAGCCTGGTGGCGAGTGTCAATGTTTCGCCGGCCTCCACCGTCGATCCGGACTGGTGGACGGGCCTCGGCGCGCTGCTGCGTACGGATGCCGGCGTGGCCGAGCGGCTCATCATCGAGATCACCGAAACCGCGGCAATCCAGGACGTCGACGACACGCGCGGCTTCGTCAGCCGCGTGAAGGATCTCGGCTGCCGCATCGCCATCGACGATTTCGGCGCCGGCCACACCTCGTTCCGCAATCTGCGCAAGCTCGGCGTCGATATCGTGAAAATCGATGGCGCCTTCGTGCAGAACATCGTGAAGTCGAGCGACGACCGCGCCTTCGTGCAGACGCTGATCGATCTGGCGCGCCGGCTCGGTCTCAAGACCGTCGCCGAATGGGTGCAGGACGAGGAGGCCGCGCAGTTGCTGGCGGGCTGGGGCTGCGATTTCCTGCAAGGCGCGTTGATCGGGCTCGCCACCCGCGAGCGGTCGTGGACGGCCGGGACGGATCGCGC
This sequence comes from Hyphomicrobiales bacterium, assembly GCA_016185205.1. Lineage (GTDB taxonomy): Bacteria > Pseudomonadota > Alphaproteobacteria > Rhizobiales > Xanthobacteraceae > Pseudolabrys. The sequence continues at coordinate 137,299 of JACPOA010000031.1, read as the reverse complement.
CGCGACGGGGTAGCTAAATTTATTCCTTGACGCCCAATTTATCGAGCCGCTTCTGCATCTCGTCGAGCTGCCGCTTGAGTTCGTCCATCTCGCTGCCGCCGCCTGGCGGCTTGTCGCCAGCCGGCTTGCCCTGGCCGCGCGCGAAGGGCGGTGCGAACATGGCGAAGGTCTTTTCGAACATTTCCATATTCCGCCGCACCTGATCCTCAAGCGTTCCGAAGCCGCCAACGCCGAAGGCCTGCGTGATCTGCTCGCGGAACTTGCCCTGCTGGCTGGTGAGCGATTGCATCGATTGTTCGAGGAAGCGCGGCACCAGCATCTGCATGCTGTCGCCGTAGAAGCGGATCAATTGCCGCAGGAAGGCAATCGGCAGCAGGCTCTGCCCTTCCTTGTTCTCCTGCTCGAAGATGATCTGCGCCAGCACCGAGCGCGTGATGTCCTCGCCGGTCTTGGCGTCGAACACGACAAAGTCCTCGCCATTCTTGACCATGGTGGCGAGGTCCTCGAGCGTTACGTAGGTGCTGGTCCCGGTATTGTAGAGCCGCCGGTTGGCGTATTTCTTGATTGTGACCGGCTCTTTTTCTTCTGCCATGTGGATCACGTTCCCCTGCCCAGGACTTGAGCATAACCGTTTTCCGGTTGCAGGGGCCACCGTTTTGTGGCGGCGCGGGAGGCAAAGCGGGCAGTGCGGCAAGACTTGAGAAATATCAAAAAAGCGCCAATTCTTGCGGCTATTCTCAAGACGTCCATGATTGACAGGGTTGCCCGGTCTGCCGAGGATGCGGCAGTGCCAGATAGCCGGGCCCTCATGTGCGAGTCTTGCCCGCAACCGATCGCAACAGGAGTCTTGAATGAAAGACGACATCGTCATCGTAAGCGCCGCCCGCACCCCTGTTGGCGCCTTCAACGGGGCATTTGCCAATTTGCCGGCTCATGAACTGGGAAAAGTCGCGATTCAGGAAGCGCTGAAGCGGGCGGGGGTCGAGGGTGGCCGCGTCAGCGAGGTGATCATGGGGCAGATCCTCAGCGCCGGTCAGGGCCAGAACCCGGCGCGGCAGGCCTCGATTGCGGCCGGGATTCCGGTCGAGAGCCCTGCATGGGGCGTGAACCAGCTATGCGGTTCCGGCTTGCGTGCGGTCGCGCTCGGCTATCAGGCGATCCTCAATGGCGACAGCGAGATCGTGGTGGCCGGCGGCCAGGAATCGATGAGCATGGCGCCGCACTGCCAGCATCTGCGCAACGGCGTGAAGATGGGCGCGTTCGAAATGGTCGATACCATGATCAAGGACGGGCTGTGGGACGCCTTCAACGGCTATCACATGGGCGTCACCGCGGAAAACGTCGCCAAGCAGTGGCAGATCACGCGCGCGCAGCAGGACGAATTCGCGGTTCGCTCGCAGAACAAGGCGGAAGCCGCCATGAAGGCCGGCAAGTTCAAGGACGAGATCGCCACCGTGACCATCAAGTCGCGCAAGGGCGACATCGTGGTGGACACCGACGAATATCCGAAAGCTGGCGTCACGCTCGACGGGCTTGCCAAGCTGCGCCCGGCCTTCGACAAGGAAGGCACGGTGACCGCGGGCAGCGCCTCCGGCATCAATGACGGTGCCGCCGCCGTGGTGCTGATGAGGGCCTCCGAGGCCGCCAAGCTCGGCAAGACGCCGCTGGCGCGCATCGTGTCGTGGGCGCAAGCCGGCGTCGATCCCTCGATCATGGGCACCGGCCCAATTCCGGCCTCGCGCGCGGCGCTCAAGAAAGCCGGCTGGAAGCACGAGGATCTCGACCTGGTGGAAGCCAACGAGGCCTTCGCCGCGCAAGCCTGCGCGGTCAACAAGGACCTCGGCTGGGACACCGGCAAGGTCAACGTCAATGGCGGCGCCATCGCCATCGGCCATCCGATCGGCGCTTCCGGCGCGCGCATCTTGACCACGCTGCTGTACGAGATGCAGAAGCGTAATGCCAAGAAGGGCTTGGCCACGCTCTGCATCGGCGGTGGTATGGGAATTGCTATGTGTGTCGAGCGCTGAAAGGGCGAAGACACACCAAGGCATGTGTGTCGAGCGCTGAAAGGGCGAAGACATACCAAGGCATGTGCGTGGAGCGCGGCTGAGCCGCGCGAAACGCACTTGGTGATCTACGTCATGGCCGGCTCGATCCGGCCATGATTGATAAAAATAACAATTCAGGGAGAGTTGGACATGTCACGCGTTGCGCTGGTTACCGGTGGCACTCGCGGCATTGGCGCCGCGATTTCGAAAGCAATGAAGGCTGCGGGCTACAAGGTCGCGGCCAATTACGGCGGCAACGACGAGGCCGCGCAAAAATTCAAATCGGAAACCGGCATTCCGGTGTTCAAGTGGGACGTCTCGTCCTACGAGGCCTGTGCCGAGGGCATCAAAAAAGTCGAGGCCGAGGTGGGCCCGATCGAGGTGCTAGTCAACAATGCCGGCATCACCCGCGACTCCATGTTCCACCGCATGAAGCCCGAGCAATGGACGCAGGTGATCAATACCAATCTCGGCTCGCTGTTCAACATGTGCCGGCCGCTGATCGAAGGCATGCGCGCGCGCAAGTTCGGCCGCATCATCACCATCTCGTCGGTCAACGGCCAGAAGGGCCAGATGGGACAGACCAATTATTCCGCCTCAAAGGCCGGCGAACTCGGCTTCACCAAGGCGCTGGCGCAGGAGAGTGCGCGTTCCGGCATCACGGTGAACGCGATCTGCCCGGGCTACACCAACACCGAAATGGTGCAGGCGGTGCCGAAAGAGGTGCTGGAAAAGAACATCCTGCCGCAGATTCCGATCGGCCGGCTGGGCGAGCCGGAAGAAGTCGCGCGCTGCGTGGTGTTCCTGGCCAGTGACGACGCCGGGCTGATGACCGGCTCGACCATCACCATCAATGGCGGGCAGTATTGTATCTAGCGATCACGCCGGATCGTTCGCTAAGTCTACGATGGCCCGGAGGCCGGCAAGCCAGCCGCGCATTCTTTCGCGCGCATTGTGTCGGCGCGCTCCTTGCCGCCATGGGTGATTCGATTCCAGGCCGCCACCGGAATTTCAACGATCGCCGGTAGCGGGTCATCGAGCGCAAAATTCGCAAAAGCCAATGGCTGGCGAAAACCGGCGAGATAATCGCGCACGGTGATAGCGCCGCGCGCTAGTTCTTGATATGCGGCGACGATATCGCGGCTGGCGTGCATCCACGCCACGCCGGTCCTGGCGCGCGCAGGCGCGACGGTTTGGCCGATAGCTTGCCGCCATGCCAGATAAGGAAAGTCGACGCCGGCAAGCGCGCCGAGGCCGTTCCACGTCCAGAACCGTCCGTTGACGTCCAGAAGCTTGTATTGCCCATCGCGCCGATCGTGCTTGAATTCAACCTCGACAACGCCAGTGTAGTCGAGCGACTTCAGGAAGCGGCCAGCCAGCTGTTCGATCTGATCCTGCTCGATGGTTTCGACGAACGTGCTCGATCGACCGAAATCGATCGGGTGTTGGCGCGTGCGCCGGGCGACCAGCGAGGCGATCGGTTCGCCACGATCCCACAGACCGGCATACGAAAATTGCGCTTCTCCGCTGCCGGGGATCCACTCCTGCACGATCACCGCATCGTTGCCGACCAGCGCGGCGGCCCGTTGATAAAGCGAAAGCAACGAGTCGCGGGTGTCCGCTTTCCAGGCTTTGGCCTGGGTGAATTCGTCGGCGCCTTTGCGATACGCGGGCTTGAGGATGACCGGGAAGCGACAATTCAGTCGCTGCACTTCATCCAAGTCGCGAGGCTGGAAGCTCCAAGGGCAATCGATGCCGAGCGACGCCGCGCGCTGATAGGTGAGGCGCTTGTCGTACATCCATTGGACGGTGTCCCAATTCGGGGTCGCCACACGCAGGTGCGATGCTAACAAGGCATGGTTCTGCGCGATCATGCGCATATCCTCGTCGCCGGTCGCAATCAGGACCCATCCGTTCAAGCCGTGTCGAGTGGCAATGTCGATGATCGACGAAACGCCGTGCTCGTGATCGGCGCCAGGCCAGTCGAAGCTGCGTTGCACGTAACGCGAGAAGGTCGCGATCGGATGATTGGCCAGCAGCCACACCGGAATTCCATGGCGTCCGAGACTACGGGCGACACCGATGCTGACATGCGCTCCGCCGACAATCAGCGCACCGGGCGCCGCATGCGGATCGACGCCGCAGGCCGCTGGTATCGCCACCTCCGGCGATCGCTTGAAGTTCATGGCCGCTCACGATCGGCGGCGAGAGCCAGCGGTGTTTTTTGACGGAATGAGGAGAGGTCGCCATCGGTGGAAATTCGGGCTGCTCGGCCGTCGCCGATCGCCATTCGGGTAATGCGCCGCGCCGCGAATCCCGCGCCTGCAATGAACCGCAGCAAAGGCCCGAAGCTGGCGACGGCGGAGGAGCCGACAAAATGCAGACCACCCACGCTCGATTCAAATCCGGCGGATAACGTCGGAAGGCCGCCGTGCCGTGCGATGCGGTTACGCAAGCGCGGCTCAAGGATGGTCATCTTGTCGACATCGATGCGATAACCGGTCGCCAGCAGAACATGGTCGACGCGCCGCGTGCTGCCGTCATCCAGCGTCATTGCGATGCGATCGCCGTCTTGCCGCGCATCCCGGATGCGGCGTCCTTGGTTGACCGGCACGTCGCGCAAGCGCTTACGCAGCCACAGCACCGCGGTGGCGGCCAGGCAACGTTCGTTCAGACGATCGCGGGATTGTTCGGTGAAGTGGTGGATGATGCCTGGTGCTTCGACCAGCCAATTGAATGGAAACGGACCAACCTGCGACGGCGGGATCAACGCATCGCCCAGCAAGGAACGGACCGCCTTACGCAGCACGCTGCGCTGACCGGGATCGGCGTTCCACAGCAGATTTCCGCGGCAGATGATCTCGACGTTCGCGCCCGCTTCATGCAGGAGGGCCGCCGACTCGCAGGCGCTCTGGCCGCGGCCGATGACCGCGACATGTTGTCCGCGGAAGCGGCTGGAATCGGTATGTTCGCACGAATGACTGACCAAGGCGCGCGGCAGGCCGTCGAATTGCTCCGGCCGATGCTCGTGATTGAGCAGGCCGGTCGCCATCACCACGCGGTTGGCAAAGAAGCTTGCGCCGTCGGCGAGGGCGAGACGAAACCCGCCGTCGGATGCAGTCACCTGCACCACGGCCCGAGTGTCGAGATCGGGCGCCACACGCTCTTGAAACCAGGTGCCGTAATCGATGAAATTTTCCACCGGCAGCAGGTCCGGTACCGGCAAGCCGGCCTCACGGAAATAATCATCGAGCAGATGGCGGTGGCGCGGATCGGCGATATGCGTCGCGATCCAGGGCGAACGCAGCTTCATGCCGGCCGGCATATTTCGGCGCCAGAACGACATCGGCTCGCCGAACACGCGGATCGGCACATCGGCCGCGCGCAAATGTGCGGCCACGGCCAGGCCGTAAGGCCCGGCGCCAATGATGGCGACATCGCAGGTGTCGCCGGAACGGACGGAGCTGACAGCGATATTCATGGCGATGGATGGCGTCTCGTCTTATAGGCGGACGGCGCAATCTAGCGGATACTCGTTATGAGTTTACCAACGGGCCGCGGCCGGTCGCCCGGAAATCCGGCCGATTTTGCAGCCGGCACGCGGGTTTCCGGGCAAAACTGAATGTCATCCTGAATCAGTCGTTAATGGCGACTGATAAACACGCGTTGATAAGCCCGTGTCCTCGTCGAATGCCTTCGAACGAACAGCTCCTTGAGCTGCGCCTTGCTCTCGCGTTTACCGGCGCGGCGACCAGCCCGCCGGCGCCAGCTCGAAGCACTCGAAGGAAAAGCCGGGCGCCACCGTGCAGCCGACCAGCGTCCAGTCGCCGAAGGATTCCGCCGCCTGCCAGGCGCGCGCCGGCACCGTCACCTGCGGGACTTCGTCGGCATGTATATCGGCGCCGAGCCGAATGATTTCCTCCTTGGCGCCGTCGACCACCGACAGCTTGAGGGCTGCGCCGGCGTAATAGTGCCAGATCTCGACGGCGTCGATGCGATGCCAGTTCGAGCGCTCGCCGCGCGCCAGCAGGAACAGGATCGCGGTCGAGGCGGCGCGGCCATCGATCTGGCGTGGATCGCGGAAGGTCTCGCGGTAATGGCCGCCTTCCGGGTGCGGCTTGAGATCGAGCGCGCGGATCATCTCGGCGGCGGTGGGCATGCGCGCCGCTCAGAATTTGTTTTTGCGCGCGCGGATTTCGGCGAACACCTGCGCCGCCGGCTTGCCCGCCATGCCGATGCCGGCTGCCGCCTCCGTCACATCGGCGCGCAGGAACGGATTGGCCCGCTTCTCCTCGCCGATGGTGGTCGGGATCGTCGGTTCGCCTTGCGCGAGCTGTCGCTGTACCTGCGCCGCGCGTGCGACCAGCGCCGCATTGTCCGGCTCGATGGTGCGCGCGAACTTGATATTGGCGGCGGTGTATTCGTGCCCGCAATAGATCTCGGTGTTGTCCGGCAGGTCGCGCAACTTGCAGAGCGAGCGCCACATCATGCCGGGCGTGCCCTCGATGACGCGGCCGCAACCGATGGAGAACAGCGTATCGCCGACGAAGGCGACGCTGTCTGCATGGAACCAGTAGGCGATGTGGCCCAAGGTGTGGCCCGGCGTCTCGATCACGTTGGCCGAGAGCGTGCCGATCTTGACCTTGTCGCCCTCGCGCACCGTCTCGTCGACCGCCGGAATCGTGTCGGCTTCCGCCGTCGGCGCCACCACGCGGCATTTGTATTTTTCCTTCAGCGCCTTGATGCCGTCGGTGTGGTCGGCGTGGTGATGGGTGACCAGGATGTCGGTGAGGTTCCAGCCGGCGGCCTTGAGCGCGGCCTCGATCGGGCCTGCCTCGGGCGCGTCGATCGCGGCGGTGGCGCCGCTTTCCGGGTCATGCAGCAGCACCCCGTAATTGTCGGATCGGCAGAGAAACAGGCGGATTTCCGCGGGCATCGACGTGATCCTCTTGGACGGCTGGCAGCGGCGTTAACCGTATCACGCGGATGAATTGCGGTGCACGCCTGGCGTTGCACGCGAGGCGCCGTCGCCCGTCATTTCATGATAGTTTTAGGCCATGTCGATCGACGTCGTGGACCTGCGCAATTTCTATGGTCAGCGGCTGGGCGTGGTGGCCCGCCGCTTCGTCGGCCGCGGCATCCGCAGCCTGTGGAAGGATACCGCCGGCCAGCGCATGCTCGGCATCGGCTATGCCACGCCCTATCTCGGCTTGTTCCGCGAGGAGGCCGAGCGCTGCCTCGCCTTCATGCCGGCCGGGCAGGGCGTGGTGAAATGGCCGACCACGCGGCCGGCGCTCTCGGCTTTGGTCGACGAGAACGAACTGCCGCTGCCGGATAACGCGGTCGATCGCGTGCTGCTGGTGCATGGTCTGGAAATGACCAACGACCCGGCAACATTATTGAGGGAAGTGTGGCGGGTGCTCGCCGGCGGCGGCCGCCTGCTGGCGGTGGTGCCGAACCGGCGCGGCCTGTGGGCGCGCATGGACACGACGCCGTTTGGCCACGGCCGGCCCTATTCACGCAGCCAGATCAATCAGCTGTTGCGCGAGACCTGGTTCACGCCGACCGGCTGGAGCGAAGCGCTCTACGTGCCGCCGATCGCGCGCGGCTGGTTCCTGCGCTCGGCGGTGGCCTGGGAGCGCACCGGCGCGACGCTGTCGGCGCCGTTCGCCGGCGTGCATCTGGTGGAAGCGGTGAAGCAGGTCTATCGCGCGATTCCGGCTCGGCGCGAAAAGCGGCGGCTGGTGCCCGCGCTCGAGCCGGCGCTGGCGCCGTCGCCGGGCGCATGATCCCGAAAAGTGGGAACCGGTTTCCCGCCTTCGCGAAGCCCGCTTCGGCGGGCGAAGGAAGGTTGGAATAGATTATGCGCGCGCAAAAAATGCGCGGCGCGCGTTGTGAGCGATTAGCTTCAGTTTACTCCGGCTGACGCGGCTCGTCGCCGCCGTCGCCTTGCGGGGCCGCGCCCTGCGGAGCGGTGTTGCCGAAATTATCCGGACGCTCGGGGCGGAAGCCGCCGCCACGATGGCGCCGGCGCCGGCGATGCCCAAAGCGATCCTGGCCGCGGTCGCCCTGCTCATGGCCGTTCTGCCCGAAACCTTGATTGGGATTCGGCGCCACATTCGGCTGCGGCTGGCCGCCGGTGATGAAGGCCGGCAAGGCGTTCGGGTCGGGAACAGCGTCATTGCCGCCTTGCACCGACGGCTGCGGATAGGACTGCTGCGGTTGCTGCGGCGGGCGGCTGTGCTGCTGCTGGTCGCGCGGCGGAAACGGCTGCGCATCGCGCGGAATATAAGGCTGCGGCTGGACCTGCGGCGGCTGCGGCGCGAAACCTGGTTCGTTCTGGCCCAGGAAGGGCTGGCCGTCGTCGTCGCCGTCGTCGTAGTTGTCGTCCGCCGCGCCTTGCGGCGCGACCGGACCGCCCTGCTGCCCCTGCTGTGCGTTGTAATAGGGATTCTGCTGGCGGAACTGTTCCTGCGCGGCGGCGATCAGCCGGAAATAATGTTCGGCGTGCTGGTAATAATTCTCGGCGGCCACCGGATCGCCCGAGCTCTGCGAGTCGCGCGCGAGCTGGATGTATTTTTCCGCGATATGCGAGGCGGTGCCGCGAATCTTAACGTCGGGGCCGTTCGACTCGTAGACCCGCGTCAGCGGATTCTGGCTTTTGCGGTGGGGGTTGTTGCCGCCGCCGCCGCTGCGTCCCCGCATACGTTTCTGACCGTTTCTCATGATGTGCCTGTTCGCCGACCTTTCGCTGTGCTCGCTTTGCCGCGGCGTTCCCCGCCGATTGCTCTACTCAACCCACAAGTCCATGGCTCTCACATTGCGCGGCCGGACTTGCCGTCGATTGTCCGCGCGGATGCCGAATATTTGCGGTCTTTGTCGCGATAGCTATAGCAACCCCATGGCCGCGGTCTCAGCCCGCGGCGTTGCCAACCTCTCGTTACGCGCATCTCGCAAAGTTTAAAATTGTGATGCACCCAACTGGTGAAGCATCCAAACCCGTCTCTGGCGATTTCGTCTGCCGGCTTGTCGGCTTTCGTCATCGGCTTCGCGGTGCCGCCTCACAGAGCGTCTCAGCTCCGGGGTTCCTGGCATGCAACCGTCACGGGTCGATTCCGTGAGGGGAAGCTAGTCGTTTCCGCGCCATATTCCAAGTGGTTTTTTCGGCCTCGGCGCAGCTCTGCGTTTTCGCCATGTCGCAATGCGGAGTGCTCATGGCGCGACAGTTACACTCAGCGCGCGTGCAATTCCGCCCAAATCGTCGCGCGCCTTGTCAACCGTCAATCCGGCTTTGGTAAGCAGCGCGCGAACCGCGTCTTCCTGGCCTGCCCCCAATTCGACGATCAGCCGGCCGCCCGGCGCCAGCAGGCGGCGGGCGTCGGCGGCAATGGCGCGGTAACCATCAAGACCGTCGCTGCCGCCGTCGAGGGCGATTATCGGGTCGTAATCGCGCACCTCCGGCGCCAGCGTCGCAATATCGCCGTGCGCCACATAGGGTGGGTTCGATACGATCAGATCGAACGGGCCTGGCAAGCCGGCCGCGATATCGCATGCGACGAAAGAGCAGCGCGATGAAAGGCCGTGGCGTTCGGCATTGCCGCGCGCAACGGCCAAGGCCGCGGTGCTGATATCGGTTCCGGTGCCGAGCGCGTCGGGCAATTCGCTGAGCAGTGCCAGCAGCAGCGCGCCCGATCCAGTGCCGATATCGAGAATGCGCAAGCGCTGCATGCGCAGGCCGTCGCGCACCACAAAGTCGAGCGCGGCCTCGACCACGGTTTCGGTGTCCGGCCGTGGCACCAGCACCGCCGGTGTGACGTCGAGCATAAGGCTCCAGAATTCCTTGGTGCCCAGGATACGGGCCACCGGCTCATGTTTGAGCCTGCGGGCGGCGAGCGCATCGATCGCTTGCATTTCCCGTGCGTTCAGCATGCGAGTGCCGTTGGCGATAAGCTCGCTGCGATCGATGCCGAGCGCATGGGCGATCAACAGCCGCGCATCGGCTTCGGCGGAGTCGATCCCGGCCTTGCGAAAACTCTCGGCCAAGGCTTGCCGCGTCGATGCCAGCGTCGGCGTGGCGGCCGCCAACGTCACGTCGCGCCCTCGGCCGCCAGCAGCTCGGCCTGATGCTCGGTCACCAGCGCGTCGATCAGTTCATTGAGCGCCTCGCCTTCCATCACCTGCGGCAATTTGTAGAGCGTAAGATTGATGCGGTGATCGGTGACACGGCCTTGCGGAAAATTATAGGTGCGGATGCGCTCGGACCGATCGCCCGAGCCGATCTGTCCGCGCCGGTCGGCCGCGCGCTCGGCGTCGAGCTTGCTGCGCTGCTGGTCGTAAAGCTTGGTGCGCAGGTAAGCCAGCGCCTTGGCCTTGTTCTTATGCTGCGAGCGTTCCTCCTGCACGAACACCACGATGCCGCTCGGCAAATGGGTGATACGGATGGCGGATTCGGTCTTGTTGACGTGCTGGCCGCCGGCGCCCTGTGCGCGCATGGTGTCGATCTTCAGATCGGCCTCGTTGATGTCGATGTCGACGTCCTCGACTTCGGGCAGCACCGCGACGGTGGCGGCGGAGGTGTGGATGCGGCCGGAGGATTCGGTGTCGGGCACGCGCTGCACGCGATGCACCCCGGACTCGAATTTGAGCTTGGCGAACACGCCGCGGCCGTGCACCTCGGCGACGATCTCCTTGAAGCCGCCTTTGGTGCCTTCGCTGATCGACAGCACTTCGGTCTTCCAGCCCTGCTTGGCGGCGTAGCGCTCGTACATGCGGAACAGGTCGCCGGCGAACAACGCGGCCTCGTCGCCGCCGGTGCCGGCGCGGATTTCCAGGATGGCGTCGTGATCGTCCATCGCGTCCTTGGGGATCAAGGCGAGCTGGATCTGTTGTTCGAGCTTCTCCTTGCGCGTCTGCAAGGCCGGCTTTTCGGATTCCGCCAGCTTGCGCATCTCGGCATCGGTCGAGGCGTCGGCGATCAGGGCGTCGAGATCGTCCATCTCGGCGGTGACCAGGCGATAGGCCTTGATCGCCTCGATCACGGGCCCAAGTTCGGAGAACTCGCGCGACAGCTTGACATAGGCGTCGGGAGCCAGACCGCTCCCCAGCTCGCTTTCCACCATGGCATGGCGGTTGAGCAGGGCATCGAGCCGGTGCTGCGGCAGCGCGATCAAAGCTGCAATCCTTCGGCCGCCGCGAAGCTTTCCAGTCTATGGCGGATCGATACGCTGCCGACCGGCTGCTCCAGGCAGGGCAGGATGGCGGCCGCGCCCTTCTTGCAATCGAGTTCGAGCAGCATCGCCTTGACCGGACCGACCGCTGACGGCGACAGCGACAGCGAGCGATAGCCAATAATGGCAAGCGCCAGCGCGCCGATCGGCTGCGAGGCCAGTTCGCCGCATAGCGCCACCGGCTTGCCGTGCTTGCGCGCCTTGTCGGCGATGTCCTTGAGCGCGCGCAGCACTGGCGCCGACAGCGGATCGAAGCGATCCGACACGCGGGCATTGCCGCGATCGGCGGCATAAAGGAATTGCATCAGATCGTTGGAGCCGACCGAGAGGAAATCCACGCGATCCAGCAGCTCATCAAGCTGGAACAGCAGCGAGGGCACCTCCAGCATGGTGCCGATCTGCACCCGCTCGGGCAGCATATGGCCGTGCCGGCGCAGATGGGTGAGCTCGACCTCGACCAGCGCCTTGGCGCGGTCGAATTCCTCCACCGTGGCGATCATCGGGAACATCACGCGCAATTCGCGCCCCCCGGCGGCTCGCAGCAGCGCGCGCACCTGGCTGCGCAGCAGGCCGGGACGGTCGAGCCCGAGCCGGATCGCGCGCCAGCCCAGCGCCGGATTCTCCTCCTCGAAATTGCGCATATAGGGCAGCACCTTGTCGCCGCCGATATCGAGGGTGCGGAAGGTCACCGGTTTCTTGCCGGCGGCGTCGAGCACCGTGCGATAGAGCGTCGATTGTTCGCCGGTGCGCGGCAGCGTGGGCGCCACCATGAACTGCAATTCGGTGCGGAACAGGCCAATGCCGGCGGCGCCGGTTTCCGCGATATGCGGCAGGTCGATGGTGAGGCCCGCATTGATCATCAGCGCAATCTTCTCGCCGTCCTTGGTCACGCAAGGGCGCTCGCGCAGCGCGCGGTATTGCGCCTGGCGGCGGGCGCGCAGCTTTACCCGCTCGCCATAGGCCGCTTGGATATCCTGCGGCGGACGCATGTGAATATGGCCGGTCGAGCCGTCGACGATGATGGCATCGCCGGGCTCGACCAGGCCGGTGGCATTGACGATTTCGCCGACCGTCGGAATGCCGAGCGCGCGCGCCACGATCGAGACATGCGAGGTTGGCCCGCCTTCCTCCAGCACCAGGCCGCGCAGTCTCTTTCGGTCGTAGTCGAGCAGCGCCGCCGGGCCCATGGAGCGCGCCACCACGATGGCGTTTTCCGGCAGCTGTTCCTTGGTCGGGGCGTGATCCTGCCCCATCAGCACCCGCATCAGCCGGTTGGCGAGGTCGTCGAGATCGTGCAGGCGGTCGCGCAGATAGGGATCGGAGGCGCGCAACATGCGCGCGCGGGTATCGGACTGCACGCGCTCGACGCCGGCTTCCGCGGTCAGGCCCGTGGACACCGCCTCGCTGATTTTGTGCAGCCAGCCCTGGTCGTAAGAGAACATGCGATAGGCTTCGAGCACGTCGCGGTGCTCGCCGCCGTCGGCCACGTCGCGGTGCTCCACCATGCGGTCGAGATCCACGCGCAAGGTGGTGATCGCGGCATCCAGACGCTTGAGCTCGCGCGGCACGTCGTCGGCGATTACATTGGTGATGACGACGCGCGGTTCGTGCAGCACGACGTGGCCGAGCGCGATGCCGTCCGACAGCGAGGCGCCGGCCATATGCATGGCATGGCGGGCGACCGGCTCGGCGCCGGGACGGGCGAGCGCGGACAGCTCGCCGGACGCGATCATCTCGGCGAGCACCATCGCCGTGGTCTGCAGCGCTTCTTCTTCCTCTTCGGTATAGGTGCGGCGGGCGCGGTTCTGCACCACCAGCACGCCGAGCGTATTGCCGGCGCGCAGCACCGGCACGCCGAGGAACGAATGATAGATTTCTTCGCCGGTTTCCGGGCGGAACGAGAAGGCCGGGTGGTTCTGCGCGTCCGACAGGTTGACCGGATTGGCTTCGCTGGCCACCAGGCCGACCAGGCCTTCGTCGGCCTTCAGCACGGTCTCGTGCACCGCCTCGCGCTTCAAGCCCTCGGTGGCGTATAGCTCGAGGGTTCCGTCCACGCGCAAGACGTAGACAGAGCAAACCTCCGCCACCATGTTGGCGGCGATCAGCACGACCACCTTGTCGAGGCGTTCCTGCGCGCTGACCGGCTCCGCCATCACCTCGCGAAGCCGGCGCAACAGCACGCGCGGACCGCCAAGCGCGCCACGCATTGTCAGGTCCTTTAAAGCCGTCGTTTACGGCCCAAACATGTACGAAGTGCGACCGCGCGACTCGAACGACCGCGACCGTCTTCCGCTCAGGCTATAGCCAATGGGCCATGCAAGGGGCAAGCCATCTTCCCTCTTCCCGCATGCGGGCAGAGGCGCAGCTAGGCCTTATCCAGCCCGTACAGCGTATGCAGGGTGCGCACCGCCAGTTCGGTATAGGCGGCGTCGATCAGCACCGAGAATTTGATCTCAGAGGTGGTGATGGCCCGGATATTGATCTTCTTCTCGGACAGCGCCTTGAACGCCATGGCCGCCACGCCGGCATGGCTGCGCATGCCGATGCCGATGACCGAGACCTTGGCGACGTCGGTGGCGCCGTCCAGCCGCTCGAAACCGATGGTCCCCTTGGCTTTTTCGATGGTGACCCGGGCACGCTCGTAATCGGCCGAAGGCACCGTGAAGGTGAGGTCGGTGGTGGCCCCGTCGGCCGAGACGTTCTGCACGATCATGTCGACATTGATGCTGGCGTCGGCGAGCGGGCCGAAGATCGCGGCGGCAACCCCGGGCTTGTCCTCGACGCGGCGGATCGAGATCTGTGCCTCGTCCTTGGAGAAAGCGATGCCGGTGACGACTTGCTGTTCCATGATCTCACTCTCGTCGCAGATAAGCGTGCCGAGGAAGTTGGCTCGCGGATTGATATCCTCCGGCTTGACGAAGCTGGAGCGCACGAAGATGCGCACATTCTGCACCATGCCGAGTTCGACCGAGCGCACCTGCATCACCTTGGCGCCGAGGGAAGCAAGCTCGAGCATCTCCTCGAACGCGATCTTGTCCATGCGGTGCGCCTTCGGCACCACGCGCGGATCGGTGGTGTAGACGCCGTCGACGTCGGTGTAGATGTCGCAGCGCTCGGCCTTGATGGCGGCGGCGATCGCCACCGCCGAAGTGTCCGAGCCGCCGCGGCCGAGCGTGGTGATGCGGCCGGTCTCCTTGTGGATGCCCTGGAAGCCGGCGATCACCGCGACCTGCTTGCGCTCCTCGAAGCGCTTGATCAGCTCGGCGCCGTTCACGTCCAGGATGCGGGCGGAGGCGTGCGCGTTGTCGGTCAGGATCGGCAATTGCCAGCCCTGCCAGGAGCGGGCATTGACGCCCATGCCTTCCAGCACGATAGCCAGCAGCCCGGCGGTGACCTGCTCGCCGGTCGCCACCACGGCGTCGTATTCGCGCGCGTCGTGCAGCGCGGCCGCGTCCCGGCACCAGGCCACGAGCTGATTGGTCACGCCCGACATGGCCGAGACCACGACGGCCACGTCGTAGCCGGCGTCGACCTCGCGCTTGACGTGGCGCGCCACATTGCGGATGCGGTCGAGATCGGCGACCGACGTTCCGCCGAATTTCATGACCAGGCGAGCCATTGACGTTCCCGGAGGCGCTGAAAGGCGTTAATAAGCGGCCGGCGTGAGGCTTATGAGGCCCCCAGCGCCGGCCCGAAAAGGCGCGTATACATACCGGCGGGGTGGCACGTCTGCAACTCGTGCCGACGGCGGTGTTTAGAGGTGGTCCGAATGGCGAGCAAGAAAGTCCGCGCAACCAGCATCGATACCGCTGAAGTGGCGCAGTTTTCGCGCCTGGGCGCCGACTGGTGGGATCCGCGCGGCCCGATGGCGTCGCTGCATAAGTTCAATCCGGTGCGGCTCGGCTATATCCGCGACCAGGCCTCCGAGCGCTTTGCCCGCGACCCCAAGAAGCTCGACTGCCTGAAGGGCCTGCGCATGCTCGATATCGGCTGCGGCGGCGGCATCTTGTCGGAACCCTTGGCGCGGCTGGGAGCGCAGATGGTCGGCGCCGATCCCTCCGAGGAGAACATCGCCGTGGCTGGCGCGCATGCCGTTGAGAGCGGCGTCGCAATCGACTACCGCGCCACCACCGCCGAGGACCTGGCCGCCGGTCATGAACGTTTCGACGTGGTGCTGGCGATGGAGGTGGTCGAGCATGTCGTCGACGTCGAGGCCTTCGTGGCGACCTGCGCCTCGATGGTCAAGCCGGGCGGGCTGATGATCGCGGCGACCTTGAACCGCACGTTGAAAAGTTTTGCGCTGGCGATTGTCGGCGCCGAATATGTGCTGCGCTGGCTGCCGCGCGGCACCCACCAGTGGGACAAGTTCGTCACGCCGACCGAACTGGAGACCGCGTTCGAAAATGCCGGCCTGCAGGTGATCGGCGAACGCGGCGTGATCTACAATCTATTCGCCGACCGCTGGCAATTGTCGTCCGACATGGACGTCAACTACATGCTGGTGGCCGAGCGGGAAAAACAGGGGAAGCGCGCATGATCCTCGAACTGGTCGAATTCAATTCGCCGAAGGGCTGGAGCCGCGCGCAGGTGGCCGAGGATGCCAAGCACGTGGTGCCGAAATGGCGCGCCAACAAGGAACTGCTGCGCAAGCATTTCCTGCTCGAGCTGAACGGCAAAGAAACTGGCAAGACCGGCGCCGGCGTCTATATTTGGCCGTCGGTTGAAGCGGCGCAGAAAGCGCATGACGAAGCCTGGCGGCAGTCGGTGATCAAACGCACCGGGGCAGCGCCCACCATCCGCTATTTCGACCTGTTCCTGCTGGTCGACAACGAGAAGGGCGCGGTCACCGAATTCCCCGCAGCCGCCGAAATCCTCATCGCCGCGGCATGAACGGGCGGCATTAGCCACAATCCATGCTCTGGGCCGTCTTCACGCTGATCGCCGCCGCGGCGCAGACCGCGCGCAACGCCATGCAGCGCGAGCTGACCGCGCGCCTCGGCACCGTCGGCGCCACCCATGTGCGCTTCCTGTTCGGCTTTCCGTTCGCGCTGATTTTTCTCGCCGGCGTCATGAGCGCGACCGGCGAGGCCTTGCCGGCCACGCCGCTGGCGTTCTGGCCCTGGGTGCTCGCCGGCGCCTTCACCCAGATCGCCGCCACCGCCACCATGCTCTCGGTGATGGGCGAGCGCTCCTTCGTCGTCGCCTACGCCTATATCAAGACCGAGCCGGTATCGGTCGCGCTGTTCGGCCTGATCTTCCTCGGCGACAGCATCACGCCGCTATCCGCCACCGCGATCCTGATCGCGACCGCCGGCGTGATCGCGATCTCGCTCAAGCCCGGCGCCGGCCAAGTCAGCACCGCGCGATCGACCGCCATCGGTCTGCTGTCCGGCGCGCTGTTCGCGCTGTCGGCGATCGGCTATCGCGGCGCCATCCTGTCGCTCGGGCATCCGAGTTTTGTGCTGGCGGCGACCTTCACCGTCACGGTCGGCCTGGTGATCCAGGCGGCGTCATTGTCGCTCTATCTCGCACTGCACGATCCGCAGGTGCTGCGCGCCATTGCACGCGCCTGGAAGCCCTCGATGTTCGCCGGCTTCATGGGCGCCTTCGCCTCGGAATTCTGGTTCCTCGGCTTTGCCATCACCACGGCCGCGAATGTGCGCACGCTGGCGCTGGTCGAGGTGCTGTTCGCGCAAGCGGTGACGCACTTCGTGTTCAAGCAGCCGACCAGCCAGCGCGAGGCCGCCGGTATCGTACTGGTGGTCGTGGGCGTCGCGCTCTTGGTGTGGGCGTATTGAAGCCGGCGAATAGCGAATAGGGAGTAGCGAATAACGAGCAGCGATTGCCTATTCGCTACTCACTATTCGCTCTTCAATTGCGTTCATCCGGCAAGATCGGCAGCGGGTGGAATTCGATGCCTTCCTCGGCCAGGTCCTTGGCGTCCTCGGGCGAGGCCACGCCATAAATCGAGCGGTGCTCGATCTCGCCATAATGCATCTTGCGCGCTTGTTCGGGGAATTTCTGCCCGACATCGTCGGCATTCTTGGTGAGGTGCGCGCGCAGCTCCTTCAACTTGGCGCGGAATTCCTGCTCCTGCGGCGAGATCATCGCCACCGGCGCTTTTTCGGGCGCCGGCTCGACCACAGGCGGCACGGCAGCCTCAGGCGGCGCTGTGCGCTTCTTTGACGACGACGCAAGCCGCGGCGCCATGATCGCTTTGTCGACCTGGCTCGAGCCGCAGAGTGGGCAGCCGATCAGCTTGCGCTTGGCCTGCTTGTCGTAGGCCGCCGAATCCTGGAACCAGCTTTCGAAACCGTGGCCGTTCTCGCAAATGAGCGCGTAGCGGATCATTCGACCCCCCGCACGATGTGCAAGTGCGCCGGCTCCGCCATCGGCTCGACGATCTCGAAGCGGCGGCCGTGCTGCAGCGAGGGGATGCGCGCGCGCGCCTTGGCGACTTCAGCCA
The DNA here is from genome assembly GCA_016185205.1 of Hyphomicrobiales bacterium. Lineage (GTDB taxonomy): Bacteria > Pseudomonadota > Alphaproteobacteria > Rhizobiales > Xanthobacteraceae > Pseudolabrys. The sequence continues at coordinate 119,558 of JACPOA010000031.1, read as the reverse complement.
GATCGACCTCGGCCATCACCACGCCCGGCTCGCTGCCGCCTTCCGCCAGGATGCGGCCCCAGGGATCGACGATCAGTGAATGGCCGTAAGTCTCGCGGCCGTTCTCGTGCTTGCCGCCTTGCGCGGCGGCGAACACGAAGCAGCCATTCTCGACCGCGCGTGCTCGAACCAGGAGATGCCAATGCGCCTCGCCGGTCTGCTGGGTGAAGGCCGACGGGATCGCCAGCATGGTAGCGCCGGCCTCCGCCAGCGCACGGTAGAGCGCGGGAAACCGCAGGTCGTAGCAGACCGTCAGGCCGAGCCGGCCCCAGGGCAAATCGGAGAGCACCGCCTGCTCGCCCGGCCGGTAGTTGCGCGATTCTCGATAGCTCTCGCCGCCCGCCAGATCGACGTCGAACATGTGGATCTTGTCGTAGCGGGCGGCGATGTCGCCCGAAGGCGCGATCAGGAACGAGCGGTTGGCGGCCTTCTCGGGCGCGAGCTTGATTGCCAGCGAACCGATGTGAATGAAAATCGCGAGCTTGCGCGCGAGCTCGCGCAAGGTGGCGAGCGAGGTGTCGGCGGCTTCCTCCACGATGGTGGCGAACAGCCGCTCGCGCTTGAGCTCCATGATGTTGGTCATTTCCGGCGTCTGCACGTAATCGGCGCCGGCGGATTTCGCCTCGCCGATCATGCGCACCGCGGCGTCGAGATTGGCGGCGGGCGCCAGCCCCGAACGCATCTGGATCATCGCGGCCTTGAAAGTGTTGGCGTTCATGCCGGCTGCCCTTGCCCCGCGAGCAGCGCATCGAGCATGCCGTCGTCTTCGAGCGCGTGCAGGTCGTCGCTGCCGCCGACATGGAGGTCGCCGATGAAAATCTGTGGCACGGTCGTGCGGCCTTGCGCCCGCTCGATCATTTCGTCGCGCCGATTCTGCTGGTTGCTCAGGTCGATCTCCATGAAGGCTACGCCTTTGCGGGTCAACAAAGCCTTAGCGGCATGGCAATAGGGGCAGTAGCGGGTAGTGTAGATTTCGACGGGCGGCATGGGGCTTTCGGCTCGGTTTCCGGCCGCACTTATATGGGAGTGCGTAGCGGTGCGACAACCCGGGCGAACACCAGCACGTCGACATGGGTGCAGCCGGCCCGCAGAAGCGCGCGGGCGCAGGTATCGACGGTTGCCCCCGATGTGAGCACGTCATCGATCAGCACCAGCCGTTTGCCGGCAATCAGGGCCTTTTCCTCGGCCGGCACGCGGAAGGCGCCCTGCACATTGTCGGCCCGTTCGGCCTTTGAAAGGCCGACCTGCTGCGGCGTGGCGCGTACGCGCTTGATGCCGCCATGCAGTACCGGCACGCCTGCAATGTTCGAAATCGCGCCCGCCAGCGCCGCCGCCTGATTGAAGCGGCGCGCCCACAGCCTTCGCCAGTGCAGCGGCACCGGCAACAGCGCGTCGGCATCGGCCAGCAGCTCGCGCCCGGCGCGCGCCATCCAGCGCCCCATCATCGGCGCCAGGTCGAGCCGGTCGCCGAATTTGAAGGCGAGCACCAAAGCGCGCGCGACGTCGTCATAGCGCACCGCGGCGCGCGCGCGGTCATAGGCCGGCGGCGCGGCGATCGCCTCCATCGACAGCAGGCCGGGGCCGGGATCGTAGGTGAACGGAATGCCGAGCCGCGCACAGTAGGGCGGTTCGATCAGCGACAGTTTCGACCAGCAGGTGGCGCACAGGCCGACGCCATCGCCGAGCGGCTCGCGGCAGGACGGGCACAGCGGCGGCAAGGCCACGTCGCGCGCTAGCCGCAGCGCGGCGCTTAAGGCCCCGCGAAATCTCGCGAGGCGCGCGGGCGCCTCATTCTGGCTTGCCGACACGAGCTCGTTCATGCTGCAAAGGTAGCAGATGTCAGCGAGCCCCACCATCTTCGACCGAAAGCTGCTGCGCGCCCGCCAGCAGCGGGCGCGGGCGCTTGGGCCGGAAACCTTCCTGCTCGACCGGGTTGCCGCCGAGCTGGGCGAGCGGCTGTCGGCCGTGCTGCGCCAGTTCGAGCGCGCCGTCGATCTCGGCACGCCGACCGATGCGGTGCGTCGCGTGCTGGCCGCGAGCGGCAAGATCGCAACCATTGTCGCCGCCGAGCCCGCGGCGACACGGCTCGATACCTCATCGCTTCGCGTCGCCGCTGACGAAGAGGCCTTGCCGTTTGCCGACGGCGCGCTCGATCTCGTCGTGTCGGCGCTGGCGCTGCAATTCGTCAATGACCTGCCGGGCACGCTGATCCAGATCCGCCGCGCGCTCAAAGCCGACGGCCTGCTGCTGGCGGCACTGATCGGCGGCGACAGTCTCAACGAATTGCGCGAAGCCTTCGCCGAGGCCGAAAGCGAGATCGAGGGCGGGGTTTCGCCGCGCGTGGCGCCGTTCGCCGATGTGCGCGCGCTCGGCGCGCTGCTGCAGCGCGCGGGGCTGGCCTTGCCGGTGGTCGATAGCGATCGGCTCACCGTGCGCTACGATTCGGCGCTGGCGCTGATGCGCGATCTGCGCCGCATGGGCGCGACCAACGTGTTGAGCGAGCGGCGGCGCACGCCGCTCAAGCGCGCGACCTTGGCCAGGGTGACGGAAATCTATGCGCGCCGTTTCGCCGATGCCGACGGCCGCGTGCGCGCGAGTTTCGAGATCGTCTGGCTGCTGGGCTGGGCGCCGCACGAGAGCCAGCAGAAGCCGCTCAAGCCCGGTTCGGCCGCGCAGCGTCTGGCCGATGCGCTCGGCGCCAAGGAAATATCGACGGGAGAGAAAGCCGGGGAGTGATTGCCCGCGCGCGGCTCAGAACAAGTTGTTCAGCTTGTCGTAGAAGACCACCATGATCTGCGTGCCGAGCATCGTCAGCGCCCCGACGATGGCAACGCTGACACCGGACGCGATGAGCGCGTATTCGATCGCCGTCGCGCCGCTTTTATCCTGCGCGAAAGAGCGCTGGCAGCGGTGAAGGCGGCATCTCGTAATGAAGCTTCGCATGGCGTATCCGACGTGTTCGAGCGTTTCCGGCTTCGTGATCTAGAGCAGCGCCATCAGGTGCGCGATCAGCGGAACGTCCGCCGGGGGCATCTCGTAGTCGCGCAGCCGGTTCGGTTTTACCCAGGCGAGCCGCTGTCCTTCCAGTGCGGTGACCGTTCCCTCCCAGCGCCGGCAGACATAGAGCGGCATCAGGAGATGAAAGTCCGGATAGCTGTGGCTGGCGAAAGTGAGCGGCGCGAGGCAGGCCTCGCTGACGGCGATTCCCAGTTCCTCCTTCAGCTCCCTGATCAAGCTCCGTTCCGGCCGCTCGCCGTCCTCGACCTTGCCGCCGGGGAATTCCCACAAGCCCGCCATCGCCTTGCCTTGCGGGCGCTGCGCGATGAGCACACGGCCGTCGGCATCGACGAGGGCGCAGGCGGCAACAAGGACGATTTTGGCGCTCACAGCCCTACGAGCCTCGAAGATTGGCAGGTCTTGGTTAAGAGGCCTTCAATAGCGCGATATCGGAAGGCTCTGCTGCCGCCACGGTAAACGAAAGGTTTACGAGCGATAGTCGCCGTTGATGGCGACGTAGTCCTTGGTCAGGTCGCAGGTCAGCACGCGGTCGCGGCCTTTGCCCAGGCCGAGCGCGACCTTCAGGTAGATTTCCGGCTTTTTCATCTGCACGCTCACCGCCGCCTCGTCATAGCCGGGATCGCGCGCGCCCTTGTGCGCGACGCGGATGCCGCCGAACCAGATCGACAGCCGGTCGCGCTCGGCCGGCTCGCCGGCCTTGCCCACCGCCATCACCACGCGGCCCCAATTGGCGTCCTCGCCGGCGATTGCCGTCTTGACCAGCGGCGAATTGGCGATCGACAGCGCGATGCGCCGGGCCGAGGCCTTCGACACCGCGCCTTCCACCACGATCTCGACCAGCTTGCGCGCGCCTTCGCCGTCGCGCGCGACCTGTTCGGCCAGATTGGCGAGCACCTGTTGCAGCGCCTTCTTGAAGGCCTTGAGGCGCGGGTCGCCGGCGCGGGCGATGCGCGGGCAGTCGGACGCCTGGCCGGTGGCGAACATCATCAACGTGTCGGAGGTGGAGGTGTCGCCGTCGATGGTCACCGCATTGAAGGTGTCGGTGACGCCCTCCCTGAGCAGCGTCTGCAGCGCGGGCGCGGAAATCGCGGCGTCGGTGAAGACGAACGAGAGCATCGTTGCCATATCCGGCGCGATCATGCCGGCGCCCTTGGCGATGCCGTTGATGGTGACCTTGCTCTTGCCGATTTTCGCGCTCGCGGTCGCCACCTTGGGAAACGTATCGGTGGTCATGATCGCGCGTGCCGCGGCGAGGAAATCGCTGGGCCGCGCGCGGTCGCTAAGACCCTGCATCACCGGCGTGAACTTTGTCGCGTCGAGCGGCTCGCCGATCACGCCGGTGGAGGCAAGGAAAATCTCGGACGGCTTGCAGCCTGCCGCCTTGGCGGCGATCTCGGCGGTGAGTTTGGTCGCCGCCCGTCCGCTCTTGCCGGTGAAGGCATTGGCATTGCCGGAATTGACCACCAGCGCGCGGGCTTTTCCGGGTTTGAGATGCGCGCGGCACCACTCGACCGGCGCCGACGGGCATTTCGATTTGGTGAACACGCCGGCCACGCTGGTGCCGGCCGTAAACAGCGCCAGCAGCACGTCGGTGCGGCCGGCATAGCGGATGCCGGCTTGCGCCGTGGCCAGCCGCACGCCGGCGATCGCCGGCAATTCAGGGACGTTAGTTGGGGCGAGAGGGGAAACCGAGGTGGACATTTGCTGAGCCCGATTGATTAGGCTGTGAAGTGCCTACCTAAGCGAAATGGCCGGCACAAGGCCTGTGCTCGGGCCGGCCGAAGGCCGGACCCGAGTGCCGGCCATGACGAATTCATTTGATGAGTGCGATCGGTCTTACTTCTTCGCCGGCGCGGCAGATGCCGCCGGTGCCGCCGGCTTATCGAGGCGTTCGATCTTGGCCTCGGCGCGCAGCTTGATGACCATTTCGGACTGCGCCTTGCCCACCACATAGCGCTCGATCTGCGGCTTGATATCTTCGAACTTCGGCGGCGCTTTGGCGCGCTTGTCCTCGACCTTGAGCACGTGCCAGCCGAACTGGGTCTTCACCGGCTCGGAAATCTGGCCCTTCTCCAGCTTGAAGGCGGTATCGGAGAATTCCGGCACCATCTGCTCCTTGCTGAAATAATCGAGGTCGCCGCCATTGGCCTTGCCGGAGGGATCTTCGGTCAGTTCGTTGGCGACCTTGACGAAGTCCTCGCCCTTCTTCAGGCGCTCGATCACCGCCTTGATCTTGTCCTCGGCCTCCTTGCCGGCCTTCTCGTCGCCGGCGGCGGCGCGAATCAGGATATGGCGGGCGTGCACTTCCTTCTCGTCGCCGACCTGCTTGATGGCTTCGTCATAGACCTTGTGCATGGCGGCGTCGGTGAGCGCGTCCTTGGCGACCGATTGCAGCAGCCCTTCCATCAGCAGCTTCCTGCGGTTGAATTCCATCTTGCGCTTGAAGGAGGCCGTATCGCCGAATTTCTTGGCCTCGGCTTCCTTCGCCACCAGGATCAGGTCGGCCGAGATCTGCACCAGGTAGTCCTGCTTGGCCTCCGGCGACATCGCCGGAAGCTGGCCGGCCTCCTCTTCGGCGATGGCGAGGTCGCTCTGGCGGATCTCGATGCCGTTGACCTTGGCCACCACCGGGTCCTTGGCGGCGTCCTGGGCGAACAGCGGTCCGCTCGGCGCCGCCAACAGCACCAGCGCGGCAAGGATACCGGCCCGGCGGGCAAGAAAGGCGATGGTCGTCATGACGCTGTCCTTGGCAAGGGAATGATCGGCAAACGTGCGAATTGCGGCGGACTTGTCGCCCAACAACCTGGGCTTTGCAATGGCGGACCGGTCGGAAAGACTTAACGACCGCGTGATGGCGCATAATCCCGAAAAGTAGGTACCGGTTTTCGGATAAGATCATGCGCAGGCAAGAATCAGCCCTTTTCATCCCGCGGCAAGCCGCCAATTGACATTAAACCGACCCCCTCCTATCTGATCGATAATCATGGCTGGTTGCGCTTATGCGCATCGAATTTGCCCGAAAAGTGCCGTATTTCCGGAGCGCCGGAAGCAACAACCGGCCGCGGCGGCGTGGTAGAAGCGCCCCGGCATCGTTAAGGAGCTTCCCGTATGATCGGCGCCGTCGCCCGCAAGCTGTTTGGCTCCGCCAATGAAAGGCGGATCCGCAGCTATCAGCCGCGCGTCGCTGCCATCAACGCGCTGGAAAAAGAGATCGAGGCGCTCTCCGACGACGCGCTCAAGGCGCGCACCGCCGAGTTCAAGAAGCAGATCGCCGACGGCACCGCGCTCGACGACATCCTGGTGCCCGCCTTCGCCACCTGCCGCGAGGCGGCCAAGCGCACGCTCGGCCAGCGGCACTTCGACGTGCAGCTGATCGGCGGCATGATCTTGCACGAGGGCAAAATCGCCGAGATGAAGACCGGCGAAGGCAAGACCCTGGTCGCCACGCTCGCGGTCTATCTCAACGCGCTGTCGGGCCGCGGCGTGCACGTGGTCACGGTCAACGACTACCTCGCCAAGCGCGACGCCGAATGGATGGGGCAGATCTACGGCTTCCTCGGGCTCACCGTCGGCACAATCGTGCACGGCCTGGACGACGAGCAGCGCAAGAAGGCTTACGACTGCGACGTCACCTACGGCACCAACAACGAACTCGGCTTCGACTATCTGCGCGACAACATGAAGTACCGGCTGGAGGACATGGTCCAGCGCGGACACATCTACGGCATCGTCGACGAAGTCGACTCGATCCTGGTCGACGAGGCGCGCACGCCGCTGATCATTTCCGGTCCGCTTGACGACCGCTCCGAATTCTACAACACCATCGACAGCTACATCCCGGCGCTCGACAAGACCGACTACGAGGTCGACGAGAAGCAGCGCACGGTGACGCTGACCGAAGCCGGCATGGAAAAGCTCGAGCAACGGCTGCGCGCGGCCGACGAGCTCAAGGGCGAGTCGCTGTACGACGTCGAGAACGTCTCGGTCGTGCATCACGTCAACCAGGCCCTGCGCGCGCACAAGCTGTTCCAGCGCGACAAGGACTATATCGTGCGCAACGGCGAGGTGGTGATCATCGACGAGTTCACCGGCCGCATGATGCCGGGCCGGCGCTATTCGGAAGGGCTGCACCAGGCGCTCGAGGCCAAGGAGCATCAGCCGATCCAGCCGGAAAACCAGACGCTGGCCTCGATCACCTTCCAGAATTACTTCCGCATGTATGAGAAGCTCTCGGGCATGACCGGCACGGCGCTCACCGAAGCCGACGAGTTCATGGACATCTACAATCTCGAAGTGCTGGAAGTGCCGACCAACATGCCGTTGGTGCGCATCGACGACGACGACGAGGTCTATCGCACGACCAAGGAGAAATACCGCTCGATCATCACCTTGATCGAGGATTGTAAATTGCGCGGCCAGCCGGTGCTGGTCGGCACAACGTCGATCGAGAAGTCCGAACAGCTCGCCGATATGCTGCGCCAGGCCGGCTGGGAGTCGCACGACTTCACCGATCCCAATGCCTTCGCCGCGCTCTATTCCGGCGATGACGGCGCCACCAAGACCAAGGTGTTTGCCATCCTCAATGCCCGTTACCACGAGCAGGAGGCCTTCATCGTCTCGCAGGCCGGCGTGCCGGGCGCCGTCACCATCGCTACCAACATGGCCGGCCGCGGCACCGACATCCAGCTCGGCGGCAATGCCGACATGCGTATCCGCCAGGAGATCGCCGGCTTCGACGATCCGCGCGCGCGCGAGAAAAGCCCGCAGGCCGACGAGATCCGCAAGCAGGTCGCGCGGCTGAAGGACAAGGCGCTGGCCGCCGGCGGGCTCTTTGTGCTCGGCACCGAGCGGCACGAGAGCCGCCGCATCGACAACCAGTTGCGCGGCCGCTCCGGCCGCCAGGGTGATCCCGGTCATTCCAAGTTCTTCCTGTCGCTCGAAGACGATCTCATGCGCATCTTCGGCTCCGACAAGCTCGACGGCATGTTGCAGAAGCTGGGCTTGAAGGAGAACGAGGCCATCGTTCATCCCTGGATCAACAAGGCGCTGGAAAAAGCGCAGCAGAAGGTCGAGGCGCGCAACTTCGACATCCGCAAGAACCTGCTCAAGTTCGACAACGTGATGAACGACCAGCGCAAGGTGATCTTCGAGGAACGGCTCGAACTGATGCGCGACGAGGCGGTCGACGAAACCGTCGCCGGCATGCGCCATTCGGTGATCGACGAGCTGGTCGCCAAGCATATCCCGCCCAATGCCTATGCCGAGCAGTGGGACGTGAACGGCTTGGACCAGGCGTTGCGCGAGGTGCTCGCGCTCGAACTGCCGGTCAAGGAGTGGGCCAAGGAAGAAGGCATCGCCGACGAGGAAATGCGCGAACGCATCGAGCGGCGCGCCGACGAGCACATGGCGGGCAAGGTGGCCAAATGGACCCCCGAGGTCATGCGCTATGTCGAGAAGTCGATCCTGCTGCAGACGCTCGACCATCTCTGGCGCGACCATCTGGTCATGCTCGAGCACCTGCGCCAGGTGGTTGGCCTGCGCGGCTACGGCCAGCGCGATCCGCTCAACGAATACAAGGCGGAGGCCTTCAGCCTGTTCGAGGCGATGATGGTGCATCTGCGCGAGGCGGTGACCGGCCAGCTCATGCGCGTGGAAATCGTGCAGCAGCCGCCGGCCGAGGAGGCCAGCAAGCTGCCCTACATGGAAGCGCACAAGGTGGATCCGGCGACCGGCGAGGACGAGATGGCGCCGGCCCTGGCGCCGGCGTTCGCCGGCAACGGCAATGGCGCGCAAGCCGAGCGCAATGCGAACGACCCCACCAGCTGGGGCAAGGTCGGCCGCAACGAGCCGTGTCCCTGCGGCTCCGGCAAGAAATACAAGCACTGCCACGGGCGGTTTGCTTAGCCGGCGCCTTTCTCGCCGAAGCCGAACAAGCGGCGCGGTGTGGTCCAGAACAGCGTGCGGCGGGAGGCCTCGTTCGGAAACAGAAGCTCGACCAGTTCGACCAAGGGTCCATGATGCTGTCGCTGCGGCGCGCGCAGGAACGTAAGGCCGCAAGATCGGCATCGAAATCCACGATGTCGCTGTTCGGCTCGCTGAAGATGCTCATCGCGCGCGCCCGCGTGTCAGCCCTTGCGCCAGTTTTTTTCTGAACTTGCGGTCGCGCTTGAGGTGCCATTCGCGGCTCATGGCTTCGCGGCGGGTCGCAAACCATTCCGAATGCAGCAGCACCCAGACGCGTCCGCGCGTCGTGCGCGCGCCCTTGCCGGCATTGTGCTGGGCCAGACGCCGGGTGACGTCATTGGTCCAGCCGACATAGGTCAGATGGCGATTTTTGGCGAGCGTTCCGAGGACGTAGACGAAGCAGTCCATGCTCGAGGACGGTGCCGTCAGCGGAATCCAGAGAAGCGGCTGTCGAACGAACCGGCCGGGACCACCGGCTGGGCGCCTGTGAGCAGGCCGCTGCTGCCGGCCGGCGGGGCCGAGAACGCGGTGCGCAGTTCGCGCTCGGGCGCGCGCGGCGCGTCTGGCTTCTCGGCTTGCTGCGTCACGCGCGGCGTTTCGGTTTTCTTGGCGGCGGGTTCGGAAGGTTTGTCGGCCACCGCCTTCGGCTTGGCCGGCGCGGCCTCGCGCGGCTTCGGCGTGCTGACGGTCGCAGCGGCGGCGGCGCGCACAACGCCGAGGCGTTTGGGTTTCGCCGCCAGCTCGGTATTGCTGCCGCGCAAGGCGACTTGCGTGTTCTCGGCTGCCGCTGGCGCGGCCGGCTTGGCTTCCGCTTGCGGCCCGCTGAACAGATTGCCGAGCAATCCGGCGATCGACTTCGGCTGCTCGGGCGGAGCAACGCCTTCCTTCGGCTGCGGCGCCGACTGCGGCATCGGCACGCTCGCCAGCGCCACCGGCGCGCTCGGCTGCTGGGCTTGGCGCGCCTCGTCGGCACGGGTGGCCGGCGGCGCGGGGGTACGCGGCAGCGCGCCGGGCGCCACGCTATTGCCGGCGAGCTGATAGCTGCGGCCGTCATTGTCGAATGCGTTATGCGAGGCGAGCTTGCTCGCGAATACCGGGTTCATGCCGCCGTCGAGCCCGTTGCGCGGCGGCGCAGTGGCGATGTTGCGGGCGGTGTATTCAGCCATCTGGAATTGTTCGCTGCGCCGCTTGTCGAGCACCGCCTCGGCGACCGACGGATCGAGCCGGTAGACCGGGCACTTGCCCTTGGCATCGAACTTGAACGGCTTCGAGGCATTTTCCGGCTGAGCCGCATCGAACACGTAGCGCTTCTCGCAGACCGCGACCTTCGGCTCCTGCCTGGTGGCTTCGAAATGGTCGTGGCCTTCCTTGAGCATCTTCCAGAACGCGAAGTTCGGATTGTTGCGATGCTTGGCCATGTTCAGCGCGGTCATGCGGAACGGAAAGGCCTGCAGCTGGAACGCCGTCTGCCCGCCGAAGAACGACTCGCGCGCCAGCGCGTAGATTTCCTGAATCTGTTCGTCGGTCATGGCGTAGCAGCCGCGCGAGGAGCAGTCGCCATGCACCATCAGCTCGGAGCCGGTGTAGCCCATGGCGCGGTCATAGCTGTTGGGAAAGCCGGTGTTGAAGGCGAGGTAGTAATTGGAGGCCGGATTCATCTGTCCGGGCGTGATGGTGTAGAAGCCCTCCGGCGCCTGGCGGTCGCCTTCCTTTTTCTTGGGACCGAGATCGCCCGACCAGCGGCAGATCGGGTAGGTCTTGAGCAGCGTGAAATTGCCGTCGCGGTCCTTCTTCCACACCTCCAGCTCCGCCTCTTCCTTGAAGATGCGGGCGAGGATAGGCGACTCCTTGTCCATCTGCTTCTCCGCGATCAGGGAGAGCATCTTTTCGGACAGCGGAGCCTGCGCGCGGCCATTGGTCGGAATGTCGCTGGGGTTGCAGCCGGCAAGGGCAATCGCAGCGGCCACAGCCGCGCTTGCCAGCAGCGCGCGCAAATAGGGTCGTTTCAAACGCAGTACTCCCCGAAGCGGCGGGCCCTCATTGACACATCGTTATCCATAAGATGTGGCATCCGCAAGGCAAACGAGCCGTCCCGCGGCGGCCGGTAAGTGTATGGTAAAGCAAAGGTAAACCATGCCGGTGGGCTCCTTTCTTATCCCTCCCCCGAAGGGGAAGGGCGGCCGCGAGCACTTGCGAGCGGCGGGTGGGGGCGGGCTGCGGCGAACCTGAGAGCAAACCCCACCCGGTCGGCTTCGCCGACCACCCTCCCCTTGCGGGCGAGGGATAGGGCGCGGGCGCGCGCCAGCACTCGTACGGACTGCGGAACCGAAGTAGCTTTATCGTAACTAGCTTTTTGAAACAGAGTGTCGATGCTTAATATCTCCCGAGCGCTGATTAGATTAACGCCATTGTTTTTCACGTCATCAACCGAATATTCTAGGCTATATCCAAACGCCTTTTCTAAATCGGCACCCTCAATATTGAAACCATTCTGGCAAGCGCTCAACAGTGGGCGCCCGCAGATGGAGTAGACGAAAAAACCGGTCGGTCATGTGTTCTCCAAATTCGGAAGACACTGCTTTTACCGAAGTGTGTAACTCCTACCCCGCCAACCTTCCCATGCTCCGCCCCATGGCCAGGAACTTCTCGCGCCGCTGCCGGCGCACGGTTTCGCGGTCGAGCGGCTTGAGTTCGGCCAGCGCATTGCCGACGGCCTCGCCGATGGCGGCGATGGCGGCCTGCGGATCGCGATGAGCGCCGCCGGTCGGTTCCGTCACCACGGTGTCGATGACGCCGAAGCGCACCATGTCCTGCGCCGTGATCTTCATGTTGGTGGCGGCTTCCTGTGCCTTCGACGTGTCGCGCCACAGGATCGAGGCGGCGCCTTCCGGCGAGATCACGGAATAGATGGCGTGCTCCAGCATCAGCACGCGGTTGGCGGTGGCGAGCGCGATGGCGCCGCCGGAGCCGCCTTCGCCCAGGATCACCGTCACGCTCGGCACGCCCAGTCCCAAACAGACGTCGGTCGAGCGCGCGATCGCTTCGGCCTGGCCGCGCTCTTCGGCGCCGATGCCGGGATAGGCGCCGGCGGTGTCGACCAGCGTGATCAGCGGAATGCCGAAGCGGTCGGCCATCTCCATCAGGCGCACCGCCTTGCGGTAGCCCTCCGGCCGCGCCATGCCGAAATTATGCTTGAGCCGGCTCTCGGTGTCGGAGCCCTTCTCGTGGCCGATGACGCAGACGCTGTCGCCGCGGAAGCGGCCGAAGCCGCCGACGATGGCCGGGTCGTCGCCGAATTTGCGGTCGCCGGCGAGCGGAATGAAATTGGCGATCAGGCCGGCGATGGTATCGAGGCAATGCGGCCGCTGCGGATGGCGCGCGACCTGCGCCTTCTGCCAGGGCGTCAGATCGGCATAGAGTTCCTTGAGCGCGAGCGCGGCCTTGCCCTCGAGCCGGCCGATCTCGTCGCCGACCGAGACCGCTTCGCCGCTATCGCTCAGCGCGCGCAGTTCCTCGACCTTGGCCTCCAGTTCGGCCACCGGCTTTTCGAAATCGAGATAGCTGCGCATGGGGTTCCGGCGAAAGTCGCGATGAAACAAGGAATGAGCGGCGAAACTGCCCCTTCGGCGGCCAATAAGTCAAGAAAGCGGCAAACTTGCTATGAACTGCTCTTTAACCGCCGCAGTTCCCGCTCGACCATTGCAAGCAATGGCTCGAGATTGTGGTGAACCGTTTTCCAAACAGCATCGTCTCGGACCAGTTGGTAAGCATGGCGATAGACGCTTCCCGCAGCAGCAATTTCGTTCCACTCGATGTCTGGGTGGCGGCTCCTTAGATCGGGCGGCAGCCGGCGCGACGCCTCGGAAATGATTTCGAGGCATCGAATAACGGCATAGACTGTCCGCCTGTCAGCTTGAAACTCGTCAAAGGAAAAATCGCGAACGAAGTTTTGGGCCAGCGCGATATTGGCGGCAATATCGGTTAGCGCAAGTTCGGGTGAATTAGAAGGCATAAATAGCGTCATTCGCGGTCGGAGCGCGCAGCAGCGGCTTCAACGCGTCGCGATCGACGACGTCGACGGAACCTGGAAATAAGCCTTCAATATACATCTTAAGGCCGACATATTTGAAAATATCGAGACCGGCATCGGGCGCCAATTCGATCATGATATCGATATCACTGTCCGGCCGCGCATCGCCGCGCGCCACCGATCCAAACAGGGCAGCATGTGTCACGCCGCGCTCCCGTAAGGTGGCCTCGTGCTGCCGAAGGATGGAAATGACTTCATCGCTCTTCATGGCGGTAATCTATCAAAAATCCCAACTTTTTGCATCATCGTGGTAACGGCTAGAGGCGGAGCGGGGCTTTTTCAGCCATCCGCCAGCGGATGCAGGTCGCGCACCAGCGCCTTCAGGCGTTCCTCCAGCACATGGGTGTAGATCTGGGTGGTCGAGATATCGGCGTGGCCGAGCAAAGTCTGCACCACGCGCAGATCGGCGCCGTTATGCAGCAAATGACTGGCGAAAGCATGCCGCAGCACATGCGGGGAGAGGCGCTCCGGCGCGATGCCGGCGGCTGACCCGAGGCCCTTCAGGTCGCGGGCGAAATGCTGGCGGCTGAGATGGCCTTGTTCGCCGAACGACGGGAACAGCCATTTCGATGGCGCGCGGTTTTTTGACGTTTCTTGCCCGGCGTCGGCGCGCAGGTTGAGATACTCGGCCATGGCGCGCTTGGCCGCCTGGTTAAGCGGCACCAGCCGTTCCTTGCCGCCCTTGCCGCGCACCACCAGCATTTTCTGATCGCGCCGCGCGGCGGTTGCCGGCAGCGCCACCAGCTCGGAGACGCGCAGGCCAGTGGCGTAGACCACTTCCAAGAGGCACAGCAGCCGCGCCGAACGCAAGCGTTGCGCAGGCGGAAGCTTCTCATTCTCTGCGTTGGCGCGCGCGCGCGCCAGCAAGTCATCGACTTCGGCGATGGAAAGAATCTTCGGCAGCGTGCGTGCGCGCTTGGGCCCTTCCAGCACCGCCGCCGGATCGTCGGTGCGCTTTCCTTCCGCGTATAGGAAGCGATAGAACTGGCGCAGCGCCGACAGCCGGCGCGCCAGCGACGAGGTCTTGAAGCCGCGCTCGGCCAGGGAGCCTAGAAATCCGCGCAGATCGTCGGTCGACGCATTGGCAATGCCGCGGCCGGCGGCGCGCAGATGCGCGGCCAGATCGGCGAGATCGTTGCGATAGGCATCCAGCGTATTCTTGCCGGCACCGCGTTCGGCCGCCTGCATGTCGAGGAACAGTTCGACCAGCGCGTCGTCAGTTTTTGATGGCCGGCGAGCCATCGCCGCCTCAACGCTGGTGCTTGAGGAACTTGTCGGGCGGGATGGTCACGGTGATCTCGCGCTGCGGGTATTTCACGAAGGTGGCGAGCGAGAACACCGTGACATAGCCAATCCCGCCAAGCAGGCCCATGAACACGAGAAATCTGAACAGGCTCGGCATGATCGAAATCCGGCAACCGGGCGCGGTCTTGGCTCGGGGGGCAATTCACGCGACTACGACCACGTTCCTTAACCGCTGACAAGAGCCGCCATCGCGGTGGCGGCGATTCTGGTATATGGAACCGTAGTGTCGATTGGAATGCTAACATGGTTAACAGCGCCCTTCAAAAGCCAGCGGAAAACGGCCTGGAACCGGCCATCGTGCGCGCGCTTGGCACCCGTTCCGTCGTGCTGGTCGGCATGATGGGCGCCGGCAAGTCGTCGATCGGGCGCCGGCTCGCCGCCCGGCTCGCCATCCCGTTCGTCGACGCCGACAACGAGATCGAAGACGCGGCCGGCATGACCATCGCGGAGATTTTTGCCGAGCACGGCGAACCCTATTTCCGCGCCGGCGAAGCGCGCGTGATCGCGCGGCTGCTCGACAGCGGTCCGAGCGTGCTGGCGACCGGCGGCGGCTCGCTCATGGACGCGCACACCCGCGATCTGATCCGCGAAAAAGGCATCTCGGTCTGGCTGAACGCCGATGTCGACGTGCTGATAAAACGCACCAAGCGGCGCAGCGACCGGCCGCTGGTCGACAAGCTCAAGGAGCTGATGCCGCTGCGCGAGCCGTTCTACGCGCAGTCCGTCATCGTCGTGCAGTCGCGCGACGAGCCGCACGACACCATCGTCGACGAGATCGTCGGCGCGCTGGCCAGGCATCTCAAGCTCGCAGCCGCGGCGGAGCAGCAGCCATGACCGCGCCGCTGCGACAAGGGCCGCTTGCCGAGCCGATCATGGTGCCGGTCGCGCTGGGCACGCGCGCCTACGACATCGTCATCGGCCGCGGCCAGCTGGCCTCGCTCGGCAGCCGCATCGGCGGCTTACGCCCCGGCGCCAAGTGCGCAATCGTTGCCGACGCGACGGTTGCCAAGCATCATCTCGCGGCTACCGAGGCCGCGCTCAAATCCGCCGGCATCGCGAGTTCGGCGATCGTGGTGCCGCCGGGCGAGGGCTCCAAGAGCTACGCGAGTTTTGAGACCGTCTGTGAGGCGATCGTGGCGGCGCGCATCGAGCGCGGCGATCTCGTGGTGACGCTCGGCGGCGGCGTGATCGGCGACCTCGCCGGCTTTGCCGCGGCCAGCGTGCGGCGCGGGCTCGACTTCGTGCAGGTGCCGACGACGCTGCTGGCGCAGGTCGACAGCTCGGTCGGCGGCAAGACCGGCATCAATTCCCGCCAGGGCAAGAATCTGATCGGCGCTTTTCATCAACCTGTTTTGGTGATCGCCGACACCGCGCTGCTCGACACGCTGCCCGAGCGCGACTTCCGCGC
The DNA here is from genome assembly GCA_016185205.1 of Hyphomicrobiales bacterium. Taxonomy (GTDB): domain Bacteria; phylum Pseudomonadota; class Alphaproteobacteria; order Rhizobiales; family Xanthobacteraceae; genus Pseudolabrys. Next base: position 103,734 of record JACPOA010000031.1, on the reverse strand, counting down.
CGGCTATGCCGAGATGGCCAAATTCGGGCTGTTGGGCGACGCCGCGTTCTTCACTTGGCTGGAGGCCAACTGGCGCGACATCTTCGCCGGCGGTCCCGGGCGCGAACACGCCATCGCGGTCTGCTGCCGCGGCAAGGCCGGCATCGTCGCGCGCGACGAGCGCGAGACCGGCGAGCGCGCGCTGCTCAATCTCGGCCACACCTTCGGTCACGCGCTGGAGGCGGGTTGCGGCTTTTCCAGCCGGCTGTTGCATGGCGAGGCGGTGGCCTTGGGCACGGCGCTGGCGTTCGAATTCTCCGCTCGGCGCGGGCTGATTTCGGCCGCCGACGCCGCGCGCGCGCACGCTCACCTTGCGGCGGTCGGCCTGCCGACCCACATCAAGGACGTGCCCGGCGGCGTGCCGGGCGTCGACGCCTTGATGGATTTGATCGCACAAGACAAGAAAGTGAAGCGCGGCCGGCTCACCTTCATCCTGGTGCGCGGCATCGGGCAAGCCTTTGTCGAAAACGACGTCGATGCGGCGCAAGTGCGCGCGTTTCTGGCTGACAAACTAGCGCAGCAATGATCGACACCATCGTCAATCTGCTGCTTGCCATATTCCTGCTTGCCGCCAATGCATTTTACGTTGCCGCGGAGTTCGCGCTCGTGAAGAGCCGGGGCTTCCGCATCGACGCCATGGCGGAGGAGAATCGCTTCGGCGCCCGCCTGTTGCAGCAGATGATGGGCAACATCGAAGCGTATCTGGCGTGCTGCCAACTTGGTATCACCATGGCCTCGCTCGGCCTCGGCTGGGTCGGCGAACCGACCGTTTCCGCATTGCTGGAGCCGGTCCTGATCCCGCTCGGCATGCCGGAGCAGGCCTTGCATTTTACCTCGTTCCTGGTCGGTTTCCTGGTGTTCTCCTCGCTGCATATCGTCATCGGCGAGCAGGTGCCGAAGACGTTGGCGATCCGGGAGCCGGTGCCGGTTTCGCAATGGATCGCCTATCCGCTCCACGTCTCCTTCCTTGTCTTCTACCCGTTGAACTGGCTGCTCAATGCGGCGTCGCGCTCGATCCTGCGGATGCTCGGCGTCAAGGAGCACTCGACACAGGACATCCTGACCGATGTCGAGATCGAGGGGTTGGTCGAAGAGTCGGCCGAGCATGGGAGTATCGAGGAGGGCCAAGCCGAATATATCCAGAACGTTTTCCGCTTCGGCGAGCTCGAAGTCTCCGACGTGATGGTCCACCGCACCAACATGATCACGCTGAACGCCGACGATAAGCCCGAGGACGTGGTCAACGCGGTGATCGCCTCGCCGGTCACCCGGCTCCCGCTCTGGCGCGGCAATCCGGAGAACATTGTCGGCATCCTGCACGTGAAGGATCTGCTGCGTGCGCTGCACGCGGTCGATGGCGATGCGTCCAAGGTCGACGTCACGTCGCTGATGGCGCCGCCCTGGTTTGTGCCCGAAACGCGGCCGGTATCGGAGCAGCTCAAGGCCTTCCGCCGCCGCAAGACGCCGTTCGCGCTGGTGGTGGACGAATATGGCGAGGTCGAGGGCCTGGTGACGCTGGAAGACATCCTCGAAGAGATCGTCGGCGACATCACCGACGAGCATGACGTCGCCATGCCGGGCGTGCGCAAGCAGCCGGACGGATCGGTCAATGTCGACGGCGCGGTGTCGATCCGCGACCTCAACCGCGTCATGGGTTGGAATTTGCCGGACGAGGAGGCGACCACCATTGCCGGCCTGGTCATCCACGAGGCGCGCTCGATCCCGGAAGTCGGGCAGAGCTTCACCTTCCACGGCTTCCGCTTCCGCGTGCTGCGCCGCTCGCGCAATCGCATCACTGCGCTGCGCATCCAGCCGCTGATGCGAAAAGCCGCGGCGAAGGTGGGGTGAGGCTTGTTCCTTTGGCTTGAAGCGGGCTCTGCTTATGTCCCGTCACCCTGAGGTGCTCGCCGCGAAGCGGCGAGCCTCGAAGGGCGACGGCCCGAGTCAGTGCCCGATCATCCTTCGAGGCTCGCGGAGTTTACCATCGGGCCGCGCTTCGCGCGGACCCGTTGGCTCGCACCTCAGGATGACGGATCGAGGTTTGCACAGGTGGGTCTTCAATCCGGGCACCTTCTCGCCGCGCGTATGCGCAACGGCTTCACGCAAGCCCTGGAGAATTCTGTCCGCTGATTTGGTCATCAGCTAGCCCCCCTCACCCGGCGCCGTGGCGTGGATGGCGAGCGCGTGGATACCGCCCGCCAGTTCGGCCGAAAGTATATCGTTGATCATGCGATGGCGCTCCAGCCGGGTCTTTCCTTTGAAGGCCTGCGACACGATATAAACACGGTAATGAGTTTGCCCGCCCGGCCGCGACCCGGCATGGCCCTCGTGTTTGATGGATTCGTCCTCGACCTTGACGCTTTGCGGCGCGAAAGCCTCGGTCAACTTCTGTGTCATAAGATCAGCGGTGCGCATGCTGCCCACTTAGGAAAGGGCAGCCTGCGGGTCAATGGCCGCTTTGCGGCGGAATCAAGGGTAATGCACCACTGTCAAGTCTTGAAGGTACCATTGGCAAAAGCGCATAATAACCGGTCATGAAATCCGACTCGCCCCTTTTCGATCGAATCCGCGTGAAACCGGACAAGGATCGCCGGCCCAAGCCATCCGGACCGGCTTGCCAATGGCATGGCTGCAAGGAGAAAGCGACCAATAAGGCGCCTAAGGGACGCAATACCGAAAAGGAATATTGGAATTTCTGCATCAAACATGTGCGCGAATACAATCAGTCGTACAATTTTTTCAGCGGCATGAGCGACGCCGCGGTCATGGCGTTCCAGAAGGATGCCATTACCGGTCATCGCCCGACCTGGAAAATGGGAACCGGCAAGCGGAACATTAAGCCCGACCTGAGCGCTTTCGGCACCCGCGACGACCCGTTCGGGCTGTTCGGCGAGGGTATGCGTAACGAGCAGAAACAGCAGACGGAAAAGCGTCAGATCCGCAACGCCGAACGCAAGGCGCTCGATCGGCTCGGGCTCGATGTCGGCGCCACCCCGCAACAGGTGAAGATCCGCTTCAAGGAACTGGTGAAGCAGTTTCATCCCGACGCCAATGGCGGGGATCGCTCCACCGAGGATCGGCTGGTCGAGGTCATCCAGTCGTACAACTACCTGAAATCGGCCGGCTTCGGCTGACCCCCAAAAGTCTGCGCCAAGCAACCCAGCCCCGCCTTTCGCACGGCCTCAACTATACCTATGTTATTGATTCAATTGAGGGTGTTATTCGCCGAGGCTGGGTTTTTTACCGGCTTTCGGTCTGCTAAGTTGCCGCCCTATCAGCCGGACCGTTATCGAGTCGGACCGCATCACGGGCTTCGGGAAGTCCCGCAGCCACGGAGGATCAATGACCGCCGCAGTAGCAGAAGTTGCCGGCAAATCTTACGAAAACTTGCCCGACATGAAGGTGTCGATCCGGCAACAGTTCGGGATCGACAGCGATATTGAAGTGCCGGCCTATTCGCAGGCCAACGAGCACGTGCCCGACATCGACCCCGATTACCGCTTCGACCGCCCGACCACGCTCGCCATCCTGGCCGGCTTTGCCAAGAACCGCCGCGTGATCGTCACCGGCTATCACGGCACCGGCAAGTCGACCCATATCGAGCAGGTGGCGGCGCGGCTCAATTGGCCCATGGTGCGCGTCAACCTCGACAGCCACATCAGCCGCATCGACCTGATCGGCAAGGATGCCATCGTCATCAAGGACGGTCATCAGGTGACCGAGTTCCGCGACGGCATTCTGCCCTGGGCCTATCAGCACAATGTCGCGCTCTGCTTCGACGAATACGACGCCGGCCGCCCGGACGTGATGTTTGTGATCCAGCGCGTGCTGGAATCCTCGGGCCGTCTCACGCTGCTCGACCAGAGTCGCGTGATCAAGCCGCACCCTGCATTTAGGCTGTTCGCCACCGCCAACACCATCGGGCTGGGCGACACTTCCGGGCTCTATCACGGCACCCAGCAGATCAATCAGGCGCAGATGGATCGCTGGTCGATCGTCACCACGCTCAACTACCTGCCGCACGACAACGAGGTCGAGATCGTGCTGGCCAAGGCCAGGCACTATCGCAACGAGCAGGGCCGCGACATCGTCAACAAGATGGTGCGGGTCGCCGACCTGACGCGCAACGGCTTCATGAACGGCGACATCTCGACCGTGATGAGCCCGCGCACGGTGATCACCTGGGCGGAGAATTCCGAGATCTTCAACGATATCGGCTTCGCCTTCCGGCTCACCTTCCTCAACAAGTGCGACGAGCTGGAGCGGCCGATCGTGGCCGAGTTCTATCAGCGCTGCTTCGGCGTCGAATTGCCGGAGAGTTCGGTCAACGTGGCGCTGTCGTGAAGTTGAGCTCTCCCCGCTCGCGGGGAGAGCGAGAAAAGCCATGGCCTCCAACATCAAAAGCAAGCCGTCGTCGAAGGAGTCGCCGACCGAGCCGTTCAAGCGGGCGGTTACCGGCTGCCTGCGCGCGCTCGCGCGCAAGCCCGACCTGGAAGTCAATTTCGCGGCGGAACGTCCCGGCCTGATGGGCGGCAAAGTGCGACTGCCGGAGCCGCCGCGCAAACTCACCAAGGCCGAGGCCGCGATCGTGCGCGGCAATGCCGACTCGATTGCTCTGCGGATTGCTTGCCACGATACGGCGATCCACCGCCGCTTGCAGCCGCAAGGCCAGCAGGCGCGCGCGGTGTTCGAGGCGGTCGAGCAGGCGCGCGTCGAGGCGATCGGCGCGCGGCGCATGGACGGCGTCGCGCAGAATCTCACCGCCATGCTGGACGAGCGTTTCCGCCGCGGCAAATTCGACGAGATCACCGATCGCGCCGACGCGCCGATCGAGGACGCGCTGGCATTGATGGTGCGTGAGCGCCTGACCGGGCTGGCGCCGCCGCAGGCGGCCAAGAAGCTGGTCGACCTCTGGCGCCCGCTGATCGAGGACCGCGCCGGGCGGAAACTCGACCGGTTGGAAAGCCTGCTGGAGAACCAGCGGCAATTTGGCGATGCGGTCCATGATTTGCTCGACGCGCTCGAAATGGGCGAGGACCGCAGCCGCGATTCCGAGGAGGAAGACGAGGAGGGCGAGGACGAGCGCCGCAAGCAGGAATCCGGCGAGGACGGCGAAGCCGCCGACTCGGACGACATGCAGAGCACGAGCATGGAGGATACGCAGGTGTCCGCCGAGGACATGCCCGATGCCGCCACCGAGGCCGTCGACGCGCCCACTGCCGACATGGCCGACGACAGCGACATGACCGACGCCGAAACCCCGGGCGAGCCGCAGCGGCCCCGCCATTTCGGCGCCAACGAGCCGCGCGGCCCCGACTATCGCGCCTTCACGGCGAAGTTCGACGAGACGGTGGCGGCCGAGGATCTGTGCGAGCCGGAAGAGCTCGATCGCCTGCGCAGCTATCTCGACAAGCAGCTCTCGCATCTGCAGGGCGTGGTGGCGCGGCTGGCCAACCGCCTGCAACGGCGCCTGATGGCGCAGCAGAACCGCTCCTGGGAATTCGACCTGGAGGAGGGCCTGCTCGATCCGGCGCGGCTGACCCGCATCGTCATCGATCCAATGCACGCGCTCTCGTTCAAGGCCGAGAAAGACACCGAGTTCCGCGACACCGTGGTGACGCTGCTGCTCGACAATTCCGGCTCCATGCGCGGGCGCCCAATCACGGTGGCCGCCACCTGCGCCGACATCCTGGCGCGCACGCTCGAGCGCTGCGGCGTCAAGGTCGAGATTCTCGGCTTCACCACCCGCGCCTGGAAGGGCGGGCAGTCGCGCGAGCACTGGCTCACCGCCGGCAAGCCGGCCAATCCCGGCCGGCTCAACGACCTGCGCCACATCATCTACAAGGCGGCCGACGCGCCCTGGCGGCGCTCGCGCAAGAATCTGGGACTGATGATGCGCGAGGGGCTGCTCAAGGAGAACATCGACGGCGAGGCGCTCGACTGGGCGCATAAGCGATTATTGGCGCGCACCGAGCAGCGCAAGATCCTGATGATGATCTCCGACGGCGCGCCGGTCGACGATTCCACGCTCTCGGTCAATGCCGGCAATTATCTCGAACGCCATCTGCGCTGGGTGATCGAGGACATCGAAACCCGCTCGCCTGTGGAGCTGATTGCCATCGGCATCGGCCATGATGTCACGCGCTATTATCGCCGCGCCGTCACCATCGTCGACGCCGAGGAGCTCGGCGGCGCCATGACCGAGAAGCTCGCCGAGCTGTTCGAGGAACATGCCGCGATCGAACGGCCGGCCCCCCGTACGCGGAGGCGCGTCGCTTGATATTCAATCGTCGTCGTTTGCTCGCCTGCGGTGCGCTGTTTGCCGCGGCTCTTGTCGCTGGCTCGTTCGCGCTGGCCGAGGCGCTGCGCTATAGCCCGGCGCCGACGCGCATCGCCATTCAGGCGACGCCGATCGCCGCCTTCGACAATCGCGATCCGGCGCAGACGCGCTTCGGCCTGCTCGAATTCCGCGGCGGGCTCGCGCTCACCTCGAATGACAAAGCCTTCGGCGGCATTTCCGGCATCCACGTCGAGCCCGACGGCAGCCATTTCCTCGCCGTCACCGATAACGGCTCCTGGCTGCGCGGCCGCATCGTCTATGACGAGGGCAAGCCGGTCGGCGTCGCCGACGCCGAGATGGCGCCGATCCTGGGGGCCGACGGCAAGCCGCTGGCCGCGCGCGGCTGGCACGACGTGGAATCGCTCACCAAGCGCGACGGCAAGCTCTATATCGGCATCGAGCGCGTCGAGCAGATCGTGCGCTTCGACGTCCGCCGCGACGGCCTCAAGGCGCGCGGCGGGCCGATTGCGGTGCCGCCCGATTTTAAGACTTTTACGAAAAACAAGAGCCTGGAATGCCTGGCGGCCCCGCCGAAGGGCGCTCCGCTCGCCGGCAAGCTCATCGTGGTCGCCGAGGAAAGCCTCGATGCCGCCGGCAACCATCGCTCATTCCTGATCGATGGCGACCGGGTCGAGCGCTTCAGCGTCAAGCGCAGCGACGATTTTGACGTCACCGATTGTACGGTTCTACCGCCCGGAGACCTGCTGCTGCTGGAGCGCCGCTTTTCGCCGGCGCGCGGTGTCGCCATGCGCATCCGCCGCGTGCCGCTTGCCGGCATCAAGGCCGGCGCGCTGGTCGATGGGGCGCCGCTGATCGTGGCCGATCTCGCCTACCAGATCGACAACATGGAAGGCATCGCAGTGCATCGCAACGCCCGCGGCGAAACCGTCCTCACGCTGGTGTCCGACGACAATTTTTCCGTCATCCAGCGCAATTTGCTGCTGCAGTTCACGCTGGTGGGGGAGTGAGTTTTACGCGGCGTGAATAAACGTAATCCGTCGCCCTTCGAGGCTCGGCCTGTCGGCCGAGCACCTCAGGGTGACGGATTAAATTTTGCGATTGGGAATCTTATTTAGCCCGCCGCCGCCGCCGGTTCCGGCGCAGCCTTGGCTTTCTTCTTGGCGATCGCGCGTTTGAGCACGAGCATTTTGGGCGCCAGTTCGGCGTCCTTGGCCTTGAGCAGGAAGGCGTCGAGCCCGCCGCGATGATCGACCGTCCTGAGCGCAATGGCCGACACCCGCACCCGCACCTTGCGGCCGAGCGCGTCGGAGATCAGCGTCACATTGCGCAGGTTCGGCAGGAACCGCCGCTTGGTCTTGATATTGGAGTGGCTCACTTTGTGGCCGACCAGGGCCTTCTTGCCGGTCAGATCGCAACGCCAGGACATGGCTCATTCCTCGAAAGCGCCGGCGCAAAAACAGCGTCGGTCCGGTCATCTACCGCTATGGTAGGAAGGTCGGACGTATAGACAGGGGGGCTAGGGGCGTCAAGCCGAGGATTCGGCCCGGATTTTAGCCACTTCGGCACCGCTCAAAGCTTGGGCTATCACAGATTTGACTTATTCGACGCCGACCAGATTGGCGTACCGTCGACGAGCCTTTATGGCTGTCTCATTCGCCCTGCCGGTCGGGGAGCCGTTACGTGCCCAGTTGCACTGTTGGTGAGGTGATATGACTGTCGTCCGGACACGCACGATCCGCCGGTGCCGGCGCGCGGGAGGATGGAGCTTCGTGCTGGCGTTGCGGCAAATCTCGTTACAACAAGTCTTGTTACGACAAGTTCTGGGATGCGCGCTGCTGGCCTTGGCCGCGGGCGCGGCGTCGAGCCCGGCCTTGGCGCAGGGCAAGCTGGAGGCGCGCTATACCGCCTCGCTGGCCGGCATTCCGGTCGGCAAGGGCAGCTGGCTGGTCGATGTCAACGACACGCAATACGCGGCGTCGGCGAGCGGCACCACCACCGGTCTGTTGCATGCCTTCACCGGCGGGCAGGGCACCACCGCCACCCGCGGCACGCTGCAAGCCGGCCGGCCGGTGTCGTCGATCTATGCCTCCACCATTGTCGCCAGCAAGAAGACCGACGAGGTCCGCATCACGATTACCAACGGCAATGTCAAGGATTTTACGGTCGATCCGCCGCAGGATAATGCGCCGGAGCGGGTGCCGCTCACCGAGGCGCATCGGCGCGATGTGCTCGATCCGATGACCGCCTCGCTGCTGCGCGTGCCTGGCAGCGGCGATCTGATGTCGCCGGATTCCTGCAAGCAGGCGCTGTCGATCTTCGACGGGCGCCTGCGCTACGACCTGCAACTGGCGTTCAAGCGCATGGACAAGGTCAAGGCCGACAAGGGCTATGCCGGTCCGGTGCTGGTCTGCGCGGTGTATTTCACGCCGGTCGCCGGCTACATCCCGTCGCGCACGGCGATCAAGTACATCGCCAAGCTGCGCGACATCGAGATCTGGTTGGCGCCAATCGCGGGAACGCGCGTGCTGGTGCCGTACCGCGTGCAGGGACCGACGCCGATTGGCCAGGCCGTGCTCGAAGCCGATGAATTCGTGTCGGTCGCCACCCCGACGCGGGCCTCCGCCAATGGCGCGAAGACGCAGTGACGCAACGATGACGAAAAGCGGTCTTGACTCTCGCCGCGAAGCCGACTCTGAGCGTCATTAACGTTTGCGCCCACCGTACGGGCGGCAAAATCTGCCTAGGCTACTCGATCTTGTGGAAGAAGGCGGCCGCGTTGCCAGATATCGCCGTGAACGAACTCATACAGGCCGCGAGTCAGCGATTCGGGCGCGTTTCGTTCCAGACTCGTTCTAAGGCTTAACCGCGGACTTGCTCGCCGTCGCATTGTGATACAGGAAGCCCCCGGCAAGGCCGCGTTTCGCGCCGCTTGCCGCCAGTTTGGACGCGTAATGGCCATTTCTTTTTCACCGCAGCCAAATCGAACATCGCGTGCCCGCGGCGCCGGCGTCACGGCGGTGCTCGGGCCCACCAATACCGGCAAGACGCACCTCGCGATTGAGCGGATGCTGGCGCATTCCAGCGGCATGATCGGGCTGCCGCTGCGCCTGCTCGCGCGCGAGGTCTACAACAAGGTTGTCGATCGCGTCGGCGCGGGCGCGGTGGCGCTGATCACCGGCGAAGAGAAGATCAAGCCGCCGAATCCGCGCTTCTGGGTATCCACCGTCGAAGCCATGCCGCGCGACCTCGACGTGGCGTTCCTGGCGATCGACGAGGTCCAGCTCGGCGCCGATTTCGAGCGCGGCCATGTGTTCACCGACCGCATGCTCAATATGCGGGCGCGCGAGGAGACGCTGGTGCTGGGCGCCGCCACGGTGCGGCCGATGGTGGAGAAGCTGCTGCCGGGCGCGCACATCGTCAGCCGGCCGCGGCTGTCGATGCTCACTTACGCCGGCGAGAAAAAGTTGACGCGCCTGCCGTCGCGCTCGGCCATCGTGGCGTTCTCGGTGGAAGAAGTCTACGCCATCGCCGAGTTGATCCGCCGCCAGCGCGGCGGCGCGGCGGTGGTGCTGGGCGCGCTCTCACCGCGCACCCGCAATGCGCAGGTCGCGCTCTATCAGTCCGGCGACGTCGACTATCTGGTGGCGACCGACGCGATCGGCATGGGGCTCAATCTCGACGTCGATCACGTCGCCTTCGCCTCCGATCGCAAATTCGACGGCTACCAGTTCCGCAAGCTCAACCCGGCCGAGCTCGCCCAGATCGCCGGCCGCGCCGGCAGGGCCACGCGCGACGGCACCTTCGGCACCACCGGGCGCTGCGACCCGTTCGAGCCGGAATTGGTGCAGGCCCTGGAGAGCCATACCTTCGAGCCGATCCGCCTGCTGCAATGGCGCAACACCGATCTCGATTTTTCCTCGGTCGGCGCCTTGCAGGCCTCGCTGGCGATGGCGCCGCATGAGGACGGCCTGACGCGCGCGCCGACGGCGGAGGACATTCTGGTCCTGGAGCACGCCGGGCGCGACGAGGATGTGCGCGTGCTGGCGCGCAACCGGGCCGCGGTCGAGCGCTTGTGGGACGCCTGCCAGGTCCCCGACTATCGCAAGATCGCGCCGGCCACGCATGCCGAATTGGTCGTGACCCTCTATGGATTCTTGATGCGAGAGGGTAACATCCCCACCGATTGGTTTGCTCAACAAGTGGCGCAAGCCGACCGAACCGACGGCGGCATCGACACTCTCTCCAACCGGATCGCGCATGTCAGAACCTGGACTTTCGTTGCCAATCGCCCGGACTGGCTCGCCGATCCGGAGCATTGGCAGGGGGTTGCCCGCGCGGTCGAAGACAAGCTGTCCGATGCGTTGCACGAACGCCTGGCCGAGCGTTTCGTGGACCGCCGCACCAGCGTATTGATGCGGCGGCTGCGAGAGAACACGATGTTGGAAACCGAAATCGGAAAGTCCGGCGAAGTGACGGTCGAAGGCCATGTGATCGGCCGGCTCGACGGCTTCATGTTCGCGCCCGACGCCTCGGCGGCGGCCGGCTCGGAAGCCAAGGCGCTCAATGCCGCCGCGCAGAAGGCGCTGGCCGGCGAGATCGAGACGCGCGCGACCAAGCTGTCGCAGGCTTCCAACGATCAGATCGTGCTGGCGAACGACGGCGCCTTGCGCTGGACCGGCGACATGGTCGGCAAGCTGATCCCGGGCGACGACGTGCTGCGCCCGCGCGTGCGCGTCGTCGCCGACGAGCATTTGACCGGACCGGCGCGCGAGCTGGTGCAGACCAGGCTCGATCTGTGGCTGAAGACGCATATCGAGAAGCTGCTGGCGCCGCTGTTCTCGCTCACCGCCGCCGATGACGTCACCGGCATGGCGCGCGGCGTGGCGTTCCAGCTGGTCGAGGCGCTTGGCGTGCTGGAGCGGCAGAAAGTGGCGGAAGAGGTCAAGGGCCTCGACCAGCCGGCGCGCGCCACGCTGCGCAAATACGGCGTGCGCTTCGGCGCCTATCACATCTATCTGCCGATCCTGCTCAAGCCTTCGCCGCGCGCGCTGGCCACGCAATTGTGGGCGCTCAAGCACGAGGCGCCGGACGCCAAGGGCGTCGACGACCTGCTGCATCTCGCCGCCAGCGGGCGCACCTCGATCCCGCTCGACAAGGAGACGCCGAAGCCGCTCTACCGTACCGCCGGCTATCGCGTGTGCGGCGAGCGCGCGGTGCGCGTCGATATTCTGGAGCGGCTGGCCGATCTGATCCGCCCGGCGCTGTCCTGGCGCGAGGGTGTGCAGACGCCGAAGCCGGATGGCGCGTTCGACGGTCGCGGCTTCACCGTCACCGGTGCGATGACCTCGCTCACCGGCGCCTCGGGCGAGGATTTCGCTTCGATCCTGCGCTCGCTCGGCTATCGCATGGACCGCAGAGCTAAACCGCCCGAGGCCAAACCGGCGGAGCCGGCCGAGACGCCGGTAACCGAGGTTGCGCCGGTTCCCGAAGCGGGGGCACCGGCCGAAGTGACTTCGTCGCTATCCTTGCTGCCTGAAACGGATTTGATCCCGCCGCTGACAATCGAGCCGGTGCCGGCTGAGTTGGCACCGTCCGAACCGGCGCCTCTCGAAATGGCAGCGCCCGAACCGCCGGCTGCAGCCCCATCGGCAACGGCCGAGGCGCCGGTTGCCGAAGCGGGCGCTGCCGAGCCGGCGGCCGCCGAGGCCGAGAGCAAGCCTGCCGCCGCCGAGCCCGCCATGATCGAGGTCTGGCGGCCGGGCGGGCGAACCGAGAAGCGTCCGCATCGTCCGCGCCGTCCGCAACGCTTGCAGCAGGCGCCGGCACCGGTCGCGGCGACTGGCGATGCAGCAGTAGCCGCACCGGCCGAGGCTGTATCGGCTCCGGCAAGTGCGGACACCGCCGCGCCGCTGCGCGGTCCGCGCAAGGATGGCCCCGACCGCCAACAGCGCCAAGAACGCCACGAGCGCCAGCAGCGTATGGAGCGGCAAGCCAAGACCTTTGGCCAGCGCAACGAGCGCCAAGGTACTCATGGCGGCAGTGCACCGCCGCGCGGCGACCGGCCGCGTCGCGACAAAGGCAGCCAGGTGGAGCGCGCCGAGCGCGAGCAGTATTACGCCAAGCCCTTCGGTGGCGGTGGCCGCAGCAGCAAGGAGCCGGATCCCAATTCGCCCTTCGCCAAGCTGGCCGCGCTGAAGGCGCAGCTTGAGCAGAAGGACCGGCCCTGAGCGGCGGCGCAAAACTGGCTGCCCCCATGGCGGGGGATCGCCAGCGCATCGACAAATGGCTCTGGCATGCCCGGCTGGTGCGTACACGGAGCGCGGCGGCAGCCCTGGTTGAGGCTGGTATTCGGCTCAATGGCAGGCGAATCACTGCCGCCAGCCACAAGGTCGCGCTCGGCGACGTGGTGACGCTGGCGCTCGACCGCTCGGTCAAGGTGGTGCGGGTCGAGGGTTTCTGCGAAAAGCGCGGCAACGCGGCCGCCGCCCGCGCGCTCTACCGCGATTTGGCTACGAATTCAGGCGAACAGGCCCTGCCACCGGCCAAAACTTACCGATAGAGTGGCGCGCCATGGCGCCGAGACCGGTTGCAGCCTATTTATCGGTGCGTTAGGCAGCGCTGTCGAACTTTGAGTCCGGAGCCTTGGATGACCTACGTCGTCAACGAAAGCTGCATCAAGTGCAAACTCATGGACTGCGTGGAGGTTTGTCCGGTGGACTGCTTCTACGAAGGCGAAAATATGCTGGTGATCCATCCGGACGAATGCATCGATTGCGGCGTCTGCGAGCCGGAATGCCCGGTCGAGGCGATCAAGCCGGATACCGAGCCCGGCCTCGAGAAGTGGCTGGAATTGAACGCCGAATACGCCAAGAGCTGGCCGAATATCACGGTGAAACGGGAACCGCCGGCCGATTCCAAGCAATGGGAAGGCGTACCGGACAAATTCAAGAAATTCTTCTCTCCCAAGCCGGGAACCGGCGACTGACCCCGCGTTTGGACGGGTTTGGCGGCCGGCCAAGGCCGTCCCGGGCGATGAAGAAACGCTCGTTAACCGAATCCGGCGAAAAATCGCAGAGCTGTTGCGTTGGAATTGCTGTTTTGCGGCGTCATAAGGCTTTGATTTTGGCCAAAAATGTGCTATATGTAGTAAATCCGATGAAGATGAAAAACGCCGCCACGGATGCGCTCCCCCGCTTGGGAGCCTTATTTTTCGCGGCTTGTCCCAAGGGTCTTGAGAAGAGGGCGTGTAATCCACGCGTGAGCAGTGGCAGGAAAACCGCGTCATAAAACGAAGAAAGGTTCCACCGGCATGAGCCGGAGGCCAAAAAAGTCTGCCGAAGCGCGGCGGACCTCTCATGCCTCGCGCAGCACCGTCCGCGCAGGGGCACCCGCAGCCAAGATTGCCGGCAGCCGTAAAGGCGCCGGTGAAGGAGTTTTGCCTGTAATGCCCAGCAATAAGAAGACGACCCAGCGACAAGGCTTCAAGACCAACGAATTCATCGTCTATCCGGCCCACGGGGTCGGCCAGATTCTGGCCATCGAGGAGCAGGAGATCGCCGGCGCCAAGCTCGAGCTGTTCGTCATCAATTTCATCAAGGACAAGATGACGCTGCGGGTTCCGACCGCCAAGATCGTGTCGGTCGGCATGCGCAAGCTGGCGGAAGCCCCGCTGGTCAAGCGCGCGCTCGAGACGCTCAAGGGCCGCGCGCGCATCAAGCGCACCATGTGGTCGCGCCGGGCGCAGGAATACGAAGCCAAGATCAATTCCGGCGACATCGTTGCCATCGCCGAGGTGGTGCGCGACCTGTACCGGTCGGACACCCAGCCGGAGCAGTCCTATTCCGAGCGGCAGCTTTACGAAGCCGCCCTCGACCGGCTGTCGCGCGAGATCGCGGCGGTGCAGAAGGTCACCGAGACCGAGGCGATCAAGGAGATCGAGGCGGCGCTCGCCAAGGGCCCTAGGCGTGGGCCGAAGCCCGCCGACGAAGTGGAGGCGGAACCGGCCGCCGAGGAAGAGGCGGCCTGAAAGGCAGCCGACCGCGGTACTCACGAATAAAACAAAGCCCGGCAGCGATGCCGGGCTTTTTTTCTTGTGCGCCTAGCGTGCGATCGTGGATCAACGGTTCACGTCGACAGGCGCCAGAATATTACCACAATATCATCTAGCTGAACGGCACCTAACGACTGGCCTCAATCCTCCTTCATATCGGATGGCATACAAGGTGGCCGCATGATTGCCGGCGCCCTCTCAGTTGACGTAAGGCCAACGACGATGGAACCAAACCTTGGCTGGAACATTCGTCAAGGCGCGGCCAGCAGCGGAACGCTGTGGCGGTCATGTGGCTGCGAGACGTTGCGACAATCCCAGACAGGATAAAATCAAATGAATGCATTTCATCGGTTCCTCATGGCTGGCACCGTTCTTTCCGGTGTCGTGTCGATCCAGGCGGCCGAGGCCGGCATCGCCGGCGGCGTTCTCGCCCAGGATAAGGCCACGCTTGCATCGGTGATGCAGTTTGCGCAGGCGGAACCCGAGAAGAAGCCGGAAGCGCCCAAGAGGCCGGCGACGCCGCCAGCGGCAGCACCGCAGCCCGCTCCGCCGGCGGCAGTACCGCCACCCGCGCGCCCGCCGGCGCCGCCTGCTGCTCAAGCGCCGGCGCCACCCGCGCAGACCGCTCCGCGCGCGGCACCTCCGGCTCCACAACAACCATCCACGGCTCCTGCACGACCGGCCGCGCCGCCGGCTGCCCAGCCGGCTCCGGTTCGGCCGGTTACTCCGCCTGCCGCGCAGACCCAACCGCCGGCGGGTTCACCCCGTCCGGTGACGCCGCCGCCAGCCACGCAGACACCCGCGCGTCCGCCGGCCCCGCCGGCTGCACAGAGCGCGCCGCCAGCCACGCAGACGCCAGTGCGTCCGCCGGCGCCACCGGCTGCACAGAGCGCGCCGCAAGCTGCGCCGCCGGCCGCGCAAGGGCAGCCATCGACCGCCCCGGTTCGGCCGGTTACTCCGCCTGCTGCGCAAACCCAGCCGCCGGCGGATTCAGCCCGTCCGGTCACGCCGCCACCCGCCACCCAGGCACCGGCCCCGCCGGCTGCGCAGACCGCGCCGCAAGTCGCACCACCCGCCGCACCAGCGGCCGCCGCGCCGCCCGCAGGTGTCGCGCCCAACATGCAGCAAGCACCGCTGCAGCGCTCCGGCGTGCCGGCGCCGACGCCACAGCAGGCGCAGCCGATCGCACCGGCCGCGGCCGGCGCAGGCCTCACCCCGCAATCGGCGCAAGGACAGCCACTGCGGCGGATGGACCAGTTACGCGGCGAACGCCGGCAAACCACCGAAGGCACGCGCACGATCATCCGCGAGCCGGACCGCACTATCATTCGCGAGGGCGGTCAGACCGTCATCCGGCACAGCGAGGTCGACCGCTTCCGTTATGGCGCGCGCGACGTGCGCCATGAACGGCGCGGCCGCGACAATGTCACCATCGTGGTGCGGCCGGACGGTGGTCGCGTGGTGACCGTCGTCGACGAGAACGGTTTCCTGCTGCGGCGCTCGCGCATCATGCCCGACGGTCGCGAGATCATCATCATCGACAACCGCCCGCACGGCGCCGGCTTCCGTCGCGGCAGCGGCTTTGGCGGGTTCTTCGTGAACCTGGCGCCGCCCGTCATCCGCATGCCGCGCGAGCGCTATATCGTGGAATACGAGCGGGCGAGCCCGGAAATTATCTACGAGACGCTGATCGCAGAACCGATCGATCGCATCGAGCGTGCCTATTCGCTCGATGAGATACGCTATACCGCGCCGCTGCGCGACCGCATGCCGCGCATCGACCTCAACACAGTGACGTTCGATACGGGATCTTGGGAGCTGACCCCCGATCAGGTCGAACGGCTGGCGGCCATTGCCGAGGGCCTCAACCGAGTGATCGAGCGCAATCCGCGCGAAGTGTTCCTGATCGAAGGCCACACCGACGCGATCGGTAGCGTCGAAGACAATCTGTCGTTGTCGGATCGTCGCGCCGAGTCGGTCGCCATCGCGCTGACCCAGCAATTCAATGTGCCGGCGGAGAACCTCACGACGCAAGGCTATGGCGAGCAGTATTTGAAAATCCCAACCCAAGCTCCGGAAAGGGCGAACCGGCGCGTCACCGTGCGCCGCATCACGCCGCTGCTCACGGGCCAGGCTCAGGAGGCGCCTCGATAGTCGATCTCAATGGCCGAATTTCTGCCTGCCCAGGCTGATGGCATGGCCCGCCTGCCGCCGGTTGCTCCGATCGCCCGGCGGATTACAATGCGGGCTCGTCATCCCATCGAGGTGCAAGGCAGCAAACGATGACCGCCATTCTGGGTTACGTCGCGCCAACCAAAGAAGTCGATGCGCTGGGCGTGCATTCGCTCGATCAATTCGTGCTGGCAGTGCCCGACGTCAATGTCGCGCAAGAGTTCTACGGCAATTTCGGTCTCGACGTGGCGCGCGACGGCAACACGCTGGCGATCAAGACCTTCGGTCATGAACACCGCTGGGGTTCGGTGGTGGAGGGCAAGAGCAAGGCGCTGCATCATCTGTCGTTCGGCTGCTATGCCGACGATCTGCCGCGGCTGAAGGCGCGCATCGAAGGCGCCGGCGTCACCCTGATCGATCCGCCGCCCGGCTTTGCGAGCAACGGCTTCTGGTTCCGTAATCCCGAAGGCGTGCCGATCGAGGTGAAGGTCGGCCCCAAAGTCTCGCCCGGCGGCAAATCCGCCAGCCAGTGGATTTCGTCTGCCGGTGGCGTCGCCGGCGCCACCTTGCGCGTCAAGGCGCCACCGGTGCGGCCGCGCCGGCTGTCGCATGTGCTGATCTTCACCAGCGACGTCGAGGGCTCGATGAAATTCTACGAGCGCACGCTCGGCCTGCGGCTGTCCGACCGCGCCTCCGATCAAATTGCCTTCATGCACGGCATTCACGGCAGCGACCATCACATGCTGGCGCTGGTGAAATCCTCCGCGCCCGGTTTCCATCATTGCAGCTGGGACGTCGCCAGCATCGACGACATTGGGCTGGGCGCCATGCGCATGGCCGACAAGGGCTACAGCAAGGGCTGGGGCCTCGGGCGCCACGTGCTCGGCTCCAACTATTTCCACTATGTGCGCGATCCCTGGGGCAGCTATTCGGAATATTCCTGCGATATCGATTACATCCCGAAGGACCAACGCTGGCCGGCGGCCGACCACAGACCGGAGGATTCGTTCTATCTCTGGGGCCCGGACGTGCCGCGCGAGTTCACGCTCAATTGCGAGGCGGGGGAGAGCTGAGTACACCGTCCTTCCGGGGCGCGCCGCAGGCGCGAACCCGGAATCCAGAGATGCATACTGAGTGGCTCTGGATTCCGGGTCCACCGCTTCGCGGTGTCCCGGAATGACAGCAGAACTACTCCACCACCAACTTCACCTTCTCGCCCGGCTTGAGCTTGTCGCCGGCGGACAGGCCGTTGAGCACGCGGAAGCGGTCGAGCGCGTGATCGGCGGTCGCCATGTGCCGCGCGAGCTTTTCCACCGTGTCGTGGGCGCCGACCGTGACGATCTTGATGCGCAGCGGGCGGACCTGCTCGCTTTCCTTCAGGCTCATGCGGCGGAACGTCGACACCGACTCGCGGAATGAGCGATCGACTTGCGCGGTCTTGCTCTTGGCCGCGAAGATGAAGCGATAGACGTCGCTGCCGAAGCGCACGGCATAGAGCCGGAACGACCAGCTCTCGCCGCTGGCGGTCGCGGTCGCCGCCGGGAAACCGTTGATGGTGGTCTCCTCGACGCTGGCCGCATCGACATTTTCCATCCAGCCCGATTTCAGGTATTCGGGTAGCGACTGCTCGGCCGGCACGCTCACCACGTCGAGGCGCAGCGCCTCGCCGCCGCCGTCCTTGAGGCCGAGCACCGCCTGCGCGGTGTTGTCGAGCGTGAAGTTCGGCGGCGCCATGAAGGTGAAGGCGAGCTTGGGATGCAGGAAGCGGCGGCCGCGCACGAAACCCTCGTTCGGATCCTCGCCATAGACCACGCCGTCGAGCGCGCTGAGATATTCGGCGCGGTCGCGCTCGCCGGAGCCGGGTCCGCTGAACTGGCGGGCATTGGCGAGCGCGTTCTTCACGCGCTCGGGCGTCGCCGGATGGCTGGATAAAAAGTCGGCCGCGCGCGGATCGATATTGCCGCCGGTGGCCCTGATGTCGGCGTTGCGCTGCATGCCGGTGAGGAAGCGCGAGGCGCCGAACGGATCGAAGCCGGCGCGCGCGGAAATGCCGACGCCGATGCCGTCGGCCTCGAACTCTTGCGCGCGCGAGAAGCTCGCCAGCGTCAGCTTCGACTTGGCGAGCGCCAGCGCGCCCATCTGCGGATCGCTGAGCACGTCGTTAACCACGTGGCTGATGATGGCGGCCTGCTTGGCCTGTTCCTCGCGGATGGCGGCGTGGCGCGCGATCACGTGGCCCATCTCATGCGCGAGCACCGAGGCGAGCTCGGCCTTGTCGTTGCCGAGCGCCACCAGTCCGCGTGTGATGTAGAGCTGCCCGTTCGGCAGCGCGAAGGCGTTGATCGCCGGCGAATTGAGGATGGTCACCTGGTATTTGAGATCCGGCCGTTCCGACGCCGCCACCAGGCGGTCCACGGTCTGCTCGATCATCGCCTGCAGGCGCGCATTGTCGTAGGCGCCGCCATAGGAGGCGAGGATGCGCGCATGCTCGCGTTTGGTCGCCGGCAGCCGTTCGGTCTCGGAGGCGGCTTGCGGCACTGGCAGCGAGACTTGATGCACGTCCGGCGAACTGGTGCAGGCGGCCAGCAGCAATGCGAGCGCGGCCGCGAGGCCGCCCGCTTTGGTCGCCGCTGTTCGTGTCGCACCCATCTCTAATCGATCACTTCGATCTGCTCGGGCGCTTCGGCGGCGACGATCGGGCCGCCGCGCTGTTCGATCCAGCCGCGCACCCGGATGCGGCGGCCTTCCAGCCGTTTCGGCTCGAGGCCGGCCGCGGCAAATGTGCGCTGCTGGCGTTTAAGAATGGTGACGGTGAAATCGCGCGTCCAGCGCCGCCCGAAGTTGACATATATAGTGGCCCCGCTTTCGCGCACCGACAAGACCTTGCCTTCGACCAGCGCGAAATGACCCTTTTCCGCCCGTAACCGGGTGAGATTTTCGGCCTGCAAAGGGGCGAAATTGGGATCGGCCCAGAGTCCGCGCCCGGCCGCTCGCGCCGCTCGTTCCGTGGTTAACAGCGCGTCGGCGCAGGCCTTGGCGCCGATCCGCGCCGACACCCGCGCCTGGCCTTGCTCGAGCAGGGCAGCTTGCAGGGATTGCTCGGCCTCGCCCGCAAAGGCGAAGGCGACCAGCCGGCCATAGCGGTCGGTCTCGGCGCCCAGCCGCGCGAGCCGCAGCGGACGCCCGGCAATAAGGGACTGCAAGGCGCCGCGGCCGTCAGCGCCGGCTTCGATGGCGGCCAGCCGCAATTCGCGGCCGTCATCCAGCATCAGCGTGCGGCCGTCGCGCACGGCGGCGACGTTGACGGTTCCAAGGGGGGCCAGCTGGCAGCGCTCCTGCGCTACCGCATCGCACCTAAGCAGGGCGGCGGCGGTGGCCGCGACGATTGCAAGATTGCGGCGCGGGCGTCGTTTCATGATGGCGGTCGATTGCCGGAATTAGCTAGAATGCCTGGACAATCATAATGGTCATTACGACCAGCGGGGAGAGCATCGATGCAGCGCCTGTCATCTAGTCGCCGAGCGTTCCTGCAGTCCGCGGCGGCTGCGAGCATCTTCATTGCGACGGCTGCGCGCGGGCAGGGCGCCTGGCCAGACCATACGGTGAAGATCATCATCCCCTATCCGGCCGGCGGTTCGACCGACGTGCTGTCGCGCATCCTGGCCGAGCGTCTCAAGGACATATTCGGGCAGCCCTTCGTGATCGAGAACCGGCCCGGCGCCGGCGGCAATATCGGCATCGCCGCCGTCACCGGCAGCCCCCCCGACGGCTACACCATCGGCGCGGCCACCATCGGCCATTTCGCGATCAACCAGTTCCTCTACAGCAAGATGCCGTACGATCCGGAACGCGACATGATCCCGGCCTCGCTGACCTGGGAATTGCCCAATGTCTTCGTCGTCGCCACCGATCACGTGCCGGCCAAGACCATGGCGGAATTTCTCTCCTGGGCGAAGCAGAAGGGCAAGATCAGCTTCGGCAGTCCCGGCGTCGGCACCTCGCCGCATCTGTCCGGCGTGCTGTTTGCCAAGCGCACCGGCCTCGACGCCGTCCACGTGCCGTTCCGCGGCGCATCGTATACCATCCCCGCCATGCTGGCGGGCGACGTGAATTTCGCGCTCGATAACCTCACCTCCTATATCTCCACCATCGAGTCCGGCAAGATGCGCGCGCTGGCGGTCACCTCGGCCAAGCGCTGGCCTACAATGCCGGACGTGCCCACCATGGCGGAGGCGGGCTTGCAGGATTTCGTCGTCACCTCCTGGGCGGCCTATGTCTTCCCGGCCGGCACGCCGCGCCCGATCATCGATAAGCTGTCCGCCGCCATGAAGAAGATAGCGGCCGATCCGGAACTGCAGAAGCGCTTCCAGGTGGTCGGCGCGCGCAGCATGTCCTCGACGCCGGAAGAGGCGATCGCCTATGCCGCCAGGGAGCGGGCGATGTGGAAGGACGTGGTGGCGCTGTCGGGCATCAAGCCGCAATAGCGGCGGGGTGCATCGCGCGCGGCCCTATGCTAAATCGCAGCCGCACGGTCCCGTAGCTCAGCAGGATAGAGCAGCGGTTTCCTAAACCGAAGGTCGGAGGTTCGACTCCTCTCGGGACCGCCATGTAATCAAATGAGAATTTACGATTTGTAGCCCGAGCGAATCTCACATTGTTCGCGAATTACGCCTCTGGGGCTACACGGGGCTACAAGCGTAGACGCAGCGGTGCTGGATCGACCGTGCCTTCGGTTAGAGCTGATGATGGTCAACGGGCCGGCCTGGAAGGCGCTGATCGAGGAGGAATTCGGCGACGGCATCATGTCGGCGATCGATTTCGACATGGTCATGGAGCGGCTGCCCGATCCGAAGGGCGACCGGGTCAAGATCACCATGTCGGGCAAATTCCTGCCGTTCAAATATTACGGCGCCACAGGCAATGCGCGTAGCGCCGTAATCCACCATAGGATTCGCAGCTTGCCACTCGGCCGGTGGGTTACGCGCCTTCGGCGCTAACCCACCCGCGCTGGGGGTCGTTGGTTCAAATCCAACTCCCGCAACCAGATTCGAAGCATTCTCGGCTTCACGCTACGATGGGGGTGATTCGGAGCGCCATTTGCGCGCCGTTCCCCCTTGGCCATCCATCAGCGAAATATGACCGGTATTACCGAACCAACTGCGCGTTCCGTTTTGTTCATCAGCAAGGCAACGCCGGGCGATGACGAATTTACGCTTTGGCTCGCGCCTCGGTTGGAGGCCGCCGGTTACGAAGTCTTCGCGGATATTGTCACCCTACAAGCGGGCACGCGGTGGCGAAAAGAGATCACGGGCACGCTCCAAAACCGTGCCGTCAAGATGCTGTTGTGTTGTTCTGACGAAACTCTTGCGCGGGATAACGTGCAGGAAGAGATCGGCATTGCGCTCGATTTGGCAAAGGAAATTCCCGACCCGAAGTTTGTAATTCCGTTGCGCCTCAAACCATACAAAAAGATTCTGGGTATCGGTGAAGTGCAATATGTCGACTTCGTGCGCGGTTGGGCGGAAGGGCTGGCCAAGCTGCTCGACACCCTCGCGCGGCAAAAAGTGAAGGGCGATCCGTCAAGGGTAAAAATAAATCCGAATTGGGAGGCGTTTCGGCGAAGGGGCGCGATCCCGCTGATGAATGAGCCCGAGCGGCTCACGTCAAACTGGATGCGTGTTGCCGAGTGCCCCGACGAGCTGCATTATTTTGAACCGAACGGTGCGATGGATAGCGGCGCGATGGCGACCGCCTGCCGCGATCTGCCATTTCCCGCGACACCGCGCGAACACGGATTTTTCTGCTTTGCGACTGTTGAGGAGGTCAACGAAGCGCTTATCGCAACCGGACGCTTCAAGGTGACCCACACATTCGAATTGCTGAAATTTCTCGAAGAGGGAGCACCGCAACTAAACCTGCGCGGAAAAGACGCGTCTAACATCGTGAATGCGATGTACCGCAAGGCGTGGCATCAATACTGCCGCGCCCGTGGCCTATTCGAATACGTCTACTCGAAAGAATCGGGCTTTCACGTCGGCGAAAAGCTCCTAAAGATCGGCCAGAAAATTCCGTGGGGCCGTCAGGGCGACCGCCGATCTTCGATGCTTCGCAACGAAGCCAAAGGCCACGTCTGGCAGTTTGGCGTCAGCGGGATTCCAGCTTTCTGGCCGTTTCACCACTTCAAGCTGAAATCGCGCGTTCTGTTTGCACCGCCCAAAGGCGAGGATGCGGGCGATCCGTATGACGAAGCAAAGAAGCAGCATCGGCTACGACGGTCGATGTGCAAGGGCTGGCGAAATAAGCAATGGCATGGCCGCACCATGGCATTCCTTGAACTCTTGGCGGGCGAATCCGCTTTTGTCGAGTTGAAGCTGGGGCCGACCGCGAATCTTCTTCTCGACGCGGCACCTCTGCTGTTTACATCGCCTGTTAGTACACCCTTACCCAACGTGCTTTCCGACGAGGACGAGGAGGTGGATGACTCGACCCTCGGTCGGCCGGAACCCGAGCCCGAGCCTGAGGGGGAAGCCGCATGAAGTTTCCTGAACGTACTTTGCAAGTTCTGCACCTCCAAGAGCCGAGGTTAGAATTCGGCTCTGGCCAGACGACCGCGCATCCCAAAGATGGTCTCTTTCTTTACGGGCCGCACGAGAAAGCGAAGCGTTCGATTGCAATTCGCGTTGGCGTAGTTGCCACAGTTGACGGCGCCAAGTTGTTTAGAAGCTGGCTAGCCCAGATCAAAAAACGCGTTGAGGTGCCTCCGCCGAAGAGAGGCGAAAAGCAGGATCGGCTGCACCTCGCCAATTTTCCTGGGTTGGAGGAGGCGTTCGGGATCACCGTGAATGAGAACGAACTCGTCACCTGCACACTTGAATACAAGGCTATCGATGAGGCCTCGCGCACGGTCAATCAGCACGAGTCAGTTGCAAAAGTCGTTCACCTTTATACCGATCGCATCCGGCGGCACATCCAGAATGAAGAGCGGGCGATCGACGTCTGGATTTTGGTCGTGCCGGAGATCGTCTACGAGCGGTGCACGCCCAAGGCAAAACGTACCGGCCTCCCGTTGGTTAGGGGAGACTTCGGCAAGAAGCAGAAGAGACCAACCGATATTCCGCTACTGCAGGGCATCGTCGATCAAGAGCCAGAAGGTATCTTCGAGGACGTGCCCGACTTCCATCGCCAGGTTAAAGCGGCATGCCTTACAATCGCGCCAACGCAAGTCTTGCGCGAAACGACGCTCAACCCGGAAGCATTTAAAAACTCCGCGGGGTTCCCGATCCGTCGCACGCAAGATGCCGCGACTGTCGCGTGGAATTTGACGACCGGCCTCTACTACAAGACGCAACCAGCGCCGCCATGGAGGTTGCATGAGGTTCGGCCTGGCGTCTGTTACATCGGCCTTGTTTACAAGAACCTGCCAAATGACCCGAATGGCCACGCGTGCTGCGCGGCCCAAATGTTTCTAAACGAAGGCGACGGTGTCGTTTTTCGCGGGGCGAACGGTCCTTGGCGCACGGGCGACTATGAGTACCATCTGCAGCCGCCGGCAGCGAAGGCCTTGCTCGAAAAGGTGCTCGCGACATATGCCGAAAAACACAAAGAGCCTCCGAAGGAGTTGTTTATCCACGGCCAGACCTCGTTCCGAGACGACGAATGGAAAGCCTTTGAGGAAGCTGCTCCAACCGACACCAACGTCGTTGGTGTTCGCATCAAGAACACACATGGCGAGAACAAACTATTCCGTGACGGGGACTATCCGGTCTTGCGCGGGACCGCACTTATCCTCGATGATCGAAATGCAAATATTTGGACAACCGGATATGTGCCGCAGCTTGACACATACATAGGGCCGGAAACGCCCAATCCGCTATTCATTACGCTTCTGCGAAGCAAGCAGGCGATGCCGCCAATGCAGCGCGTGCTCGAAGACATCATGGGCCTCACCAAAATCAACTACAATTCGTGCAACTTTAATGATGGTCTGCCAGTGACGGTACGGTTTGCAAAAATGGTTGGAGAAGTTCTCGTTATGGGATCGGCCAAAGGCGCAGAACGCCAGCCTTTCAAATTTTACGTCTGACTCTACCGTCACTCTAACTTGAGGTAGCGTGCCAAGGCGGTCTGCACGCCTAACCCCCATATACACCCCCATGAAACACATCGGCTTCCTCTCCTTCGGCCATTGGACCCCATCGCCGCAGTCGCAGACGCGGTCGGCGTCGGACGCCCTGCTGCAATCGATCGAGCTCGCCGTCGCGGCCGAGGCGCTCGGCGCGGACGGGGCCTACTTCCGCGTCCATCACTTCGCCCGCCAGCTCGGCTCGCCGTTTCCGCTGCTGGCGGCGGTCGGCGCCAAGACCAAGCGGATCGAGATCGGCACTGCGGTCATCGACATGCGCTACGAGAACCCGCTCTACATGGCGGAGGACGCCGGCGCCGCCGACATCATCAGCGGCGGACGCCTGCAGCTCGGCATCAGCCGCGGCTCGCCCGAGCAGGTGATCGATGGCTGGCGCCACTTCGGCTACGCCCCGCCGGAGGGGATGACCGATGCCGACATGGCGCGGCGCCACGCCGAGGTCTTCCTGGAGGTGCTGCGCGGCGAGGGCTTCGCCAAGCCCAACCCGCGGCCGATGTTTTCGAATCCGCCGGGCCTGCTGCGCCTCGAGCCGTATTCGGCGGGCCTACGCGAGCGCATCTGGTGGGGCGCCGGCACCAACGCCACCGCGGAATGGGCGGCCAAGCTCGGCATGAACCTGCAAAGCTCGACGCTCAAGATCGACGAGAGCGGCAAGCCGTTCCACGTCCAGCAGGCGGAGCAGATCCGGATTTATCGTGCGGCGTGGACGGCGGCCGGGCACGCGCGCACGCCGCGGGTGTCGGTCAGCCGCAGCATCTTCGCGCTGGTCGACGAGCGCGACCGCATGTATTTCGGGCGCGGCGGCGAGGAGGGCGACCAGATCGGATTGCTCAGCGAAAAAGAGCGCGCCATCTTCGGCCGCAGCTACGCCGCCGAGCCGGACGTGCTGATCGAGCAGCTTGCGAAGGACGAGGCGATTGCGGAAGCGGACACGCTGCTGCTGACCGTGCCCAATCAGCTCGGCGTCGACTACAACGCGCATGTGATCGAGGCGATCTTGAAGCATGTCGCGACGGGGCTTGGGTGGCGATGACGCGCCTTTTCTGGCATCGCACCTAACTTTCGTCGCCGACGCTCGCGGTCCTCGATGCGAACTACACGTGTCGCGGTCCCACCTCTTGCGGGCCTCAGTTGCGGAAAAATTCCATAATGGAGCTTCTGCGATGTTCATCAAACGGAAAACCTTTCGAGCGCGGTGATTGCACGGCAATTGATGTCGACGTCGCGCTGGTAGATTTCCGCCTAGCGAGCGTTGACGGATCAAGCTCCGACGCAGAGGCCGCCGGTGATGATGGCGATGATGCCGACCACGGTGTTCATGCTGGGCTTTCTCCCTTTCAGGTTCTCATTCGCCCGTCGACGCCGCCGGCAGTCCATATTCCCTCAACACATCTTTCATGGCCTCGTCTATAGTCATTTCGCCGGTCACATACCTCTCCAAGAGGGCTAGAGTGAACGGGGATGGCTCCCGCCCTTCGATTCTTGCGGAGGCGATGGCAGCGCGCACGCACTCTTCACGCTTCGCCCTTTCGTCAACGCTCACGGTCCACTCCTCGGCTATTTTGCGTTTACAGTTCGCTCGCCGGATCTTCTGCGATGCCCGCATTTCGGTCGCCACCGCCGTTTTCACCGGTGCGCTGAGGGACCGGAGCTAATGCTCCATTCTTTTGATGAAGCACTCTAATTCTGACAATTGATATCGGCGGTCTGGATCGGCATCTTCTTCCAGGCGACTGATTTCCTCAAGCGCAGACGAAACGGTCATCCACGGCACGTCTTCGTTACACAGAAGGCGACTTCGACACCACGACTTCCACCGTAGGCGCTGTTCGGCAGTCAGCAAGTCCGGCCGTTCGGACGCGATGATCCGGCGTCCGAACTGCCGATAACGCCTATCCTCGATGTCCTTGATGACGCCAATGCGATTATCCCAATCGTGCCGCTGAAACGAATTCATGTGGGTTTGATCGGAATTGGACGGAAAGCCGCAGTAGAGTTGTTCTTCGATATGGATGGATTCGGCGCGATCCGTAAATCGCCCGGCGAGCAGGTGCGAGATACGTTTCCGGAACGTTGCATGCTCACGAATCGTTTTTGTTCGGGCTTGGTACATTTCCATCGAGAGCCGCCCGCCTTGAACATCCTCCGGAGCAAAATTAATGGGCAAAAGCCCGGGCTGCGAGTTGACCGACACGCGGCGGATCACCTGGAGGGGGCCATCGATCGCCGCGCGGAGATCGTCGTCGCTGGCGTCGAGATAACGAGCCGGATCGAATTGCAGATCGCATGCCGCCCACTCATTCTGGTTGTCGAGATTTCTGGCAATCACCGTCACGACATGGTTGGACGGCACGTTGGAGAAGTGCTCGCTCAGCAGCAAGACCGGGTTATTATCTTGAAACAGCTTCAAGACGCCAGACTTGCGGGCGTTCAAGATCAAGGCGTCCCATAGCGCAGGCGCGCGTTGTTTAATTAGACGAGCAACGCCAAGCGTAGCACCGGTGTCCGCCAAGGCATCGTGGGCGTTGTTAAGGGCGACGTTGTTGGCCGCCGCGACCAAACTGAGCTTGAAGGTGCGCTTGCCATCGGCCTGAAGAGGGACGCTGATGACATTCGGCGCGCAGGCGGTCACGACCCGCGCCATCCGCATCATGTCGGCACGTCCATTGCCAGCGGTATTGGTTTGATACACCGGCAGTAGCGTTTGATAATACGCCTGTCGCAACAGTTTTTCGTCGAAACGAATGCTGTTCCAACCGATAAAGATGGCGCCGCCCTGGCTCCAATGATGCATCTTGGCATGCACCTGGCGCATCATCTCGAAATGCGACACCGGGCAGGTGGTAATGTCGGCAATCGTGGTGCCGGTGACTAGCAGCGCTCCCGGGGCGGGCACGACATAGGGCAACAGCCGGCAGCGGATGTTGAAGGTTTCGACGACGTTCAAGTCGTCATCGGTTTTGATGGCGGCGAACTGGAGGATCTGGTCGAATGCAGTACGCGTCCCCGTCGTTTCAACATCGTAGAAAATATATGCCATTACTCAGCCCGATCTTTGGTCGATTATTTCAGAAAGTTAGTGCTCACCAGAATTGCAGACTGCTAGCCCCGGCCTCACGACGAGGGGAGGCCCGCCACCTCGGATGCCGGGATAGCGCTGTCGGGTGCCGTCGCGGGGACGATCTCCGGCTTGCCGGGCTCGGTGTCGGGCTGTTGAATGGAGG
Source organism: Hyphomicrobiales bacterium (assembly GCA_016185205.1). Classification (GTDB taxonomy): domain Bacteria; phylum Pseudomonadota; class Alphaproteobacteria; order Rhizobiales; family Xanthobacteraceae; genus Pseudolabrys. The sequence continues at coordinate 75,805 of JACPOA010000031.1, read as the reverse complement.
TCGCCGGCGCTCCCGTCTTTTCTTTCGTGTGCAGCGGCGTCCGCGCCAGGATCGCCTCGATTTCACCGCGGTCGAGATAACCGCCAGCAAACAGGGCGTCAGCCAGGGCATTGAGCGTGCTGCGGTTGGTTGAAAGAAGTTCAAGCGCGGCGGCATGGGCACGTTCGAGCGAGCTGTTGACCGCGTTGCGGAGATGCTCGAACAGCAGCAGGTCGCGCGTTGTCTCTCCGCCGACGCAGATCAATCCATAAGACCCCAGCCCATATGCGGTCTCGATCTGGGTTGCGAGTTTCGTGGCGCGGCTGAGGTCGCTGTCCTCGGAGCCGCCGGCGCCGGCGGTTGCTTCTCCGAAGATGAGTTGCTCGCTCGCTCGACCCGCCAACAGGACGACGAGATATTTTTCGAGGTGAGCACGGGTGAGCGAGCGCATCTCGCCGGGGCCGCTTTCGGCGAGACCGCCATTGCCGCCGATCGAAAGCGACTTCGGTTCTGCAATTCCGACCGCCACCATGGCGAGAGTATGTGCGGCCTCGTGATAGGCAACCCGGCGACGGACCTCGGCCGGCCATTCGGGCTCGCCGTCGCGTACGGCTTCGAGCAGGTCCTGGAAGGTTAGGGGGCGACTAGCGACGCGAGCCTTGCGCCGCCCATCGCGGATCCAACGCTCGATATCAGCGCCGGTGTGGCCACGGGCGGCGAGAGCGGCCGCGCGCAGATCGGCGCTTTCCAGGTCGCTGCCGAGATAGGTGCGGAAAATCCCGATCAACCCGGGAATATCGGGAAGCGGAATGTGGATGCGACGGTCGAGGCGGCCAGCGCGCACCAGCGCCGGATCGAGCCGCGAGGGATCATTACACGCCGCAATCACGACCACGCCTTCGCGCCGTTCAAAGCCGTCCAGGCATTCGAGCAGCGTGTTGGTAATGCTGGTCCACCAATCATCATTCCACTTGCCGCTACCGCGGGCTGGAATGGTGTCGATCTCGTCAATAAACAGGATCGCCGGACTATTCTTCTGTGCTTCCGCGAAAACGTTTCGGATCGCCTGTGTCACATGACCGAGATGGCCCTCGCGGTAGGCTTGCCATTGTCCGTAACTGGTCGCGACAAAGTGAATTTTTGCCTCGCTCGCCAAAGCATTCGCCTCGCGCGCCAAAGCACGCGCAAAAAATGTTTTTCCGCGCCCAGGGGCGCTCGTAAGAAGGGCGCCCTTGTCGACGGAAGCCCATGGCAGGCGTCCAGCGGCGTAATCCTTAAGGTCGCGTGCCAGTGCAAGGCCCCAGTCTTTCGCCTCTCCTAGGCCATGAAGCTCAGAGAGCCGAGGTGCCGGCTCTGCATTGGCGGCTTTATGGTCGAGCAGATGTGTGAGCCGTGCCAACGAACGCTCGGCGCCGAAATCGGCGCGGACTGCGATCATCAGGTTTTCCAGAGTGGCGCGGCGGGCAAGCTCATCGTCAACCGGGCCGGGGTGCCGGCCGGTTATCGCCTCGATCACCGCAGCCACGGCTGATCCATCGAATGGCGGCACAACAATCCTGCAGTCGGCTAGGCGCACCAGATTGGGTGGCAGCAAACGGTCGGAGTCCGTGGCGATGCCGATGATGGCGCTGCGCCACTGCACCGCGGCGGCAAATTCGGCATTGTCGCTTGCCGACTTCTTGGCCTTACCCTCGTCCTTCCTCTTGAAAATCACCACCGTGCGCGGGGCAGCAAGCGTGCCGTCCTTCGGCAAGGCGTCGTCATCGATGACGCGTGCGTCGGTTCCAACCACCTGGAGCCTGATCAGCCGAGCGATGAGGTCGACAAATTCGTTTCCGGGCACCTCGATGATCGCGATAGTGTCAGAATTCTGCAGCTTGGCCAGCATGTCGCGGTGGTGGTCGAGTGCCCGCCCGAGTAACACCGCTGCCGCGACCTCGTCGGGCCGCAGGACCTGAAATGCATCGGTATCATCTCCCACGACATCAAGCTCGTCGTCGAGCCGCAAGTGGAGTTGATCGTCATCACGAGTGCTGCGCGACGAGCTTGTCTGACGCTTCAGACGCGCGGTGTTGCCGGCACGTAGGGCGTCGATCAGTACCTCGGCGAGCGGCCGTGCAGAGGCGGCAAGCATGCGCACATGGACCGCAGACATCAGCCCACCTCAACCACGAGCGCCGGATCGAACTGGGGGTTCTCGGCGCCGTAGCCGTGCGGATTACAGACGATGTGCGTTCCTCCAACGTGGTAATCGAACGACGCATGGACGTGACCGTGAACCCACAGGTCCGGCTTACCGGCTTGGATCACCGCCGTCAGGTCGGAGACGTAGGCCGCGGACAGAACGTCGTTCTGGTAGCGCGGGTGGAGCGAGCCGGGATGCGGTGCATGGTGGGTCAACACGACCGAAGTGAACGGCTCCGTCAGCGCTGCATTGATGAAAGCGCGCGACTGCCTATGCAACAGCAAAGCCTCCTGCGGCCGGAAGCGTTGCCAGGGCTGCTTGGCCCAGGTGATCTTGCGATGGTCGTTGAGACCATCAGACGCCGCGCGCATGGCGCGCGGCACGTTCGTATCACCAAAAACCGCATAGTCGGTCCAAAGTGAGCATCCGACGAACTTCACGTTAGCGAGCGTGACGACGTCGTCTTCAAGCAGATGGATGCCGTAGAGCGGCGCGGCACGACGCGCCGCGGCCAATTCGCTGCCGACGTGGCGGCGGTAATATTCGTGGTTGCCCATCACCATCACGATCGGCAACTGCATCGGCACAATCTGGCGCAGACGCTCGAAGCCACGTTCGGCGCCTTCGCAGGTATCGCCGGCCACCACCACGGCATCGACGCCAGGGGCGACCTCGATGTGTTTGGGCGGCCTCACGTCGCCATGCAGATCAGAAAAGATTTGGAGCCGCATCTCATGCGCCCTTCGATGCACGACGGGCCTGCGGCGGGACCGTGGTGGTGTGCCACGATGCGGCAACCGTCGCGCAGCCAGGATCTTTGGCGGCCATGCGGCCGACCGCGTATACAAGGACCAGAGCAGCGGTGGTGCTGCCTTCGATCGCGCACCGCAACAGCGCCGACATCACGAGATCGAAGCCAGGGCTGGGTATGCGGCGGCGCTTAATTGCCCGCAGAGCCACGCCGACCGCCGCCACCGGATTGCCTTTCACGGCCGTTGGCCAGCACGGCTCGTTGATGATGCTGATGCCGGCAATGGCTCTGCGGATGGTGGCCACATGCACGCCGGTGAAGGCAGGCGCCGGCAGGCGCCGCCACCACTGCAGCGGTGGCACACTGTGACCGCCGTCGGCCGGCGAGGAGGAAGGGTCCACTTCGGCAGCCGTCCGGCCTGGCAGAGGCGGTTGCGGGGCGGCCGGAGCGGCCATGCGACTGAGACGGTTGGAAGACACGACACAAACTCCACTGTCTAGAGCGAGATGTTTTGGAAGGCGGGGGAAGGGGGACGAGAACGGCGCCGTGGCGCCGTCCGTCTGGTGTTTCGGTTGCCGCGCCGGCCTAATGCCGGGTTTGGGGATCCCGAGCGGACCGCTTGCCGGGGCCGGTCGGCGGTGCTGCCAGCGTCCGCAAGACGGCCGCGTGCTTCGGCGCCTCTTCGGCCGGGACGGTGATGGCCGCTGTCGGCACCGCCGCCGCTTCGTGGTTCGGCAGCGTCATGCGGTCAAAGACCGGCCCGAACAGGGCCGGCAGTTCGGCCTCCAGCGCGCTGCGGGCGGCGGCGGTGACGGCGTCGACCGTGGCCACCACCGGCACGCCGAAATGCGCATCGAGTTGGTCGCGCGTAAGCGTGAAATTCGGGTCGAAACCCGAAGCGCCGCAGTAGTCGATCACCGCGCTGGTGACAGTCTCGACATGCCCATATCCGAGTTGGCGGACGTACGAGGCCAGCACCAGACGGGCAGCCTTCAGCTTGCGCACGATGGGGCGCCGCTTGCCGTGTTCGGTGACCCCGTTCCCGCGCTTGATCTCGTAGGCTCCGGCCCAGCCCGCCTCGGGGTCGACAACGACCAAGTCGACAGTCACGATGCCGTCGGCTTCCGAATCAACCGAGAGCTTGATCTTGGACAGGTTTTCGTCGGAGTTCTTGGCGTCGAGCAACTGCGCGGCGCCCTTGGTCAACGGCAACTCGGCATTGGGCACCACGATGAAACGATCACTCGCGATCAGCGCGCCAGCGATGCCCATCTCGATGAGCCTGCCGTGCCGCTTCACCACGCTCCCGATGCAGGAGATGGCGCGCGACAGCTCCAGCCCGATGAGCGGGTCGGTAGGGAAGTCGCCGGCCAGTGCGCCGGCAACCGAATTCTGGGCGGCGCGCATCAGCGCCGCCGGGGAAACGTCATTCAATTCAGGGTACTTCTTCATTGGGTTTGGCCTCCTCGGCCGGTGGTTATCCCGTCCAAGCCAGACCATAGCACAACACCGCACATGTGCGGTAAAAACGCACAATTATGATTAACGAAAACCAGTGCCGCTCTGCTCGCGCTTGGCTCGGCCTTTCCCAAGAAGACTTGGCGGAGGTCTCAAAAGTGTCGGCAAGAACGATCGCGCACTTCGAGGCGGGGAATCGTGTGCCTCACGATCGCACCCTACGAGACCTTCAGCACGCACTGGAAAGCTTGGGTATAGAGTTTTTGTTCGACGGGCGGACAGGTCTGGGAATTTGCGCTCGTCGTACTGAAGCGGCGCGCGCGACTAGCCCACGAACGAAAAAATAATTCCGACACCCATGTGGCACCGTAAACTGGCACAACGAGCAAAATATTAAGGGACAAACCGGTGGCGGCGATGAGCGATCAAGATTTTGACACGCTCATCCGAATGGCCGCATTCGAGCACGTCCGCCAGCTAGCCGAAGTTCACGATCATCTAACGGCGACCGAGCTAAAGCCTGGCTTTATTTTCGGCGGTGAGCGCGTTCCGCTCATCAATCCACAGTGCGGAATCTTCAAGCCGCAGCAAATGAAGTTCCTGCTGTCGATCAAGACCGTGTTTCCTGAACCCGGTGGCAGAGTTTGGTATGACGACCAGCGCGAGGTGCATCGTCAAATTTTCGAAGGCGACGAAACCGTTGACTACGCCTTCATGGGACAAAATCCGGACGCGGCCGACAACCGATGGCTTCGCGAAGCATATGAGAACCGGATACCGATCATCTATTTTCTCGGCATCGCGCCAGGCCGCTACAAGGCCATGTTGCCAACTTTCATCTTCGGATGGGACGGCAAAGCGTTAAAGGCGCGCATTGCATTTGGTATGCCCGATCAAGAAACTTTAGCGCCGCCCGAGTCGGTGCTCGAACGGCGCTACGCGTTGCGTGCGGTCAAACAGAGGCTTCACCAGGCATCATTCCGCGAAGCAGTTATCACGGCCTACAATGGTCGCTACGCATTGTCCGGTTTACCCGAATCTCTCTTGCTGGACGCAGCACATATCATCGCGGACAAAGATGAGAAATTGGGCCAGCCGGTGATTCCGAACGGAATTCCGCTCTCGAAAATCCATCATGCGGCATTCGACGCCCATCTGATCGGCATCGACCCAGACTATCGTCTACATGTATCGGCGCGGTTACTCGGTCAGAACGACGGCCCGATGCTTGAGGCCCTGAAGCGATTGAATGGCGGGTCCATCCACCTGCCAAGCCGCGTCAAGGATCAGCCAGATCGAGATCGGCTTGCACTCCGTTTCGAGCGGTTCTGTGCGGCGGCATGATCATAATCGAGAGCGATCGTTGAAGCCCAAGCCCCAATCTCCACCATGGCGACCAGTAGTTTTGTTAAATGTCCGTTGTTCACCTACCTGGCTGGTGCCATCAGCAATCCATGTTCGCGTAGCACGGCCTCCAACTCTTGGAGCCGCTCGTCCTGTTCGGCAATCACGGCCTTATGGTTCTTGATTGCGCTATTCAAAGTCGCTGTGTGGGTTTTCCACTGGCCGATCAAATTAACACCCTTGCTTTTGATCATTGCGACGCGTTCGTCGGCAGCTTTCGTGGCAGCATTTACGGTGGCTTCTGCGGCTGCTCGTGCTTCGGCAACCCGTTTGGCCACGCACGCATTGGCGGCCGATTGTAGTTCGGCATGATTGCTATAGAGAGTGCGCCAAGCTTCGGCGATCCTCTTGCGTTCGGCCTCCTGATCTTTCCATTCCTGCCGCGTTAGCCGCAGACGCTGCGGTCCGAGCCGCGCCAGGCCGTGCATGGATCCGACCTCTCTCGAGTAGTTGTCCTGGAACTCCCTCATCGCCTGATCGCTTGCGGCCCGTTGCTGGCGGCCGTTGCCGCCGGCATCTTTGACGGCCTTGGCCGCACGCCGGCTAAAATCAACGTCGGAAATAGACAGATGCCGGTCCGGCCGAAGCGGGGGCAGTACCCAGTAGTGTAAATGCAACCGTCCTTCATCGACGTGTTCGGCGACGCATTTCAACTGTTCGCCCCACAGTCGCTGCGCCCACGCAACAGCATCCCCGCGCCATGCCAGATATTTCTGGCGTTCCACCTCGCTATCCTTGATCACCTCGCGCAGGACCGGCCAGGTCATCACACCTGCCAACAGGATCGGCGTATCGATTCGAATGCCGACCGCCTGCGCCGCTAGCGTCAAAGCTTGTTCGATCACTACGTCTGGGTGCAATCCGGCCAGAATGTGCGGCGGTACGGGATTCGGAATATGTTGGCATCCACCCGGGGCGCGCATCAGCTCCGAGCGGATGTCGAATAGGGAAGGGCGCCTCGCCGTGGAGTGGCGCTTGTGGGCGCCTCGGCGGCCGTAAACCTCATAGTGATTGAACGCGTTTTTCTTCATGGTCGATCTCCGGTTTGGCCGGATAATCGCCGACGAAGCTGCAAGTCCAAATAGGCATCTTTTTCGTGGCCGCAGACATCTAGTCGGTTAACTAGATGTTCAATTTCGTTTCAGCCGCGATGGATTAAACAATTTAGCTCATAACCCAGATCCATCGTCGTCCATTGCAATTAGGCGCTTGAGCGGAGAACTGCCCAGCGGACGAAATTAAGCTCAAGCGCGCATTGGCAAAATCATAAAGCTCGGCACCGAAACGAGAAGGGGCCGATTGTCAGCGACCCCCTTTGCGATGTTGCCCACGGGCTCGGGGCCAGGGGCGTTGACAGTGTCAGGCTGCGTCGTGGACGGCGGCGGCCACTTCGAACCGTTGGCCGCCGCTCACTTTGCCCTCGACCTTATCGAGCGGGGTCAACAGCTTTGCTTGCTGGAGGAGCGCTAGTGCGGCGTCGAATCGCGTTATGGGCATGGACTTCTGCCAAGCCCGCATCCATGGCCGGCGCTCAATTTCACGATTGGTCCGGCTTGTGTGTTCCCTCAGGTATCTCACCATGCGTCGTGCGTCGCGTTCGGTCTCCGCCGTGCTTAGCGACCCGAGCAGAGCCTGAGCGACGGGGGCAACGAAAGTGTCCACGATCGTCGCAGCCTGTTTAACGGTGGAAAGCGGGATCTCGGCCGTCATTTTACCGTCACTACCGGCCCCGGCGACGATATGCAATGCAGCCGCGAGACGCCGCGCCAAGTCAGGCAACCCGGCCAGAACGTCAGACAGCGGCGGCAAAGCGGCGGCGGCGAGTGAGGCCCAGTTGCCGGCCGCCGGCGCCAGCCTATGCCGCGCTTTCTCAGAGAGTTTCAACGCGACGGGGACGTCGGCCATGCCATGCACGCGGCGCATCAGCGTGATGAGACCGGAGCTGTCAGCGTTGACCGGCGCCGTCGCCGCCCTCACGAATATCGTACCGGCGAACTGGTCTCGACCCGCCTTGTGCAGCGTCGCGCATTCCGCCGCGGTCAATTGTCCAATCACGCTTGCCGGCAGTGCCCGCATCGTGTTTCGGCCATCCGGATCGGGGACCGGGATTTGGTGGCCGAGACTTAAAGCGGTGAGCAATGCATCGGTCGCCTCATCGAAGTTATTGCCTACGTTACTCATGGACTTCATCCACCGGTCGTCGATCACCAGCGTGCCGGTGCCGCCGGCGGCGGCCTCAATGATGGCACTGTGAGCACCGTGGGCCAAAACGATGCGCGGGCGAGCTAGTCCGTGGATCGGCGCATCTTCGGCGAATGGTGGCGGCGGTTTGATGCCAAGTGCAGCCGCCGCCTGCGTGGCTTGCTCGTGCAAAGCGCGAAGTTTGGTGGATGCACGCCGCTGGGCGGCGCTGCCCTCGACAGCGATTAGGTAGGCGTCGATCGCGGCATTCTCTGCGCCGTAGAGGCCGGCCAGGAGCGCGGCGGGAACAACTGACGACCGGCGCTCCTCTGTTAGGGCGACGACACGCAACGAAAGGCCTTTGGCCGGCAGTATTTCCTTCAGTTTATCGTCAGCTGGAAATGACACGTGGGGCCCGGCGACGGCGATAATCGCCGCCAGCGCCATGAAAGTAGCCGACGGCAAGACGTCGGGGGATCCGAGGCCCGCGGCATCGAGCGCTCCTAAGAGTTCGGGGGGCACCAGTCCGCGATCGAGGGTAGCTTTCGGAAGTTCGAAGCGTGCCAGCAGACGCCCAGCGAGGTTACTTGTCTCGTCCGGCGTTGTGACTCCGGCGGCAGTTTGAGCGGTGTTACGGTGCTTGTCCGACTTAGTCTTAGGCCGTTGCTGGGTGGGCGCACGCTTCGTATCTTGGCCAGTCTTGGCGTGCGGCTTCGCAGTGTTAACCTTCTGTGCCGGTTCGTTCGTTAGATCCGGCGCCGTGTTCGCTGCCGCCTCGCCGGGGGTTGCCTCCGCAACCTTGCTAGAATGGTCAATGCCGGCGTTCATCGGGGGCGCATCTGTCTCGGTTTCGGCCGACGGCATCTTCGGAACATCATCTGCTTGGATCATCGCGATCTCCTATCTGGGCTGGATAAAGCAACGAATCATACCTTTTTAGTAATAACTTTACAAGCTCGGCGAGATCTCAATCTTGGGAAAAGTTAATCTCCAGAGCGCGTTCTAAAGTGGCTGAACCTGTGGCTAAACTCGGGACCTACGCATTCTGGCTCTCACGGTGATAGACCCGCGCATAAAGGAACGGAAGTCCTAGATTACGGACCAAACCGGATAGAAAGAATCGTCAGAGATTATTTTTGCGACGAATTAATTTTGACGATGCGAAGCCTATGCTCACCGATATTTAGTTGACGCACCAAATTCTTGAATAAATGAAGGTTGGCGTTGTCAGGAAGCACCAAAAATATAAGCTCAAAAAGGTTCAGAAGCGTGTAAGCCTTTGAAACCCATTCAAACGCCCGACGACGATAGAGGTCCGGATCGCGATAGGGACCGCAGATTAAAACTCCGACGACAAATATGCCCTGCGCATTCCTATATGCGAAGTCCGGAATTGCCGCGGGGTCGCCAAGTTCATTGCTCTTGAAACTCTCTAATGACGGTCCAGCTGCCGTGCGCACTATTTCCGCAATTTTTTCCGACACTTTAAGTCTATAGTCAGTTTCGAGTGCTTTTCCTGCGCCCTCAAATATGTTTTTCCTTGAATTGCTTTCCGCCGTTTGCAAGCTTTTTACATCATAGTCACCGCGTAGCAATTTGTCCGCAGCCCGCAATGCGCCAGATGCATCACGCTTGTACCACCTCGAGAGATACTCAATCGCGGCAACAGGGTAAGCTTCCAATTTGAGCGCTGATGAGTATCGCGCTTCCTTGGAGAGCCGCTCCAAAAATTCAAGTGCGCTAATCGCCCGGCGCAAAGTTTGCGGGTTCCGATTTTTACCGGTGATCTTCTGCAGACCTAGTTCGCGATTGCCATGTTGTAGTTTGGCGACCTGGTCCCGCATGACGCGCGCCTCGAGAACCCAGGGCCTTACATTTCGGTCATTCGGCATGGGCGGCGCAATCTGATGAGGTTAACTTTGTTAAGTCGTCGCAGCATGCGCCGCAAGATCTGGAGTTGAAATGATCCACAATTAGAGGTACGAAACAGTGAGAAAGCAACGAATCATACCTAAGGATAACGACAGTGGTCACACTGGCATCGGTTCCGAATGGGAGCCTAGGCAACGCAAACCGTCGTCGATTTGCTTTGACGCAAGGACTACTGGCCGAGGTGCGTCGCGCGCGCGATGCCGGCGAGGATCGCCAATTCGCGATTGACAACCCGCGAGGCCTATCTGTTCGGGTGAGAGCAGGGGAAGCAGCTTTCTACGTCCAATCCCGTGGACCAAACGGCATTAAGAAACGGAAGCTGTCGCTTATTGGGGAAATTAAAATTTCTGCTGTTAAATTGCTCGCCGAGGCTGTGATCAAAGCGATCAAAAAAGCGCTCGATCCAGATGTCGTGATTGCAGCATGGAAGGAAAAACTGAACGAGACGGAGACTGAGGTAGCGCAAGACCATGCGGAAGCGACCGCAATGGGGTTTTGGACCTTTGGGACCACGATTGACCAATTTATGGCACGTACGGTGACGAAAGACGGCATCACTAAGAATAAATTATCTCCGTCCTCGCTGAGAGAAATCAAAGATCGGTTACGTGATAGGCTAGAAGCCGCTCCATTAATGACCCGTTCTGTCAAAGAGCTGCGCTTCGAAAATATCGAGGAAGTTCGCGATAAAATTGATGCCAGCGGAGGCGGGGAATCAGCAGGTGCAAAGTTCACAGACCTATCAAAACGGGTATTGAAATGGGGCGCAAAATTTCGGCGACGTATGACTGGGCTCGATCCGACCTATCCGTGGTGGCTTGCGCTTGCCCACGAATATAAACCTCAGGATCGAAGTCAACGTTTTTTAACACCGGCGCAGGCCGGCATGCTGATTTCCCTCCTAGAGGGCGTTCGTGCACTAGAAGACCGTTCGAATGATGCGGTTTTTGGCGCGCTTCAGCTCGTCTGGCTGATTGTGCAAAGAAGTGCCGCGCTTGTCGGTATGGAATCTCTCAGGTCTGACCAATGGAAGGATGATCCGGTGCCTGAGCGTGAAGGCTGGCGGGTTTTCACCTGGATTGCCGACAATGTTAAAGGCAAGCGCGAAACTAAACTAAGTATTCCGCCCGTCGCAATTGCTGTTCTCGAACGCGTCGCGAAAAATGCGAAGGCTCTTACTGATATCGATACAAATTGGGCATTTCCTCAAGCTCGTAACATCTACCTGCTTCGATCATACGCCAATTCCAACAACAGTGACGGTATTCGACGGTACGACAGGTCAATCACGCCTTCCGCGCTCAATCACGCTCTCGATTCTCTGGCCGGGCGCAAACCCGGTTGGCCGAATCTGCTTCAAATGGTCGGCTTACCCAATCGTATAGGCCCCCATGATCTGCGCAGGTCGCTGACGACCTTCTTCGAGAATATTGGCCTAGGCTCATATGCTTCCGCGTTGCTCGATCACAAAGTTACCGGTACCGACAAGATGTCGGAGCAGGTTGCCGCTGTTACACAAGGGGTTTACTCTGGCGCAGACCGAGTGGTTTTCAAGGCAGAAGGACTCGTCCTTTGGCTTGCCGCCGTACTCCCATATTACGAAAAGGCGAAGGCCGACCCGCGGTTGCAAGCAGCAATTGAGGCAAGACGAGCATCACTCGAACAGAATAAAAAAAGCGGCCTTGAAAAGCGATCGACGACGCTGGTCGCGAAGCGCACGTCGATGACATCTCAGCGTACACGTCGCGCATTAGAAAGCTGATCAACGTTCATGATGCCATGCGATCCGGCGGGCTTCTCTGCCAACGGATAACTAAGCGAACACAACATAACTCAGAATTATCGTCCGTCGGGCTCATACACTAAAGTCGGTCCAATAATGGAGAGAAACGACTGAGCGGAAATCTGCAATAGAGTCTAGGTACCTAGATGGGGACCAAGAACTCCGTGTTGTACCGCTCGGGGTACTATTTCATCGTGTCTACGAGAATATGGCGCTTCTTGCCCTTGATCTTCTTGCCCGCATCATAGCCATGCGGATCAATCCAGGCCCCCCCTTTTTCGGTGCTCTTCACGCTCTGGCTATCGATGATGGCGGCGGTCGGGCTGACCTCTCGCTCGCAGTGCTCGCGGCACGCTACATAAAGCGCGTGATGGATGCGATCGAGCGTACCGTCCCAACTCCATAAATCGAGATAATCGTGTACCGTGCTCTTGTGCGGCAAGTCCTTCGGAATCGTCCGCCACTGACATCCCGTGCTCAAGACATACATGTCCCCGTTCATCACTTCCGTAAGCATACGGTGAGGACCGCGGCGGATGGGCCTGTTGCTGCACGCCATCGTTCATCCCGCCGATATCCAGGATCGCGACGGCGGCATCCTGTTGTTCGCGACGCTGTTCGGGATGTATCCATTCTTGAAGATACTGTTCGCCGACGCCGGTTATCAGGGGCCACAATTCCAGAAGGGGTTGACGAAAATCCTGCCTCACCTCCAAACCAAGATCATCAAGCGCTCCGATCAGGCCAAAGGATTTGTGGTGCTGCCCAAGCGCTGGCTCGTCGAGCGCACCTTTGCCTGGCTCAACCGCTGCCGACGGCTCGCCAAGGACTGGGAGAACCTCAACCGCAAGGCACTCGCGTTCTTGCGCCTCGCATCAATCCGCCTCATGCTCCGAAAACTCTGCAATCCGGCCTGATGTTCCCGGACAGACTCTAACGCTGCAGCACGGGCTGTGTAATCCCAATCTTGGCCGCTCAATCGCCAACCCCTCGTCTCAGCGCCATATCGCCTTAGAGGCATCGACGACAAGATTCAATTTTGCCCGTTCATCCGCCTCGGTGCCAGACGGCCTTTCTCGCTTCGGAATTTCGTTCCGTAGGTTCATTGTCTGCTTGATGCATCTCGCACCGGTCGGCATCTACTGTGCTACATAGAACGGCCCTTTTATGTGGTTGTCGCAACAACCACACTTTGGCACAGTGATGCCGCGATAGCGGGGCCGTTCCACAAATTAAAACCTTTAAGCCATGGGCGATGGTGCCGCTCGCTCAAGTCAACTGCTCATACATGCTCGTTGCCAATGAAATGAATAGGAGAGTTTCAATGATTGAATTCGGCGATTCGGAACTCGCAGCGTTTGCAGAGTTCCAGGGACCAAAACGACAGCGACTAATTGGTCAAGTCGCTGTGGTGACTGGAGCGTCGCGCGGATTGGGCCAGTTCTTTGCCAAAGTCCTTGCTCGCGAGGGCGCTCATGTAGTTCTAGCTGCGCGTTCGCAATCTGGGCTCAAAGAATTGGCTGATAATATTGCTAATTCAGGGGGAAGAGCATATTCCGTGGAAATAGATGTCAGGCGGACCGAAATGGTGGAGCATGCGTTCGAGGAAATTATCACACGCTGCGGTGTCCCAACAGTTTTGATCAATAACGCGGGCATAGCAGAAATGAGCGGGACCCTGGAACAGACAGCGGAAAGTTTTGACAACATTCTATGTACGAATCTTCGTGGTCCTTGGCTCGTTGCGCGGGAGGCTGCAAAACACATGGTAGCGCAGAAGATTGCCGGCTCGATCGTAAACATTGCCTCCATTCTGGGAATACGGCAGGGCGGACAAGTCACGGCCTATGGCACGACCAAGGCAGCTCTCATTCAAATGACAAAACAGTTAGCGCTGGAATGGGCGCGGCACGGGATTCGAGTAAATGCATTAGCACCGGGATACGTCGAGACAGAGTTAAATCGTGAGTTCTTCGCGTCTGAAAAGGGCCAAGCGATGATTCGAAGGATTCCGATGCGCCGATTGGTGAGGATGGAAGATTTGATCGAGCCTTTAATGCTGTTAGCAGGAGCGGGGGGTGCTTTTATGACCGGAAGTGTTCTTCCGGTCGATGGTGGCCATTTGCTCTCAACACTTTGAGGCTGGGTGTTGCGCCATTCAGGGCGTGCTCCTGAAAGGTTCGTGTTCGATAGTGCTGCCAGCGTACGTTGCTGAATTAGATCCTGTAGGGCATTACCGCGGCGCTCTAGACTTCCTCAACCTTTCGGACTTTTGAACAAGCACAGGATAGAATCGTCGGCCCGCGCCAGGGAGGAGATTATGAAACTGCCCAGCCGCATGCTCGATCTGTCCGTGCCGCTCGACAACGAGACGGTGCTTGACCCGCCCATCATGCGGCCGAAGATCGACTATAAGTCCAACAAGGAAAACGCCTGGATGCTGCTGGAGAGCTTTCCAGGCCTGCGCGCGCAGGATTTGCCGGACGGCGAGGGCTGGGCGTTCGAGCTTGTGCAGTTCACCACCCATAACGGCACCCACATGGACGCGCCCTATCATTTCCAGTCTAAGACTATCCGCGGCGAGCCGATGATGACCATCGACCAGGTGCCTCTCGACTGGTTTTTCCGCCCGGGCGTCAAGCTCGACTTCCGCCGCCTGCCCGATGGCCACGTGGTCAGCGCGGCCGAGGTCGAGGCCGAGCTCAAGCGCATCGGCCATGAGCTGAAACCCTTCGACATCGTGCTGATCAACACCCGGGCGGCGAGTTGCATGGGCACCGATGAATATCTCACCGCCGGCTGCGGCATGGGGCGCGAGGCGACGCTTTATCTCACCTCGCGCGGCGTGCGGGTTGCCGGCATCGACGCCTGGGGCTGGGACGCGCCATTCTTCCATACGCGCAAGCGCTGGGAGGAGACGCACGACCCCGCAATCATCTGGGAGGGCCACAAGGCCGGCCGCGAAATTCCTTATTGCCACATGGAGAAGCTGTGCAACTTGGAACAGCTTCCGCCGTTCGGCTTCACCGTCGCCTGTTTCCCACACAAGGTGAAGGCCGGCTCTGGCGGCTGGACGCGTGCGGTAGCATTGTTTGATTGAAGTGGGGTGTCTTGTTCCATCTCGCCGCGCGACGAAAAGCCGTGCCTAAGCGAAATAGCTCGATTTGTGCCCATCAAGATTATCCTACTTCCCACTCGATCACATCAACGGCTTTAACCGTATTTACGGTCGTCGCGGCTTCTATTCGGTGCATTGCGGAATCCCGCATAGCGACCGCGAGGGTTTACGCAAGCTGCTCGCCGAGGTCGTGCATGCGCGCGCCGGTTCGATGGGCTCAGTGCTCAAGCCGATGGGCGGCCCCGGCGAAGGCTTCATCTCGTTCCCGTTCAAGGGCTATGCCTTCGCCGTTGATCTGCCGCGGCGCTCCGGCGTGGAGGAATTGCACGCGCGGCTCGAGCGCATCACGCTCGACCGTGGCGGCCGGTTCTACGCCGCCAAGGATGCGTTGATGAGCGCTGCGGGCTTCTCCCGCATGTTCCCGGAGCTGGAACGGTTCCGCGCCGTGCTCCGCCGGGTCGACCCACACGGCCGCTTCCAGTCGGACATGAGCAGGCGGCTCGCTATCCGTCCGGAGCTCGGCTGACAGCGCGCCGCCTTGCATTTCGGTAGCCCCTCACATCCCCAGATAAAACTGGCGGATCAGGTCGTTGTTGTTGAGCTCGTCGGCCGAGCGGCCCTCGAACGCGATCTTGCCGTGCACGATCACATAGCCGCGGTCGGCGATGCGGATCGCCTGCGTGAAGTTCTGCTCCGCCATCAGCACGGTGAGCTGATAGTGGTCTTTGAGCTGCTTGATGGCATCGATGGTGCGGGCGACCAGCAGCGGCGCCAGACCCACGGAGGGCTCGTCCACCAGCAAGATGCGCGGCGCCAGCATCAGCGCGCGCGCCAGCGCCAGCATCTGCTGCTCGCCGCCGCTCATGCTGCCGGCGAGCTGCTTCAGACGCTCGGCCAGGCGCGGAAACGCCTCGCAGCAGAAGTCGAAATTGGTCTTGATCTGCGCGCGCGCCTTGGGGCGGAACGCGCCGAGCAGCAGGTTTTCTTCCACCGTCAGCCGCGGGAACAGGCGGCGGCCTTCCGGCACCAGCGCGATGCCGAGATCGACAATATCTTCGGTTTTCATTCCGACCAGGTCGTGCTTCTCGCCGTCGATTTCCGCGACAATGTTGCCGGCGACGGGCTTAACGATGCCCATCACGCATTTCATCAGCGTGCTCTTGCCGTTGCCGTTGGTGCCGAGCAGGGCGACGGTTTCGCCGGCCTTGACGTTGATCGAGACGTCCTCGATCACCCGCACCGCGCCATAGGCGGCGTGAACTTTCTCGATGGTGATGCTACTGGCCAAGATACGCCCTCACCACTTCGGGGTCGCGCACCACGTCTTCCGGCTTGCCGTCGGCGATCTTCTTGCCCGACACCAGTACCGCCAGGCGGTGCGAAAAGCTCATCACCGCGCGCATAATGTGTTCGATCAGGATCACGGTGATGCCGCGTTCGTTCAGCCGCACCAGCAGCGCCAGGATGTCGTCGATTTCCGAATGCGACAGGCCGGCCATGGATTCGTCGGCGATCAGCAGCTTCGGTTCCGCCGCCATGGCGCGCGCCAATTCCAGCTTGCGCATCTCGACCTGCGTGAGATCGCGCGGAAATTGCTGGGCTTTGTTGGCCAGCCCCACCATCTCCAGCAGTTCGTGGCAGCGCGCATTGAGGTCACTGTGCGCATGCAGCATGCCTTCCCGCGTGCGCACGGTGTAGAGCAGCGGAATCCGCAGATTGTCGGCGAGCGACATGCTGTGGAACGGACGCGGTAATTGGAAGCTGCGGGCGATGCCCCGATGCGTCCGCTCGTGCGCGGCCAGGCCGTCGACAGTCTGGCCGTCGAAGCTGACGCTGCCGCTCTCGTTCTGCAACGTGCCGCAAATGCAGTTGACCAGCGTGCTCTTGCCGGAGCCGTTCGGGCCGATCAGGCCGAGCCGCTCGCGCGGCTGCACTTCGAGATCGATTCCGTCGAGCGCGATGAAGCCGCCGAACCGCTTGGTGACATTGTCGACGTGGAGGAGCGCGCTCATGGCTTCCTCCAGGCTCGCCGCCATCCCTGCACCAGCCCGATCAGGCCGTTGGGCGCGATGATCACGAAGGCGACCAGCATGAGGCCGACGATCAGCAGGTTGACCTCCGAGGAGATGCTGACGGTGGCGTACTGCTGCGCGGAGCCGAGCAGGATCGCGCCGATCAGCGGGCCGACCCAGCTGGTGGTGCCGCCGATCATCGGCATGGCGATCGAGTTGACCGCATATTCGAGGCCGAAGGCCGACGATGGCTGCAGATAGCCGATGTAGTAGGGGAACGGTGCGCCCGCCATGCCCATGAAGGCGCCCGAGATCGTGGTGGCGATCAGCTTCACGCGCAGCGTCGGCACGCCGCAGGCCTCGGCCGCCAATTCGTCATCGCGGATGGTGGCAAAGCCAAAGCCGAGCTGGGAGCGCTCGATCGCGCGCGCGGTCACCAACGCGATTATCGTCAGCAGCAGCATCAGCCCGAACAGATATTCGATGTAGTTGATCGTGATGCCGGCGAATTCGATGCTCTCCGGCCGGATAATATAGGCACCGCGCGAGCCGCCGACATATTCCCAATTCACCACCAGCGTCTGCAGCACGACCGCGAGCGCGAGCGTGGCGATGGCGAAGAACGAACCGCGCAGCCGCAACGTGAGATAACCCATGCCGAAGCCGGCGATGCCGGACACGATGGCGCTGACTATGAACAGCGCCGGGATCGGCAGCGGATAGAATTTGTGCATGAAGACGGAACTGTAGGCGCCCATCGCGAAGAAGGCGGCCGAGCCGAAATTCACGTAGCCGCAATAACCGCCAAGGATATTCCAGGCGGTCGCCAGCACGATGAATTGCAGGATCGTGTAGCTGGCGAAAAACAGATAATCGATGCTGTACCAATGCGCGAAGGCCATCACCGCCGCGCCAACCACGATCGTTATCAGGGCGAATTTGGTCGTGTTCACGTCAGATCACCGTCCCAAAAGTCCCGCCGGCCGGAAGGCGAGCGTGAGCAGGAGAAGACCGAACGCCACCGCCGGTGCCCAGGATGGGCCGTAAAACGTGGCGGTGATGCTTTCGACGATGCCGAGCAGGAGAGCGGCGATCAGCGTGCCGGGCATGCTGCCGAGCCCGCCGAGCACGCAGATGGCGAAGACGCGGCCGATATATTCGCGGCCGACCGAGGGCTCGACCGGCTGGATGATGATCAGCAGCGCGCCGGCGACCGCGGCGACTGCAATCGAGAGACCGAAGGCGATGCGCTTGATGCGGATCGGATCGGCGGCCATCAGCTGCAGTGCCAGCTGATCCTGCGACACCGCCATGATGGCGCGGCCGGTGAAGGTGCGGGTGATGAATATTTGGATCGCGCCGAACAGCGCCAGTGCGGCGACGCAGGGCACCAGCATGCGCAATGGCAGGTCGACCAGCCCGATGTGGATGCTGGGCCCGATATAGGCGGCCTCGACGTAGCGATAGTCGACGCCGAACACCAGGATCAGCGCCACCTCGGTGACGAACAGCAAGCCGAAGAAGAAGGCCAGCCCGCGCAGCGCTTCCTGGCCGCGTTTTTCGAACGACAGATAGTAGACCTGATAGATCAGCGCGCCGAGCGCATAGAACACCGGCAGCATCAGAATGCTGACCAGGATCGGATCGACGCCGTAATTGATGTTGATGAAATAGGCGAGGTAGGAGCCGAGGATCACGAAGCCCGGATGCGCGATATTGACGATGTCGAGCATGCCGAAGGAAATCGACACCCCGGCGGTGACGGCGGCGTAGAAGGCGCCAAGCAACAGCCCCGCGGCGATCGCGTTGATCAGCAAATCGAAGGAAATATCCATACGCTCCTCAACCGGCGCATTCGCGGCGGAATATCGCGTTACAAGCCGCCGTCTCAACCGGACAGGGTGCCGTACGGCATTGAAAGACCGGCGCGATGCATTGAATGCAATCTGCGTGTTGAACCTGCCGGCACTACTCCCCCAGAACCCTTCAGCAAGGATTCTCTAGATAACTCACGAACTGGCGAAGATGCGGGTTAATCCAGCCGCTTCCATAAAGCCCCTCTGCAGCGCCGTCATGGTTTGTGGCTGGAGTTCCTTGAATCTTCGCAGCCTGACGCTGCGGCAAGTTGCCCGCATGGATACGTGCCGCAGGTTCCTGGCAACATTCTTGGCCGCACACTCAACCCTTCCGCCGCGACTGTTAGAATCACGGTCGGTCTCTCATCGGACTCCCAAATCGGTCTTTATTTTATCGCATCGGCGTACGGATAGATAAATTTTCCCGATTTGTATTGCGCCGGTTCCACGATCGATTGAACCGACACGTCCTTGAACTGATTGATGGCATTACCTTTGATGTTTTGGAATTGGACCTGCAACACGCGCGATTGAGCCCATTCCCCATCTTTCCCAAACTTGACGTCGCCAAGGACGGTCTTAAACGTAGCCTTGTGCATGTAGTCGATGAGCTTGCTATCATCGAGACTCTTGGTGGCCTCGACAGCCTGCCCCAGCACCTGCAAATAGGCGTAACCCCACGGCGCCATGTAGTAACCGAGAGGATCAACACCCTCGCCC
Organism: Hyphomicrobiales bacterium; assembly: GCA_016185205.1. Classification (GTDB taxonomy): domain Bacteria; phylum Pseudomonadota; class Alphaproteobacteria; order Rhizobiales; family Xanthobacteraceae; genus Pseudolabrys. The sequence goes on along the minus strand of JACPOA010000031.1, from coordinate 56,426 downwards.
GGTGCCCGGGCCTGGTATTTCTTGATGAATTCCATCACGCCCGGGAATTCCATGGTCTTCAACGGCAGCCAAAAATCGTAGTTGACGAAGCCGTTGAGCAGCGGGCCCAACTGTGTCTTGAACACCGTTGCCTGCAGTCCGACCATCGCACCGCCGATCATCTTTGGTTTGAAACCAACTTCATTGACGGCGCGCACCATTCCCACCGAATCGATCGGATAGGAGCCAATCACGACCAGGTCCGGATTGGTCGCTTGGATGGCGCGGACGATCGACGCAAACTCGGTCTGCGCCGGCGGATAGGTTTTGTCGTAGACGACTTTCAGCCCGGCGGCCTTGGCGTTCATGCGCGCGCCTTCCAAGGCGTTTTGTGAGAACTCCATGTCCGCCCCGACCAGTGCGATCGTCTGCGGTTTTGGGTTCTGGGCCATCGCTATGTCGAAAAACCCTTTCGTGAACGCGGGCTTCGGATCCGGACCGGAAGGGATCATCGCGAAATAACCCGGATATTTGAACTCGCTGTTAACCGCGACCCCGAGGATTCCGATCAGCACTTTCTTTTTCCGCATGGCGATCGTCACCGCTGGCGCCAACAAATTGGTGGCATAGCCGCCGACGATCAGCTCAACATTGTCGATATCCAAAATCTTTGTGTAGATGCCCGGCACGGTCGAGGGATTGGACTGGTCGTCGTAATAGATCAGCTTGACCGGTCGTCCGAGCAGTCCACCTTTGGCGTTGGTGTCTTCCTCCCAGATTTTCATCGCCAGGAGGGCGGACTTGCCATTCGCCGAGAGTGGTCCGGTCAATGACATGCCGAAGCCAATTCGGATCGGATCTGCAGCCATTGCCGGTGCGTACGTTATGACAGTTGTCGCGACAGCTAGGGTAAGGATTGCGATTGATCGGTACAATAATTGGCGAAGCATTTGTTACCTCCCAGCCGCAATGCCAGCGTCTACCGAAGCGGCAAACCACTGGTGAAATGCGGATCATTCACTAGGTTATTGATTTTCAGCGCGACAAAAAGCTCCGTTCTTCTTATATTTGATATAACGAGAAGCTATTGCTTGAATCGGATACCCGAGATTGTTTGTTTGCAATTGGGTCGGCACGACTTATAAATACGACATGCCGAAACAGACAACAAAGCCCCTCCTGGTCTTCGGTGGTTGCTATAGCAATCTGGAAGCGACGCGTACGATGCTTGGGGTCGCTAAGCGTCTCGGCTTTGATCCGTACGACGTGATCTGCACCGGAGATGTGGTCGCATATTGTGCCGACCCGCAAGCCACAGTTGACCTAATCCGCTCCTCCGGGATTCGCGTCGTTATGGGCAACTGTGAGGAATCGCTTGCCGCCGCGGCCGATAATTGTGGCTGTGGCTTCGAGGAAGGCAGCGCATGCGACCGGCTGTCCGCGCAGTGGTACACATTCGCAGCAGCCCGCCTCGATCAGGACGCATGCAACTGGATGAAGCGCTTGCCGCAACACCTAGAAATCGACATGGGCGGTCGCCGCCTCGCCGTGATCCATGGCGGCGGTAAACAGATCAACCGTTTTATCTTTCAATCGACGCCGATCTCGGTCAAGCAGGACGAGGTCGAGTGGCTGAAATGCGACGGCGTCATTGCCGGCCACTGTGGATTGCCGTTCACGCAGCTGTTCGGCGATCATCTTTGGCACAATACCGGCGCTGTCGGCATGCCAGCAAATGATGGCACTTGCAGGACTTGGTACAGCATCCTGCGTCCGATGGACGATGGAATTATGATCGAGGCGCTGCCCCTGATCTATTCAGCTGACGAGGCATCGGCTAAAATGCGCGCTTGTGGCCTGACCGGCGGTTACGAGAAAGCTCTCGTGTCCGGGATATGGCCCAGCGCGGATGTATTGCCGGCTATGGAGCGTGGACAGCAAGGTGTAGCGCTCGACCTTGGCCCGGTCTTCTGGCCAAGGCGGGGAGTTGACTAAGAGTCAAGGGGATCTTGCAGATGCTCTACTCGGCCTCTCGACCCAAACGGAGCGTGCTCCCTGTTATCTGTCGCTGCCACGACGTGTTGCGGCGGTTGCAAGAGAAAACGGCAAGGTTTCCGACAGCGCTTTATGCGCATTCGCTGATATTCCGATCGTTCAATGTTCCCGCGGATAGCGTGCGCCTTGCATTCGACTGGAGCGCGTCAGAGCAACATGGTGAGGCAATATGATTCCCTGTATCAGCTTTCGTCATTTGCAATATTTTGTCGCGGTGTTCGAGGAAGGCAGCTTCACCAAGGCGGCCGACCGCGAGCGATGTTCTCAGCCGGCTCTGAGCGCGCAGGTACGAAATGTTGAGGAGCTCGTTGGTGGCAATCTTTTTGAGAGGTCGGTAGCTGGGGCGGTTCCAACAGCGGCGGGAAAGCGCTTCTATCGTCACGCGATTTCTATCCTCCGCTCTCTCCGTATGGCCGAACTCGAGATGGCTACCGTAACCGAACAGGTTTCCGGCACCGTCCGTGCCGGCGTGATTCCATCTCTCGTGCGCGGGATCTTACCGTCGTTCCTTAACGAATTTGTCGAAAAACATCCTGCGATCGACTTGCGTATCACGGAGTCGTTCAGTGGCACATTGACAGACTGGCTGCTGGCCCAAGAGATCGATCTCGCGTTTGTGGTCGAACCGCCGCGGCACGAGGGTCTGGAGATGGAGAAACTGGCCGATGGGCCGGCGGTTTTGATATCCGGTAAAGCATTTGGCCTATCGCCCGGACCATTGCGGCTTTCCGACATACCGCCCGTGAAGATGATCATGCCCGGGCACCGCCATAGCTTGCGAGCAACCATCGAGCGCGCCATTTGGACTCGATCATTGAAGGTGACGCGAGTTTTGGAAATGGACTCGGTACCCGGAATGATTGCATTCGTCCGTAACTCAGATTGGGCAACGATCCTACCCTTGGCTGCTATTGTGCGCGACCGCGACGATCCAGACCTCATTCTTAACCCTATTATGGACGCGCAATTCGAGACCAATCTCTACTTGGTTCACTTGACACAGTTTCCACTTTCCCCGGCAGCATTGGAGTTCGTCGAAGCCTTGCGTAAAGAGACAAACCGCGCCCGTGATTTTCTGTTGAACGAAGTCAAGGTTCGTGTTGCCGCAAGCAAGTCCAAGGTAAGGTCCGCAAAATCCATACGATAATGTTAGTTTCTTTGCAATGCACCGAGTATGACGCAATTGTTGTCGATGTCGTCTGCGAGCGCCTTCAGGGGCATTAGAGAACTCGAACCGGACGGCAGCTTCGCTCCCATAAATGCACTGAAAATCAAATGGCAACGAGCACCGACCTGCGCGCCAATGTAGCACTTTTCGCTGCAGGGTTTGGCACGTTCTCGTTGATGTATTGCGTGCAGCCGGTCATGCCGATCTTTTCCGAGGAATTCGGCATCAGTCCTGCGGCCAGCAGTCTTTCGCTATCGCTGACGACCGGCAGCCTTGCGATCACAATTCTCATCACCGGGTTCATGTCAGAATCCTGGAACCGCAAGATACTTATAAGTGGCTGCCTGTTAATGGCATCAGGTCTGACATTGCTGACGTCGCTATCGTCGTCCTGGATGAATCTATTAGTTGCGCGCTCGCTGATCGGCATCGCCTTGGGAGGCGTGCCGGCTGCGGCGATGGCGTACGCGGTCGAGGAAGCGCGTGCCGAGGGTTCCGGATTCGCTATGGGTTTGTATATCGGCGGTACGGCATTGGGTGGGATGGCGGGGCGGGTCATCACCGGTGTCGTTGCAGGTTATTATTCCTGGCGTGCCGCGGTGGCCACAATGGCGGTCGTCGGGCTGATGACCAGCATCGGGTTCTGGCTGCTGCTGCCTGCCTCACGCCATTTCACGCCGCGACAAAGCCTCGGCTTTCGCACCCGCCTCAGCACGCTGTCGATGAATTGCCGTGGGGTAGGGCTACCATGGCTTTATCTGATGTCGTTCCTGCTTATGGGCAACTTCGTCACCATTTATAACTACGTCAGCTACCGTCTGGTGGCGCCGCCCTACAGCCTGCACGAGAGCGCTATCGGCGCAATATTCCTGCTGTATCTCCTCGGTATGATTGTCTCGCCCGTGTTCGGCCGCTTGGCGGATCGATTGGGCCGCAGCCCGATGCTGGCGATTGCGGTGCTGCTGATGCTCGCGGGCGTATTGCTCACCACCTTGCTGCCGCTATGGGCCGTGATCGGCGGTCTCGCCTTGCTGACGCTGGGCTTCTTTGCGGGCCATTCGGTCGCAAGCGGTTGGGTCGGCCATATTGCGCCGGCCGCAAAAGCGCAGGCGGCCTCGCTGTATCTGCTCGCCTATTATCTCGGCGCCAGCCTTATCGGGTCCTATGGCGGCCGCTATTGGGCGCAAGACGGCTGGAACGGGGTGGTGACGTTTGTCAGTATCCTTCTTCTCGTTGCTCTCGCTGTTGCGGTTCGGCTCGCTTTATTGCGCATACCTGCTTCCGGTCAAAGGGTTCGCGTAAACGGGTCGCAAGCGTAAGACCCGAATACGCACGCGCCATTCGTAGTCACGCTGACAGTGCTCCGCCAAAACCGGATTCCCAGCAATGCGTAGCCCCTGAATGCTGCTCAGCCGTTGAAAATATTCCGGTGAAATATACGGCGTTCCCTTCCCAGGCCATTAAACCAATTTTAGCAGGGACGACCAGAAGGGGGCTAGGCCCGCTGCGCGAATTCCCACGCTTTCTCAGCGAGCGGGCGAATCATTTCGGCTTTGGCCGGTGCGAATTCGGACGTCGCGGTGCCCTCGCGCACACGGCCGATGATGCCCTGCAGGATGGCGGCGATGCGGAAGAAATTATAGGCAAGATAAACCGACAAATGCGGGCGTGGGTCGAGCCCGGTTCGCGCGATGTATGTATCGACATAAGCAGCCATCGATGGAATACCGAGCGCGCGCAAATCGTGCCTGACCAGCGTTGCGGTGCCAGCTGCGCTTTCGGAATGCGGCATGTGCCAGGCCATCAGGTGATAGCTGAAGTCAGCGAGCGGATCACCGAGCGTCGACAATTCCCAGTCGAGCACCGCTGCCACCTTGGGCGCCGCGCGCTCAACAATCAGATTGTCGAGCCGGTAATCGCCATGCACCACGCGAGCCGGGCCGCTGGGCGGAACGTGCGACGGCAGCCACTCGATCAGTCGCTCCATGGCGTCAATCTTTTCGGTTTCCGAGGCGCGGTATTGCTTCGACCAGCGGTCGACCTGACGCGCAACGTAGTTCTCGCCCTTACCGAAGTCGCCTAAACCGATTTTCGCCGGATCAAACGCATGCAGGCGCGCGATGGTCTCGTTCATCGAATCGTAGACCGCAGCACGCTCGGCCGGATTGGAGCCCGGCATCTGCGGTTCCCAGAACACGCGGCCATCGACGAAGCTCATCAGATAGAACGCTGTGCCGGCGACAGTCTCGTCGCCGCACAGTAGCAGCGGCTCGGCGACTGGAAAACTCTCCGCGTGCAGTGCGCGGATCACGCGGTATTCGCGGTCGACTGCATGCGCCGACGGCAGCAGCTTGCCGGGCGGCTTGCGGCGCAGCACGTAACAGCGCGTCGGCGTCTCCAGCAGATAAGTCGGGTTCGATTGGCCGCCCTTGAACTGCTTGACCGTCAGCGGGCCGGCGAAGCCCTTGACCTGGTCGACCAGATAATTTTCCAGCCGCGCCCCATCAAGCCGCAGCGCGGGTGCCTCCTCCTTGGTGCCGGTAAAAGCCTGCTGGCGGTCGACGGTTGTCATGATTCCTTCTCTACCCTCGCGGGGAGAGGGAAGTTTACCCGGGACTCCCCCCGATGACTCCCAAGCTGACGTAAATATTTGCGCTTTTTCGGTCCCCTATAAGACGGCCGCGAGGTGTGGACGGCTACCCGCACCCCGCGCCACCCGGACGGTGGTCGAGGGTCTGATATGGCCATTCTCGGGCATTTAGAAATACTCCTCCCATCGGTAGCTGTGGAATGGAATTGATTGCAATCGAACGCTTCACGCTGGCACAGGTGGTGCTGGAGCGGCTGTTCAGCGATCAGCCGCAAAATCTCCTGGAACATTCACCATGAGATCGCGATTTCGGCCGTCTGGAAGGCGACATAGCGTCCATGACGGAGAACCCTCGCGCCGATCTTGCTCAGCTTCTGTTTCAGGCTCGTCAGTAACCAATCCTTGATCGGTTCGGCGTTGCCAGCGTGCGTAGGAAATTACCGAGAATGTAGGCGAGCGCATTGAGCTGGAGCCGCACGGCGTTAGCCGCGAACGTCCGACCAACACGTGGCGGCCGTTCTTGCCCGGGCGCATATCGGCAAGCGTCTCGCCCGCTATCGCTCTCAACCCGAGTGCGTCGTCGAGTTCGTGATACCCCAACAATCCCGCATCGGAAGTGACCACGGACCCGCGAAATTGCACTATAAGGCGGCGGTCGAAATCGAGATTGAGAACACCGTCTTTTGATTCATCCGTCGGGTGCGCCATGACCGCCTCGCTCGATCCAGGATAAGGTGCTGATGCCTATACCTGAATCGGCGCGAATGTTGAGGAATTCAGAGCGTCGTCAGTCCAATGCGGGCTAAAAATGAATCCAGCGAAACGTCGTCGGTGGCAAGCCGCCGCTCAGGACGTCAGTTGGTCGCGCAGCACTCGCTTGAGTATTTTTCCCGACGGATTGCGCGGCAGCTGCTCTCGCAAGATCAGGTCTTTCGGCACCTTGAAATTGGCGAGATGGGCCCGGCAGTGCGTTGCCAGCGCCTCATAGTCGAGCATTTTGCCGGCAGTCATGACCACGATAGCAACGGGTCGCTCGCCCCATTTCGGGTCGGGCACACCGATCACCGCCACCTCGCGCACCCCGGGGATCTGGTAGATCACGCGCTCGACCTCCGAGGAGGCAATGTTTTCTCCGCCGGAGATGATCATATCCTTCTTGCGGTCCGTTAAGTATAGAAAGCCGTCGGCATCGAGGTGGCCGACATCGCCGGTACGGAACCAATCGCCGTAGAAAGAGGCGGCAGTCGTTTTCGGATTCTTCCAGTAGCCGCCGGTGATTTTCGGTCCGCGCAGGCAGATCTCCCCGGTCATGCCAGCTGGCAGGGTGCGGCCTGTCTCGTCGCGGATCTCGATCTCGACATGCGCGAGAGCGCGGCCGACCGAGCCGATCTTCTCGATTTCGCGCCCGGCCTCCATCAGCGTGTCGCCGCTGCAGGACTCGGTCAGGCCATAGGCATCTATGTAGCGCCCGCCAGTGAAATAGTCGGAAAAAGCCCGGATACGCGCCTCGGGCGTGCGCTCGCCGCCACCGATCACCCATTCAAGACTCCTGACGTCATAGCGGTGACGGTCAGGAAAAGTGAGCAGCGCGGACAGCATCACGGGAGCGAACCAAGCCCCGGTGAGCTTTTCCTGTTTGATCGAAGCGAGCACGTGCGCGGGGTCGAAGTCCCGGTGCACGTAAAGCATGCCGCCGATCCACAGTACGGCGACGCCCGGAAGATCAAAGGCGCCCACGTGATAAAGCGGTCCTGTGACGAGCAGCCGGTTCTCGTGCCTGAGACCAAGTGAAAGCACATGGTCGGCACACTTCCAATAGAAATTTGCGTAGCTATGCATCACACCTTTCGGGCGGTCCGTCGTCCCCGATGTGTACATCAGGCGAAACAGGTCGTCAGTCCGACGCACGTGCATCGCCGCCCGGTCGGCCCCAGCGGTTAGTATCGTCGAGTCGCTCTGCGACCGCTCGTCCACGAGGATTACGGACGGCAGCCCACCGACGATTTCGGCAAACTCGGCGTCAGCAAACAGAAGTTTCGCACCTGCGCTTTCGATGATGTAGCGCACTTCGTCGGTGGCGAGGCGAAAGTTGATCGGCAAAAAAACCGCGCCAATGTGGCTCACGGCGAAGGCCAGCTCGAGGAACGCGGCGCTGTTCTTCATAAAGACGGCGACAACGTCATCCGGCCGGATGCCGCGCGCTGAGAGGAAACCAGCAGTGGTCTCAATGCGTCGCAGTAACTCTGCGTAAGTTATCCGCTGATCCTTGAACACGATAGCGAGTCGGTCCGGCGTGCGCGAGGCGTGGTAACGTATGAAGCTCGACAAATTCACCATGACTTCACCTATCAATACGACCGTGGCAACCCGAGATTCTGCATGGCGATGAAGTTCAAGATCATCTGCTCGGAGATCGGCGCAAAGCGGAACAGACGGGCATCGCGCCATAGCCGTTCAAGATGCGTTTCCTTGGCGTATCCCATGCCGCCCATGGTCTGCATCGCATGTTCGATGCCGCTTGAGGCCGCCTGCGAGGCGATCAGCTTGCCGACGTTCGCCTCGGTGCCGTAGGGCAGGCCGCGGTCGAACAGGCTCGCCGCCTTGTAATTCATCAGCCTGGCGCATTCGATTTCGGCGAAAGCCTGCGCGAACGGGAACTGGAGGCTCTGGTACTCGGCGATCGGGCGGTTGCCGAACACGCGCCGTTCCTTGGCGTAGTCGATGGCGATCCGGAAGGCGAGCTCTGCCGCGCCGACGAGTCCGGCGGTGGTGACGATACGTTCGGTGTTGAGCACGTCGAGCAGCTCGTACCAGCCGCCGTCGAGCGAGCCGACCAGCTCGTCGCCATCGACGTCGACATCCTCGAAGAAGATGTTGCACGACGACAGTGTATTGGTGCCCAGCTTCTCTATCGAGGAATAGGTCAGGCCCTTGCGCTCGACGTCGACCAGGAACATCGACAGACCTTCGGTGCGGCGCTTGACCTCCTGTACTTTGGTCGTGCGGGCAATGACCAGCATTTTCTGTGCCGCTTCGGCGCCGGTGATCCAGATCTTCCGCCCGTTGAGCCGCCAGCCATTGCCGTGGCCGGTGGCGAAGGTTTTGATCTCCAGGCTATTGGAGCCGGCGTCCGGCTCGGTCAGCGCCATGCAGCAGTTGATTTCGCCGGAAATGATCTTCGGCAGCAGTTCTTTCTTCATTTTCGGCGTGCCGAACTTGGCGATCGAAACCCCGCCGAATATCGGATTGATCATAAAAAGCTGGCCGATCGTCGAGCCGCCGCCGCCGGCCGACAGGGCTTCCACGATTAGCGCCATCTCCAGCATGCCGAGGCCAGCGCCGCCGTATTCTTCGGGCAGCGCGACGCCGCACAGGCCGGCCTCGCACACGGCCGCCCAGAATTCGCGCGGGAAAGTATTCTCGGCGTCGAGTTTTCGCCAGTAGTCGAGCCCAAAACGGTCGCCGACCTTGCGCGCGGTTTCCGCGATCATCTTCTGCTCGTCGGTCAACAAGAAGTCCATGGTTGCTCCGGAGATCAGATTGCGAGGAGAACGAACGGGTTTTCGAGAAGCTCACGAATGCGCCAGAGCAGGTCTTTGCTTTCAGGCAGCGCGGCGTCGCGCAGGCAGAAGACAAGATGCAGTTCGGCGCGCAATACCGGCGCGCCGGCCGCGTTGGGTCGGAAGACGCGGTTGATCGCACCGACGCCGAGTGTGGCGCCGCAGCCGAGCAATGGCATGCGAGCGACCAGCGTCGCGTCGGTATTATCGGCCACCAGCAGCATCATGGCTGCGGCCGCTGTGCCGATGCCGGCGCGGTCGGCGGCGACGATCGTTGACAAGCGCCGGCAGGCGTCGGAATCGAAGATGCAAGGTGGAAAATCGGCGTGTTGCAAGCCGATAACGGGTGCGACGCCGTGGTCGGCAAGCGCGCGGGCGGCGGCGAGGATAACGAAGTGGACGGGAGCCGGCGTCAAGCCCGGGATACCTTCAGCGATGTCAGCTATTAGGCGCAGTAAGCGATCGACGCTGACTTCGGTGCCGATGAAAGTGAATCCGGCGGCAGAAAGGCATTGCGGCGCCGGCGTCGCGGCCGCGGCGCGGCGGGCGATGGCGGTCTCTACATCCGCGGCCCTGATACGGCGGTTATTGGCTGCAGGGATGGCTGCAAGCTCGATGCCTGCATTGCGCGCAATCCGGCGGGCATAGGGCGTGGCGATAATGCGGGCGCCGACCGCTTGAGCGGTCGCGGGCGAGGGAGGCGTGGGGAGGGGCATTGATGCAGCGGCTGCATCCGCCGGTGCATGCCTTTTGGAAACGATCGCTGCAGCTGTTGCGTCCCGCGCGGGGACGCCTTTCGGTTCCCACTGTGCGATTGGCGTACCGACTGCGACCGTCGTTCCCGTCGGCACCAGGATTTCCGACAGCGTTCCAGCACTGGGCGCCTTAACCTCGTAGGCGATCTTGTCGGTTTCGATGACGGCGACGATATCGTCGGCGCCGAACGATGCGCCGGGCGCGATGGCCCACTGCGCCACCGTCCCTTCGGTCATGGTTAGGCCGAGTTTAGGCATGACGAGATCGGCAAGCGTCTTCATTGCTCGGTCTACTGGCCGGTGAAATTTGGCTTCCGCCTGTCGAGGAAGGCGGAGCATCCTTCGTGTGCATCGGCGGTGTCGAGCACCAGCCCGATCATGCTCTGCTCGAAAGGTAACGCCGCCGACAGCGGCATATCTGCGCCGTCGCGCAGCGTGCGCTTGAGTAGCTTCAGCACCAGCGGCGACTTTGTCGCGATCTTCCCGGCGATTTCCTTCGCCGCAGCGAGCACCTCGTCTTTCGGCACCACCTTGTTGGCGAGCCCGATCGCCAATGCCTCATCGGCAGAAATTTGCTCGCCGGTGAACATGATCTCTTTGGCGCGGCAAGGCGAAATCTGGCGTATGATCCGCTGCGTGCCGCCGGCGCCGGGGAAGAGGCCAAGCGTGATCTCCGGTAGGCCAAGCCGTGCGGTGCTCGCTAGCACGCGGATGTCGGTTGCGAGAATGAGCTCGGTACCCCCGCCCAGTGCATATCCATTGACTGCGGCGATGGTCGGTTTGTCGCTGATCTCGATGCGGCGGAAGACGCGGTGCACGACCTCGGCGAATTCTTGGTAATGAGCGAGCCCTCGACGCGAATTGAGGTCGGCAATGTCACCGCCAGCGACGAATGCACGATCGCCCGCGCCAGTGATGACGATAACGTGCACGGTGTCATCGGTCTCGAGCTTGCCAAATGCCGCCTCTAGTTCGATGAGGGTCGGTATGTCGAGGGCATTCAGCACTTTCGGGCGATTGATGGTGAGGAGGCCAATCGGCCCCTCCACGGCGAGCAGGATGCTTTCGCTCATCGCAATATCCTCCCTTAAGACATGGTCTTTTTTACCGCCGCGACGATCTTCGCTGCGTCGGGCCGGTACCAGTCCTCGAGCGTCTTGGCGAAAGGCGGCGGCATGAATGGAGCGCCGACGCGGACGATCGGAGCATCGAGTTCGTCAAAGCCGACGTCAGCCATGCGCGCGGCAATCTCGGCGCCGATGCCAAATGCCTCGACCGCTTCGTGACAGATGATCAAACGGTGGGTACGCGTGAGTGAGGCGAGTACAGTCGCTTCGTCCCATGGCTGCAATGAGCGCAGGTCGATCACATCCGCCTCCACGCCATCTTGGGCGAGCTCAACGGCGGCGGCGAGCGCCACCGATACCATAGCGCCATAGGTAACGATCGTCGCATCACGACCCTCGCGGGCGATCCGCGCGCGTCCAATTGGTGTCGCGGTCGGCGAGTCGGCGAGTTCGCCCTTCGCTGCATAAAGCGCCTTGTGCTCGATCACGATGACCGGGTCATCGTCGACAATCGCCGCGCGGGTGAGGCTATAGGCGTCGGCGACTGTCGCCGGGCAGACGACTTTGAGACCGGGAACGTGTGCCAGCCAGGCTTCTAGGCACTGCGAATGTTGTGGTCCGGCATTGATGCCGCCGCCGTGCGGCATGCGCACCACCATCGGGACTGAACTCTGGCCGCCAAACATGAAACGCGCCTTGGCCGCCTGGTTGACTAGCGCGTCCATGGTCAGCGTTACGAAATCCATGAACATAATCTCGACGATGGGCCGTAGCCCGGTCATTGCGGCGCCGACCGCGGCGCCGGTGATCGCCGCCTCCGAGATTGGCGTATCGCGTACGCGCTCGGGGCCGAACTTGTCGAGCAGGCCGCGGGTGACGCCGAAAGGGCCGCCCGGCCGTGCCACGTCCTCGCCGAGCAGGATGACCGATGGATCCGCGGTCATGGCGTCTATGAGCGCCCGGTTGATCGCTTGGCCGAACCGCACTTCACTCATGACGGCAGCTCGTGGGTGGGGGAATAGACGTCGGCGAACGCATCGACGGGCGCAGGCGGGGCGCCGGAGCGGGCGGTGGCAACCGCCGCGTCGACGCGGTCCGCGATTTCGGCCTTGATCGCGTCGATGGTCTCCTGCGGCGCGCCGGCGGCAATCGCCTGCACCTCGCAGCGAACGAGCGGATCGTTGCGTAGCGCGGTCGCGATATCGCCGGCGTCACGATATTTCTGCGCGTCGCCCTCGTAGTGGCCGCGCACGCGCCTGGTCTTGCACTCGAGCAGACAAGGACCCTCGCCGGCGCGGATCTGCGCGACCGCCATGCGCGCCGCCGCGGCGACCGCGACCACGTCATTGCCGTCGACCTGGAGCGCACGCATGCTGTAGGCGGCCGCCATTCGCTGCGGGTCGGTGGCAAGCTGGCGCGCCGCTTCGGTAAATTCCGACCAGCCGTTGTTCTCGCACACGAACAGCACCGGCAGCGTCCACAGCTGGGCGAGATTGAGGCTCTCGTGCAACACGCCCTCGGCCATCGCCCCGTCGCCAAAAAACACGACGGCGATGTGGCCGGTCCTGCGCAGCTTATGAGCAAGGGCGCTGCCGACGGCGATCGGCAGGCCGGCGCCGACGATACCGTTGGCGCCCAGCATGCCGACGGTCATATCGGCGACATGCATCGAGCCGCCGCGGCCGCGGCAATAGCCGTCCCGCTTGCCGAGAATTTCGAGGAAAAAACGATCGAGATCGAGCCCCTTGGCGATGGCGTGCCCGTGACCGCGATGGTTGGAGGCAAGCGTGTCGTGTTGCTGCAGCGCGGCGGCGACGCCGACCGACACCGCCTCCTGACCGATCGAGAGGTGAATGAAGCCGGGAATTTCGCCATCGGCGAACAGGGCGCCGAGCCGCTCCTCGGCCTCACGCACGAGCCGCATTGCCCGGTAGAGTTCGAGGAGTTGGCTAGTCGCCGACGGCGGGTCGGTGCGGCCCACGTGATCTCGCTTTCCATGCCACTGGCGCAAATAACATTCGTCGCGCGCAACCGATTGCGCGCGCCAATGATCAAACAAATTCTGAGAAGCGGCAGCGCCCGAGTCAAGACAAAAATGAATATAGACTCATCGTTCATTATTGTTCACGCTTCGGCCTTGGTGAGTTGACAGGAATCGGCCCTTGGCACGCGAGACCAGCACACAGAAGATGCAAGCAGGTACGATGGCGAAACGCAGACCGAGCGAGCGCACGACGAAGACCGCGATCCCGCGGCCGAAAAAGAGCGGCATGACGCGCGCCGACAAGCTGGCGGCAACGCGCCGCAAATTACTGACCGCCGTGACCGAGATCGTCGGGGAAGAAGGTTACGGCAACGCCTCGGTTGCCAAGATCACGGCGCGTGCCCGCGTCGCCCAGGGCACTTTCTACAACTATTTCAAGTCGCAGCAGGACTTGTTCGACCAGCTGCTACCCGAGCTGGGAACGCAATTGCTGGATCGCATCCGTGTCCGCGTCGCCAATCAGCCCGCGGGCCTGCGACGCGAAGAGATCGGCTTTCGCGCGTTCTTCGAGTTCTTGGCCGACACTCCGGAATTCTACCGCGTCCTCAACGAGGCCGAAACGGTTTCGCCGAAGGCGTTCCGCGATCACATGAACAACATGATCCAGGGCTATCTGCGCGCCCTGCGGCGTAGCCAGGAGCAAGGCGGCTTGCCGGGCTATAGCGCCGATGAACTCGAGGTGGTCGTCTGCATTCTGCTCGGCGCCCGCAACTACCTCAGTTACCATTACATGATGCGCGCCGGCCATGTCGGACCGGCGCCCGATTGGATGGTGCGTGCCTATATGAAATTCGTCACCGGCGGGCTGCTGTACGGTGGCACCAGCGGCCCGACCTACCGGCCGAAGCGGCTCACCGTCGGTGAGAGCAACGGTGCGACTAGATTCGAAGGCCGGCGCGTCATCGCCGTCGGCAACTCCGGTGCGGCACTGGAGATGCGCGTTCAAGACGGCGATTGCGATCCGACCGGCGCATTGCGCTACGGCGTTCTCCTCGATCTTGCCTCGTCCGCCGCCGAACTGGCCGCCGGCGGCGAGCGTCCGCCGGCGCCTATGTTGCTCAATCTCGCAATCAGCATGCTGGCCCCGACGCGCGCCCGCCGGCTGGTGGCGACGGCACGTTGCCAGGAGCGCGGGACCGCGGTGCTTCATGTCGGCGTCACAATTCATGAGGAGCGCAGTGGTGGCGCGGTAGTCATGACCGGGCAGGCGACCTTCGTCATGGCGCAGCGCAGCGCGATAAAATCTGATCGGTGATTCATCAGTCAGAATTATCTTGACGCTTGCGCGCGCCCGGCCTCAAAATGTCGGCCAATAAAGGCCATAACGCCGCTCGGCAGAGCAGCGGTGGATCGCGCCGGGGCGATCAATCCTCCTGGCCGGGTGGATGACGCCAGCGCCAAGCAACGGGAGGGTTGAGATGGCAACGCACCGCAGGAGTGGAATTAACCGTCGCGCCGTGATCAAGGGCGCGACAGCGACAGCAATCGGCATCATGGCGGCGCCGATGATTTCCCGCGCTCAGGCCAAGCCAATCAAGATTGGCATGCCGACCATTCTATCGGGCCGTGTCGCCCAGCTCGGCACCTCGTCGCGCAACGGCGTGATGCTCGAAGTTGACAAGGTCAACGCCGCTGGCGGTTTGGCCGGCCGTCCGATCGAGATGGTGATCCGTGACTCCAAGGGCCAGCCGCAGGAGGCGGCGCGCGTCGCCCGCGAACTCGTCAATTCCGACGGCTGTGAAATCCTGATCGACGCCGAGGCGTCATCCGGCGCTTTCGCCGTGCATGAGGTGGCGCGCGATCTCAAGGTGCTCTGCTTGCATACCAATTCGGAGACGAGTTCGCTCACGGCCGATCCGAAGCAGCGCATCGCCAACGCCTTCCGCACCTGCCGTCAGGGCATCCACGATTCGATCGTTGGTGGCGCTTACGCCGCCAAGGTCGCGAACGCCAAAAAACTTGCCAAATGGATGACTTGCTCGCCGGACTACGCCTATGGCCGCGATACCACGGCGCAATTTGTCGAGTACCTCAAGCACTTCAAGTCGGATGTCGAGGTAGTGAGCGAGGCGTGGCCGAAGCTGTTCCAGCCCGACTATACCGAAGTGATCACCAAGATTCTGCAGACCAAGCCACAGGCGCTCTATTCCTGCCTGTGGGGTGGCGACCTCACGTCGTTCATCGAGCAGGGCAATATCTACGCCCTGTTCACGCAGACCGAGACCTTCGCCGTCAACATGGCCGATTACACGGCGCTTACAGTGGTGAAGAACCTGCCGAAGGGCATCCACTCCGGCAACCGTTATATCAAGACCTTTCCGACAACGCCGCAGAACGCGAGCTGGGCCGACGCCTACCGTGCTAAGTTCAACGAGTATCCGACCAATTGGTCGTGGCAGAATGCGACAGCGATCAACTTCCTCGCCGCGGCGGCCAAGAAGGCCAATACGGCCGATGGCGCCAAGATCGCCGAAGCGTTGCGCGGGCTTACCATCGATTCGCCATTCGGCAGCAATGGCAAGCTGACGATCCGCGCCGAGGATCAGACGCTGGTCGGCTACGCGATTGGCTGGGGCACGACGATCCCCACCGAGCCCTATGTCCCCGCGGTCACCGCCGGCGATTGGAAGCAAATCTTCGAACTGGAGACCGCATGGAAAAAGAAGAACGGCTACCTCTGATCGGCGCGGTGTGAACTTCTGGGCGTGCGGCGTTGGCAGCGCCGCACGCCTTTTTCAGAACTCAATCATCTAGCCCCGGGCTCATCGTGGATATTGCCTCGCTCGTGAGCTGTTTCGGATCGGCCGCCTGCGTCGTCACACAGGTGACGAGCGGTCTGATCATCGGCATGTTGCTGTTCCTGGTCGCGGCCGGGTTGACGCTGATTTTCGGTGTGCTGAAGGTCATCAATTTCACCCACGGCTCGTTCTACATGTTGGGGGCTTACTTCGCGCTCACCATCTTCAAGCTGAGCGACAGCTACGTGTTGACGTTGTTCGGTGCGGCATTCGGCACTGCGCTGGTCGGCCTAGTATTTGAGCGGTTGTTCATGAGCCGGGTTTACGGCCAGAACATGCTGATGCAGCTGCTGGTCTGCTATGGCTTCATTCTTATCTTCGACGATGTGGTGAAGATCGTCTGGGGTGCCGAGTTTCGTTCCATGGGCATGCCGGCACTATTCCAGGTGCCGCCGATCTTCGTCGCCGGCGGTGTGGTGCCGCCATTCTATCTTTTTCTGGTCGGCGTGACGGTTGTCATCGGCGGGCTGCTGTGGCTGGTCATCGAGCGCACGCGGTTCGGCAAGATCGTGCGGGCCGTTGCGCACAATCCGAGCATGGTCTCGGTGCTGGGCATCAATACCGGCATTCTATACGGCATGGTGTTCGCGCTCGGCGGCCTGCTGGCTGGGTTTGCCGGCGCGTTGGCCGCGCCGGTGCGCTCGCTCACGCCCGGCATGGGCTTCTCGATTCTGATCGAGTCGTTCATCGTCACCGTGATTGGCGGCATGGGCTCGATCGTCGGGGCTTTCGTTGGCGCGTTGCTAATCGGCCTGATTCGCACCTTTGGCAGCGTTGGCTTTCCGCTGTTCACCGAGGGGCTGATGTATCTGTTCATGGTGCTGGTGCTGATCGCCAAGCCGACCGGCTTGTTCGGCAAGGAGATTGCCTGAGATGCGGCATTCGTTCCGCCGCGACATGATCATCGGCGCCATCGCCGTCACCGCGCTGGTGCTGCTGCCGTTGGTGTGGCCAAACAAGGCATTTATTGACTTTACGATTCGCGGCGCGTCGTTTGCACTGTTCGCGACCTCGCTCAATTTGCTGGTTGGCTACGGTGGCATGGTGTCGTTTGGCCACGGCATGTTCTTCGGGCTCGGTGCCTACTCATTCGGCCTGCTTATGCAGCGCACTGGCATGTCGATCCCGGCAGCATTCGCGCTCACGATCGTTGTCACCGCGGCGGTCGCGCTCGCCGTCGGCGCCATCTGCGTGCGCTTGAAGGAGATCTACTTCGCTTTCCTCACGCTTGCCTTCCAGATGTTCCTGTACAGCTTGGTCATCTTGTGGGTGCCGCTGACCGGCGGCGACCAGGGGCTGCGTGGTGGAATTCCGCGGCCGAGCTTCCTGGGGATCGATCTTGCCGATCAAAGGCAGCTTTATATCGCCAGCTGCGTGCTGCTGGTGGGTGGGCTGATCCTGATGCACCACATCGTCGAATCGCCGTTCGGCTATACTCTGCGCATGATCCGCGACAATGCCACGCGCGCCGCCTTCCTCGGCGTTGAGGTGTTTCGCATCAAGCTCGTGGCCTTCGTGTTGGCGGGGATTTTTGGTGGCATCGGCGGCGTGATCATGAGCCTGTTCGTGTCCGGGGCTTACCCCGAGTTCGCCAATTGGACGATGTCAGGTGAGGCGGTGTTCATCGTCATGCTGGGCGGGATCTCGACGTTCTTTGGGCCGGTGGTTGGAACGGTGATCCTTCTCCTGCTCAACGACGTGGTGACCAGATTTACCGAGTACTATGGGCTTACCCTCGGCGCCATCATTCTTCTGTTCGCGCTCGGGCTGCGGCGCGGGCTGACTGATTTTCTGCTCGACTACTGGCGGCGTTCGCCGTGGGTCTTGGCTGCGGCTAAACGGGGGCGCTGATGGCCAGGCTCGACATCGGCGGCGTGGTATTGGTCGCGAGCGGAGCGGGCGGCAGCGGAGTTGACGCCCCATGCTGACTATCGAGCGCCTGTCAAAGTCGTTCGACGGTATCGCCGCCATCAGCGATGTCACGCTCGAGTTCCCGACGGGCTCGCTTACGGCCGTGATTGGTCCGAACGGCGCTGGCAAGACCACGCTATTCAATCTGATCTCCGGCGCGTTCAAGGCCGATGCAGGTCGAGTTATGCTCGACGGGATCGATCTCGTCGGTCTCGCACGCGCCGAAATCGTTCGCTGCGGGATCGCCCGCGCTTTCCAGGTTGCGAGCATCTTTCCCTCGTTCACTGTCGAGGAGACACTCAACGCGGCGGTGCAGGCGCACCGTGGCCGCGCCGCGGTGCTCGACCGGCGTTTTCCTCTGGCCGAGTGCTGCGAGCGCGCGCATGAGGTGATGGACATGCTCGGCCTTGCCAAGGAGGCCGACACGCTGTCGGCGAGACTCTCGCACGGCGATCAAAAACTCCTCGACGTCGCGTTGGCTCTCGTGCTGCAGCCGCGCGTGCTTCTGCTCGATGAGCCGACCGCCGGCATGGGGCCAGATGAGCGTTGGCAGATGATTGAGCGGGTCTACCGCCTGTGGGAGCGGGAAAAGATGACGGTGGTATTCATCGAGCACGACATGGACATTGTGTTTAAGATCGCGAATTCGATCCGTGTGCTCTGCTACGGCCGTGTGCTCGCCGAAGGCACGCCCGATCAGATCCGCGGCAACGCCGACGTCATCGCCGCCTATCTCGGCACCGAGGACGGGGCCAACCCATGAGCGCGCCTGCCGTCTTCTCGGTCGAGGCCATCGACGTCTTCTACGGCACGAGCCAGATCTTGTTCGGGATTGATCTCGAGGTCGCCAAGGGGCAGACCATGGCGCTGCTCGGGCGCAACGGCGCCGGCAAGAGCACGACGCTCAAGGCGATTGCCGGCGTCGCGCCGCCGCGCCGAGGCCACATCCACGTTTTGGGCACCGAGATGCAGGGACGCAGGCCGCACGTCATTGCTCGCGCCGGCGTCGGTTACGTGCCGGAGGACCGTCAAATCTTCCCAGAGCACTCGGTCGAGGACAATCTGTTGATCGCCGCCAAAAAGGGTCCGGGCGGTGAGGACGACTGGAATATCGCGCGGGTCTACGAGGTCTTTCCGCTGCTGTCGCCGCTGCGCCACCGCCGCGGCGGGCGCCTTTCCGGCGGTGAGCAGCAGATGCTGGCGATCGCGCGCACGCTGATGGGAAATCCGGTCGCACTCCTGCTCGATGAGCCGAGCGAAGGGCTTGCCCCGATCGTCGTGCAGCGCATCGGTCAGCTGCTGCGCCACCTGCGCGACACCGGCGCCACCATCCTGCTTGCTGAACAGAACATGCACTTCTGCCTCGGCATCGCCAGCGCGGCGACGGTGATCGACAAGGGGCAAATTGTCTACCGCGACACCATCGATAAATTGAAAGCCAACGACGAAATTCGCCAGCGCTACCTGGCGATCTGATCTCCACACTTGCAGAGGAGAGCAACATGATGACTTTGTCGCAGCACATCGGGAATTTTATCCATACGCTTGACACGCGTCGGATGCCCGCCGAGGTCCTGGAGAAGGCACGCGTCTGCCTGCTCAACGGCTACGGCATGGGGCTCGACTGTCACCGCACGCCATACGCGCTGGTCGCCCGCGCGGCCGCCCTGGCCATGGACGGCGAGCAGCTTCGTGGTGCGACCATGCTGGGCGACGGCCGCAAGATCTCGATTGGTGGCGCCTGTCTCGCCAATTCCGCGCTTTTTCACGGACGGGCTCAGGAGGATACCTGCGGTGCCGCACATTTCGGTACCATCATGATCCCGATGCTGACTGCGCTGGTCGAGGCGCGAAAATATCCGATCGAGCGGCTGATCCCTGCGCTCGTCGCCGGCTATGAAGCAGGTGGGCTGCTGGAGAAGGCGTATGCCGGCCAGACGACGCCAAGCGGGCTGCGCGCCTCCACGCTGTACGGCGCCGTGGCGGCGTCGGCCGCCGCCGCCAAATTGATGGGGCTCGACGCCGAACGCACCGCCGCCGCGCTCGCCAACGCCGTCTCGTTTTCTGGCGGGCTCTTGCAGTCGTTCGCCGATGGCACTGACGAGTGGCGCTACCAGGTCGGTATGGTGGCCAAGGTGGGCTGGACTGCGGCCGAGCTGGCCAAGGCTGGGTCGACCTCGGCGCCCCGCGCCTTCGAGGGCAAGTCTGGCTTCGTGCGCACCTTTGCCCGCGTGGAGTGCGATGTCGCGGCACTGGTCAAACGTCTCGGCGACGACTGGGCGGTGTTGCGCGTGACCTTCAAACCCTATCCGGTCTGCGCTTTCAACCAGACGCCGGTGACGGCGGCGCTCGTGCTGCGCGACAAGCTCGGTGGCGCCGAGTTGAAGGCCGTGCGTGTGCGCATGAACCCCTATGAGACCGACTACGCGGGCATGGACGCGGTTGGGCCATTCAACTCGGTCTCCGGCACGCTGATGAGCATCCCGTTCTGCATCGCCGCGACGCTGATCTACGGCATCCCTGACATGAAGCGGATGACCACCTACGATGACTCGAAGCTCAACGGCTTCATCAATTGCATCACGCTGATCAGCGATCCGGCGGTGCCGACGCTTTCCTGCATCATCGAGGCCGATACCGCGGACGGCCGCACCCTGGTGCAGAATCAGCACATGACCACCGCTGACTTCGCTTATGGCCGCGCTGGCGCGTCGCAACTGGTGCGGCGCATTGGCGTCGAGGAAAACGTGCCGATGGCGGCATTCGACCGGCTCGAGGCGTTTGTGGAGCGCTGGCCGGCGGCGTCGATCGACGAGGTGATTGACGCCTTCGCGTTGATCGCGCCGAAACGGCAGGCGGCCTGAACCCGGTGGCCAGGCCATGACCAAAACAAATGGGGCTGGCATTGTCGTCGTCACCGGTGGTTTGAGCGGCATCGGCGCCGCCAGCGCCGCGGCGGCCGCGGCAAAGGGATGGCGCGTCGTGGTGCTCGATCGCGCCGCTCGGATCGACACGCCATCGTCGCCGGGTGTTACGGTATTGCCGGAATCAGTCGACGTCTCCGACGAGGCGGCGGTCGCGGCCGCCTGTGAAAAAATTGAAGGTCTGCACGGTCCGATCGTCGGGCTCGTCAACGCCGCTGGTATTCTCGGCAAAATGCATCCGCCGGCGCGCCTTGCGATGTCGGACTGGGACAGGGAGATTGCCGTCGATCTGCGCGGCACATTCGTCGTCTGTCGCGAAGTTGGAACACGTATGGCGCGACGGCATACCGGCGCCATCGTCAACGTTGCCTCTGTGGTTGGCATGTTGTCTGCGCCGGTGCACGGCTACGCCCCGGCCAAGGCTGCGGTTATCCATTTAACGACGACGCTTGCCGCTGAATGGGGACCCTTTGGCGTGCGGGTCAACTGCGTGTCGCCTGGCTTCACCGAAACGCCGGCACTCGCGAAGGGTCTTTCTGCCGGAGTCTTGAATCGTGAAAGTATGATAAGCACCGCGGCTCTCAAAAGGTTGGTCAAACCGGAAGAAGTCGCAGCGGCTATCGTCTGGATGCTGAGCGACGAGGCAAGCGGAGTGACCGGCACCAATCTTCCTGTTGACGCCGGTTTCATCGCGGGCGTCCCGTGGCAGGCTTATGGCGGACTGCATACCTCAACCGAGACCGATTGACGCGCTGCGCAGGTATGGCTGTCATCGAGACGATGACGTGTAAGCTAGTTTGCGAGCGTTTGCTGCCATAGATCGCAGCAGCTGAACCTTTAATTGCGCGCAAATCAGAAGATCATCTTATATCGTCCATAACGCGATCGGATTAGATCGCCGTTTGTCCATTCTATAGGTTGACTACATGGGCCGCGGTGGCCCGTCAGAGCGTCCAATTTTCGAAGGCTGAGGGAGCCGAAACAATGACCGACAAATATGGTTTATCTCCTCCGATAGCGGGTGACAAAGACTGGGTCGGCAGCCTCAGTTTCGACAAGCTGCGGAATGGCCGGCGCGACCGCGCTCAAGAGATTCTCTTCAAGAAGCGCAACTTCGGCGCGTTTTTGTCGCTGAACGAGTGGAATACCCGCTATATCAGCAGCACCTACACACCGGCGTGGACGACTGGAAACTCAGGCCTGCGTTATGCGCTATGGGTGAAGGGCGATCCGTGGCCGATCGTCTACGAACAGGGCGAAATCGGTTACCACACCGAGCGCAGCTCGCCGTGGCTGCCCAAGGGATTCGTGAAATATGCAGTCACCGGCATGGGCTGGATTGCTCGCTGCATGGGCGAAGCAGCCCACAAGGATGCCACCAAGCGGTTTGTCGATCAGATCTACGAGGAGTTGAAGCGCGGAGGAGTCCAGAACGAGGTATTGGCCCTCGACTTTAACGATCCCACGATCGATGCCGCCTTTCAAGCGCGCGGCGTCAAGACCAGCAGTGAAGGCTACATGGCGATGCTCGAGGCCCGGAAACTGAAACTCCCGGAAGAGGTCGCATGCCTGCGCAACACCTGCGTCATCGGGGATTCAATGTTCCAGGCGTTGGCCGAAACCGCCAGGCCCGGCGTCGGCGAGAATGACGTTCTGGGCGAGGCGTTCAAAGCTTGTTACAAGAATGGCGGCGAAGTCTATTCCGGGGTCTTTTGCACCTCCGGTCCGTATAGCTGGCCCAACCTGCGGGGCACGACCGGACGTCGACTTGAGCCCAAAGACGTCATTTACATGGACGTCTACAACACGGCCTGGAACGGCTACAAGACTTGCTATTATCGCTCGTTTAGTCTCGGTGAGCCTTCAAAAGCAACGCGAGACGCTTATCAACGCGCGTATGATTGGCTTTATGGTGCGATCAACATCATTAAGCCGGGCGTCTCCACCAAGGAGATCGCCGAGAAGTGGCCGGTCGGACCGAAGGTGTGGGCCGATATCGGCGTCAAGACCGAAGACCAGACCGCCGGCAGCAACTGGGCGCATGGCATCGGTCTGACCCTGTACGAGCCGCCGCTGGTCTGGCGCGCCTGCTCGCTCGATTTCCCGATGGTGATCGAGGAGGATATGTGCTTCGCGATCGAGACCCAAGAGGGCGATGGCGAGGGGCAGGGCGTTCGTATCGAAGAGGTGATCCACGTCACCAAGACCGGCGTTGAAGTGCTTTCGCGATGGCCGGTTAAGGAGCTGACGGTCATTGACTGCTGACGCGGCATTCGCCCCCCGCCATATGCGGCGGGGGGCGCTTTTCCTTTTCGCGCATTCTCCAGGGGTAGAGCGCATGATCGTCTACACTTACGCTTGCCAAAGCTGCAGGCATACGTTCGATGCGCTTGTGGCGTCCGATCGCGAGCAGCCAGTCTGCCCGATGTGCCAGTCCGAAGACACTCTCTTTAACCCGGTCTGCCGGCCGTCGATTCGCACCACCAACAAGCGGCGGCGTGGATCATTCGACATGAGTTCGGGCCTTTGCCCGTGCGGATGCAGCAACAAGCGCGCACGAGCCGGGGCGGCGGCCATGTGAGGCGAAAAGGGCGCCAGGTTGCCGGGTGCTGACGCCTTTTGGTTTCCGGAACTGCCGCCGGCTTCCTGTTTGTAAAACCGCCGTTCCGAGGGACATCGGATCATGTCATCCGATTTCGTATTCTGGCTGGCACTTGCGCTAAAGCTGGTGCTGACGGCCGGAATCGTCGTCACGGCCTCATTCGTGACCGAGCGAGCCGGGCCTCTCATTGGCGCGCTCGTGGTCACGCTGCCGGTCACCGTATGGCCTGCCTACGTGTTCCTGTCATTGGATCACGACGCGACATTCATCGCCGAGAGTGTGGTGGGCGGTCTTGCGATGAACGCCGTGAGCGGTATTTTTATGCTGATCTATATCGTATTGGCGCAACGGCGTGGTCTTGCTGTCAGCCTGCTCACGGCGTTGGCGAGTTGGCTCATCCTCGCGGTATTGGCGCGCTTCGTCGCATGGACGGCGACCATTTCCATCTTGGCCAATATCGTCGTTTACACCGTATGCATTTTGCTTACGAGAAGATTTCGTGACGTCGTTATCCCGCCGACAGTTCGGAAATGGTACGATTTATCTTTGCGCACTTTGCTGGTCTGCACGCTGATGGGTACCGTGCTCGTGATCAGCAATATAGTAGGACCGATAGCCACCGGATTCGTTGCTGTCTTCCCGATTTCAACGACTTGTACCATGCTTATCCTGCAACCCCGGATCGGTGGGCCGGCAAGCGCTGCGGTGATTACGAATGGGCTGTTTGGGTTGGCCGGCATAGGCGCTGGATTAGTTGCATTGCATTTTTCTATCGCACCACTTGGGATGACACTCGCATTGGTACTGTTACTCGCGGTGCCGGTGACGTGGAATCTGACGGTCTGGGCTGTCCGCATGCGCGTCGTGTCCTTTCGGCGCAGGCGCCCGTATATCTCGGCGCCTGCCACGGCCTCCATCTCGGCCCGGTCTAGTGAAGCAACACGCGGCAAGGATTGAGTTTTTCTCGAATGAACATCGTCGAGGACATCCCGCTGGAGTTCCACCTGAAGAAAACCGGTCTGCAGTAATCGTTGCGAAGCACATGAGCTTCGAGCCCGCTCATAACCGGCAACGAATGGAGCAGACGTTCGACAAACCGTCCGCCTGAATGGACCAGGAAAAATGCCGGAAGTGAAGACAATATCGAAAGGAAAAACACTGCGAGCAGTGCTTGCATTTACGCCATCGGAGTCAAAGCGGTTGATTGCCAAAGGAGTGGCGGGAATGCCGGAGGTGCGGACCGCGCTATCCGAAGGAGAAATCGTGGTAACCCACGGCTCTACCAACGTATATGTGGCCGAGGAGCTGTTAGGCTGTTGCCCGCAGCGGGATCAGTTTTTGTCAGGCCAAATGATTAACGGAGTTTTGTGTCAGACCGCGCCCGAGGAAAAACCGCCGATAATCCGGATCATTCGCGGCCAGCCCATGGGGCCCAAGCCGACAATGGAGGAAACACTGCGCGGCTTCGGTGCGACCGGCGTGTTCATTAAGGGGGCGAACGCAGTGGACCCGGACGGCAATGCCGGCGTGTTTTGCGCCCATCCGGAAGGCGGGACCATCGGCTATGCGTACGGCATGATCAGTGCCCGCGGTCTGCAGCTGATCGTGCCGGTCGGGCTCGAAAAACTAGTGTCCTCGGTGCCAAAGGCGGCGCGCCATCTGGGCCAAGAAACGCTGTATTACCATTCCGGTTTGAAAGTCGGTATGTTGACGATCACTAACGGCATAATCGTCACCGAAATCGAGGCGCTGCAGATTTTATTTGACGTGACCGCTATCCATGTCGGCGGCGGCGGCGTCAACGGTTCCGAAGGCACGGTGGTGGTCGCGATTGAGGGGGAACAGGCGGAACTAGACCGCGTCATTAAATTCTATGAGGGTATCAAGGGTGAGCCGTCGTTAAACTCTCAGAAAGCGTTTTGCCTCAACTGCCTACCTACTTCGCCTAGCCTTATGAAGTCCAAGGACGAGCAGTTCACCGGCAATGAGAAGCGCCATTGCGTCTATCAGGGCCGCCGCGAAGATGAACTACCTGACTTTTTCAAGCGGCGTACGCCCGCTGACTAAGCATTTATATAGGCTCATTTTGATAGCCGAAGTGGAGATTGTGACTGGTCCGCAAGGAATGGCAGATCGTACTAGCGTCTGCGTCGTTCCACAGTCCATCTGGGGAATGGTGACTGATTTTCCTTTCTACTTGCTGGTGAAAACAAAAAAATGCAGATGAGCAATATCACCCGTGTCGTCTTGTGGATGACGGGCGCACTGCTCTCGTTTTCGGCGATGGCCGTATCCATTCGGATACTCGCGGGCAAGCTGAAC
The DNA here is from genome assembly GCA_016185205.1 of Hyphomicrobiales bacterium. GTDB lineage: Bacteria > Pseudomonadota > Alphaproteobacteria > Rhizobiales > Xanthobacteraceae > Pseudolabrys. The sequence goes on along the minus strand of JACPOA010000031.1, from coordinate 30,651 downwards.
ATTTTTGAAATTCTCAGCATCCGAAGCGGCACCGGCCTTCTGATCATGCTTTCGCTATTAGCCGTACGTAGTGATCTGCGCCCGCTCATGCGACCGAGCCGAATACTGCTTCATGTGCTGCGCAATGTGGTCCATTTCGCTGCCCAGTATTGCTGGGCATTGGCATTGACGCTATTGCCGTTCGCGACCGTCTTTGCGCTGGAATTCATAACGCCGGCGTGGACCGCGTTGCTGGCTGTGTGGTTGCTCTCGGAACGGCTGACGCCGAGCCGCATCGGCGCGGTCATTCTCGGGTTAGTCGGAGTCGTCATTATACTGCGACCCGGACTCTCGGCCTTCAATCCGGCGGCGCTTTTGGTGCTATTGGCCGCCGTTGGCTTCGCCATTACCTTTATTGCGACCAAGGCGTTGACTGCAACGGAAAAGTCCTTTGCGATTATTTTTTGGATGGCCGTAATCCAGCTTCCGCTGGGTTTTGCCGGCAGCGATCCGCTTTTCCCGTTTAAACTTGGCTGGTGGGATATTCCAGCGGTGCTCGGCCTCGGTATTGGCGGAACGTCGTCGCATTACTGCCTGAGCAATGCTTTCCGAGCTGGCGACGCAACTCTCGTTGTGCCACTCGACTTCCTGCGGGTTCCACTGATCGCACTTGTGGGGTGGGCCTTCTTTGCGGAATCGCTCGATATCTGGGTGTTTGTCGGCGGCTTTGTGATCGTAGCAGGGTTATTCTGGAATCTACGGGCGGAAGCAACCCGCCGCCGCTAACGGGCTCGCGGGACGTCTTGACGGCGGCTATTAGGAACAGACTAAATGAGTCCGGCGGTGCAAAAATAGGTGTCGATCCAGTCAATGCAGTAATCTCCGATCCACTGTACAAAAAGCCGTCAGCTCAACATCATGCCCAATTGTAATCTGAAGTTGGTGGGCCCTCTTAAACAAGGTCGTGGAATGAAATGGGAGATCACGCCGCAAGGCTTCATTTATCAAAACGATTGCACGAGAAAGATCATATTGGTTGGCGCTGATGGCATAAAAAGAGAGGTCACGGAAGCCGGCTCTTCCTTCGGTGAATTCCATGTCTACGGCCTAGGTACGGATTGGATTCTAATTGACCCTGCACCAACCAGCTCGGGAGAACTCCAAATAGACGTAACCTGCCCTAATTGTACCAGCCATCTTTCAATACCTATCGAGCCGTGTGCATTATCAGTATCATCGCCAATTGAAAAAAAGATTGCGGTCGTTTTGATTGGGTTTCCAATATATGGCTTGGGATTTCTGCTCGGGCATGGATTGTACTGGAGTTTGGGTTGGCTATTCGTTCCCATTATGTTTTGGGACGAGAAGCAAGGAATAATTGACGTGCTGAAAATGTGGGTGAGAGATGGGAAGGTTGCGTGGAAAAAGTATTTGAAAGACGTGGAAAAAATGTGGAAGATACTATGGGACTAAAAATGACTGTCACCTGCGCAAAACTTATCCAGCTTGGGAATCGGTTTGCCGATGAAGATCGGTCGCATAGAAAATTGACCACCTGTTCTTTCCGAAAACTCAATCCGGCCTGGATTCGCATCGTAAGGTAGAACCATCGCATCATTTGGATTGATTGATGTTTACGATCTGGCCCGCACTCGGGAAGTTCTTAACCGACCAATTCAAGCCGCGGTGTCGGCTTGAAGCTGAGCGCGGACACGGCATCCTGGAGTTGCCAATCACCGGCAGGGTCTAATGATCAGGCAATGAGGTAACGATGAAAGCGAGCGACCTTTTCAACCTGGCCGGCCGTGTCGCGCTGGTCACTGGTGCCTCCAGCGGGCTTGGGGCGCGCTTTGCCGACGTGCTGGCCCAGAATGGCGCCGCCGTCGCGTTGGTCGCGCGACGCGTCAACCGGCTCAAAGAGGGGGTGTTGCGTATCGAGCAAGCCGGCGGCCGCGCCGTTGCGATCGAAGCCGACGTTACCGATCGTACCGCGATGCTTCGCGTGTTCGACACGGCCGAACAGGTGTTCGGTACCGTCACCATCCTGGTCAACAATGCCGGCGTCGCCCACGCGGATCGCGCCCTGGAGTTGACCGAAGCCGGGTACCGCCGCGTCATCGATACCAATCTCGATGCGGTGTTTTTCTGGGCCCAGGAAGCTGCACGACGCATGCTCGCCGCCAAGAAGGGCGGGTCGATCATCAACATCGCCTCAGTGGCTGCCTTCGGGGCTACCAAGGGCACTGCGGCTTACGCTATTGCCAAGGCCGGGGTCGTGCAGATGACCAAGGCGATGGCGGTAGAACTCAATGTCAAGGGCATCCGCGTCAACGCTATCGCGCCCGGCTGGTTTGTCACCGAGATCAGCCGCGACTACCTTGCGGGCGAAGCGGGTGCGAAACTGATCCGCGATATTCCAATCGGCCGCTTCGGGCGCGACGGCGATCTCGACGGCGCGCTGCTGCTACTTGCCTCCGACGCCGGAGCATTTATGGCCGGTTCAACCATCGTGGTGGACGGCGGACAGATCGCGACGCTGCGCGGATAAAGGATGTCCTTTTAGAAAACTCCTCCAGCTTGGAGTCGAATCGTAAGGTAGAATCAATTCATGATTTAAGGTTTAAGGCGATGTTTGCGATCCTATCTCGGCGCCAGCGATACCGAGGTCGCCGAGGTCAGCATGAGGTTGTTGAGAATCCCAGTGTCAATCGGCGCTAGGTATTGCAGACATCCCTTTGATGGTTGGACCGACTTATACCAAGTCCTGTTGATTAGAACCCATGTGCCCATTGGCGTAATCCGATGGACATGATCCGCCAGGGCTGATCGAGGAGTTTGTTCCAAGCCTCGCAGCAGTGATCGACGAGGTCGTCATAGGATTTGAAGACACGGTTGGAGAGCCAGTTGTCGCGCATGAACTGCCAGACGTTCTCGACCGGATTGAGCTCGGGGCATCTCGGCGGCAGGGCGATGATAGTGATGTTGGACGGCACGACGAGGCGGGTCGATAGGTGCCAGCCAGCCTGATCGACCATGAGCACGGCATGGGCATCAGGCGCGATGATCTCGGCGATCTCCGCGAGGTGAAGATTCATCGCCTCGGTGTTGCAGGTCGGTAGGATCAGGGCCGCACCTTTGCCCTCTTTCGGGCAGACCGCACCGAAGATGTAGGTAGAGGCAGTGCACTGGTCACGGGGTGCACTGGGACGCGTGCCGCGCTTGGCCCAGCGGCGGGTGATCTTGTTCTTCTGGCCGATACGAGCCTCGTCCTGGAACCAGATTTCTATCTTGTCGATGTCGACCGCCTTTTCGTGCGCGATTGCATCCAGGCGCGTGGGGAAGTTTTTTTAAAATCCTCAATCGCACCCTCGGCTTGCACATGATGGCGCGGGCGAGCCGAGAGCTTGCGGTAGCCCATGGCGCGCAGCTCACGGCTCAACGTCTGCTTGGCGACGGTGATGCGGAATTCCTCGAAGATCCACTGTGCCAGATCGATCAGTCGCCAGCGCACCACGCCGTGAACGGCCGGGATCGGCCCATTCTCGATCATCCGGGCTATCGCCTGGCGTTGGCCATCATTGAGTTTGGACGGCTGGCCTGGCGGCTTGGTGTCCAGCAGACCGTCCGGACCCCGAGCGTTGAACCTTAAAACCCAGTCCCGGATGATCTGTAGACCGACGCCGCCTATCTTCGCGGCCTCGGTGCGGGTCGCGCCGTCGTAAATCGCGGCAAGAGTCAGAAGCCGACGAGCTTGCGGACCGTCTTTGCTCTTCTTCGCCAAACCGCGGAGCCGAGACGCAGTAAAATCCTGCCGCAATGGGATCGGAACTGACATGGCGAACCTCCTTCGTTCGCTATGTTGAATCAGAGCCGCGCCGATTTGTGAATCCCCAACGAGTCACGCCTTCAGGGACCTGATATTAAGCAGATCGCTGTCTCGGCGCGGGGTAATCAGGTTCGTTTTTCGGTGTGCCGTTGTCGTACTAACTTCTGCCCATCAGCTGGCCGCGATGAACGACGAGATCAATTCGTGGCGGATGTCGCGAAACTGGTAATGATCAAGTCCGAGTTTGTGCCGGGCTCGATTGAATGCCGACTTCAAAGCATTCGCAGAAATCGGAAATGCGCGACCATGACCGACTACACGATAATCGTGCAGCACGTCAGAGAGGCGTGCGCTTAGCCAAGTCGTCGAAGACATTTTGGACACGCCTTGATCGCCGCTCGCGATCACCGCCGACAAGGCCTACGACAGCTCAAAGGTGCGCCAGCAAATCAAAGATGAAGGCACCTTGCCGATCATCCCGAACCGCTGCGCTGACTCAAGAAAGTCTATTGTCCCAAACGAATGTTTTTCCCTATTCCTTAAATTTCAAATTCGCTGCCTTGACGATTTCCACATATTTTTTAATGTCGGCATCAATCATCCGCCGGAACTCGTCGCCGGAGCCGCCACCCGGGGTGACTGCCATCGCCTTGAGCTTGCTCCGCACGTCTGAATCTTGGATGGCGCTTCGCACTGCGGCCTCGAGCTTCTTGACGATTGCGGGCGGGGTCTTGGCTGGAACGAACACGCCACTCCAAATTTTGATCTCCACTCCCGGAAAGCCAACCTCGGACATGGCTGGCACGTTCGGAAGCGCGTCCGAGCGTTCTGATCCGGTGACGGCCAACGCACGGACCTTACCCCCCTTAACCATGGGTACTGTCGGCGGACCGTCCGCGATGGCGAATAGAGTCTGCTCGCTAATGACACTGACGAGCATTTCAGTGCTGCTTCTGTAAGGAATCGCCAAGCCTGGCATTCCCGTTTTTAGCTTCAGTAGCTCCGTCGCAATGGTGAACGTCGGTGAGGTGGTTGCGTAATTCGCTTTGTCGGGATGCGCCTTGGCCCAGGCGACGAGTTCTTTGATCGACTTGACGGAATGGTTCTCTGGTACGACGACGAACAACGGGAAGTTAGCGATCATCGACAGAGGCACAAAACTCCGGGTCGGATGGTAGGGTAGATTCGGGTAGATAGCAGCCGCGATCGACATGGCGCCGCTTGCCCCGACGAGGAGCGTGTACCCGTCAGCCGGCTGGCGCGAGACATATTCGCTCGCGAGCCGCCCCCCGGCACCGGGCTTGTTCTCAATCACCACCGTAGCGCCGATGATCTCTTGTAGCTTCTGCCCTACGACCCTGGCAAAAATATCGTTGCCGCCGCCAGCCGCGAATCCGACGATGATGTGGATCACCCTATCGGGATAGGATTTTTCTGAGTCGGATTGCGCCAGCGCCGGCAATGCTGCTGTCATAAGCACCAGCAGCGCGGCGCCACACAACGTGCGCGAAATTCTAGTCAGGTTCATCGACATCCCCCCTTTGTGTCGGTGCTAATTTCTCAAGCCATGCAGCCAAGTGTCAGGATCAATTCAGTTAAAGACCTCTCCCAGTTGCTCTGTCCTACTCGCGAAGAGCCCCGCTTCTTGACAAGGCCAGCGCTCGCACCTATGCAAATCAGCAGACGTATGATTACTAAGACGACCTATGATGAAATTAGGTTACTAGAGCAATCGAATGGCATCTTGACTTAAGTCAAGATGCGCGAATTTGGTCCGGGCTGCTGTGTCGTATAGATGCTGACCTCTCCGACCACGGGTGCACGATCCAACGTCCGTTGGGACGATGTGGTCGATTCCGCCCTCATGCAGTCCTCGGTGGCGCCTGTCGCACAGGGTGACAACGGTGGCTCGGCGGGCGACGTTAGAGTGCATGTGCAGTTATTCGGTGCGCTGGCCTCTATCGCTGCTGAACGAACGCTAAATCTCATAGTTCCGAGGCCGGCGACCATCGGCGATGTCGTAACAGCATTGGGCGAACGCCTGGGTGATGCGTTTCTTGCGCGCGTCCGTGATGAATCCGGCGTTAAGCACCGCTACTGCCGGCTTTTCGTGGCCGGCGTCCCCATCGAGGACCTGCGAACGCCAATCAATACCAATTCAATCGAAATCGAAATGATCCTGTTGGTCGCGACCGAGGGTGGCTGACCGATTCCTACCAGGAGATCAACATGAATATGGTCAATGTATTGAACAAAGCCCCTCGGCCGATTGACGACGTCTGGATCCCTTCGAGTTGTTCCCTCTGTTACGGCACCTGTTCGATACTCGCCCATCGCGTTGATGGGGTCGTTGTAAAGATCGAGGGAAATCCTGAAAGCGCCGTCGGCAAAGGCCGTTTATGCGGCAAGGGCGTGAGTGGGATCATGACTCACTACGATCCCAACCGCCTCACGCGTCCGTTGCGTCGCACTAACCCAAAGAAGGGCTTAAGCGAGGATCCGAGATGGAAGGAAATCAGCTGGGACGAGGCGCTCGACGAGATTAGCGCGGTGCTGAGGAAAGTCCGCGCGGAAGACCCACGCAAGCTGGTCGTCCAGCGCACCACCACGGTCACCGCGAGCCGGGTTCCGTTCCAGACGTTTGCGGCCGCATTCGGGACTCCAAATTTCTCGGTGTCGGGCGGTGGCCAGCATTGCGGCAACGGCGCCCATCTGATCAGCGGCATGATGCATGCCTCGTGGTCGATCGTGCCTGACTTTGAATACTGCAATTACGCAATCTATTTCGGCGCTTCAAAGGGCCACTCGGCCGGCCACGCCTCCTGTTCGAACATGGGCAAAGCAGCGGACGCGCGTGCGCGCGGAATGAAGATGGTCGTGGTCGACCCAATCTGCAATTTCGCCGCGGCGAAAGCGACCGAGTGGGTACCGTTGCGCGTTGGCACCGACGCCGCGCTCGCGCTCGCCATGTGCAACGTGATGGTGAACGAACTCGGGATCTACGATGGTCCTTACCTTCAGGCCAAGACCAATGCGCCGTATTTGATCGGACCGGACAAGCTCTATGTCCGCCATCCCGAGAGCAAGCAGCCCCTGGTTTGGGATACCCGGAGCAACACCGCCCGCCCCTATACCGAGGTCGCGGCCGCCGATATGGCGCTCGAAGGCGAATTTACCGTCGATGGTACGCGCTGTCGCCCATCATTTCATTGTCTGCGTGATCATCTGTGTAAATTCACACCGGAATGGGCGGAGGAGATCTCAACGATTGGAGCTGCAACCATCCGCCGTCTCGCCAAAGAATTTGGCACCGAAGCTCGCGTCGGCAGCACGATCGTGGTCGAGGGTGTGACGCTGCCCTATCGACCGGTCGCGGCTATCGCCTTTCGCGGGTCGCAGGGTCACATGAACTCTGTCTACAATTTCTACGCCGTCGATCTTCTCAACCACCTTGTCGGTGCTGCGGACGTGGTTGGGTCGTGCCTCGGTTTCAATCCAACATGCCACGGCCATCCCGATACTGGAAAGCTGCGCTACATCCCGAGCGCCGGGCCCGATGGCTTGATGGTGACCGGTATGTGGATGGGCTACCATTACCCCTATCCGCCGTCCGAGCCGCGGTTGCCAACCAATCTCGGACTGCAGGACCTGTTTGTCCTCGGTATGACCTCGCCTTTTCTCGATTCCACGGACCGCGAGGAGATGTGGGAGAGATTCGATCTCCCCTACCGCCCCGAAGTGATGGTCAATTTCGGCGCGAACTTGGTGATGAGCATCGCCAACAAGGAAGCAGTCGCAGCATCGCTCGCCAAATATAAATTCATGGTGTCGTTCGACCTCTTTCTCACCGAGACATCAAACTTTGCCGACATCGTGCTGCCGGACTGCGGCTATCTACAGTCGCTGGATTCGCGCTCGAACTTCCCGTTCATCTTCAGCCTGCCGGCCGGCATGGGTGAATGGTGCTGGCCGATTCGCCAGCCGGTGCTGCCGCCGGATGGCGAGCAGCGCCATTGTGCCGACGTGCTGCTTGAGATCGCCGACCGGGTCGGCTTCCGCGCCGACCTCAATGCCGCCTACAACGCCTCGCTCAACATCCAAGCGCCACATCGGCTGGAAGGAGAGACCCGTTATTCTTACGCACAGATTTGCGACGCTGAGTTAAAGAACAATTTCGGTATTGAGCGCGGCCTAGATTGGTTCAAGGAGCAGGGCGTCATCAAGTGGAAGAAGAAGCCAGAGGAAGTTTATTGGCGCCCGTTCGTCGACGTGCGCGTGCCCATTTACTGGGAGTTCATGCTGCCGATCGGCGCCAAGATCGCTGCGATCGCCGAGCCGCGCGGCCTCAAAATTCCAATGGAATACTACGAACCGTTGCCAGATTTCCTGCCATGCACGTCGCATTGCTGCCAGAAACAGGATTTTGATTTCTACGCGTTCTACTACCGCGACATCGTCCACACCAACAGCTTCACCATGGAGAACCCTTGGCTCGACGAAGCGGCGCGGCTCGATCCGTTCTCATACACAATCGCGATCAATGCAACGGAAGCACGCAAGAAGGCCCTCCACGACGGCCAGCTCGTCTGGGTCGAGAACGAGGTCGGACACAAGGTCAAGGGGCGCCTGAAGCTGACGGAAGCGATCCATCCTGAAGGCATCGGCATCGCCGCGATGTGCGGCCACTGGAGCGACGGGATGCCGATCGCCAAAGGTAAAGGCGTGTTCTTCAATGAGTTGCTTGAGCTTGATTGGGCGCACGTGAGCCCAGTCAACAACAACCTCGACCTGTGCGCAAAGGTGCGAGTTGTGCCGGTGGAGGCCGTGCCATGAGATGGGGCATGGTGATCGATCTTAAGCGTTGCATCGGTTGCTACGGTTGCCAACTCGCCTGCAAGGCCGAGCACGGTACGCCGCCCGGCGTTTACTACGCGCGCGTACTCAAGGACGAGCAGGGTCAATACCCAACCGTGAGCAATATTTCCCTGCCGGTGTTGTGCAACCACTGCGAGGATGCGCCCTGCATCGAGGCATGCCCGACCGGCGCCAGCTTCAAATGGGAAGACGACGGCATCGTCGATATCGATCACGATCTGTGCGTCGGCTGCCGTTCCTGCATGATGGCCTGCCCCTATACCAATCGCTACTTCAACGACCAGCCGGCGCATTATCACCAGCAGGGCGCGACGCCGTATGAAGCGGCCCGAACCGCACATCATCAATCGAACGTCGTGATGAAATGCAACTTCTGCCGCGACCGTGTGCGCTCCGGCAAGCCGCCGGCGTGTGTCGCCAATTGTCCAACCGTGGCCCGCATTTTTGGCGACCTCGACGATCCAACGAGCGAGGTTTCACGGCTGATCAAAGAACGCGGCGGGTTCACGCTCCATCCCGAGCTCGGCACCGGCCCGTCGGTGTATTACCTACCGGCATAAGGAGATTCCGATGACCGAGATCAGCGCCAAATACGAGCAACTCGTTCAGGATCTGCGTCGTGACTTCCGCCCGCAGCGTGAATGGGGCGAAGGTCGCGGCTTGTTTCTGGTGATCGGGCATTTTCTCGTTGGCGTCGCCGCCGGCGCATGGCTGTTCGGTCTGATCTTCAATTATGGTCCCGGCCTCGTTGCCGGATTTATATTGGCTGGCGGCGGTGGTATCGCGCATCTTGCCTTTCTTGGCCGACCCGAACGATTCTGGAAAATGGTGCGGCATGTCCGCACGGCCTGGATTTCGCGCGGGTTCATCGGGCTTACGCTATTCCTCGCTGGGGCCGTACTCTATCTTCCGCCTCTCGTGCTGGCTGACTGGCCGTGGGCTGCTAACTCCGCGCTCGGATACCTCGGCTGGGGAATGGCGGCGGCTGGCATGGTGGTGCTCATTGTGTACATGGGCTTCGTCTATACAGCGTCGAAGGGCATCCCGTTTTGGAACTCGCCCCTGCATCCCGTCCTCTACATGGCCTACGCTTTGCGCGGCGGCATTGCTGCGCTTCTCGTTACTATGGCGCTGTTCGACGCGCCGAGCCCAAGCGCCGCGAGCCTGGTTACCATCTGGATCGCCGTCACCGCTATTGTGATCGTCCTGTTTGCGCTCGAAATTCAGGGCGCTCTCACCGGCGGCAATCCGGCGGCACGCCGTTCGGTGCGCGAAATGTTAGCGGGCCGCATGGCGGTCTACTTCTATGGCGGCACGTTGCTGATCGGCCTGGTTGTGCCGCTGGCGCTGCTCAGCGGCCAAATCGCGCCGTTCGGCGTCGGCGTACTGGCGGCGATTGGCTTGTTCTCCGCGCTCGGCGATTTCTTCATGAAATATACGACGATCCGGGCCGGTATTTATCTGCCACTCAGGCCGCGGCAACTCCGACACCGGTAAATGATCCAGTACACAATGCAGCTGCCAACGCGCGGAGAAGCGCACTGCACTCCAAAATGCCTATTTGGCATTTTCCCCGGCACATCTCGGCGAGAGCGCTATGATCCTGAAATGCTCGCGCGCCGTCGTTTTCCGCGCGGACGTGGAGCCTTTTTATTTTCCGACGCGTCTATGTTCATGCTGCTCGCGAGAACGTCGTCAACATTGATGAGCGCATCGTGTCCGGCGAGGAAGGCTTTTAACATGTCGAGGAAAGCGGCACGCGATTCGCGCGGTAGTCCTCGGAGGACACGATCCTTCGCCTGCGCCGCCGCTGGACCGATTGCATGCAGAAGCTGTTCGCCAGCCGGCGACAATTTAAGCCGCATTCTGCGTTTGTCGTATCGATTGACCACACGATCAATCAGCTTGCGTCGGCTAAGCGCCTTGATCACAAGACCCGCGGTCGAGCGGTCAAGACCGACCAGTCGGCCGAGAGCAATCTGGTCGACCCCCGGAAATTCGTGCAGAGCGCTGAGGCAACCGTGCTGCGATGGCGTCACGTTAAACTTGCTGCATTCATCGAGGAATATCCCGGCGGCCACTTGGTGGCAGCGCTTCAGGAGAAATCCGGGACGGCCGTACAAATCCTCGAGAGTGTGCCTAGGTGCCATGCCTTGACCGATTTTCGTGCTGATCGTGAATCTTTGAAGGAAAGTCGAAAATATCCGACGTATGAGCCACTTGCAAACTGTCGACGCGCATTGCGATCGCGGTGTCTCGAGTCCGCCACATGACAAACGTACTTATCATCCTGACTCATGCGCAGCCCGTAAGACAAAGGTATTACGACGCCATTAAGGCGCGTTTTCCGAGCATCACGCTCAACGTTGTCGATCATCATAGCAAAGCCGGCTCTTATCTGGCGTCGGCCGACGCGCTGGTGACGTTCGGAACGATGACATACGATCGCCTGATCGATGACGCTCCCCGCCTCAGATGGATACAAGCCTTGGGAACCGGCGTTGACGGAATCGTCGATCTCCCATCCTTTCGTCCGGATATAGCAGTCACCAATATACGCGGGATTCACGGCGCCCCAATGTCGGAGGCGGCGCTCATGGCAATGTTGGCGTTTTCGCGCGATTTGCCGCGGTCGGTACGCGCTCAGGATCGTCATTCCTGGGAGCGTTGGCAGTCTCGGCTGCTCGACCAGGCTACGGTTGGCATCTTCGGCATCGGCACTATTGCCGAGGCGCTGGCGCCCCGATGCAAAGCGCTGGGAATGACGGTGGTCGGGATCTCATCAGTGAAGCGAATGGTCGCCGGGTTCGATCGAATTTTCACCCGGGACGAGCTGCTGGATGCGGTGCGCGGTCTCGATTTTCTGGTGATTCTCACCCCCTATTCGGCCAAGACAAAGAACGCCGTGAATGAGACGGTTTTCGCAGCGATGAAACCGACTGCGTATGTGATCAACTTGGCGCGCGGGGGAGTCGTCGACGAGAGCGCCTTGCTCAAAGCCTTGGACCAGAAACAGATCGCCGGCGCAGCGCTGGACGTCTTTGCTACCGAGCCGCTTCCTGCCGATCATCCGCTCTGGAGTAGAAAAGATATCATCCTCACTTCGCATTTGGGCGGGTTATACGACCGCTACGCCGACGACGCGATGCCGACCATTGAGCATAACCTGCGTTGCTTTCTCGCCGGCGACATGAATGAGATGATTAATATAGTCGGGCATTAAGCGCGGCATATCCCCTGCCCATCACAACGAAACATAAGAGACCCACGGAAAGGAACATCGAATGAGCATTCAGGCCGAACGCATCCATCATCCCATTGCGACTGCCGAATTGGAGCGGCGCTGGAAGGCCATCCGCGCTGCGATGGAAGAGCGTCGGATCGATGTTCTGGTGATGCAGAACAACAACGACTTCATGGGTGGATATGTAAAGTACTTCACCGACGTCCCGGCTACCCACGGATATCCGGGCACGGTCATTTTCCCGCGTGACGATCGTATGACGGTCATCATCCAATCGAAATTTGGCGACGACCAGCAAGTGCCCCCCAAAGGCGATTGGTACCGGAGGGGGGTAGGACGAATTCTTGGCGCTCCGTATTTCGTCAGCGCTCACTACACCTTGGCCTACGACGCAGGCCTCGCCGAGCAAGCGATGGCGCCTTACGCCGGCGGGACGATCGGGCTGGTAGGGCGCGGAACGTTGCCTATTTCCTTCGTCGAAAGCCTTCGGAGCGGCAAACTTTCAAGCTGCACGTTCGTCGACGCCACCGACATGGTCGACCAGATCAAAGTGATAAAGAGCGAGGAGGAGATCGGCCACATTCACCGTACCGCCATCATGCAGGATGCGGCGATGCAAGCCGCGATGAAGGCGGTGGCGCCCGGCAAGCGAGAGATCGAGATTGCCGCGGTTGCCGAGCACTACGTGCTTGACCATGGTGGCGAGCAGGGACTTTTCCTGTGCTGCTCACATGCGCCAGGCGAGCCGACCTATTGGGGTAACCGACATCTGCAAAACCGGATGCTACGCCCCGGCGACATGTTCACCCTGCTGATCGAAAGCAATGGGCCCGGCGGCTTCTACACCGAGATCAGCCGAACTTGCGTCCTCGGCAAGGCGACCCAAGACATGAAGGACGAGTTTGCCATGCTGCTCGAAGCGCGCCGCTTCACCTTGGAGCAGTTGAAGCCGGGAGCCTCGTGCAAGAACATCTGGGACGCTTACAACGCGTTCCTGCGCAAGCATGGTAGGCCGGAAGAGGCGCGGCTTTATTGCCATGGCCAGGGCTACGATCTAGTCGAGCGACCTTTGGTGCGACGCGATGAGCCAATGGGCATCAAGGCCAACATGAATATTACTTGTCATCCGACCTTTATCTCAAAGGGGATATTCAACACCGTCTGCGACAATTACTTGATCGGCGACCACGGCGTGATCGAACGGCTGCATAAACTGCCGGAGACGCTGATCGAGCTCGGGTAATCTCGGTAACCGACTTGCCCTGGGCAATTTCAGAATCTCCGTAGATTCGGGACTGTCAATAATAACCCCCGGAAATGGTCCTGATCACGACCTGATGTTGGCCTGATGTCGCGAATTAATTTTCTGTTATGGGCCAGTTTGCGGTCTGTTCGAAAACGCGTAATTTGCCCGTATTATCAATCCACTAGATGGCTACGAGGCGGCGCAACGCCTGTTTTATTTGCTAAGAACAGGGCTTTCGTCGCTTCCCGTGCCGAAAATGCAAGAGACAGGTTCGTACAAGCCTGGTTCCTCCGCCAGCCCTGCGGTTGAAACCATTCGAACCCACGTTTTATAGCGCGCGGCGACGCGTTTTGCGCGGCGCCTCGCGCAGAGACGGCCCCGGCGAAGCCGGGGCCTTTGGGTTCGAATCCCACTCCCTCCGACACCGTCTCTTCGCAGATGGCTCGCAGCCGCAGGGACAATCAACTTGCCTTGCTGTTCAACTCCGCCTTCACGCGTTCCGGTGTGAATGGAACTGTGCGTAGCCGCACGCCAGCTGCGTCGTACACGGCGTTGGCGAGCGCCGCGCCGACCGCCGCGCAGGCCGCCTCGCCAGCGCCGAGCGGAGGCTCAGTCGGCCGATCGACCAGATCGATGTCGAGCTTGGGCACGTCGGAGAACCTCATAATCGGATAACTCGACCAGTCGACGCTCAACACGCGCGAGCGGTCGAACTTCACCTCTTCCAGCAGCACCCGGCTTAAGGTTTGTAAAATGCTGCCCTCGACTTGGGCGCGCACGCCGTCGGGATTGATGATCTGTCCGCAGTCATGCGCGCAGACGACACGTTCGACCTTGATCTTGCCGCTCGCGCGCTCGACCGCCACCTCCATGCCCATCGCTACGAAAGTCTCACTGTGCTTGTAGTGGACGTAAGACATGCCGCGGCCGCGCGCGACGGCCGCGTTTGTGTCAGCTCCCGGAGAAGGTCGGGTCTGCCATTTCATCATCGTCGCCACGCGCTTGATCAACTCGATACCGCGCGGATTCTTGAGGCTGCGCAAGCGAAACTCGATCGGGTCGATGCCCGCCGCAGCCGCCAGTTCATCAATAAAGCTTTCGACCGCGAAACAATTGGCCGGCTTGCCGGGCGAGCGCAGCGGCGCCGGACGCAGCGGCGCCTCTTTCAGCCAATGCACGACGACCTTGATGTGGTCCGCCGCGTAAGGCGGATCGCCGTTCTGCGAGATCAGACCGGTATTGAGCCCGACGATATTGTCGAGCCCTGCCGCCTGCGGCCCGAGCAGCGGGATATTGAGCAATCCCTTGGTTGTTTGCGCAATCCACATGTCGGTGCGCCAATCGAGGATTTGGCCGTCGGCACCGACCACGCCCGTGATACCCAGCAATTGCGGTGGGCCTTTGGGATCCCAGCCGTGTTCATCCGCGCGCGACCATTGCACGCGCACCGGGCGCCCAACCGCGCGCGACAGGATCGCGGCATCGGCGGCGGCGTCCTCATGACCGTTCATGCCAAAGCAGCCGGAGCCTTCGAGATAGATCAGCCGCACCTTGTCCTTCGGCAAACCGAGGAAGCGGGCGTAGGTGACTTGATTGTCGTGCATACCTTGCGATGCGGTCCATATCGTCGCCGCATCGGCGCGCACGTCGGCCACCGCGCAGGACGGGCCGATCGATCCATGGCTCTGCATCGGCCAGAAATAGCTGGCGGCCAGCTTCTTGGCATTTCGCGGCTGCGGCGCGACCAACGTCCCCTTGGTAACGAGGCTCTGTTCCGTGCTGCCGGAGTCGGCCCGCATCGTATCCGCGAGTCTGTCCTGCGCCGGCAGGCCCGACCAGTCGCTCCATTGCGCACGCAGCGTGCGAGCGGCACGTTCCGTGGTCCATTCATCCTCGCCGACGACGGCAAGGAAGTCCTTGATCCGCACGACCTTCACGCCGGGGAATTTCTTGATTGAATTCTCGTCGACTGAAATAAGCGTGGCACCGATCGCCGGCGGCCGGATCACGCGGGCGTGCTGCATATTCGGCAACCTGAAATCATGCACGAAAGTGGCGGTGCCGATGCATTTGGACGCCACGTCGGGCCGTCGCAGCGGTTTGCCGACGATCGTGTAGCTGGCGGGATCCTTGAGCGGCGCCTTGGGATCGAGCTTGAGGTCGAACCGGCGATCGCCGATCAGGCTGGTAAAACGGATGCCGGCACCACCGGCCTTCGGGCGCACCTCGCCGCCGTTGGCGATGAGATCGTCAGGCGCAACGTTGAGACGCTTCGCCGCTAGGTCGATCAACGCCTTGCGTGCGGTCGCCGCGGCTTGCCGGATCTGCATGCCACCCCGCTGGATGCCGTTCGAGCCGGAAGTCCGTCCCTGGTTGGGCGTAAGCGCGGTATCGCCCTCGACAAACTTGATCTTGTCGATGCCAATACCGAGCTCCTCGGCGGCGATCTGCGGAATGGCGATGCGCAGCCCTTGGCCGAGGTCGACTTTGCCGCAGAACACGGTCACGGTGCCGTCGCCGTTCACGGCCAGGAAGGCATCGACCTCTTTATTGTCCAGTACGCGCGGCACCGCCGCCGCACCTTGCGCGGAAGCGGCTTTGTGCAGGCCGGTGAGTGCAAAGCCGACGGTGAGTGCACCGCCCTTGAGCAGGGCGCGGCGCGAAAAACGCTGGGTTTTGACTGGCGCGTTCATGTCAGCCTCGCTGTCCGGATACCGCCATCACGGCGCGCACGGCCCGCACATGAGAGCCGCAGCGGCAAAGGTTCACGTCGAGGGCCGCGCGAATGTCGCCCTCGCTGGGTTTGCGCTTTTGGGACAGCAGTGCGGCCGCGCTCATGATCATGCCGCTCGTGCAGTAGCCGCATTGCGGTACCTGCTCGTCGATAAAGGCGGTCTGGATTGGATGCGGTTTTGCCGCTGACCCGAGCCCCTCGAGCGTGGTGATCGCTTTGCCCCGCGCATTCGCGACCGTCGTCTGGCAGGATTGCACCGCGCTGCCGTCGACCAGGACGGTGCAGGCGCCACACTGGCCAAGGCCGCAGCCAAACTTTGTCGCCGTCAGGCCGAGGCCTCGCAGCACGTAGAGTAGCGGCTTATCGGCATCCGAGGAATCCACTGTCCGCACGCTTCCGTTAATGCGTAGCCGGTACTTGGGCATTGCAACGCTCCATTTTTCAATCGGTGCGGTTTTATCGATGCCGAGCGGCCATCACATTAACCGAAATCCGCTTGTTGTTTGAGGGGCTATTGCCGTGAACCCCGGCCGCCGATCATTTTGGCGGGTAAATTTGTCGTGTCTGAACCGCACAATGTTGGTCCTGACCGTCTGTTCCGACGCAGCTATTTGAGTTCTGCCGTGCCGTTGAACCCGCGCGCCCTTCGCCGGCATCTTAGGCCGGTCAGCCTGGCGTCCGCCGGGCGATCATGTTCACGGTCCTTAGCGTCATCACCGTTTCGCCGGCTTGGTTGAAGACCTCGATGAACGACGTGAGCGCGCCGCGATCTGGCTTCGACCGCGATGGCGTAGTCTTGAGCACGGTCACGCGCACCGACAGCGTGTCGCCCGGTCGCACCGGCTTGAGCCAGCGCAGCTCGTCAATGCCGGGCGAGGCGAGGCTCGCGACGTGCGTCAGGTAATGCTCGACATAGAGCCGCATCATCAGCCCGACGGTATGCCAGCCGCTGGCGATGAGACCGCCGAACGGAGTCCGCTTGGCGGCCTCTGGGTCCGTGTGAAAGTCCTGCGGATCAAACCGCTTGGCGAATTCTACGATCTCGTCCGCCTCGACCGCGATGCTGCCGCAGTTGTGAACGTCGCCTTCGATATAGTCCTCAAAGTAGCGATCATCGATGGGGTGCGAAAACGTCATGACTGGTGCCGCGCCTTGGCCGCCTGGATGGCCTGCCAGACGGTGAACGGTGTGGCCGGCATGGTGATATCGCGGATGCCGTAGGCTTTCAGCGCATCGACGATGGCATTGATGACGACCGCGAGCGCCGGCGTGGTGCCGCCTTCGCCGCCGGCCTTGATGCCGAGCGGGTTGGTCGGCGACAACACCTCGACGATTTCGGTCGTGAACGACGGCAACGCGTTCGAGCGCGGCATGCCGTAGTCCATGAACGATCCGCACAGCGGCTGTCCCGAGCCCGCATCGATCGTGCACTGCTCCCACATCGCCTCGCCGACGCCCTGCGCGATGCCGCCATGGGTCTGGCCGTCGACGATCATCGGATTGATGCAGCGGCCGACGTCGTCGACCGCCGTGTAGCGCGTGATCGTGACGCCGCCGGTGTCGGGGTCGACCTCGACTTCGCACACCGCGCAGCCGTTGGGAAAAACCGGGTCATGCATCTCGTTGTCGGCGGCGACCGTGAGCCCGTCCTTGAGTTCGGCCGGCAAGGCAAGGCGCGTGGCCTCTTTCGCCAGGTCGAGCAGGTCGAAGGTGCGGTTGCTGTGCGGACTGGCGAAGCGGCCGCCGGCAAACTCGATCTGGTCTGCGGTCGTTTGCAGCACTAGCGCGGCGATTTGCTTGCCGCGCGCGATCATGTCCGGCGCCGCCTTGGCGATCACCGTGGCGGCATGGCGCATCGAGCGCCCGGAATGCGAGCCGCCGCCGGCGCTGACAATGTCGGTGTCGCCCATGATGATATCGATAGTGTCGACCGGCACCGCCAGCAGATCGGCCACCACCTGCGCAAAGCTGGTTTCATGGCCCTGGCCGCTCGGTTGCGTGCCGATGACGACGTTCACGCGGCCGTCGGGCCTGACGGTGATCTCCACCCGCTCCTTCGGTGCGCCGATGGAGGATTCGACATAGTTCGCGAGGCCTAAGCCCAGCAGTTTGCCGCGCTTGGCCGCAGCCTTGCGCCGCGCCTTGAAGCCGTCGCGGTCGGCGATGCGTAGCGCCAGATCCATGTTGGCTTCATAGGTGCCGCTGTCGTAGGGCGCGCCCACCGCGTTGGTATAAGGCATCGCCCGCGGTGCGATGAGATTGCGTCGCCGCAGCGCGATGCGGTCGATGCCCATCTCCGTCGCCGCGGTATCAATCAGCCGCTCGATCGCGAAGGTCACTTCCGGGCGGCCGGAGCTGCGATAGGCGTTGGTCGGCGGTTGGCCGATGGTGGCGAGCGGCTTTCCCGGCGGCTTATCGATCCGTTTGTTCATGCGCCATCGTAACATCAAGTATCGTTACGTGCAGCGTGGGTAGAGGCGTGACGACGAAAGCAATTGATCAAAGCCGGCCAATGGCGGAAACTGTCGAAAAATCCAAAGATAGACGCGCGCGGAGGAAATCATGCTGACCAGACGCTCGATGATCGCAGGCACGGTTGCGGCCACGGCCTTGAGCGCGGTCGCCCCGATCGGCCCCGCTGCGGCGTTAGAAAAATGGAAGCACGCCATGGTTGCCGCCAAGGGCGATGCCGCATTCTTCTACATGGCGAAAAAGAAGGGCTTCTGGGAAAAGCGCGGGCTCGACGTCGAAATCATCGAATTGAAAGGCAGCAAGGACGTGGTCCGCGCGCTGCTCGCCGGCGAAGCCGATTCATCGGACGCCAATCCGTCCGACGTCTATCCGGCGGTCGAGAAGGGCGCGCAGCTCAAATTAGTCGGCTCCGCCATCGAGACTTACCCTTACGCGATGTATGTGCGGCCGGAGATCAAGTCCTGGGCCGAGCTCGACGGCAAAATGTTCGGTGTGTCCTCGCCCGGCTCGGCGCCGCACATGTTCGCGCTGGCGATGCTCGAGCACAACCGCGTTCCCACCGGCAATATGCAGATCGCCAATACCGGCGGCACCACGCCGCGCATCAAGGCGCTCTCCGCCGGCAAGCTCGATGCGACGGCGCGGCTCGGAAGCCTTCATCGTTCGCAAGATCGTGCTGCCCTATGCGCTGCCGTCGATCGTCACCGGCTTGCGGCTCGGCATGGGCCGCGCCGTCATCGCCATGGCGATTGCCGAATTGTTCACGGCGCTGAGCGGTCTCGGCGGCTTGCTGCTCAAGCGCTCGGAGGACTACGACACAGCCGGCACCTTCGTGCCGGCCTTTGTGTTCATGACGATGGGCATCAGCGCGGTCGGCGTGCTGGGCTGGATCGAACGGCGCGTCGCGCCGTGGCATAAGGCCACCAGCGCCGGCAATGAATGACATGTCGCACGGAGGCGGATGATGGCGAGGTCTCGGCTGCGAGCCGCTTTGATCGGCGTCGGCGCCTGGGGCCGCGTGCTCGGCAAGGCCGCCAGCCAATCCGCCAAGATCGAGTTCGTCTGTTGCGCCGGCCGCAATGCGGAGCGGCTTGCCGCCTTTGCGCACGACATGCGACTGCCAGCGCGCGCCGATCTCGACGCGGTGCTGGCCGACAAGGACATCGACGCGGTCGTGCTGGCGCTGCCGAACGAGCTGCATTTCGATTTCGCGCAGCGCGCCGCGCGCGCCGGCAAGCACGTCTATATCGAGAAGCCGATCGCCAACAGCATGGTCGACGCGCTGGCGATCGCGGCGCTGGAGCGCGCGCACGGCGTGCGCATCGTGGTCGGTCATTGCGCGCGGCTGCTCACCGGCGTCCGCGCGATCCGCCAGGCGATCGATGCCGGCAAGCTCGGCAAGCTCAGCCAGATCGAGGCCAATTTTTCCAACGATCGCGGCTTGCGGCTGACGCGCGAGGATTGGCGCTGGTATTCGCAGCGCGCGCCCGGCGGCTCCCTGAGCCAGATCGGCGTGCACCAGTTCGACACCTTGCGCTATCTCGGCGGCGACATCGCGGCGGTAAGCGCGGCGGCCTCCCGCCATTCCCCGGTCGGCGCCGAAGTGGAAGACCAGTGGATCGTTACGGTGCACTTCGCCGACGGCAAGCTGGGGACCGTGATCTCGAGCTGGACCAGCCCGGGCACCTTCAATGTGCGCGCGACCGGGTCCGATGCGCTGATGGTCTACGATATCGACCAGACCCACTGGGCCAGCCCCGAGTGGCTGCACGAAAACGCGACATTATATATGCAGGCGCGGGGCAAGGGTCCCGCCGACCGGCAGGCCGTCGCCGTGCCGCCCGGCAACATGTATCGCGACGAGCTGGAAATGTTTGCCGACAGCGTGAGGGGCGGTGCAAGCTGCGAGCTGTCGGCTGCCAATGGCTGCCAGGCGCTGGCGGCGGTCTATGCCGCGCTCGCATCGGCCAAGCGGCACAGCCGCGCGGTCGAACTGAACGAGATCATCGCGGCCGCGCAAGCCGACAACACTCAAAGGGGCTGACCCGCCATGACGCAGCCGACCATCATCACCACCGCGATCACCGGTTCGATTCCGCGCAAGGCGCAAACGCCCGCCGTCCCGGTGACGCCGAGCGAGCAGATCGAGTCGACCCACGAGGCCTACGAGGCCGGCTCGGCGCTGGTGCACATCCATGTGCGCAACAAGGACGAAAGCCCGTCATCCGATCCCGAACTGTTCGCGCAAGTGCAGGAGGGCGTGAAGAAGCACTGCCCGGGCATGATCATCCAGTTCTCGACCGGTGGGCGCGGCCGCAGCCAGAACGAACGCGGGCGCTCGCTTTCCCTTCGTCCAGACATGGGGTCGCTGACCACCGGCTCGGTCAATTTCGCCAACCAGATTTACGAAAATCCGCCGCAGCTGGTGGAAGATCTGGCCCGCTCCATGCTGGAATTCGACGTCAAGCCGGAGATCGAAGTGTTCGATCTGGCTATGCTTTACAATGCCAGGAACATGGCGGAGCGCGGCCTGCTCAAGCGGCCGCTGCAAGTGCAATTCGTGCTCGGCATTCCCAATGCGCTGCCGGCGCGCAAACATGTGCTGGAACTTCTGTTGGCCGAATTGAAAGACATCATGCCCGACGCCACCTGGGGCGCGGCCGGCATTGGCCGGCATCAGCTCGAGGTCAATCGCTGGTCGCTCGAGCTCGGCGGTCACCTGCGCACGGGGATCGAGGACAACATCAAGTTCGACCGCGAGCGGCTTGCCAACAGCAATGCCGAGCTGGTCGCGCGGCTCGCCACGATGTGCGGCGAATTTGGCCGGCATGCCGCGAGCCCGCAAGAGGCCCGCCAGATTCTCAAGCTGGCGCCGGCTTGAGCTTCACGCCACGTTGCGCGTGGCGATGGGCACGCGATGGCGGCGCACGCGGTCTTCGTCGACCTCGACGCCCAGGCCCGGACGATCCAGGCTGTCGACGTGGCCGTTCGCGGTCGAAACCGGCTGCGCGGTCACGTCCTCGCCGAGCGCGGTGTGCGTCAGCGTCAGCGCCCAGGCGATATTGGGAATGACGCAAGCGGCATGCAGCGCCGCCGCGCAGGCCACGCTCGATTCGCCGGTCTTGCAGGAAATATTCACGCTCATGCCGAGCCGCTCGCACAGCCGGCCGGCCTCGACCACCGCCCGAATGCCGCCGAGCTTGATCGCCTTCAGGCTCACCCCGCGCGCGGCCTTGTGCTCGTGGTGGTGGGCGATGTCGTCGAGCGAATGAATGCCCTCGTCGGCGCCGATGGCGATTTTGGTGGCCGCGGCCACCGCCGTCATGCCGGCGAGGTCGTCGGCCATCACCGGCTGCTCGAAGAAGTTTAAGCCCGAGCCTTCCACCGCGCGCACATAAGCGAGCGCCTCGGCAGTGCTGAAGCCCTGATTGGCGTCGGCCGAAATCAGCAGTCCGTTCAGTATCTTGCAGATGGCGCGCGTGCGCGCCGCGTCGTTTTCCGGCGTATCAATGCCGACCTTGATCTTGAAGGCGGTGAAGCCGGCGGACTTTTTCTTTTCGGCGTCGCGCAGGTCGCCGTCGACATCGCCGCCGCCGATCACCGCCAGCAGCGCCACCTGGCTGCGCCGTTTGGCGCCGAGCAGCGCATGCACCGGCGTGGCCGTCGCGCGTCCGGTCAGGTCGTGCAGCGCGATCTCGATTCCCGCCTTGGCGCCGTGATTGCCATACATGCGGCCGTCCATGGCGGCGAGCGCGCCGGCAATGTCGGCCGGATCGCGGCCGCGTACGGTCTGCTCGAGATAGTGCACGGCGGAAACGATGCTCTCGAGCGTTTCGCCGGTCATCACCGGCGCGGAGGCGGCCTCGCCCCATCCGACCAGGCCGGTGTCGGACTCGATGCGCACCAGCACGTTGTCGGCGCGCCGCACCTCCTCGCCCGCCATGATGACGGGCTTGAGCATTGGCAGGCTGACCGCGATCGGCTCGATCGTTTTGATGCGCACTGCCGATCCTAAAGTTTCGCGATCCCGGCCTGATTGATGATGTCGCGGAAAATGTCGATTTCCTTGCTCACGCGTGCCCAGGCATCTTTGGCGCCCTTCGGCCGTATCTGGAAGCCGGCCTTGAAGAGCTTCTCCTTCATTTCCGGCGTGCCGAGGATCTTGAGCGTTTCGGCCTCCAGCCACTTGACGATCTCGGGCGGCGTCTTGGCCGGTGCCAGCAGCACGGTGTCGACTGCAAACACGAAGTCCTTGTAGCCGGCCTCCACCATGGTCGGAACATCCGGCAGATCGGGCCAGCGCGTTTCGCCGGTCACCGCCAGGCAGCGCAGCGTGCCGGCCTTGATGTGCGCGGCCGCCGGCGGCAGCGCGCCGGAACTCAGCTGCACGGTGCCGCTGAGCAGCGCTTGCAATGCGTCGCCGCCGCCCTTGAATACGACCTGTTCCAGTTTGGGCAGCTTCTCGCGGATTTTCAGGACGTCCGCCTGAAGTTGCGGCGTCGTTCCGATCGGCGGCGTCGAGACGTTGAACTTGTCCGGGTTGGCGCGGGCAAGCGCGACGAATTCCTTCATCGTTTTCGCCGGCAAGTCCGATTTGACCACGAAAGTATTGGGCGAGGTGGCCAGTTCGCAAACGCCCACGAAGTCCTTGAGCGGGTCATAGGGGATCTTGTTGTAAAGCGTGGCGTTGATCGAATAGGCATTGGTCGCCAGCAGGAAGGTGTAGCCATCCGGCTCCGAACGCGCGGCGGCGCCCATGCCGATATTGCTGCCGGCGCCGCCGATGTTCTCGATGATGAAGGTCTTGCCGGTCGATTGCTGAAGCGCGGCTGTAACCACACGGCCGACCAGATCGGATGGCCCGCCGGGCGTATTGGCCACGATGATTTTCACCGTGCGGTCCGGGTAGGCGGCATAAGCCGAGCGGATGTTCAGGATCGCCGGAGCGGCGATGCCGGCTGCCAGCGCGGCCGCGCCCTTGATGATACCGCGCCGCGACAGCGCCGGGTCTGCTTTGATTTTCGTCATTGTCCACCCCTTGGTTTTTTCGGCATTGTTTTTCTCATTAGCGCCGATGGTAAGTTTAGGGTAAGCTATTGCGATCATTGGAGCAATGGCGTCTGATGCAGCAGCTCCACAGCCGGCTGGTGCCGCGGCCGCCAATTCCATGGCATTCGGACGGCGCCTAACCTGGTCGATCGATCAATGACCGAACCCCAAATGCGATCAGCCGCCTGGCACGAGACCGTGCTTGCAACTCTCAAGAGCAATAACGTCAGGCTCATCACCTATGTCCCCGACAAGGTGCTCACCCCGCTGATCAAGGCGCTGCACGGCGACGCCTTCTTCACCACCTTCGCCACCACGCGTGAGGAAGAAGCCCTCGGCATCGTCACCGGCGCCTGGATGGGCGGCATGCGCGGCGCCGTGCTGATGCAGACCAGCGGCTTTGCCACCCTTCCGAACGCGCTCGCCTCGCTGGTGGTGCCGTGCCAGATCCCGGCGCTGCTGTTCGTGTCCGAGCGCGGCACGCTCGGCGAATTCAATCTCGGCCAAGCCATGGTGTGCAAGACGATGCGGCCCGTGCTCGATGCGCTCGGCGTCGAAAATCACACGATCACACGCCAGGACGAGCTCGCCTTCATCCTCGACCGCTCGATCAAGCAGGCGGTCGCCACACAGGCCCCGGTCGCCTTCATCCTCTCGCCGCTGCTGACCGGCGGAAAAGTGTTCGCGCAATGAGCAGCCCCATGACCCACAGCCAAACCGGAGCCATCGGCGCCCACAACGCAAAAGTGATGAACCGCTTCGACTTGACCAAGCGGCTGGTCGGCCGGCTCAAGCACGACGAAGCCGTGATCGGCGGCATCGGCAACGCCAATTTCGATCTGTGGGCGTGCGGCCAGCGCCCGCAGAATTTCTACATGCTGGGCAGCATGGGTCTTGCCATCCCGATCGCGCTTGGCGTCGCCATCGCGCAGCCGAAGCGGCACGTGATCGCGCTCGAAGGCGACGGCTCGCTGCTGATGCAGCTCGGCTGCCTCGCCACCGTCGCCATGCGGGCGCCGAAGAATCTGACGATTGTTCTGTGGGACAACGGTATCTACCAGATCACCGGTTCGCAGCCGACCGCGAGCGCCGCGACCGCCGATCTGACGGCCATCGCGCGCGGCGCCGGAATCGCCAACAGCGCCTGGGCCGCCGACGAGGACGACTTCGACCGCCTGGTCGCCGCCGCGCTCAATGACCGCGGACCCAGACTGATCGCCGCGCGCATCGATCACAAACCGGCGGTCGCCACCACCGACCGCGATCCGGTGCAGATCCGCGAACGCTTCATGCGCGGGCTTGGCGCGAAGTCATCGGCCGCTTGAGATAGCCGATCAGCGCCCGCTTTTGCCGGCATTGTCGAGGAGGCCCGATATCATCGCCATGCGCACCAGATCGGACAGGCTGTTGGCCGCCATCTTGGTCATCAGGTTGGCGCGATAGATTTCGACCGTGCGCGGGCTGATGCCGAGATCGAAGGCGATGGTCTTGTTGGCGTTGCCGACCACCAGGCCTTCGAGCACCTGCCGTTCGCGGTTCGACAGCGCCGCCAGCTTGTCATGGATGTCGGCAAGCTCGGCTTTGCGCTTGCCGATATCGGCGTCATAGCTGAGCGCGGCGCGGACCGCGGCGAGCAGTTGGTCGTCATCGAAGGGCTTTTCCAGGAAATCGACGGCGCCGATCTTCATCGCCTCCACCGCGAGCGAGATGTCGCCGTGGCCGGTGATGACAATAACCGGAAGAAACGGATTGGTCTCCTTGACGCGGCGCAGCAGATCGATGCCGGTGATCTCCGGCATGCGCACATCGGTGATGATGCAGCCGGAGCGTATCTCCGGCAGAACTTCGAGGAAGGCCTTGCCCGATTCGAAGCTGCGCACCGTGATCCCGGCCGTTTTCAGCAGGAACTCCAGCGATTGCCGGACCGCATCATCGTCGTCGATGACATAAATGATCGGCTCAGGCTGCATCGTTGACATCCCCTTCCGTTACGACTGCAAGTGTGAAATGGAAAATCGTCCCGCCGGCGGGATTGGGCTCCACCCAGATTTTTCCGCCATGCGCCTCGACGATGGTGCGCGAAATCGACAGGCCGACGCCCATGCCCTGGCGTTTGGTGGTGATGAACGGCTGGAACAGCTGCTCGGCGATCTCGGGCGCAATCCCGGAACCGGTGTCGGCCACGCTGATCTGGACGTGACTGTCGTTGGCCGGGGCGATGATGACCACGAGATCGCGCGTCTTCGACGTCTCCATGGCATCCATCGAATTGCGGATCAGATTGAGCAGCACCTGCTGGATCTGCACGCGGTCCGCGAACACCAGATCGACCGTCGGGTCGAACTGGAACTGCACGCGGATGCCGCGGTCCTTGACGCCGACCAGCGACAGCGCGCTGGCTTCCTCGACCAGCTTAGTGACACTTTCGACCCGGCGCTCGCTTTCGCCGCGCGAGACGAAATCGCGCAGGCGCCGGATGATCTGCCCGGCGCGCATCGCCTGATCGGCTGCCTTTTCCAGGGCGTCGCGCATGGTTGCCGAGCGATCGTCTTTATTTCCCTCGAGCATCCGCCGCGTCCCCTTGAGGTAGTTGGAGATGGCCGACAGCGGCTGATTGAGCTCGTGCGCCAGCGTCGAGGCCATCTCGCCCATGGCGGTCAGCCGGGAGATATGCACGAGTTCGGACTGCAATTCCTGCAAGCGCGCTTCGGTCATCTGCCGCTCGGTCAGGTCGCGGATGAAGCCGGTGAAAAAACGGCGGTCGCCCGATTTCATCTCGCCGACCGCAAGCTCCATCGGAAAGGTCGAGCCGTCCTTGCGCTGGCCGACGACCACGCGGCCGATGCCGATGATGCGGCGTTCGCCGGTGTTCAAATAACGCCGCAAATAACTGTCATGATTTTCCCGATAGGGCTCCGGCATCAGGGTATCGACGTTTTGTCCGAGCGCGTCGGCTGCCCGCAAGCCGAACAGCCGCTCGGCGGCGCTGCTGAACGATTGCATGATGCCGCGTTCGTCGATGACGATCATCGCCTCCGGCACGGTGTCAAGAATCGATTGCAGATGCGCTTCACGCGCCAGCGCGTCGCGCGTCATGAGATTCGCGCGCCGACGGCTGCGGTGCAGCAGCTCGCCGCCCCAGGACACGCCGATGGCAATGATGGCGAAGGCGGTGCCATTGACCAGCGCGGAGCGGGACAGCGTGGCCGGCTCATGCATCACGAATAATGCCGCCACGATGCTGAGCGTGGTCGCCAGCAGACCGGGCCCGAGGCCGCCGATTCCGGCCGAAATCAGCACCGGTGGCAAAAAATACAGAAATATCGCGTCGTCGGGCACGAACGGCGAAAGCAGGGCGCGGGCCGCCAAGGCCAGGGCGACCATAGTCGGGGCAACGCCGTAGCGCCAAATTCGGCCGCGCTCCTCGGGCGAAAAAACGTTAGCTCTTACAATGGCTTCCGGCATACAGACCTTGCGAGCATGAGACCAGTTCGCGACCAAGGCGTTCGTCCGGACGCCTCCGGTAAACCCCCTATGGAGATTATCTGAATTTCGGGCGCCCGGCTCCAGCGGTATCCATCACCATCGAATTTACCGAGGGCCAGGCGCCATGCTCACCCAGACGTTGATCCATCGCGGTACTTCTCGTCAGGCGACAGGCCGTGCCGTGCGGCCGCTTCCTCCGGTGAGCGCACACACGACCGGCACCTCGATCGAACTGATGGGTGCGCCCATGCCGTTCGCCCGCAACGCCGAAATCTACGGCGAGAACGAGCCGGCCGAATATCTCTACAAGGTCATCAGCGGAACGGTGCGTACCTACAAGGTGCTCAACGACGGCCGCCGCCAGATCGGCGCCTTCTATCTGGCCGGCGATATTTTCGGCCTCGAGGTCGGTACCGAACATACGTTTTCCGCCGAAGCCATCGTCGACTGCAAAATTCTGGTGATCAAGCGCAGTACGGTCGTCAACTTGGCCGCGCGCGAGACCGACGTCGCCCGCCAGCTCTGGGCGATGACCGCCAGCGAATTGCAGCGGGTGCAGGACCACATCATGCTGCTGATCAAGACCGCGCAGGAGCGCGTGGCCGGCTTCCTGCTGGAAATGGCCAAGCGCGCGCCCGCCGGCAACGAAATCGATCTGCCGATGTCACGCCAGGACATCGCCGACTATCTCGGACTGACCATCGAAACTGTTTCGCGCACACTGACGCAGCTTGAGAATTCCGCGGCGATTGCCGTGCCGAGCTCGCGCCGCATCGTGCTGCGCAACCGGGCTGCACTGACTCGTCTGAACGCCTAACGCCGGACATCGTCCTCCCTGACTTTTGTTCGGCTTAACTGCCCCGGCACGGTTTGCCGGGGCATTTTTTTGCGGGTGCGAGCTACGGCTGGCGACGCCATTGCTCCGTTGTTGCATTTTTGCCGACATTGTAACCTCCCCGTGGGTCGCGGCTTAGCCGCGCCGGCCGGGGAGGGGCCCGATGACGAATTTCGATGGGGTTGTGATCGGCGCCGGTCACAATGGCTTGACGCTCGCCGCCTATCTGGCGCGCGCCGGCCTGCGCATCGCGGTGCTCGAACGCAACCATCGCATCGGCGGCGGCTGCAGCACCGACAGCGACCAACTGCCCGGCTTCCGGCTCAACCTGCATGCCAATTTCTACATGGGCATGAGCCATTGCCCGCTGATTGAGGACCTCGAGCTCTATCGCTACGGCTTCTCCTATATCGAGCCGCCGGTGCAGCAGGCGGCCGCGTTCCGTGACGGTACCTGCGTGGTGATCCATAAGGACCTCGACAAGACCTGCGCCTCGCTCGCGCGTTTTTCCCAGCAGGACGCCGCGACCTTCCGCGAACTCTGGAATACCTATTGCGTCGAGATGCGGCCGCTCTTGGCCTCGCTGCTCTACAACGCGCCCTTGCCGCGCGAGCAGCTTCTCGACCGGCTGAG
Organism: Hyphomicrobiales bacterium; assembly: GCA_016185205.1. GTDB lineage: Bacteria > Pseudomonadota > Alphaproteobacteria > Rhizobiales > Xanthobacteraceae > Pseudolabrys. The sequence goes on along the minus strand of JACPOA010000031.1, from coordinate 2,272 downwards.
CGGGCCGAAGGCGAAGGAACTGCTGTCGCACGCGCAACATGATTTATTCAGCGTGGTGCGCAAGCATTTTGTGGATGAACGTATCCGCACACTGTTTACGTCCTACATGCATGTCATCACCACCGAAAACGTGGCCGGCGCCGGCATCGTGTTCCCGGCGATCTTCGCCAATATCGCCAGCTTCACGCTGCCGGTGGGCGGCGCGGTGTCGCTGGTGAATGCGCTCACGCGCGTGGTGGAAGCCGGCGGCGGCGAGGTCATCACCTGCGCCGATGTCAAGGAGATCAAGGTCGAAAGCGGTCGCGCCACCGGCGTCAAGCTCGCCGATGGCCGGTTCATCGCGGGAGCCAAATTCGTCGCCAGCGCGATCGACTTTCCGGCCACCGTCGACATGGCCGGCGCCGAGCTGTTTCCCGAACCGGTGCGCGAGAAGGCCAGGTCCTGGCACTGGGGCAACCACAGCCTGGTCACGTTGCATCTGGCGCTGAAGAACGCGCCGGTCTATCGCGCGAGTGCTTTCGATCCGGATATGGCGCGCGCCTACAACGTGTTTTTCGGCATGGACAATATCGACGAGGTGGCGAGCTGCTTCGACGACTGCGCCGCCAAGAAATTTCCCAAGGTTCTGATGGGCAACGGCGCCTGCAATAGCCAGTTCGATCCGACCTATGCGCCGCCCGGCCAGCACTCGGCGTTCTGGTGGCCGTTCGCGCCCTATTCGGTCGACGGCGGACCGCGGGAGTGGGACAGCAACCGCAAGGACTACAGCCAGCGCATTCTGGATTACTGGCGCATTTATGCCTCCAATCTGGAAGGCGACAATCTGCTCGGGACCTATCTGTTCACGCCGCTCGATGTCGAGCGGCTCAACAGCAATATGCGGCAGGGCGCGGTGCGCATGGGCGCCTATGTGCCCAATCAGCTTGGCATCAATCGTCCGCACCCGCTGCTGCCCGGCTCGCGCACGCCGGTGGAAGGGCTTTATCTGTGCGGCTCGTCCTCGGGCAATGGCGGCGGCGTCAACGGCGCGCCCGGTTACATCGCGGCCAATGCGATCTGCGACGATCTGGCCTTGAAGCGCAGCTGGACCCCGCTACCGCCGCCGGAATGGAAACATTGACGCAGCTCAACGGATGTTGACCTGCATCAAGGTCAAAATTGCGGTTTTGTGCTTGCGTGAGTTTCCAACGATCGGAGGCTGGCCCATGAAAGCCGAAGACGTGATGACCCGCGACGTGATCTCGATCGATCCGGATGCGACGGTATTGCAGGCGGCGCGGCTGATGCTGCAGCATCATATCAGCGGCCTGCCGGTGATCGACAATAACGGCAATCTGGTCGGCGTGCTGTCGGAAGGCGACTTCCTGCGCCGTCGCGAGACCAAGACCGAGCGGCGGCGCTCGCGCTGGCTCGAATTCCTGATGGGTCCCGGCCGCATCGCGGCCGAATACAGCCATTCGCACGGCAACAAGGTCTCCGAAGTGATGACCGCCAACGTGCAGACCGTCGATGTCGCCACGCCGATCGAAGAGATCGTGGATGTGATGGAGCGGCGGCGCATCAAACGCGTACCGGTTCTGTGCGGCGGCCTGATGGTCGGCATCATCACGCGCTCCAATCTCATGCACGCCATGGTCAGCCTGGCGCGCGTGGCGCAGCCCACCGCCAAGGACGATGCGACCATCCGCGAGCGTCTGCTGGCGGAAATGCAAAAGGAGCTATGGGCGCCGGTGGCGATGACCAATGTGGTGGTGCGCGACGGCGTGGTCGAGCTGTGGGGCGTGATCACCGACGAACGCCAGCGCCAGGCGCTCAAGGTCGCGGCCGAGAACATTCCCGGCGTCAAGGCGGTGAAGGATCACATGGTTTGGGTGGAGCCGAGTTCGGGCATGACAATCGAGGCGCCGGACGCGGCGCTGAGGCACTAAGCACACAAGCTAGTCCGTGGCGGGCGCGTGTCCGTCTGCTGCGATTTTGAGGTTTGACAGCGCTGCCGCGTCTCACGCGAGAGCGTGCCTTCGTTGTTTTACCGTCACCATCCCGCTACCGCCCTTGCGGCATTAACCCCAGTAAATTCAACGGTTTTGATCTGTCTCAACGCGTCAATTGCGCAATTGTGAATGATTCAATCGAAGCGGAATCAATTGCATTGGAGGACATCATGTCTCTCGCGGCCCCATCGACGGCTCGCGTGATCGCGCAGCCGACTCAAGTGGAAAAAGGCTGGCTCGCATCGAACTGGGGCCTGTTGGCGGCCATCGCGGCGCTGATT